>NZ_BACP01000024.1 GCF_000260415.1 Liquorilactobacillus mali KCTC 3596 = DSM 20444
TTCGTTTTTCAAACGCATTTCTCAAGCTTTGAGGATTTAATTCTCAGAATCTCAAATTATATTAATTGGTTCAACACTGAAAGAATCAGAACAAGTGTCTAGAAAAACATGTGCCAAATATTGACTTAGGAGCATTAATTAGCGCAGAAATAGACGAAATATTTTACTATTGCTGATATTAAATATCCATAAGACACATAATATTTACACCACCATTACAAGCAGATAGTAATTTAATATCAAAAATAAAGCGTTTTAATCAAGTCGTAATGAAAATGAAGCCTAAATATAAGTAGATAAATTATATAATTTAAATAGTCATCATTTTAATGATGGCTATTTTATTTCGTAAGAAAGGGGCATTTAATGAAAAATAAACGGAATAAACATTTAACAGCATTTGAACGTGGTCAAATCGACTATCTCTGGAATATTGAAAAAATCCATAATCAAGCTGAGATTGCACGCCGCTTACATCGTACTGTTATGACGATCAACAATGAACTTCGCAGAAGTCAACGCTACTCAGATTATCATCTTATGCCACGTAAATGGCGAGCATATCGCTACAACGCAGAAGAAGCCCAGCAATATGCCAACTTAAGACAAAGTCGAATCGGAACTAAAAAGAAATATACCAAGAAAAAAGCCCGAATTATCGCTAGACGAATCTTAGACGATAAGTGGTCACCACAAATGATTGCAGAAACGCATAGGGAACTTAAATTGAGCCGCAACACGATTTATAACTGGATTTACCGTGGCATGATCCCAGGAGTCTCAGAAGATAATTTGCGCTATCAAAAACGTTTTAAACGTCGAAAGTCAACACGCTTACTTGAGATGAGTGCCAAGGAACGGCAGGCAGAAGAACTAAAAATTCAGGAAAGGAGGGTGAAACAACAGGAAAAAGGGTGATTAGACCAATTAAACATTCGATTGAGGAGCGTTCGCCCGCGGTAAATAGTCGTCGCTTATTCGGACATTGGGAAGTTGACTGTGTTTTGCCAAAGAAGGGCTATAAAAAAGTTTTTGTGACGTTTTGTGAACGTAAAACGCGTTACTACATTGTTTTAAAAGCGGATTCACAATCAGGAAAAGCAGTCTGTAAAGTTTTGGATCAGTTTATGCATCTTTTTGGAAAGCGTTCCAAGTATGTTGTTCAATCATTCACATTTGATAATGGATTTGAATTTACAAATCATTTTGTGATCAACAAAGTTCAAAAGGAATTTCAGATCATAGCGTACTTTGCACATCCATATAGTCCTGAGGAACGTGGCTCTAATGAAAATGCCAATCGAATGCTGCGCGAGTACTTTCCAAAGAAAACACATTTTGAACACATTACAAATGATGATTTAAGACGTTCTTTGCATAAAATCAATAGCAGACCAAAAGCCGTTTTGAATTATAAGACGCCGAGAGACGTCTTTAGACGTAAATTACAAGAAATTGACCGTACATACGGCTATAAACGACATTTAAGAAGCTCCAAAAACACTTCAAAGCGTTGATTTTTAAGCGAATTCAATAGCAAACTTTAATTATTTTGAAAATACATGATTATTACTAATTAATATAATTTAAGCAAAAATCAACCGTAAATCAATCAAAATCACTGAATAAATCAATAAAATGACAAATTTAAACTTGAAAATCAAAATTAGCCACAAAAATTTTACCAGCGATTTGAAGAAATTTTGCCGGTCATAAATTTATGTGACTGATTTTTTTCATAACTTTTTGCAATTTTTTTGAATTTACTTTTCTTTTTCAAATTTATTTTTTGCTTTTTCATGCGTTAAAACGTTGTTTTAACAGCATTTTAAAAGCTGTATAAATCGAAGAGAGGGAGACCATTAAAATTCGGACTTGACAATTTCCCTATTTTTTCTAGTTTACATAATATATATTATCGAAAGTAGTTACTGAATGAAAAAATATATAATTACCTTCTAATTAATACTTAACATGAGTTTTCATAATCAATCTAGGAATCCTAATAACTTTTTACCGGTTATTTATAAACAACCCTTGAGCTTTATAATGTATTCAAAAATCTTTGTAAAACTTCAACATAATTATTTTTTTGATTGAGTTTTGAAAGAATTTCTAAATCATGTGTGTGCGTAATTCCAGTTTTAATCAGTTCTTGATATAATTCATAATATGGTAAATTATTATCTCTTGCTATTGCTAATTCTTGATCTATATCATATGAGACACGCCTAAATTCTAGATTTACAAGTCCATTCTCATCTATCTCTAAAATAGCATACTGTGCTCTTCTATCTTTTAGAAACTTCCCACGCCTTGAAAATGGTTGTCCGATTGTTCCTGGATTGACTATTAATTGACCTGTATCGCTGTAACGCAATAACTGTGAGTGAATATGTCCATAGACTGCAATATCAATGTCTTCTGATGCAAATAACTTATTAAAATTTTCTTGTTTAGCAATTGTCATGAGTGACGTCCCATAATTTTTTGTAGGTAAATTATGGGAAATGCTGATTAAGAGATTCTCAATTTTATTTTGACTACAAGATTTAAAAGATTTGATTTTTTCAATGTCATTATGATCAATGTTTTCATAGAGATACTTGCTTAAGATTCCAACATACACATCAGATGCATCGTTTATATCAATATAAACATCTGGATTAAGGACTTCAAGCAAACAATCGTCCCAATTACCACGAATATAAACTGTAGTATTACTTGCCTCAAGCATCTCAAATAACTTTTTACCACCTGGACCTGGCATAATTAAATCACCTAGGAACCAACATTCGTCAATATTATTTTTTCTTACATCTGCTAAGACAGACTCTAATGCTGTTTGATTTCCATGAACATCTGAAAGAAGAGCTATTTTGTGTGTCATTATATTTCATCTTCCTTTATAACGTTGTTTCAAATGCACAAAACCAGCCACGGCAATCTAATACCATGGCTGGTTTTTTTAAATTTATCATTAATTACTTGAATATGAGTTTACTAGTGATTTTTTTGAATTCCAGAAAGGAACTTTTATGACACCATCGACTTTACTTTTAGGAACAAAACCATAGTAACGGCTATCATTAGAATCCTTGCGATTATCACCCAAAACAAAGTACTTTCCCTTAGGAACTGTGAAGGAATTGCCTGTCCCAAGTTCAACACCCTTTGCTTCTTTTAAAACCAGAGTCAATGTTCCAGTCGTTCTTTGTGCTTTAGAGATATAGCCCTGTGACATTTTTTTGCCATTAATGTAGAGTTGACCATTGCTCCTATATTCAACTTTGTCTCCTGGCATACCAATTACACGTTTAACATATTTAGTTGATTTTGTTACGGCCTGGTTATTTTTATCGACTCCATATGCATTGAAAACAATGACAGTATTGTGTTTAATTTTAGCTTGCTTAAGCATCATTACCCGTTCATCATTTTGTAATGTTGGATACATAGATGTTCCGTCAACCTTGACAATGCCGAACCAAAATTGTTTAACAATCAATGCAATTAACAAACCGACAATGATTGGCAATATCCAACTAAATATTTCTTTGAAAATCTTCAAATTTTTAATCTCCTTAAGGTTATTCTTTTAAGATCACCCATTAACTTATTTAATAACGCGATTTTGTGGCAGTAAACGCCTGCTATTATTCAAAGTACTTTTTTTTAAAGACCAGATATAGTAGATAAAAATGCCACAAAAAAACAGCTCATAAATACTAAACCAGATATTTCTCACATAAAGAAATGGCATCGACATTGCAACACAATTCAGGAAGAGCTTGAAAATAAAGTTACCTCGCATAAAGTAAACCATGTTGCTTATAACTGCTAGTACCCCAAATATTACCAGCAGTATTGTCAAAATAATTATAATTGAAAAAATATTAGTGCTGTTAGCTATTTTTTCCGCATTTGCAGAAGAATATCCCCTATGAAGATAGAACTTAACCAGTAGTCTAAAGTAAGTATCATTTAGAACGTACAAAAGACCTAGTCCCCCAACAGTTATATTCAAAAATTTATTCAAACACTCATCTCCCTCAAACGAATAAATTAACTTCCAATTAGTATATTGCTTACCATCTAAAATTATATACGTTGAGTAGGTAAATGAAAGAGAAGTATTCTTTTTTAAACCAATTTTAAGCTCTTTTATTCAGTTTGGCATAAATATCAGTTAAATATCGATAACTAGCAATTTGTTCTGTTGCTATATTTTCGTCAGCCAATTTTATTTCGAAGATACTCGAAGTTTTTTCATTCAATAGCGGTAAAACATCTTCCCAATTGATCTTTCCTTCGCCTAGTGGCAAGCTATCATGGGTTAATCCCATTGAATCAACCAAGTGATAGTGCACTACATTTGGTTTAAGTCGCTTTAAACTAGCACATAATTTGGTATTATCTGCATTAACTTTTATAAAACAATGGCTAAGATCAAAGGCCAAACGATAATTTCTATTTAAGATGAAGTTATCTTCATCTTCAAACCCGTAATAAAACAATCGCGATAGTGAATTTTCAAACATGATGCGAGATTGTCCAAGTCTTGCAAATTTATCAAGTTTCCGATAAACGACATCTCGTGCTTCCGAAAATGACGGATATAAAGCAATCATCTTTTCAGTATGTCTCGAATACGAGCCATGTAGAAGAGTCTGGAGACCGTAATCAAAAGATAGCTGTAACAACTGATTTGTACTAAAATCTATAAAATAGTTTAGTTCTTTAAATTGACTTTCAGGAGCAACTAATTCTGTATATTCACCATGGTACCTCATTGGGTGGTGTAAAATTATATCCTTAACACCATGTTCTTTTACTTGTAATATTGCCTCTGTAAGCTTTTTTATACCTTCTGTTGTAAAATCATTTTCATCAGTATAAAATTCAAAAACGTTTGGCTTATAACTTAACCGATTTCTGAGTTGTTCACGTTGCGAACCAGCTTTAAGACCTAAATCAATTTTTTTCATAAAAACAACACCTCTTCGATTAGAAATCATTTCAGAAAAAAAAGCTGATAAACTAAAGAGTTTCAGCCAATTTCTCAATTATAAATTAATATAGCAACATTCTATTATTTATCTATATCCCTCATCCAAGCCAGTGCAATCGCTTTTTCTCCAAGGTGAGTACCCACCACGGGTCCAAAGTAACTTAAATCAATTTGACAATCTGGATACTTTTTAGAAAGTTCTTTTTTCCATGATTCTGCAGCATTCAAATCATTTGCATGAATAACAATCAATCTAAGAGGATAATCAACTCTTTTTTTCTCCTCCTCAAAAATCTTTTCAGCTCGCTTGAGTGCTTTCTTCATTGAACGAACTTTATCAAAAGCAACGATCTTATGTGAATCATTGTCAAAAGTCAAAAGCGGTTTTATCTTCAAGACACTCCCTATGAATGCCGTGGCATTCGACAATCGTCCTCCACGAACCAAGTTCTGCAGATCATCAACAATAAAGCATTCGTTCATTGTTTTTCTTAATGCCTCTAATTCAGTAAATATTTCTTCGACACTGGCACCAGCTTTTGCCATTCTGGCTGCTTTTAAGGCGAGATTACCCATAAGCATTACGGTAATTTGCGAATCAAAAGGATAGACCTTTATCCCCTTGACCTCACTTGCTACATTCTTTAACGTTTGATAAAAACCAGAAATTGTTGAGGCCAAATGTATACTGATAACAGCGTCATATCCTTGTTTTCCTAAGTTCTCATAAAATGTAATCAATTCACCGATAGCGGGTTGAGAGGTACTGGGAAACGTTTTAGATTTCTTAAGTTTTTCATAAAACTCCTCTGTAGAAATATCTACCCCTTCCTTGTACACTTCATTATCAATAATAACCGGAATTGGAATTACATGAATATTATTATCCGCAATTTGTTTATCTGTTAAATATGCGGTACTGTCTGTCACAACAGCGATTTTCATAGATGTACACCTACTTCTTTGCTTTTTGTTATACCATGGTATCATAACACATTAAAAAAAACGCGACTACTAAATAACCACACGTGAAAAGTCGCTACACTCGCTCCATACTTTTGCTCAATCTATTAAGCAGAATCTGTAACAGATTTTGTTCCTCTTCAGACCAATGCGAAAAAAGTTGTTCACTATACCGTGCAATATCCTTTTTCATAGCCGCCACGGCATTCAACCCACTAAATGTGCTTGTATATGCAAAAAAACGTCGTCCCTGCTCGTTTTCTTGTGACTCCTTGACTACAAACTCTTTTGAGAGTAATTTAGCCAATTGTCTGCTCAATGTAGAAACATTAAGTTGTGTTAACTTAGCCAACTTTTCTTGGGTTGAAGCGCCCTCGACAATTTTTAAAAGTAACTGCCACTCCGCAAGCGTTAATCCATTTTTTTGTGATAAAGCAACAAGTTTCTCTCTATACTGGCGCTGAAGATCAATCAGGCTATCTAAACAGCTTTTCAAAAGAATCCCTCCAAGTAAAAGTTTAATATGCATTATGCAAATCACATAATCATTATGAATTACTTGCATAATAATAGCAAGTACAACACATTGATTACATATCTTAATTAACTAAGAAAACTATTTTTGCTCTTTATGCAGTTAAACGGTACAATTAGATACAGTAAAAATTAGCTATGAAAGCGAGTTGTCAGCATGCCATTTGATGGATTATTTACCCATGCGATGATTGCCGAATTAAGAAGTAAAATTATAGGCGGACGTGTAACAAAAATATCGCAGCCTTTCCCTAATGAAATTATCTTGACAATTAGGTCCCAGCGACAAAACCATCCGCTTTTATTATCGGCACATCCTAATTATGCCCGTATTCAAATTACACAAATTCCTTACAATAATCCTCCAGTTCCAACTAACTTTACAATGACACTTAGAAAATATCTTGAGAATGCAAAGATTACTGAAATTAGTCAACTTGATAATGATCGTGTTGCTTATTTCAGTTTCACTACACGTAACGAGTTAGGTGATGAACTGCCATTATTATTAAGTATTGAGATTATGGGGCGTTACAGTAATGTACTTTTGATTAATCAGGCCGAGAACAAAATACTGGATACAATTAAGCATATTGGACCCAGCCAAAATCGTTTCAGAACCTTACTTCCAGGTGCAACGTATATTCAACCACCGAAACAGGATTTGTTAAACCCTTTTACAGATAAGTCTAAGAAATATTTAGAACTCGTACAGCAATTTCCTAACCGCGAGATCCTAGCTAAGCAATTACAAAAAAATTATCAGGGAATCGCAACCGAACATGCTTTATATCTAGCAGACCGATTGCACGATGTTGGTGATGATTTATCTACTAACTGGGATCAAGCCTTGAAACAGTCTGATTGCCCTACTCCCACTATAGTTGAGGGAAATAAAGCCTTTTTCACTTTCTTTAAATATGATAATGACTCAAAAGTAGAAAATGCTGAATCATTGAGTGTTTTACTAGATAAGTTCTATCAAAAGAAAGCTACTAGTGATCGCGTACAGCAGCAAGGATCACAATTATTTCATGTTATTAAAGTCAACTTGCAGAAAAATCGTAAGAAATTAAAAAAACTGCAGCAGACAATGGACTCTACACAAAAAGCAGATATCTTGCGCGTTAAGGGTGAACTGTTAACCACTTATCTTTTTCAAGTAAAGCGTGGAATGACCGAAATAGAATTACCCAATTACTATGATAGCGAAAAACCAGTCAAGATAGCTATTTCAAATCAACTCTCCCCTTCTCAGAATGCGCAAAAATATTTTAAGAAGTATCAAAAATTAAAAAATGCAGTTGAGTATGTAACAAAGCAAATAAAAATAACTAAGGCAGAAATAAATTACCTTGAAGAAATTGAAACACAGCTTGAGTTGGCGGATCCCCAAGATTTGCCTGATATTAAAGTAGAGCTGCAACAAGAAGGATATTTAAGAGCGCAAAAACAAAATAAGAGCGGTAAAGTCAGGAAAAACAAACTTGGCCAACCTGATACATTTTATTCTAGTGAAGGGATAAAAATATCGGTTGGTAAAAATAATCTGCAGAATGACCGTTTGACTTTAAAAATGGCGCAAAAAAGGGATATCTGGCTTCATGCAAAGAATATACATGGTTCACATGTAATCATTCATAATAGTCAGCCAGGCGAACAAACACTCCTCGAAGCAGCTGAACTAGCAGCCTACTATTCAAAAGCGCGCTCCTCTGGGAATGTACCTGTCGATTATGTTGAGGTAAAAAATATCCGTAAGCCAAACGGCGCAAAACCAGGTTTTGTAATCTATGAAGGTCAACAGACTCTCTATGTTACCCCAGATGAAGACGAAATTAAAAAAATGAAAAAAATATGATTGATCAAATCTTTCATAATTCATAAATAGGGATACAGCTGTAAATTAGCATAGTTTAAAGTATCTGTACTATATCTGTACTATTGCATACCTATTTGCATATTTATTGTGGATGTTGCGCTCCTTGATAATACTGTGGTTGTACTGTCGGTAATGGCTGATGCTGCAACCAATCTTTTATTCGTCGAGCTAATTGCACTGCCATTGGAACGGCAGCTGCAATCTGATGTTTGCTAATTTGATTGACATGAACTCCAGCACTAACAACACAGTTACCTGGCAGAATCTCTTTAAGTCCTGATGCGATCCTCTCTGAAATATAATGATCCTGATGAAGGCGGCCGTCGTGACTTGGAAAACGAATTGTTTGTAATTGCATGTTTGACGCTATAGTAGTGATAGCACCTATGTGATCAAAGTCACCCCCAGTAACTACAATCATTAAATCACGATTGATTAATGTTACTTTTGCAGTAATCGTGTATCCGGCTGAGGTCTCACTTGTTGTAAAATGTAATTGCATACCGTGCATCCTTTCTTATTTTTAAACAATTGACTAAATACTAACTGAAGTTGGAGGTAATTATTGTCATGAACATTAGTGATTTGCAGTCATTTATAGCCGTATACCATTTGCGAAGCATTTCTAGTGCTGCTTTAGAGCTTAATATGACGCAGGCAGCGCTATCCAAAAGAATGAAAGCACTCCAATGTGACTTACAAATCCAATTGATCAATACCGAAAATAGACGTCAACTAGTAATTACTGAAGCAGGTGATCTATTTTATCAATATGCTAAGGAAGCCATATTAAGGTATGATAAACTTCAGCTTGACCTAAATGACTATCGCAGGATGAATACTGGTGTTATTAAACTTGGAATTATACCCGTTTTAGCACAGTATGGGATTACTCAACTGATTGGACAGTTTAAACAAAAACATCCTAGTTTCAACTTTCACATCATTGAAAATGAAGGCGTTAATTTGCTTTCCTCTTTGACTGAAGGAAAAATCGATGCGAGCATCCTGCGTGATACTCAGTCAAATCTGTTGCAAGACTCACTGTACCACAAAATTCCGCTAGTAAATGACGAACTGGTGGTTGTAGTTCCAGCTTCTCATCCGTTGACACGAAAAGCTAAACTCAAGCCGCAAGATCTTGCCAACTTGGAATTGGTTACTCTTCTGAAGGGATCTGGTGTTTACGAACCAGTAATCACTCGTTTTAAATCTTGTGGAATTGAGCCACACGTCTTTTTTGAAAGTGCACATATTGAAACAATCATTGAAATGATCAATCATAGTCAGCGGGCAACATTTCTTTTTAAAAAATCTGCAGAACCCTTTGTCACTCCAGCTTTTGAAATGAGATCTTTTTCTCCTCCTATACACAGCCAACTGCAATTTGTCTACCCCAAGGCAACGTGTCTGATGTCAATCGGTGAATTTGCAAAACAGTTAAGACAGCTCTTTCAATATAAAATTACATCTGAACAAGAAAACATCTAAAAAATGAGCGTTATATCACCCTATTTTCCAAACTGGTTGATACGCTCTTTTCTTATACTGAAGTTTAGTTATTATTTCGACGCTTTCTAAATTGCTAGTTGATTAAACAATCTGAATACCTACCATCTTGACATCAAATCAAACTATATCTTTCCTTTTAGTTAGATTAAAGTATCTCTTGTTCTTAATCACCAGACCAGCGCTTTCTAAAATTATTTTCAATCTGAAAAGCGTCCAACAATTTCATCGACTGATGATCCAATAAGTCCTGAATTGTGGTTGGTCCTCCATAGAAAGCTGGAATAGGTGGAATAATCTGAACACCTAAACGTGCTAATTTAGTGAGATTCTCCAAATGAATCGGACTGAGTGGTGTTTCGCGGGGAACCAGCACTAATTTGCGCTGCTCTTTAAGAGTTACGTCAGCTGCACGCATAATCAAATCATCACTATATCCTGATGCAATCCCAGCAACTGTCTTCATACTGGCTGGGACAACAATCATTCCATCGGTTAAAAAAGAACCACTTGCAATTGCCGCACCTAAATCTTGTGCTTTGTAGTTAAATTCAGCTAATTTTTGAATATCAGACAATTTATAATCGGTCTCAATCGCAATATTCTTTTGAGCCCACATACTCAATACTAAGTGAACTTCCACCGTCGGAATCTGCTGCAATTTTTTTAATAAGTCGATTGCATAGATACTCCCAGATGCACCTGTAACACCAACGATAAGCCGTTTCATTCCTGTTCCTCCATCTTTATTACACTATTTTAGATACTTCTCCCAATTTTTAACTTTCATGAATTGTGCACGTTCAAATTGTGCCTTCATATCGAATGGCACTGTGCCATCCACTACAAGTTTAGAGCTCATTCCACGGAAACGAATTGACTTTGGATCGTATTCTGGACGCTCAGATGGATCCAGTGGATGATTACGCATGCCGGATAAAACCATAAGATCTTTGTCAGCTTGAAAACGAGTATTAATCGTCCAAATAACGTCATTCATATCAAAAATATCAACATCTTCATCAACCAAGAAGACTGTCTTTAATTCTTTAAAGGCAGAGAATGCCAACAATGCTGCTTGACGTTGAATTCCTTCATCAGCTTCATTTTCCTTGTGAATCTGCATGATGGTCATCAATTTTCCACCACCTGCTGGCGGGTTATATACATTCAGGACCTTTCCTGGGATAGCCTTGTCTGTTAATTGCAGAATACTTGCTTCGGTTGGAATGCCTGCCATACTGACATGTTCTTCACTTGGTCCGATTACGCTTTGCATGATTGGATGATCTTTGCGATGAGTAACAGCCGTAACCTTAATAATCTGCAATGCGGGATTAGCATCCCCGTCGTATCCTGGAAATTCCGGCATTGCTTTACCAGTATGTGTATTAATATCCTCTTGAATCCGCTCATTTGGTACAATATAGCCTTCCAACGTATATTCTGAGCGCGCAATTGCTTTTTCATCGACTGTTAGACCTTGTACAAGCTGAACTGGTTGATTACGAATCGCTCCAGCGATATCTAATTCATTGTATCCTAACGGAGTAGTTGGTGGTTCAAAAGTTGCACCAATGGTAATTGCTGGGTCAAGTCCAATATTAATTGTGATTGGCATCGGTTTGTTTGCTTTTTCGTATTCCTCAGCAAAAGCTCCAATATGGCGACCACCTGGCATAATGTATACTCCTAATGTATCCTTATCTTCAATTACCATGCGATGAATTGTCACGTCACTCATTGACTTATCCATACTTGAGCCTAAAACGACTCCAATTGTGATGTATGGACCAGCATCATATGGTGTATTAGTTGGCGCTGCAACCAATTTACGCAAATCAAAATCTGAATCAGTTGCCTTATGGACTACTTCATGAACGGGTGCATCTTTTTCACTGATAGTTACCGGTGAAATTGGATTTAATACCGCTTTATTCAAAAAGTGTCCTAATGTCTTATAGTCTTGGTGGAAAATTCTACCAACTCGCCTACGGCTAGCCTGAAGTCCCATCAAAACGCGGGTATCTGGAAAACCTTTTATATTATTAAACATCATTGTCGGACCTTCTTGTGTCGGCCTTTCAACCGTTCCACCCGCTCCAATATAGCGGTAAACACCAGATAATTCAGCGTTTGGATCAATCAATTCGTCAGTTTCATGATAATCAGCTGGATTATTCTTGATTTCAGCTAACACTCTACGTAAGTCCCATAACTCTTCACTCACATTTACCATCTCCTCTATCTTTCAGTATAAAAAGTTGAACTAGAAAATCAATTCCAGTTAAGACTAATAATAGTCGGAAAAGTAGTATCAGTCGTTAATCAAAATTTTTAGATTCATCTTTAAAGGGAGGCCCCTTCCATTGAAGAATTTTTATTGAAAAAAGAGTTAGTTTCCTTTATACTTGTCTGTATTGGATATCTTGGGCTTTGCGGAGCAAAAATCGCATAGCCCTTTTTTTGTTTAAAATACTAAATAACATAAGAATGTAGGGAGATTAATTATTAATGAAAAATGTTACGCGCAAAATCAATTTATCACTTGGAGCGGTGGGAATTTTAACCTTTGTTGGAATCTTAGTTGAAACCTCAATGAATGTTACATTTCCAACCTTAATGAAAACCTTTAATGAGTCACTTAGCATGATCCAGTGGTTAACTACTGGATATCTACTAATGGTCACTTTGGTCATGGGAGCAACCTCCTATTTGTTGAAACGTTTTAAAAGACGACAGTTGTTCATAATTAGTGCTGGTTTAGCAGTAGTTGGC
This sequence comes from Liquorilactobacillus mali KCTC 3596 = DSM 20444, assembly GCF_000260415.1. Lineage (GTDB taxonomy): Bacteria > Bacillota > Bacilli > Lactobacillales > Lactobacillaceae > Liquorilactobacillus > Liquorilactobacillus mali. The sequence goes on from NZ_BACP01000024.1 coordinate 12,678, forward strand.
GAAATATTATGTTTTAGTGCACCCAATTTTAGTATTCTCATGGTTGGTCGCTTGCTCCAGGCCAGTGGAACAGGAATTAGTACGCCATTGATGTTTTCATTAATTTTTTCCGAAGTTCCGATGGCATTTTGGGGAGCATATACAGGAATTGCAGCAATGTTAATTTCACTTGCACCCGCACTTGGACCAACCTTTGGTGGTATCATGAATCATTATTTGTCATGGCGTGCAATTTTTAGCACCAGTTTATTGCTGGTTTTGATTGCACTAATTATCGGATTAGTTACTTTAGAAAATCGACAACTTCACTCAAAAGTTAGGTTTGATTATAACGGTTTCCTCTCCTTGTCTTTGTTCTTAATATTGCTTGAATTCGGTGTCCAGCAACTAAGTGAGCATTTAGGTATAGCAATTCTTCTGTTACTTCTTTGCCTCATTTCGATGTACTTCTTTATTAGACATGAGCAGCGAAGTGAAAATGCATTGTTTAATCCTGCTCTTTTTAAAAATAAATATCTAATGTTCCGTCTAACTAACTACTTTATCCTCCAGATGATCAATATCTCACTTTCTTTTGTAATTCCTATCTTTGCTGAAAATGTGTTGCTGGTCAACTCATTGATTGCCGGTTTAATCCTTCTACCCGGATCGCTGCTAGGATCACTAAGTGCTCCATTTGCTGGTAAATGGTATGATCGTGTTGGAGCAAGACGCCCTCTACTACTTAGTAATTTCTTGGTGGTTGGTGGAATGTTGCTGTTTGCTGGCTTCATCAGTAAGTTCTCAGTCATAATAATCGGTTTAGTTTTCGTAATCACTCGCTTGGGATTCAACACAGGTTTTGGAAATACAATGTCAGATGCAAGCAAGGCTACCCCACATTCATTAAAGGCCGATCAGAACTCATTATTTAGTATGAGTCAACAATATGCTGGTTCAATTGGAACTGCTGTCATGTCAACGATTATCAGTCTTCAAGAAAAAAGCAGTGGTAGCGTCCACACTGGAATCGCAAGTGGTAGCCAATTAGGCTTTATCTTATTAATGATTTTCGGAATCATTGCCTTAGTATGTACAATCACCCTGAACAAAGAAGGTCTTGAACATGGAATTGAAAAATAAAAGAATTTTAATCGTAGGTGGAACATCCGGTTTTGGTAAAGAAGTAGCTCTCCAATGTTTGAAACAGGGTGCGCATGTCAGTGTAATTGGTCACAGCAATTCACATCTAAAAGAGTTTATTGCTACCAGCACTCAATCACGCTCCACTTCAAACTTAAAAGGTACTGCTCTAGATGCCACTG
>NZ_BACP01000023.1 GCF_000260415.1 Liquorilactobacillus mali KCTC 3596 = DSM 20444
CATTATTAATACAAAGTATAGGTCTTATCATTACGTAAAAAGGGGAGAAAGTTATGTTTGAAAAACAAATTGCAGTTTTTTTAACCCTATGTGTTACAGGAAGTTTTACAAAAACGGCTGAAAGATTATTTATGAGTCAAGGTACTGTTTCGAAATATGTTGCTTTTCTTAAAAAAAAATTCGGTCCTTTGGTAAAAAGAAATAATAATGGTGTCGTAGTTAATGAACAAGGAAAATTAGTTTTTGACTATTTTATAAGAATGCTTGACCAAGAATTCCGAATGGAATATGAACTACTTCAGTTGGAGGAACCACATCCGACAGTAACAATATCTACAATTCCATCAATCGTTAACTATCATATTTTCCAAGTGATTAAAGAATTCCAAAAAAAATATCCAGCTATAGAGGTCCGCTTTCAAGAATCAAGCATGCGTGATTGGGAAAAAGATGTTTCGCCAGAGGAAGTTGATTTTTTATTTTTCCATCAAATGAGTGAACACATTAATTTATTATACTATGAAGCACTCGCTGGGGAGGACGAAAAATTTGTAGTTGCGGTCAACAAGAATAGCTCATTAGCAACTTATCCTGAATTGCGGTTCAGAGATCTGGTAGATGAAAAATTCTTCTTATTGGACTGGAGTACGAAAAAAATTGATCCTATTTTAAACATCTTAAAAAGAGATTTTTCTAAATCTCAAATTTCATATATTGGTCAGAATTTGGATATGATTTTGTCATCTGTTTCTTCAAATATGGGAGTTTCCATTTTACTTAAACGTATAATACCTGCTAAAGAAACGACTCAATTAAAGTTGGTACCTTTTAATGATTTAGAAGGTGGAAAGGTTGTACTAGTTAGACAACGGCAAGTGGATCATTCAAGGCCTGCTAATTTATTTTGGGAATTTGTAATGACAAATCAATTAGTAAAAAGTGGAATTCCAAAATGGAATAGTTAGTTGCTTATTAGATAGCAATGAACAATTAATATTTAACTTAGTGCCTTTATAACGCCTTTATTCGACTCGTGATTAAAATTTGGAAATAAAACAATTGCAAATAAAATGGAATTGGATTATAAAAATGTAATGAGAAACGCTGGAATATTATAATTAATTTATTTTGTTTTTCCAAATTTGAGAAAGAGGGTTTTCACCATGAATAAAGAAGAACAAAAAGTTGTTGCGCAGGTAGATGATTTTTCACTAAGTCGTGTTCCGATGGATAAGCGACAACCATTATGGCAGGTTTTAGCCATTCAGATTGGTGGCTTTGTTGCTTTAAGTCAATTCATGTTGGGAGCCGAACTCGGCTATGGATTGGACTTTAAAACAGCAGTCATAGCTACAATTTTAGGTAGTGTGATTTTGGAGGTTATTGCATTTTACTTGGGACTAGCAGGACAAAAAGAAGGTCTACCAACAAGCCTTTTAGCTAAGTGGGCGGGCTTTGGTACTGTTGGATCTGCATTGGTGGGCGTTGCATTTGCTATTAGTCTTATCGGCTGGTTTGGTATTCAGAATTCAAATTTTGCTGCAGGCATTATTACTATTTCGGGTCAGCATTGGCCCTTTGGTGTGGTAGCAACAATAACTGGCTTATTGGTTACACTTTCAGTTATTTTTGGATTTAAGGGCTTGGCTTGGACGACCGTTATTTCGCTACCTTTGTTCTTAGTAATGATAATCATGGCAACAGCTAATATGTTAGAAGGACACAGCTTAAACACTCTGGTTTCTATGGCTGCTCCTAGTGCAAAATTAACATTAACGACTGCTATTACTTTAGTAACAGGAAACTTTATCATCGGTGCTATCATAATGCCCGATATTACAAGGTTTGCTAAAAGTGGGAAAGATGTTTTTTGGGTTACTGTTGTTGGTACAACAATTGGAGAATTAGGCGTAAATGTTTTAGGAGTCTTGATGGCTCACGCAACTGGAACAGAAGAAATTTTGCCAATTATCTACGAATTGACTGGTAGCTTAGGTATATTATTGGTCATTACGTCAACATTAAAGATCAACGATATTAATTTATATTCGGCTAGCTTAGGATTTGTTAATTTTTTTAAACAGGTATTTAAAATTGATTTTAATCGTGGTGGTGTAACATTAGTTGTTGGAATTTTTGGAACCATAGCTTCGGTTTTGGGAATTATTGATAAATTTGCAGGGTTTTTAACAATTTTAGGTATTGTGTTTCCACCAATAGCTGCAATTATTTTTATTGATTATTACGTGCTGAAGAGAAGTCGTAAAATTTTAGATGAATCGCGTCGGACTGGAACATTGCCCAGTTACACAGAAACCATGCATCCTGTAACATTAGTAGCTTGGATTGCCGGAGCAGCTACGGGATATTTTGTGACATGGGGAGTACAATCCTTTACAGTATTAATCGTATCAAGTGTTGTCTATTACGTTGGTATGAAAATATTTGATAAGAGATAAAAAAGATTGTTCTAAAATCTAGAAATGTACTTCTTTATAAACGGACCATACACCGATTATTATGGTTATCAAAAATCTATTAATACAAAGTTAGAAGGTTTATTTATGACACAGATTAACATTGATGATATTAAACATATTGCAATAGGAGCGTCTCTTTTAGGTGCTGGAGGCGGTGGAAATCCATATGTGGGCACTTTAATGGCAATTTCAGCTGTTCGTGAAAAAGGGCCAGTTCAATTAATTGAGCCAACTGACGTACCAGAAGATGCTTTAGTAATTTCTGCTTCAATGGTGGGGGCACCCGCAGTTTCATTAGAAAAATTCCCCAATGGAAATGAATATGATAAAGCTTTTCCTCTTTTAGAGGAAACATATGGGCAAAAAGCTTATGCTACTTACCCAATTGAGGCCGGTGGTATTAATTCTATGATTCCAATCATGGTCGCGGCTCGTCGAGGTCTTCCACTTGTTGATGTAGATGGTATGGGACGTGCATTTCCAGAGCTGCAGATGACAACCTTTGCTATAGCAGGACATCCAGTTACACCAATAGTTATAACCGACGAACGTGGTAACAATGCATTAGTGAATACCATTGATGCCAATTGGGCCGAGAAAATTATCCGGACAATCACTGTTAAAATGGGAGCAACTTCATCAGTTGCGGGAGATGCGGTTCATGGTAAAGATTTGGTTGCAAATGGTGTGACAGGAATTATTAGTTTAAGTAAACAAATCGGTGAACTAATTGACAGTGCTAGTGATTTTGAAACGGTTGATGCTGCATTAACACAGCTATTGCAGATTACGAAGGGTTATAAATTATTTACTGGAAAAATTACTGATATTAATCATACGACAAAAGATGGTTTCAATTTTGGCGAAGTTACAATAGAAGGATTTGGTACATTTGAGCAGAGTTTCGGTTCTGTATCATTTCAAAATGAAAATATTATTTTTAAAGTCAATGATCAAGTTTTGGCTACAGCTCCTGATTTAATTACTTTAGTAGACGTGGACACCCTAATTCCAGTTACAAATGAGGAATTACGTTACGGTAAGCGAGTCAACGTGCTAGGTCTACCTGCAAATTCAAAATGGCGAACAGAGGTTGGTATTGCGACTGTTGGGCCACGGTACTTTGGTTATGATATAGATTATGTACCACTGGAGCAACTTGTAGAAAAGTATTCAAAGATGGGAGAATAAAAAATGACTTATCAGATTGGTATTGATGTTGGAGGCACTAACACAGATGCCGTTATTTTAGATGAAAGACGTAAAGTGATTGCTGCTACCAAACAACACACCACAAAGGACATTCAAACTGGTATTTCAAATGCACTGCATGAGGTATTGAATCAGTCTGGTGTCAACCCAGATTATATTACAGATGTTATGTTGGGAACTACTCAAGCAACTAATGCCATAGTAGAAAGAAAAAGTTTAGCGAAAGTCGGTGTTATTCGCCTAGGATATCCTGCAACCGCCTCTATTGTACCGTTCACAGAATGGCCAAGTGACATGGTCTCACTTTTATCTGGTACTTATCAGCTAGTCCATGGTGGTTATGAATTTGATGGCAATAATATTTCACCTATTGACTACAATGAGATTCGGAAGGTACTAAAAGGTTGGAAAGGAAAAGTGGACTCAATTGCTGTTGTTGGTGTTTTTTCTAGCTTAAATCCAGATCAAGAAGAAAGTGTAAAAAAACTAGCAACCGAAATTCTAGGTGACGTACCAATATCGATTTCATCGAAAATTGGTTCCCTTGGTCTGATTGCACGTGAAAATGCAACAATTTTAAATGCTTCCTTGTATAAAGTTATTAATAAAGTAGCAATTGGATTTGATAAAGCACTGCAAGATGAAGGTATAAAAAAATGTAATAAATATCTTACTCAAAATGACGGTACATTGATGACCCTAGATTATGCAAAACTGTATCCAATATTAACCATCGGTTCTGGACCCACAAATAGTATTCGCGGAGCTGCTTATTTAGCTAAGATCAGAGAATCTCTTGTTTTGGATATTGGAGGCACAACATCTGATATTGGTGTTTTGATTAATGGTTTCCCACGAGAATCATCACTTGCAGTTAATGTCGGAGGAATCCAAACCAATTTTAGAATGCCTGATATTTTATCAGTTGGTCTTGGTGGTGGTTCTGTTGTCAGACAGTTGAGTAATGGAGAGGTGACTGTCGGGCCAGATTCTGTAGGATATAATATTACCCAAGAGGCATTAGTCTTTGGTGGTCAGACTACCACAGCAACGGACATTGCAGTGGCAATGGGTGTAGCAAAAGTAGGAGATTCTAAGAAAGTCGATGGACTTGATAGAACGTTTGTAAAAAAAGCATTTAAGAAAATATCAGAAATTTTGGAAGATGCCATTGATAAAATGAAAACCAGTGCCGAAAAAGTTGATTTAGTTCTAGTTGGAGGTGGTGCTATTATTGCACCGGATTATTTAAAGGGTGTTAGTCATATATTTAAGAATGAACAAGGAGGCGTGGCAAATGCAATAGGCGCGACTATTGCACAAATTGGTGGTCAATATGAAAAAATATATCAGTATGCACAATATAAACGCGAAGAGGCATTGCGAGACACACAAAAATTGGCAAAGAAGCAGGCAATTCAAGCGGGAGCCGATCCTGAGAGTGTTCGTTTAGTAGATATTGAAGAGATGCCTCTTGCTTACGCACCGGGTGAAACAACAAAAGTCAAAGCAAAAGTAGTTGGGGACTTTATGAAGAAATAGTAATTGATTAATCTAGCAGCAAGCGTTACTCTCTTACGTTTTTGGTATTAAGAATTGCTGCTAAAACAGTCACTACGCTATATTTTAAACTAAGTTAAACTAGAAATTAATAGATAGGGGGAGCTAGAAACGAAAATACTTCTGACAGGGTTTGCGCCATTCGGGGATGATAAGATTAATCCAGCCATTGAAACTGTCAAGATGATTCCTGATAAAATAGCACAAGCCGAAATTTTCAAACTAGAGTTACCAACCGTTTTTAATAAAAGTGCAGAAGTTGTACATGCAGCCATTTTAAAATATCACCCTGATGTTGTATTAAATATCGGACAGGCTGGTGGCAGGTATGGCATAACCCCAGAAAGAGTGGCAATTAATATGGATGATGCACGTATTCCTGATAATGAAGGTCAACAACCACTAGAAAAAGTTATTCATTCTGATGGAAAAACCGCGTATTTTTCTCAATTGCCTATTAAAAAAATAGTTGAAGCGATTAAAAGGGAGTCTTTACCTAGTTATGTTTCTACCACTGCTGGAACGTTTGTCTGCAACCATATTATGTATCAAGTTCAGTACATGATTGATAAGGAATTTAAGCACATTAAAGGTGGTTTTATTCATATACCATTTCTTCCTTCACAAGTAATTGATAGGCCGAATACCCCTTGTTTAAGTATTCGTGATGATGTATTGGGGATTACCAAAGCAATTGAAGTTATTGTTAAAGAAGCCTAAATAATTTGCAAGAAAATCAGAGAACTGATTCAGTTATGGTTTCAATGATTTTAGCAACATTCAATATTTTAAATGGATGATTCGAAAATTTATTTTTTATATTTCCGCTAAGGTAAAGGTCACCTCAGTAGAAATATTGCCCATGATTATCTTAGGGTAAAGTTATTTGAAGAAATTGTTCAAAATGACGATGATAGGAAAAATATTTTGTTTTTTAAAAGGAAACGCTTGCATTTTTTAGGATGTATGCTATATTATAGATGTAGGGGATTATGGCAGACGCTATAATCGAAGTTTCATTAACATGCTTGCATGATAATGAAACAAAAATAGCTATCGCAAGGTAGTTAGAAAAGAGGCCAGAGTTTGGAAATCCCTTATAATAGCAGTCCAGTAGTTAATTGATAAAGTTGCGGATGATTTTAAAGTGATTTAAAGTTGTTGCTACGGATATTGGTTAGATTAAAAGAAAAAGTGATGTGTTAAAAGCTGAAACTTTATCTTACTGGGCTGTTTTAATTTGTTTATTAATAATTTACTTGAGGTCAAGTCAAAAGTTGATTTTTGACTTGGCTTTTCTGTTATATGGGATGTAAATTCAATAAAATTGATGTTACGAGTTTGACAATAGAACGACAGCACAAAAGGTTAAGACTCATATTAATCAATGCTACCTCATAATAAATTATTTATTTTTCACAAATAAAAAATTTAGCATTTATATTTTTTAATAAGAATAATAGCAATCACAAATTGACATTTACTCTTAAAAGACTTACACTTTGATTGTGAAATAGTTATTAATCTTTTCCAAATTTACGAAAGAGGGTCTTCAAAGATGGTTGAACGCAGTTATGATTTTTTGGTACCTAGTGTTAATTTTTTCGGTCCAGGTGTGATCAGTAAGATTGGTCAGCGTGCACGAATGCTTTTAATATGAAGAAACCGGTAATCGTTACTGATAAATTCTTAGAAAATTTAGAGGATGGAGCTGTACAACAAACTTTAAGTTCCTTAAAGAAAGCTGGAGTAGATTATGTAATCTATAATGGGGTTGAACCTAATCCAAAGATTCACAATATAGAGGCTGTAAAAAAATTATACCAAGAGTCTGGTGCTGATTCTATCATCACAGTAGGTGGCGGCTCGGCTCATGATACCGGTAAAGGTGCTGGAATAATTCTTACAAATGGTAATGATATTACCAAATTGGCAGGAATTGAAACACTTGATAAAGCTCTGCCACCATTAATCGCGGTTAATACTACTGCTGGGACCGGATCCGAATTAACCCGTCATGCAGTTATCACTAATGAAGAAACACATTTAAAGTTTGTGGTTGTTTCATGGCGCAATATTCCACTGGTTTCTTTCAACGATCCGACATTGATGTTAGATGTTCCTAAAGGTTTGACTGCAGCAACTGGTATGGATGCTTTTGTACAAGCAATTGAACCATATGTCTCTGTTGACCATAACCCAATTACAGACTCTCAGTGCATTCAGGCAATTAAATTAATTGAGACTTCCTTACGTGAAGCTGTTGCAAATGGTCATAATCTTGATGCACGAACTAAGATGGTTGAAGCTGAGATGCTGGCTGGAATGGCGTTTAACAATGCAAATCTTGGCTATGTCCACGCAATGGCTCATCAGTTGGGTGGTCAGTACGATGCTCCTCATGGTGTCTGCTGTGCACTATTGCTACCCTATGTTGAAGAATATAATATAATTGCTTGTCCTGACCGTTTTGCACAGCTAGCTAAATTTATGGGTGAAAACACAGACGGTTTATCAACCCGTGATGCAGCAGAATTAGCAATTAAGGCAATGAAACAGATGTCTGAAGATGTTGGTATTCCTAAATCAATTAAAGAAATCGGTGCAAAGCCTGAGGACTTTTCTTTAATGGCTGAGAATGCTTTGAAAGATGGCAATGCCTTCTCTAATCCGCGCAAGGGAACTAAAGAAGACATCATTCGCATCTTTCAAGCAGCTTATGATGCTAGTTAGTAAAAAAATAAATACTGCTCTTTATCAATGGTTGTTGATGAAAAAATTTATGAGAAATTTAATTCATTTTTGAATTAATTTCTTTTTTTTCAATTTATTTAAAGTGGAAATTAAATCTCAACTCGCATGAAAGAATGAAAAATTTTTCGTATATGTAAGCGTTCTCTTTAATTCTTTTAATCTAACTACGAAGTTTTCAGTAATTTAACTTTTGAATTAACCGCAATTGGAGATGATAAGGAAATTTGATAGGACGAAATTGAAATACAAAATTGTTATTTGTTGCTGGAATAGAGTTAAGAGGTGTTTAAGATGGAAAATGAAAAAAGAGACCTTGTTACAACCATCGCACAACTTACTGATGGTATGGCTATTTATAATCAATTAGATACCACTGAAAAGGGACTAAGTACACAAGAAGTTAACGAACGGCTGGCAAAGTATGGAAAAAATGTATTACATGAAATAAAAGGAGAACCATTATGGTTAGAATTTGTTAAAAATTTTACTAGCTTAATGGCAATTTTACTATGGGTTGCTGGCTTAATATCTTTTATTGCAAATTTAACGGAACTGGGTATAGCTATATGGGCAGTTAATATTATCAATGGGTGCTTTAGTTTTTGGCAAGAGTATCGTGCGGGAAAAGCAACTGCTGCCTTAAAGGATATGTTACCAGCTTATACGCGCGTAGTTCGAGATGGTGAAGAAAAGAAAATATTGGCACAGGAACTAGTACCTGGTGACATTGTTAAGTTAGAAGAAGGCGATGATATTCCTGCAGATATAAGGATAATACATGCAACAGATGTCAGAGTCGACCAATCGACGTTAACTGGCGAAGTGAATCCTGTTAACAAGGATGCACGTGTTGTTCGCAATACAACAGGAAATCATGCCGATTTAAGAAACACAATTTTTTCAGGAACATCAATGCTTAAGGGAAACGCAATAGGTATTGTGGTAGTTACGGGAATGGAAACTGATTTTGGGAAAATTGCAGATTTGACTCAAAATGTAAAGGAAGATAGCAGCCCACTGCAAAAGGAATTGAATGTACTGACAAGACAACTATCAGCTTTAGCCATTGCTATCGGCATCGCTTTTTTTCTGCTTGCAACTTTTATAGTACATTATCCTATTGTCAAGGCTTTTGTTTTTGGACTAGGTATGATTGTGGCCTTTATTCCGGAAGGATTATTACCGACTGTGACCCTTTCATTAGCAGGGGCCGTTCAAAGAATGGCACAAAAAAATGCCCTCGTAAAAAAACTAGCAAGTGTTGAAACTTTGGGTTCTGCTTCAGTTATTTGCTCTGATAAGACGGGTACACTGACCCAAAATCAAATGACAGTAAATCATCTCTGGACGATTAAGCACAGTTATACAGTTAGTGGTGAGGGATACAAGCCTAAGGGGAGTATTTTAGAAGGTCCTAAAGAGGTCAAAGCAGCGGATAATCCGGATTTATTTGAATTATTAAGAGGTGCTTTGCTGGCAGATAATGCAAAAATTGTAGCTCCTAATAAACATCATAAACGTTATCAAGTATTAGGTGATCCAACCGAAGCTTGTTTAGAAGTTGCAGCGTTTAAAGGCGGCATTAATCCTGAGTTGGAGAGAAAAATTGCTGTACGAATTAAGGAACTGCCTTTTGATTCTGACCGTAAGATGATGACAGTGATAGAAGAAAACGTTGCTATACGAACTTTTGATACTTTTACAAAAGGAGCTCCAAATTGTGTTTTAGAGCAGTGTAGCAGCTATCTAGAAAACGGGAAGGTAAAAAAGTTAACTGCTGAGATAAAGCAAAAAATTATGGACGCAAATGACGGTTATGCTAAACAAGGATTACGCGTTTTAGCTGTTGCTTGCCAGCAATTACCAGAAGAACTACGAAAAGAAATAAAAAAAGCATCAATAGCGAATGTCGAACAAAAAATGATTTTTGTTGGATTGATTGTTATGTTCGATCCTCCAAGAAAGGAGGTCCGTGCTGCAGCACAGTTATGTCATAAAGCAAAAATAAAAATTATTATGGTAACTGGTGATTACAGCTTAACGGCTGAAAGTATTGCACGTAATATCGGTATTATTCCTCCTGATTCTCATGTAAATGTAGTAACAGGGGAGGATTTAAAGAAAATGTCTGATAGTGAATTGAAGCAAGCTTTGAAAGGTGAAATAGTCTTTGCACGTATGGCACCAGAGCAAAAATATCGAGTGGTTGCTAATCTTCAGCAAATGGGAGAAGTTGTTGCTGTAACAGGGGATGGCGTTAACGATGCTCCTGCGTTAAAGAAAGCTGATATTGGAGTTGCAATGGGCATCACAGGAACTGATGTTGCTAAGGAAGCAGCGGATATGATTTTAACTGATGATAATTTTGCGTCGATTGTTACTGCAATTAAGGAAGGTCGCGGGGTCTATAGTAATATTCGTAAGTTTTTGTTATATATACTAAATAGTAATATGCCAGAAGCGGTTCCATCAGTTCTCTTCTTATTAAGCGGAGGGCTGATTCCGTTGCCGCTAACCATTATGCAGATTCTCTCAATTGATTTGGGCACTGATATGTTGCCAGCGCTTGGGCTTGGAAAAGAGTATGCAGAAGATAGTGTTATGGAAAATCCACCTCGTTCATTGAAGCAGCATCTTATTAATAGAAAACTATTGTTTAAAGCTTTTTGTTGGTATGGATTATGGGCCTCGATTATTTCAACAGGTGCATATTTCTTTAGTAATTATTTCTCTGGGTATACTTTCCCACATTTAGCAAGTAATGGAACAGTATATGCTCAAGCAACAACCGTTACTCTTGGCGCAATAATTTTTTGTCAAATTGCTGCGGTGTTAAATTGTCGCTATGAAAAGAAATCAATGTTTCATAAACATTTTTGGAATAATTCACTAATTTTTGTGAGCATTATTTTCGAAATAGTGTTATTTTTAGCGCTAACCTATGTTCCTATACTACAGGGAGTTTTTGGAACTGCACCTTTAGGATATAGAGATTGGTTATTTCTAGTTTGTATTCCGTTCCCACTTATTTTGATTGATGAAATAAGAAAATGGGTAGTACGCAAACGAAGTTCTAATTAAAGTAATACTAGAAGATAACACTTTTTCTACTGTATATTTGTATTTGACATATGCACTACAAAATTCTGCGCATCGTTTATATCCATTTGTTTGAATAGAATATTTGTTCATAATACTTTCCTTAGAGTCAACTTCATGGTTTAGTATAACTTTATAGATAGGGAGGGTAAGCTTAATGAATATCAAGAAAGCGGCTGAAATGTTTGATTTGAGTGTTGATACACTGCGCTATTATGAACGTGTAGGTGTAATTCCACCAGTTCACCGTAATGCAAGTGGCTACCGTGATTACACAACGAACGATTTAAATTGGATTTATTTAGCAAAAAATTTGCGTAATGCTAGTTTATCGGTGGAATCATTAATTGAGTTTGCTAAGCTGGCTCAATTACATGATACTCAAAATGTAGAAAACGCCCAAAAACAGATTTTATTTGATCAATTAGAAGAACTGGATAAAAAACTAGTTGAAATGCAGCAAGTAAGAGACTTACTCGTCTATAAAATTGAAGCTTATGATGATCATATCGCGAAATTCAAAGCAGGTGATGGAGGAACGGATAAGGTCGAAAAATTATGGGAAAGGGCAAAATAAACTTTTCTCTTGCTATGGATCTAACTCCAAGGTTTAGGATAGATAATGTAAAGAATATTGGAGGAGGAAATAGCATGCAAATAATCAAATTGAATAATGGTGTAGAAATGCCTCAATTAGGATTTGGGGTTTATCAAATTCCATTGGAAAAAACAGCCGAAGCAGTTTATCAAGCAATCAAAGCAGGTTATCGTTTGATTGATACAGCTTCTGTTTATGGGAATGAAAAAGAAACAGGTGAAGGAATCAGACGTGCAATACATGAAGGGCTCGTAACTCGAGAAGACCTCTTTGTTACTTCTAAATTGTTTATTTTACAAGCACCAGAAGTGAAAGCTGCCAAAACGATTGAAAATTCACTTAGGATAATGGGGTTAGATTACCTTGATCTTTATCTTATTCACCAGCCCTATGGAGACATTTATGGTGCATGGCGCGCAATGGTCGCGGCACAAAAATCTAAAAGCTTACGTGCAATTGGTATTTCAAATTTCAAAGCACCCAAGATGATTGAATTTGTTGGACTGAATGATGTAAAGCCACAAATTAATCAAATTGAAGTTAATCCTTGGAATCAACGAAGCGAGGACCAAAAATGGCATGAAAAATATGGAGTACAAGTCGAAGCCTGGGCACCATTTGCTGAAGGTCGCCACGATTTATTTACAAATTCTGTACTAACGAAAATTGGAAAACAATATGGCAAAACAGTTGGACAAGTTGTGCTTCGCTGGTTGATGCAAAGAGGAATTGTGGCTTTAGCAAAATCAGTTCATCCGGAACGAATGGCAGAAAATATTGATATTTTTGATTTTGAACTTTCAAAAGAAGACATCGAAAAAATAGCAGCTTTAGACATGAAAGAATCTGCTTTCTTCGACCATGATGCACCACAACAAGTAGAATGGTTTATGAATCGAATGTTGGATACGGAAAAATGATGAATATATACAAATTTCGACGCAGGTGGTTAAAAGGGCGCATAGATAGCTTTTTTATACACTTGACGTTGATGTTTTAGCGGCCTGCAAATCACCCCTATGTCCCTAAATAGGAGTGATTTTTTGTATTTAAATATTAAACTTAGCTAGAAAATAAATTCTAATATGAATTAAAAACTTATAAATTCACTAAGATAATGCAGTTCAACAAAAAAACTGATATTCTTGTAAAAAGAAGATTTAGATTGACCTGTGCTGCTTTTTTAACAAATAAGAAACAATTAGGGGTACTAGAGCTATGATTGGTAACGTGTACAGAACCATGGATAAGCCATAAGTGTCAGCCAAACTACCTAATATTGGTGAAGCAATTCCGCCAACGCTAACCGCTAATCCTAAAGTCACACCAGAAGCAAGTCCCATGTTTTGGGGTAGATAGGCCTGACCTAGTAAAACCATAGAACTATAGGGCATAAAAACAATTAATCCCAGTGGAATTAAAAACAGTAATGCTAAAATGGGATTTTTAATTAGAGGAAAAAGTAATAAAATAACCGGTAAAATAGTAAAACTTAGCCGTAATACATTGATAAATCCTAAGCGATCTGCCAAGTTCCCACCAAGTAAAGTACCTAATGATCCAACAATGAAGAGCTGCTCTTATCCTAGTATTTGGTACACAAATATTTAGACAGTTGTGCCATAATAAAATAACTAGGGTAGGAGTTTTTATATGAAACGATATACTGATGATTTTAAAGTAA
>NZ_BACP01000022.1 GCF_000260415.1 Liquorilactobacillus mali KCTC 3596 = DSM 20444
TAATGCACATTTACTTGATAAGGCTTTATATATGGATATTATTTTTGTGATAGTTATTGCAACGTTACTAGCACCATTGCTATTACGTTGGTCATTGAAAAAGTTAAATCAAATCAATTGATTTGCTGGTAAGATTATTTAGAGAGCTGGGTCAGAAGTTAAATTTTGACTTGGCTCTTCTATTTGTTCTGAATAAACAGTTGGAATATATGATTACGGTTGCAATTTCTTTTATTTTGAAAAGCTTAAGATTTCAATCAAAAATAATTTATTCATTGTTAATTCATGATTTACATGGAATAATAATACTAAGTTGCATCATCTACCAGCGAGGAGGAATATTCTTATGCAGAATCATGAAGCAGGACACAGTTTTTTAGCACGGTTAGGCAAGACTAAACTACGTCCAGGTGGGATAACAGCTACAAATTGGTTACTAGAACAAAGTAATATACAGAAAGATACAAAAGTTTTAGAGGTAGCATGCAATATGGGAACAACCATGATTTATTTAGCCAAAAAATATGATTGTGACGTCGTTGGATTGGACCAAAGTCCCACTGTTTTGAAAAGGGCTAAACAAAACATTTTAAAAAATAATCTCTCCCAAAAGTTAAAAACTATTCAAGGAAACGCTCTTAAATTACCCTTTGAGGATAATACTTTTGATATCGTTATAAATGAAGCAATGCTAACCATGTTAGGTGAGAATGCCAAAAAGAAGGCCGTTGCAGAATATTATCGCGTACTGAAACCAAATGGCGTTCTCTTGACCCACGATGTTTGCCTATTTTTAGATGATACCGGTAAAAAAGAAAAACTCATTGAAGAACTAAGTCGAACAATTAATGTCCACGTGGGTCCGATGGACGCCGCTGGTTGGAAAAAGTTATTTGAGGCTAACGGATTTGAAAATTCCCAAAAAGTAGGAAAAATGACTTTAATGAATCCAATTGGCATGATACATGACGAGGGCCTTTTACGGACATTAAAAATTGTTAGAAATGGTTTTAAAAAAGAGAACCGATCAATGTTTTTCAAAATGTTTAATTTTTTCAAGAGTAATCAACAAAATTTAGGTTATGTAGCAAACTACAGCGTAAAAAAGGGAGTAAATGTCGATGAAAAAATATCAAGGAACTAACAAAATTAGTAATATCTTTGAGTCAAAAAATCAAGTTATCACAAATTTAGTAATTCCAAAAGGAAAAGAAATTCCCACTCACCATGTGCCTTATACAGTTGTCGTCGTTCCTGTTAAAGGAAAAATCATTTTTTCAGGAGAAAATTTTGAAGAAGAGATAAAACCTGGAATAATTGTTAGGATGCAGCCAGATGAAAAGCATAAATTGTTCGCATTAACAGATAGTGAAATTATGGTAATCAAATCACATTTGGCAAATTAATAAACACGCAATCTGTTTGTCTGTAAAGAATTTTCATTATGAGGTCCAGAGATAAAACAGCCAAAAAACATTAATAATGGATAATAACTATTGTAGAGGAGGAAGAACTACCGTTATGGTTTATGCTACAAAAGAACAAGCCATTGCACTATTAGAAAATCTGCAAATTAATTACAAAATGATTGAGCATCCGCCTTTGTGGACAATGAATGATCCGCACGCTCCCAAGGGCTTACCAGAGGTTAAAAACCTCTTGATAAAAAAGAAAAAAAGTGATCAGTACTATTTGTTTCTAACTACTAACAAGCCAGTTGATTTTAAACTTTTGGCGGTACAATTAGAAACTAGTCGCAACAAACTAAAATTTGCAAGTGAAGCAGAACTGGAAGGAATACTGCACGTTGTATCAGGTATGGTAACTCCATTGGCATTACCTAATGATATTTACCACAAAGTTCAAGTACTGATAGACGCAGATTTGCAGAAATTGCCGGCAATTTCTGCGCACCCTAATGTCAATACTGCAACTATTATTATCTCCTATGAAGATCTTATTAAACTATTAGAGAGCATAGGTTACATACCGCAAATCATACAACAAGATTATTGTCTATAATTATTTTAACACCTCTTAGGATGCTCAATCTATTT
>NZ_BACP01000021.1 GCF_000260415.1 Liquorilactobacillus mali KCTC 3596 = DSM 20444
ACAACAAGCGGGTTCCTTGCTATAAGTAGTATGAACCAGTAATTATCCATCAGTATAGCTGGTGGTTTTTTTATTAGATCCGGAAGGGCTCTTACCCACAAAAAAAGCCCCTTAAAGGGGAGCCCAACAAAAAACTACAAACCGCTACAGCTTTAATTATTTTTCTGTTTGAATGGATTAATGTATTCTCTTTTACTAATTGTATCCCTCAATCGGTTTTCTGATACTTGTTTTCGAATATATTTTTCTAATGTTTTTTGATTGTCCAACTGTACTTGCGGAGTATCCTCTTGCCCAAAAATTCCTATTTCCAACCAACTAAAATTGCTCTGATTCCCATTAAAAATTGTTCCTCACTAGTAAATTGCTTATCTTGGATAGATTTAAGGAGACTATTCAGTAGTTCAGAACCATCCTGTAATTCCTTCATTAAGACAGAATCAACTTGACCACCGTGTTTTGGCTCAATTGCTTCTGTCCAAACAAATCCCAATGTGTAGGAAGTCAATGAATTAATCAAAAAGACAGTCGTAGGTTGAAGTTCCAGACCTTTTCTTTTCAAATTAACCAAAATATTTTCCACCAATATAAATTCTGTTTTAGTTACTAATGGATGTGTCGAAATCAAGGGTAGAGCATTTGGATGTTTTAATAAAGCCTGTCGCAAGTGAGTCATTATGTCGATGAGCTGTTCTTGCCAACCATCATTCGTGGAATCTTCTTTTTCTATCAAAGCAGCTTGCCAAATCCATTCAACTAATCCATCAAAAAGGGCATCCTGGTTAGGAAAATAGCGATAAACAGCCATGGGCGAAACATTCATGTCTTCCCCTAATTTACGCATTGAAAATTTATGGAGACCAATTTGATCAATGATCTTAAGTGTAGTTTCTAAGATGTAAGACCTACTTAGAGTTTCTTTCGTTGGTTTGGTAGGTTTCATACTAGTTATTTCCTTCTTTCAATGGTCGAAAATGAAAGCCAAATAGAGATAATAAACAAAAAATAATTGTCATAATCCATAAAATACTTAAGCTCTGAGAAACTGTGTTGAAGTTACCATGATCCAAACTAATTTTTTTAATAGCCAAAAGTCCCCAGTATGCAGGATCAATCTTAGCTAGAATTCTGGCCCAATGTGGAAACGAATTAACTGGTGATAAACTTCCACCTAATCCAGCCATCAAAATTCCTAGTAAATTTGATAAAGATAGTGCAATGGCTGAGGACTTTGACCAGCTAACTAACATGATACCAAAAAAAGTTAGTGTCGCAGCAAATGAAATAACAATTGTGATGAAAGCGAACCAACTTCCATTAATATGAAATTTAAAAAGTAGTCCGCTGATGAGAATTACTGTACTAAGTTGAACAACTTGAATTGAATAAGCTACAACAGCCTTTCCAGTTATAATTTCAGTTATAGAAGTTGCTGAAATTTGTTGTCTGTCCCATGTATTCCAAATAGTTTCATCAAAAAACATCTGAATTATTAGTTGGATAGAAAAAAATGAAAATAAAATTGCTAGTCCAGGAATAACTTGTTCAGCACCGTTTGCATGTATGTACCCCTCAGCAATTAACTGGGTCTTCGCTGAAGGAAGCATAAATGGTGCCATTATTAAAGGAACTAGAATCATAATAAATTGTACCGTAGGATCTGCTAATTGCAAGCGACTATTTAATTTTATTACTGCAAAAATCTGTTTAATATTCATTTGTAATTCTCTTTTCTAGTAATGTTTGGTAAGCTGACTCCAAATCAGCTTTTATAATTCTGATGTTTACCAATTGATTTTGATTCACTTTCGGGTCACTGAGTACATTCCTTAAAACAGTTATATAATGTGTTTTGCTGCCCAAGTTTGCCAACTTCAAATGACCATTTTCAATTTTCCAACCTTTTAAAGATGGTAACGTTCTTTCAAAGTAAAGTTCTAATGAAGGTCTTGCATATGTTTGGAGTATCTTCTCTAAACTCCCTTTAGCTTGAATTAGACCGTGGTTGAGGAAAATAATTTTTGCATCAAGAGCTTCCATTTCTTGAAGATAATGTGTTGTGTATATAACTGTAATACCTTGTTGACTTAATATCTTAATTGCATGAATGATTTGATTGCGTGAATTAACATCTGCACCAACAGTTGGTTCATCAAGGAAAATAATTTTTGCTTGATTCATCAAGGCAATAGCTGAATGGAGTCGTCTTTTTTGACCACCGCTTAAATCTGCTGCTTTTCGTTCTGCTAGGTCTTTTAAATTAAAGATCGATGTCACGTGCAAGTACTTTTCTTCAATTTGTACGGGTGATAGACCGTTAAGAGCACCAAAGCTTTTTAAATTTTGTTTAACAGTTAGCTGCGGGTAGATTCCTAATTCTTGTGGAGCAATGCCTAGATATCTCTTTAGGCGATATTTACTTTTAGACAAGGGCTTTTCCAATATTTCAACTTGGCCAGCATCGGGTGAAACTAAGCCTGTCATGATTTTAATCAATGTTGATTTACCGGCACCATTTGGTCCCAATAAACCAATGATTTCACCTTGTTTAATTTCTAAGCTTATTCCATTTAAAATGGGACGCTTATTGAAGCTCTTATAAATATGATTTAATTTAATCGCAGTTTTCATTTTTTCTCCTTAGTTTACATTATAATTTATGTTTACACTGTAAACTAAAAAAAGAAAAAATACAAGTATCTACTAAAAATTACTTATAGTAAAGGATATGCTATTTTAACTAGATATCTTTTTATTAAATCATGAATTCTATAAAATATAGTCACAGTTAATATTTCAATGTCTTCTCATGTTAAAATTACAAGATAGATATATAGTAATGGAATAGAAAAATAGGAATGGTGGAGTTAAATTGAATCTTAATTCTTTAAAATACTTTGTTGATGTTGTCAAACTTGGGAGTTTTACTGCGGCAGGTAAGAAGAATTTAGTAGCACAAACAAGTATCTCACAGCAGATACATCAATTAGAAGAACACTTCGATTGCTTACTGATTGATCGTTCAAGGAATCCTGTTGTACCAACAAAAGAGGGGCAAGTATTGTTTGATGAATCTGAGAAGGTATTAAAACAATTTCAATTGTTAGAAAAAGCTGTACAAAAAAGTTCCTCAAAAAAAATAAAAATTCAGTATTCATCAATTATGGATGTACAACTATTGTCTGAAATATTAGATACAGTTACAAAGAAAAATGATTTTAATATTGAAATTGAAAAGGTAAGTTTAAGTGAAATTTCGAAATGTTTAAATCAGAAAAAATATGATTTTGCAGTAACTTTTGACTCCGAATTTTATGAAGAACCAGATATCGAGACTATAGTTCTTTATCAAGGAAAATATTTAGCGGGTGTTGGAACCCAACATCCGTTGTATAATAGTAAATTTTTAACTATGAAACAAGTCTATAGTTCCCCACTAATAATGTTAAGTCCTGAAAAAATAGGAAAGTCCTATCAGTTAATGCTCAATAGGTCACTAGATAAACAATACCGACCTCAAATTTCATATTTAGCAGATGATGTTGAAAGTGAATTGCTTCTAATCCAACAAAAAAAATTATTGGGTTTTTTCCCAGAACATTATCCACTAAATCTCAATAATAATTTAATAAATTTGATACCAATTGTTGATAATCCGCATAAATACAAGATTGTTTTAGCATACAAAGAGAAAAATCTAGATAGAACAGGAAGCCTCTTCTTAAATGCAATAAAGGAACTTAGGCGGTATAGGAAGAACCTATGATACTATTTATTTTTTGTATTAGACTTTGTGATTAATTTCACCTATTATTAAACTAACAATGAAGGAGGAATTTAAAGATGAAAAAGATTATACTCACAGGTGTGGACGGTAATTTAGGTTCAGTGGCTGCTTCTCAATTAATGAAACTTACTAAGAAAGAAAACTTGATTTTTTGTGGATATAGCACAGAAGTATTAGATACCTATGCAAAACAAGGTGTTGAGACTCGGCAAACAGACTTTAATACTTTAGATGGCTTAGCTGATAAATTTAACAATGGTGAAGTGCTAGCTTTAATATCTATGCCCTTTGTTGGTAAAAAAAGACAGCAAGCTCATAAAAATGTTATTGATGCTGCCAAAGAAGCAGGAGTTAAAAAGATTATCTATACTTCATTGGTTAATGCTGCGGATCCAACTAATCCGAGTATCGAAAAAATTGATCACGCTTTTACTGAAGAATATATAAAAAAGAGTGGGCTTGACTATATCTTTTTACGAAATTCCCAGTATGCAGAAGCGATGATAACCAATTATTTCACTTTTGTACACCAAGGTTCAAATTTACAGAACAATCAAGGTGATGGAAAAATGGCTTATATTTCTAGAAAAGACTGCGCTAAAGCAGTTGCTTATGCTTTATTAGCCGACGATTTACATTATAAAATTTTGAACATAAATGGTAAACAATTGATGACAATTTCTGATTTTATTGAGATTGGTAACAAAGAAACAGGAAATCATGTTAAATATCAATTTATTTCTGATGAAGAAAATTATGCTATTTTTGATGCAATGGGTGTTCCACGAACAACAGAGGGAAAATTCAAAAAAGATTCCGAAGCTCCTTTTTCTTCAGAAGGGATGGTGACATTTGGGCAGGCTATTCGGGAAAATAAAATGGCAAACTTCACTAAAGATTTCGAATACTTAACTGGTGACAAACCGATAAGCGTTCAAGATATGTTTGAAAATTCACAAAATTTCCAAATAGGACAGCGGCATTCTTTGGATAAATAAACTGTGTTCTATTAGTTAAAGAAGGGAGATAACTATTTATGTATGAGACAGACGTAGTTGTTGTCGGGGCGGGAGCATCTGGAATCGGAGCTGCTCTTACCTTAGTTGATGCTGAACAGCGAGTTGTTTTACTGGAAAAAGGTGAGAAGATCGGTGGCGCTGGAATGTTTGGTGCACAAGGCTTGTTTGCTGTTGAAAGTAAGTTACAAAAACAGGCAGGAATTAACTATTCAATTAAAGATGCCTACCAAGATTTAGTAGACTATGCTCATTATCGTGTTGATTTGAAAACAGTTAAAAATATTGTTGAACTTTCTGCAAGTACCATTGATTGGCTACAAAGTCATGGTTTGGAAACGGAGCTAGTAAACAATACTCAAGAGGTTCATCAAAAAAATCCTAAGACTTACCATCAATACATTGATAAATATGCTGGTTTTTCACGTTTGATCGAGCATTTCAAAAAGCATCAGGGAATATTATTAACCGAGGCAGCTGGAGAAAAAATTTTAACAGATGACGATGGAAAGGTTAAGGGCATTCAAATTTTGCATCACGGAAAAAAAGAAGAAGTTTTATGCAAAGCAGTTGTAGTTGCAGACGGTGGATTTATCGGCAATCAACAATTAGTTAGAGAACATTTAAAGATTAATTATGAAAATCTCTACAGCATGGGAGAGCGCAAAGCAACTGGTGATGGTTTAAAAATGTTGGAGGCAATTGGCGCAGATACAAATCAGGTACATTTATTCGAAAATCATGCAGCATCAGTAGTTTCGGAGCATGATCCTAAATGGCATAATGATTCAATCTTTTCATTAACGAATATACCATTGTTGTGGATTAATGCTGCTGGGAAAAGATTCACTAATGAAGATATTTGCTACGATTTTGCATTATGGGGTAATGTCACCTACAAAACTGGTGGATTCTATTATTATTTATTAGACGATGAGCTGGTGTCGTATCTTAGTACAAATAGTTTAAATTGGACGGATTCCTTTGAGAGGACTTTTAAAACATTGCAACATAAGCCCATGACTTATAAAGTCGGTCCCTTTAGCAACTTGAAAGCGGATCTGGCTGAAACGATTGAGCAGGGAGTGGGCTGGACAGCCAATTCAATAACAGATTTGGCTGAAAAAATTAGTGTCTCTGGTGAAACACTAAAAAATACACTAGAAAGATATAATAACTTAATAAAAAGGGGCGAAGATACTGATTTTTATAAATCAAAGGAATTTATGAAATTTTCTTTGGAGCATGGTCCTTTTTATGCAATTAAAGCCCGTTCTACCTCTTTAGGTACTTTAGGTGGGGTTTTAGTAAATGAAGATTTTGACGTACTAGATCGAAAAGGGACAATTATTAAGGGTGTTTTTGCTGTTGGTAATACAGCATCTACGAATATGTTTTCTGACTCGTATCCTACAATTGAAGGTTTGAGCTGTGCTTTTGCGTGGAATTCAGGACGAATTGCAGGAAAATCAGCAATAAAGTTTGTTCATAAAGTTTAATGCTATAAGTATGTAATCTGCGGTTTGGGTGAAAAGCTAAATTTTTATCTAGCCCCATAGTTCTTAATCTAATGAATAGCGGTATGGACGCAGTTTCTGAATGTGTAGGAACAGAACTAACCACTGACTCTACGGTAAAACTTAAATGACTTAAAACAATCGCTAACTTACATTTAGCGATTGTTTTTTGTTTAATAATACATAAAATTATTTCTGAGCAGCAAAAGAAAAGAGTTCATTGAGCATTTTCCCCATCTCTGCAGGTGTTTCTTTCATCCCTTCTTGTATCCACTGAATTTGAATGGATATCACAGCTCCTGCCATAAATGAAGGAAAGTACCGATGATGACTTCTCGTATTTGAGGAATCAATAATTTTTTGATCCACGAGAAATAGATATACAGTTCTGAATGTCTTAATTAGAGTATCTGTTAGTCCTGCGTTAATAAGCAATATATTCTCAGTTGACTGTCGCTGCATTAATCTAAAGTAGGCAGTCATAAGTTGAGTAAAATTCATATGTGCCGCGTGCGGAAGAATACGCAAATAGGATTTAATAGCCATTTCCTGATGCCGCGAGATAATTTCTTGCATGGACTTATAGTTTCGGTAGTAATATGTGCGCGATACATCGGCATTGCGACACAAAACTGAAACAGAGATATCACTGAGAGGATGGTCGGCAAGCAATGATAAGAGTGCTTTGTATATTCGATTGAGTTTTAATTGTTTCATTTCCTGTGGAGACATAGTTTACAAGTTTCCACCTTTCTGTAACCTAATTATTTACTTCTAATATATCATTACTTACACTTACTGCATACTTTAGTAAGGGGTAATTATTTTGAAAAAAAGACAAATTATTATTTTAGCTACAATGGCTCTTGGAATTTTCCTTTGTATGCTTGATACAACAGTAATGAATATTGCACTGCCAGCAATTCAAACAGGGCTTCATACAGATCTTGATACTCTTCAATGGGCATTAAATGTCTATACTATTACGTTTGCGGCACTCACTATTCCACTGGGTAGAATAGCTGACCAGATAGGGCGACACAAAGTCTATGTTCTTGGTCTAATCTTGTTTTTCACTGGTTCATTGTTGTCAGCTGCAAGTTCAACGGTGACCACTCTAATTTCAGGACGAGAACTTCAGAGTATTGGAGCAGCAATCATTTTTCCAGCTAGCATGACAATAGGTATCAATTCAATTGAGTTAAGCAAAAGAAATAGAGCAGTTGTAGTCTTAGGTATTACTCAGGGACTTGCAGCAGCCTTTGGACCAACAATCGGTGGATTGTTAACTCAAGTTTGGGGATGGCGGGGTATTTTCTATATTAATATTCCATTGGTCCTGATAGCCATTGTTTTGTGTTTGTTTTTGTTACCAATGCGCAATGAAAAAATTGTACGGGCTAAGCTGGATATTACAGGTATGCTTCTAGCAATCTTTACCTTGTTCTCATTGACACTTGCCCTTGTCCAAGGAAGCGAGTGGGGCTGGAGCAGCAGTAAAATTCTTTGTTTGTTTGTCGGATTTGTTGTGTCACTTGGCTTGTTTATCTGGCGTGAAGCAAGTGCTTCGGATCCAATGATTCGCCTGGATTTATTTAAGTATCGTCATTTCACAGGAGCTGTCGTTGTAACTGTTTTTTCTGGAATATTTTTTGTGGGTATGATGGTGCTTATGCCAAGTTTCTTTACCAAGATTCAAGGCCATACTGAACTGGAAGCCGCATTAATGATCACTCCTGCATCGGCAATGGTTTTTCTATTTTCACCAGTTAGTGGATTGCTTCTCAAAAAAGCAGGTAGTCGATTATTGATTTCTTTAGGACTTATTCTTCTGGCATTCGGTTATGTCGGAATTTCGCTCATGAATCCTGATATTTACTGGCAATTTGCAATTTCTTGTATTCTTATCGGGGCGGGTTATGGAATAATTATTGGCCCTATTACGGTCCTAAGTGCTGGAAATTTCACGGGTGAACTGCTTACAGCATCTCAAAGTGTAACGGGTGTGTTTAGACAAATTGGTACAGTACTTGCTGTTGCTATTTTTGTTTCTACACTTTCAACAAATTTGGGAATTGCAAAAGCGCAAGTTTGGTCAACAGCACAAACTGAAATCAAGAAAATATCTGTCAGTCGAAATGAAAGAAAACAAATATTGCAGACAACGCACAAATCTTTGTATGGTACAGGAAGTTCAACTACTAAAGATAATCCAGCTATTAATTCTCAGGCACAAGAAAAGATAGTTATGGCTGAGACAAAGCGTTATCTAACAAAACATGATGGAATTCAGTGGCCGACAGCCACTAAGGAGAAAGTTCAAGCAAAAATTTCAGTAATCGTAAAAGAAAAGGTCAGAAAAATAAATCAACAAGTTGATAATTATCGGCAAATTATTGCTAAGACAGCTAAGAAAAAAATGACGATTGCATTTATCAAACCATACCAAATTGCAATGCCTTTTGCTTGGATGCTGCTGTTCACAGTATTTATTTTTGAAAAAAGGAAACAAAAATCTGAGAAAGTTTAGGAATTAATTCTTGGGTATAGTAAGCTTATCTTATATCTACTGTTGACAAAAGATAAGGAGAATAAAGATGAAAAATATTTTACTTTCTTCACGAGCATTTATAAATAAAGAAATTACACAGAGTTTTCTAAATATGTTAGGAGATATAGATTTTGCATCTGATCAAGTGATAATTATTGTCAATTCAGTCAAAGAAGGTAAAAGACATCCTAAAATGATTGAATTACAACAAACTGTTCGAACATTAGGATTTGAGAATGTTGTTTTGTTTGATGCTTTATCAGATAATTCAGATATTCTTAAAACAGCTAAAGCCATCATATTAAATGGTGGTTACGAATTTTTATTGCTGGATAGTTTAAGAAAAACTGGTGTCATTAGTGTCTTACAGGATCTAACTTTAAAGGGAACACCTCTCTATGGAATAAGTGCAGGAGCCATCGTTTTAGGACCAGATCTCGACTTATATGATGAGCTTTATCCAGAAGATAATATTAATGATGATGTAGACATGACCTCTATTAGCGTTACAGATATTAGAATTTATCCTCACTACGATGTACACTCGAAGCTAGATCATCGTCTGAAAAATGCTATAGATGAGTTCGAGAAGAAGACCCAAAAAACGATTACTAGATTAACTAATGAACAGGGTATTCTAATCAAGAATAATAAGAATATCCTAATATCTCCAACTAGGTGATGGCTGATTATTTCTAATCGAATAACTAAAATTTTATAAATGTATCTAAAAATAATAATAAATAAAGGCTTATAGCAGATGACACATTTTACATTATCAAATGATAAGTTCTTTTAATTATGCTATAAGGTAAAGTTGAGGCCCCTGAATCTCTATATAATTTTTATTGAGAAATTCAATACGGGGGGCTTAATTATTTTGAAGAAAAGAATTGTATATGGTTCTTCGCCATATTACTTAGCAAGCCTAGGATTACATTTGATAGGCATTGCATTATTATTCATAGCTGCTGCAAAGCACCCCAGTTTTTGGGGGTTAGGTTTATTAGCTTACTCACTAGGATTAAGACATGCATTTGATGCAGATCATATCGCCGCAATCGACAATACAGTGCGCAAACTAATTCAACAAGACAAGAAATCTTATGGGGTAGGTTTTTACTTTTCATTAGGACATTCAACTGTTGTCTTCTTGATGGCAGTTGTAGTAAGTATCTCAATTAAGTGGGCTAAATTGAAATTGCCTTTCTTAGAAGCAGTTGGAGGAAGAATTGGATCTCTAGTCTCAGGTAGCTTTTTGATTGCTATCGCTGCTTTTAACTTTTTGGTGCTTATTAGTCTATATCGTTCATTGAAATCCATGAAAAACGGGGAAGTCGATGAAGATGTCCTCAATAATATTCTACTGTCGCGTGGCCTTTTGGCCAGAATTCTCAAACCGTTCTTTAGATGTATAAATCATTCATGGCAAATGTATCCGATTGGTTTTCTATTTGGCTTAGGATTCGATACTGCAACAGAAATTGCTCTAATAGCTCTTTCAGCAAGCACGGCTCAGTCGGGGATATCTACCATTGGAATTATTGCATTACCAATTTTGTTTGCTGCCGGAATGAACCTGATGGATACAACAGACTCTGTTATGATGTCAGGTGCTTATGCCTGGGCATTTGATACTCCAGTCAGAAAAGCATATTACAATTTAACTGTAACTACAGTTTCTGTGATTGCAGCATTTCTCATTGGAGCAATTGAATTGATACAAGTTGCTACAAGTATGGCTCACGCTGAGAACGGAATCTGGTCATGGATACAGAATATTGATTTTGGTTGGTTAGGATATGGACTAGTTCTTACTTTACTAGCTACGTGGTTAATCGCTTATGCTATTCGAAAGCTTTTCATTAAAAAAAGAGAAACAACAATTTAAGAATTAAGATTGGAGACAGATCAAAAGGTAGGCTTTGATTTGGTCTCCTTATTTATTCTGCGTAAATGTGTTCTAGAAATTGGAAATTTCTGCCTGGTTTCCAATTATTCATGATAAAGTATAGTTATCGACTTATGTTACACACCAACCTTATAATTATTTAGAAAGGATGAAAATTGCATTGATATTGATTAGTTCATGTTTAGCCGGATTTGAAGTTCGCTACGATGGATCCGCAGCTACAAATAAGTTGGCCGTTTGGTTAGTTACACATGGTCAAGCCATAACTACGTGTCCTGAAATAATGGCAGGTTTTGATATTCCACGTTCACCTGCAGAAATTGTTAACGGAACGGCCAGCGACGTCCTTGATAATAAAGCAATAGTACAAGAAATAAATGGTAAAAATGTAACAGATAAATACCGTCTAGGTGCAGACTTAGTTTTGAAAATAGCTAAGGAAAATCATGTAACCGCGGCTTTCTTGAAGGATGGCAGCCCATCTTGTGGAAATTGTTCTGTCTACGATGGTACATTTACAGGTCAGAAAATATCTGGTAGAGGTATAACCGCGGAAGTCTTGAAAAAAAATGGAATTAAAACCTTTTCTGATAATGAGCTTTCTGTCGAAAATGTGTTGCCTTTTGTGGATGATGTTGTAAAGGAAAGTCTACTAAATATAACTATCTTTAACTAGAATAAGGGAGAATGTTATTTTGGAAAAAATTGCGATTTTTTCGGACATTCATGGCAATTTGAGTGCCTTGAATGCATTTTATGAAGACGCAAAAAAGTTGCGCCAAAAATTATGGCACAGCTTCTTTTTTTATCATAAATTAAACTATTTTTTCATTCTATTAGTGAGCAGCATTACAGGTAAAACTATCAATAGGGCTGCAATCGAGATAACCATAAATCCATATTGAAAGGAGTGCACTTTGATCAGTTCCAGATGGTGCTGCAAGAATTCTGGATTATCACGGAACTTATTAGTTGCAAGTGTATGCCTGAAAGATGCAATATTTGAATTTGCATAGGCTGTTACCAAAGTTGAAATTAATGCTGAGCCGAATGCACTACCGATGTTTTGAACAATTCGAGAACCAATTGAGGCGGCAGGAATTTGTGAATTTACCATGCCAGTATATGCATCGGCCATTAATGGCATAAAGATACCCCCAGCTCCAATTCCACGAACAAATAAAATTCCGGCGATAATCCAATATGATGTCTTATTATCAATCCAGTAAAATGGAAGTGTCCCAATAAAGGTGATCAACAAGCTTCCAAAGACAACATATTTAGCACCAATTTGATCAGTCAATTTACCTGTAAGAGGGCGAGAAATCAACATACCTAGGCCTTGCGGAATTAATGCTAAGCCAGCCATCATTACGCTCATTCCACGAACATTTTGAAAGAATAAGGGTAGTAATAGCATCGCACCATTTAAAACCGTTCCAGCAATAAAAAGTCCGATAATAGATCCATTGAAAGAATTATGTGTAAATAATTTCAATGGTAAGACAACTTTTTCTTTCATTATCAAAGCCCAAATAATATATAAAAACATTAAGCCTATTCCTAAGCACACAAACATTAATGTTGTTTGATTTAAAAAGTTAGCAGCATTTGCGGCTTTAACTATACCGTATATGATAGCTGTGGTTGATGCTGCGAGTAATACGATGCCTACAAAATCCATTTTGGCTGCTTTATTTTGTGCCGGATACTTAGGCATCTTCCAAATTATTAATATTATTGAAATGATACCAACGGGGATATTAATCCAGAAGATCCAGTGCCATGAAAGATACTTTATGATGATTCCGCCAAGAATTGGGCCGACGAGGGGACCAAGAATCATTGGTAAACCAACTGTTGCCATCATTTGTCCCATTATTTCTTGACCAGCCGTTTGTATGAGCAGGGTAGTCAATATTGGGATAATGAGCCCTCCAGCAAATCCTTGTACCAGTCTTGCACCAATAAGAAAGTTAATATTAGTTGAAAGCGCAGACAGTAATGAGCCAAGTGCAAACAAAACTTCTCCCGTCAAAAAAATGAGTTTTCCGTCAAATTTATTCAGTAACCAACTGGAAAAAGGAACTGCGATACCCGTTGCCAGCACATAACCCGTAATAGTCCACTGAACGATTTCAACGGAACTGTTTAAATCTTTGACGAGTGTATTGATAGCAATATTTACCATCGTAGAATCCAACAATGGAGCCATTGCCCCTAGGACTAATATCCAAGCAATAACAGTGACTGATTTTGGAATATAAGAATTATTTTTAGTCATAAATTTATCCTCCTAATAAGAAACTAGTAGTATCTTAAAACTACACATGTTATATTACTCTATGGAGTGTAAATGTCAATAAGAAACTTAAAGTATCTTAATGAGGTGATATTTGTGGGTAAAGTAAGACGCAGAGGTCTTGAATTAGAAAGTGCCATATACCAAGTCGTACGTAAGATTGTTGATGAAGAGGGTATAGAAGGATTAACTTTTCAAAAAGTTGCCCAGTTAGCAGAAACGAGCAAATCAGTAATTTATCGTCATTGGGAGACACCATTTGAATTGGCCATCGCAGCATTTCAGGATAGAATTCAACGTGAAAACATGGGGAGAATCGACGAAATAGTTTTGAATGGTAAAGACTTGCATGATGATCTTTTTCAACTAATGAATCGTTTCCTCATCAGCATTGATACATTGGGAAGAACTTTTTTGAGAAGTCTATTAATAGAAATTGGTAATCAATCTAATGAATCTGTGCAACGAATAATGGATAAAAATTCGGAAATTGATTTACAAGCAATGAATCGGATATTAGAGAGGGCGGAGAAGCGAGGAGAGAATGTAAAGGAGAACATCACAGATGATTTAAAACTTCTTCCTTTCGAATGGCTGCGCTACAAAACGTTCTTGCAAAAGAATATCGATCAAGAAATGATAGGAGAACTGATTGAAGATATTTTGATTCCAATTTACTTGAAGGATTAATTTTCTATACTAGAGAAAATGAAACTGGATAATTCTCAAAAAATATTACGTTGACATTAGTAAATATAATAAACATAAAAGGATGTGCAAGTATGAATAAGAAAATAATTGAAGATCTTGAACAACAGCTTAAATAGGCAATGATTGATCATAGTGTGGAAGTTATCGACAAATTACTTGATGATAAAGTTGTCTTTGTTAACATTTCGGAAATACTTTGGGAAAAGTCGATGACATTTAATCTCATAAGAAGAAAACTTTTGACATTGAGTTAATCAGCATGCTAGACCAGAAAATAACACTATTTGACAATCAGTCTAAAATGTAGAAATAACCGCTGAATTTGATAATAATCAGCAAACTGACCATCTTATTTATGTGCATGTTTGGCAGTGACAAGGTGATGAAACGATAAGAATAATATCTGCTTCGGTCGCTCCAATTTAATGTCATATCTTCACATGATTAATATTCTTAATGTTGTGAATCTTAGAACTTTTGCATCTACTTTTATATCTGTAGTTATAATTTATTAAAATGCTATAATTAGTTGACTAAATATGATTATGATTGGGGTACTTTTTGTGCATAAATTAAATATTTTTTTTATTGTTATGTTAGTGGTAACACTTGTCTCTGGGTGTAGTTCTCAGAAAAAAGAAAAAGCGGTTGATACCGTCAAAATAAGTACGAATAAAACCTTAAAGGCTAATTCAAAAACTTGGATTTTTAATCAGGGAATTAGTTCTAAGCAAACCAAGAAACAAGGTGTTTCAAAGTACATGACAACTTCGGTGGTTTCCAAAACCGATGAACTTTCTAGTTGGACTACTTCTAAAGGGCAATTTATGTCTAGTTCTGTTAATTATAAGCGAGTTTCATTAAAAAAGTGGAAAAAAGATATGCTTAAAAATTATATTAAAAATGCGCAAAAAAATGTCCATCTAATGACTGTTATACAAGTTAATGATGCACTAAAAAAATTAGGTTCAGATGTTAAAATTAGCAAACTTTCTGATTTAATTTTCCTAGAAACAAAAACAAGCAATATGACACTCCCTGAAGCATTTGTCGCTAAAGGGCATCACTTATATGCAATTACCATCCAATATTACGATACCAGCCAAACAACTTCAATTGAACGAGGGCAGTCCTTTACTGATACAAATACAAAAAAAGCTACTAGTCAGGTTTCATTAAACAAGTTAAATGGTACATGGATTGCAGCTGAAACAACTACTAGTTCAAGCGATACTGGCAAAATTATGATTGAAGATGGTTATATGTATCAGCATCGTTATAACAGTTACGAACGTTCTGTGATTCAAAAGTTAAGTTCATATTCACTAATATCATTGAATCAAAATGAAACTTATGCTTCGCAGAAAGTTAATGCTGCTAATGCAGGGTATCAATTAACTCAAAAAGCTGTCGCTAGTGGAGACAGTTTGGGCTATCTTTATCTGTTTATTAATGAAAATAAACTAATTCGGATTGGACAAGGGACAACTACTATGTACAAAAAAACAAGTACACTTGTAGCAGCAAGTGATTTGTCTCAAGATGACATCACAACTTTTAAACAGATGGATCAAAAAAAATCCTGGTGAGAAAGCTTCGACAATCACTGTTGATGCTAGTGCACCTACTGTGGGTATGAGTAATAGCATTAAATATTTAACTGATGCAGAAGCAGGCCAAATTATAAATAATATAGTTATCAGTCAATAATACAAGTTAGCATGGAAAAAATTTTTCTGATTTGGTTAGTGGTACAGCTCAACTGAATATCAAATTAACTGAGTTCAACAGTAATATACCCACTTTTTGGATTGGATACTGATATTGATGAATCTTTTACTTATGGGTTGAAATTACTTATTGGAAGTCTTAGGAAATAAGCTATCAATAAAACTCAAGTGTTATGGTAAATATTTTTTAACAAGAACTTCGCACCGATAATTTAGTATCATGCACAGCTTTGATCTATCTGATATTTAATTAGTGAAAATAGCCATTGAAAAAAATTGGAGGTTAATGATGCAGACTTACAGTGACCAATCAGAACTAGTTGCCAAAATTAATTTAGCTTACTCTAAGTTTATTAATGAATTTAATGATATCCCCGAAAACAAACGAACTTTATTACTTGTTCCTGTCGATAAAACACCATCACAAATGCTGTCTTATCAGCTAGGTTGGTTAACTTTGTTATTATCCTGGGAAGAGCAGGAAAGCGCAGGTAAATCTGCCGTTACACCGACACCTGATTTCAAATGGAATAATCTAGGTGGCCTTTACCGGCAATTTTATACTGAATTTGGTAACCAATCACTGGCTTCACAACGGGATAAATTGGATCAATTGGTCCAGCAAACTTGTAGTTGGATACTTACTTTATCAATAGATGAACTATTTGGCTCTCATCAAAGAGAATGGGCTAACAATCAAGCCCAATGGCCATTATGGAAATGGATTCATATTAATACTGTGGCACCATTTACTAATTTTCGTCCTAAAATAAGAAAGTGGAAAAAGTTGGCTGTTTCCGCTGATTGAATTAATTAGTTTGTTTTTATTGTTGAGAGATTTTATTAATAGGTTCAAATTTTGAATAGGTTTAATTAAGAAAAATATTCTATAATGGTCATTATAGAGTATTTTTTAATTTATTTTGTAAGATGGAGCCTTTAATTATGAATATTTCAGTACTTAATAACCAGATCATTCTTATTTTTTTATTAATGTTAGTAGGAGTTTTAATTAACAAAATTGGATTTATGCATCCACAAACAGCAAATGATCTAACTAATATTTTGCTAAACATTGTTTCACCTTGTTTAATCATCAACGCTTTTGAACAATCATACTCTGCTGATCGTGTACAGCAGCTTTTACTAGCTGGACTAGGAATTATAGCTTTTTATCTAATAGAAATATTACTGGCTTCTATTTTTTTCAAAAAGGTCAAAGATTCCAATCTTCAAAGAATTTACAAGTATGGTTCTATTTTCTCTAACGCTGGTTTTATGGGAATTCCTTTAGTCAGTTCACTTTTTGGAAAAATGGGAGTGTTTTTTGCGGTTGTTTCTCTTGCAGGGTTTAATATTTTTAATTGGACATATGGTTTATCTTTGTTTAATAAGGATAAGAGTAACATAAAAAAATTATCTAGGTTAAAAACAGTACTCTTGAACCCCAATATTATTTCAATATTTTTGGGATTGATTTTGTTTATTTTTTCTGTTTCTTTACCAAGTACTATTAGCCAGACTGTTAAGTACGTTGGATCAATTAATACACCACTGTCTATGATTGTAATTGGTAACAGTTTAGGAAACATTAAAATACAGAAAGAAGCAAAAAGTCTAGGTATCTGGTTAACTGTTTTTTTAAGAAACATACTTTTCCCAATACTTGCAATAGTAGTTCTGGAATTCTTAGGTGTTTCTGGAGTCGCTCTTGATACGACAGTCATCATGATGGCATGTCCTGTTGCTGGAATTGTTGTTTTGTTTACACTACAAAATAAGGATGATGTTTCTCCTGCAATCACATTAATGGGTATTTCTACAATTCTTAGTCTAATAACAATTCCAATTGTGTTTTATTTGATTCCTTACATATAGTTAATTTTTGTAATGTGAGAAGAGGGATCTTTGATTGAGGGAAAAATTTCATTTGGAGAGAGGATAGGTTGGTGCCACTGGTACAGATTCATTTGTTATTTTCTCAGTCCAATACTATAATTTTTTTAAATTTTGATAATTCAGATTAGATGCATTAGAAGCTAACATTGCTTGCAAATATTATAGAAACGTGATATTTTCAGAAATGTTGATTACATAAAAATTACCATTAAATATATTTGCACATGCGAATATTTCTTTAGGTTTTAAAAATAATTTTATATGTGCTTTTTGGAGGAATAAAAATGACATGGGTTTATTTAATAGTTGCAGGGATTTTTGAGGTAGTCTGGGCAACCTCTATGAAACTCAGCAATGGCTTCGTAAATATTTTTTGGGATATGATTACACTTTTGGGAATGTTTCTAAGTTTTTATTTTTTGGTAATTGCTACCAAACATCTTCCAATAAGTATTGCTTATCCTGTGTGGACTGGAATTGGAGCTGCTGGCTCAATCGCAGCTGGAGTGTTTTTATTTAGAGATCAAATTTCAGGTATAACATGGCTATTTATTGTCTTGTTGCTGGTAGGAATAGTTGGAATAAAAATAACATCTGGACATTAACTAGACCTATTTTTTTAATTTAAATCACAATAGTATGTATTTTTATACTGAATTTATATTCAAAAATAGATTTCAAAAGTGAAAGATTTGAACATTATTTTATTTTTTCAGTTCCTTAAACATTATCTTTCCAGGTTTATTCTGACCACTGATAGTCAACAGAATTGGTAAATCCCCAACTACTTTAAAACCATATTTTTGATAAAGGCCAATGGCTCTTTGATTATCAGAAAGGACTTCTAAATAAAGACCATCGATTCGCCATTTACTAGCAGCTTGATTAATACAAGCCTCAATTAACTTACTACCAAAATGTTGACCCCAATATTCTTTATCTACGGAGATGGCGAATTCTGCTTGATTCTTGTATCTGATTCTTAGCTTTCTAGTAATTTGTGCTAATCCAATGATTTGTCCAGTTTCATCATTTTTGGCAACAAAAGAGACACTTGCCTCTGAATTTTTATTGAAGCGTTCAATTTTCTCTACATTAAAAAAAGCAGATATTTCTTGGCTTTCTATACCAAGATTGTTAGTTTGTAATGAAACTTTTTTAAGATATCCCAATAAATTTTTAGAATCGAGTTTCTCAAAGGGCATTATTTTTATCATTTAATCACCTCGTTAAATTACCAAGATTATACAATATCAAAATAATCAATGCAAAATAATCTGTGTCAGTGAATGAAAGAAGAAAATAATAGAATTTGATATCAAAAGGTTCGTATCAAGGAACTTTGACGCTACGTTTTAAAGCTTTGTTTATTCTAGTCGTAATATTCTGCATTTGACCATATATTAATATAAAATAACTTCCTTGTTTAATAGTTTTGGGGTTCCAGCATGACTATTAAACAAGGAAGTTTTTTGAGTACCTAATATTTTAGATGTTTGCATTGTAAAAAAGTTAGTTGACTAACATTTATAATTAGTTTAACATAATTCTATGTAATGATTGTCTACAGAAAAGGAGCAAACAATTATGAAACAAACAGAAAATATTGGACGTTTAATTAAAATTGCTAGTAATAAACTAACAACTTCCTTGAATTATTATGGAAAACAGCATGATCTAACTAGCACTCAAATGTCAATTATTGATTTTATAATGAGACATTCAAACGAAGAAATTCTGCAAAGTGATGTTGAGAAGGAATTCAATATTAAACGATCAACTACAACCAACTTGCTTAAGAGAATGGAATCAAAAGGGTTATTAAAAAAAGTGAACAGCACTCATGATAAACGGCAAAAGAAAATTATAATTGCTGACAAAGCTACGAATTTAAGTAATCACATATCGCAACACCTGAAAGGACAGGAGAAATTATTGACTAAGGACTTTGATGATGAAGAAATACAGTTAATTATTTCATTTTTGAAGAAAATAATTAACAAGGAGGCAAAGTAATTTGAATTCTGAAAAAATGGCACGAAATGATATTTGGGGCTTGATAGCTATTTGTGGACTAGTTTTTACGGCAGTATGTTTAGAAACGGCATTGAATGTAGCTTTCCCAACTTTAGCAAGAAATTTTCACACCTCAATTTCAACAGTGACATGGTTAACAACCATTTATTTGTTAGTTTTAAGTATTATTGTTCCTCTGTCAGCTTATTTGAATAAAGCCTTTACTACTAGACAATTATTTATTTTTTCAAATTTACTCTTTTTAATCGCGCTAGCTTTATCTGGGTGGGCACCAAATTTTGCTTGGTTGCTGTTTTTCCGAATATTACAAGCTATCGGTGCTGGAATTGCTTTACCTCTTGTTTTTAACTATGTAGCAGCTACCACACCACTTAAAATATTGGGATTGATGATGGGTATTGCCAATCTGATTATTTCAATTGCTCCAGCGGTAGGTCCAACCTATGGTGGAATTATTTTATCGAATGTTTCTTGGCAAGCCATTTTTAGGCTCGCATGTCTAGTACCTTTTACTACATTAATTATTGGTTTAATCTTCTTACGTAAAGAACCAATAATAAAAAAACGTCCTCACTTTGATTTTATTAGTTGGTTAATTTTATCAGTATGTTTAGTTTTATTGGTATTGGGACTAGAAAGATTGGTAACAACGCCGATTTACGCCGTTATTTTACTATTATTTAGTGGGATTTTCTTATTTGTTTTTTTAAACAGATCGAAAAAAACAAAAACTCCATTATTAAAATTAAGCTTATTTAAGCAAACAGATTTCTTGAAAAATAGTCTTAGCTTTTTTATTGTTCAACTTACACTATTGTCACTGAATCTTTTATTACCAACTTATGTACAACAAACATTGCATTTATCTGCTCAAATAAGTGGTTTTGTCATTTTTCCCGGAGCTATTTTAAGTTCTATCTTAACTCCAATTAGTGGCGGGCTATTGGATAAATATGGAGCTAGGTTAACCGTCACGCTTGGTTCTATAGTCAATTTTATCGGACTCTTTTTAATGGGTATTGCCTTAATGTTTAATCATTTGGATTTGATGTTATTACTAATTTTCTACATTATCTATATGCTTGGCATTGGCCTTTCGTTCAGTAACATTAGGACATTGGCAACAATGATATTAGATGACAAAGATCAAGCCGATGGCAATGCTTTACTGACTACTGGACAGCAACTAGCTGGTTCTATAGGAACAGTGTTTGTTTCAGCTGTGTTAGCCATTATTCCTACTGTTATAACTGCTACATTAGTAATTATCACTTTGTTCGCTATTTTACTGTTCATTCTATTTTTCGTTGTTAGCTCACAATTTAAAAATTCACGAGCCAACTAATAGGGTGGAACTTTGAATACTTTTAAAAAATAAATTGAATCAAATATATTAGAAAATATGTATGAATAGGAGCTGGGTCAAAAGTTAAATTTGACTTGGCTCCTCTATTTATTCCACGTCAAGCGTGTTCCATAAGTCAAATTCTTCGTCTATTATTTAAACCACTGAAAGATTTAAACGTGTACATGTGGTCGATGTTTTTGATAACACTTCTAACATTATCCATGACATTTCTAAACGAAGATTACATATATTAACTTATATAAACAAAAAATCACTCCTTTTAAAGGGGTATTTTTTATTTAAATGCAAAAATAAATTACGATGGAACAATTTTCTACACTTATCTTGGTATTTTCACCACTTAAATTGTAAATACCACCACTTATCATAAATATTATGACGGCCATCAAAATGGTTCATATAATAAATACAAATCTATATGGAAAGGAATGTTCCCATGAAAATCTTATTGTTTATTTTATTAACAGCAAAACAGCAAAATTAAACAATACTTAGTTAGATAAACACTTTTTTACTTTCTAGAAACACATAATAAAAATAATATTTTCTTAAAGGAGAAGAAAAAATATGGCTGATATACTTAAAATAATTTTTCAAATAATTCACAATACACCCTTTTGGGTATGGTTAGTTTTACTGATTTTAATTAAACGTGGTTCTGCTTTATTAGCGGAAAGTCAGGTTTCTTTAGGACGTTCTTGCATAATGCCCGCTGTTTTCATTATTTGGGGGTTAGATACGATTGTTAACCGCTTTGGCAATCCCAATGTACTATTGAATTTTTACGTAGTTTCATTAATCCCAGGTTTTTTTCTTAGTTATTTTCTATATAGAAATAAAAAATTTTATATTAGAAATACAGTTCTGGTATGCGAAGGAAGTATTATTCCATTGGTAATTATGTTACTTAATTTTTTAGTCAAATATACTTTAAATGTATTACTTGCCACTCGCCCAATGTTGTATAATGATTTTCAGTTTAATATTTTATATGGTTGTATTTGTGGCTTTACTATTGGACTTTTCTTTGGTGGAATTTATAAAACTATACAGGCCAAGAAACAGCTATTTGGTCGAAAAAAATAAGAATGTTTAATCAAGCAGTGCAGTGTCCTATTTTAATATAAATTTTGAAAGTAATCCTACAACAGGATTTTAAAAGAATATTTTGTGAATTTGATACATTGGTTTAGACTACATTTCCCATTTGAAAATTTTTGATTATCAAAATAAAAAATGATAACATTGCAGTTGTTTGAAAAATACAAGTGGAATAATAAAGAAAGAGAGGAGTAGCTAGTGAATAATGAATGGATTGAAATCTTCAATGCATATCAAAATAATTTAAAAAACGTTTCTATTAAAATACCTAAGCATCAATTAACAGTTTTCACTGGTGTATCAGGTTCTGGGAAATCAACTTTGGTGTTTGATACCTTAGTTGCACAGTCAAGACGCGAGTTGAATGATACTTTTTCAAGCTATATTCAGCACATTTTACCAAAATATGGTAGGCCTGAGGTTGGTAATATCACTAACTTACCAATAGCCATTCCAATTGAACAAAGAAAAATGTCGGGCAATGTCAGATCGACAGTAGGTACATACACTGAAATATATA
Organism: Liquorilactobacillus mali KCTC 3596 = DSM 20444; assembly: GCF_000260415.1. GTDB lineage: Bacteria > Bacillota > Bacilli > Lactobacillales > Lactobacillaceae > Liquorilactobacillus > Liquorilactobacillus mali. The sequence continues at coordinate 22,453 of NZ_BACP01000021.1, forward strand.
CTTTTTTAAGATTACTCTTCTCAAGATTAGGCAAACCATTTGTTGGTTATTCCGATGTTTTTTCCTTTAATCACCCTCAGGGAAAGTGTGAAGTTTGTGATGGCTTAGGGTTTACGAAAGAAGTTAATTTGCATTACTTAGTTGATTTCAACCAATCGCTAAATGAAAATCCAATTAATTTCCCAACTTTTGGGAATGGTGCATGGCGTTGGAAACGATATGCGGATAGCGGTTTATTTGATTTGGATAAAAAAATTAAAGACTATTCAAAAGAAGAATTGGATATGTTTCTCTATGCACCCCAGCAGAAATTAGCAAATCCTCCTCAAAAATGGCCAAAAACGGCTCTGTATGAAGGAATATTACCAAGAATCAAAAGAAGTATTATAAACACTGATGAAGGCAAGCGGCATAAAAAACAACTTGAAAAATTTGTGACAACAAAGGTATGTCCTGCCTGTAATGGTTCAAGACTAAACGCTAAGTCACTTAGTTGTAAAATTAAAGGACGAAACATCAGTGATTTAGTTGCCATGCCATTAGACGAATTAAGCAACTTTATTAAATGTTTGAAAAGCTCACTAGTTAAAGATGTTAATGTACAAATTATTAAACGTTTAGATGCTTTGATTACAATAGGTTTAGGTTATCTTAATCTAGCAAGAAGTACTGACACTTTATCAGGCGGTGAAGCACAAAGAATTCGGATTGCCAAACATATCACTAGTTCTTTAAATGATGTCATGTATGTATTAGATGAGCCGAGTTCTGGCCTGCATCCTAAAGATATTGAGCGTATCTATAATTGCTTGAATATTTTAAAAAGGCAAGGAAATACCATTATTTTAGTAGAACATAATCCCTTGCTGATTGAAAAAGCTGATTATATTATTGATGTTGGGCCAGGACCCGGTAATACAGGTGGACAAATCCAATTTTCTGGAACTTATAATGACTTTAAGAATGCTAATACTATTACAAGTTCAGCATTGCGTGAAAAAAAGATTGAAAAACTTAATACGCCTGCATTTAACAGTTGGTTTTCAATTCAACACCAAAGTTTGAATACATTAAAAAATGTTTCTTTGAAATTTCCATTAAATGCCTTAACTGTACTTTGCGGAGTTGCTGGTTCTGGAAAAACATCGCTCGCACACATTATTGGAACAAAACTAGAAAGGGAAGACTTCGAAGTCATTAATATTTCACAAAAGAATATAGGCATCAGTCTCAGATCTACACCTATGACTTATTTAGATATTTTTGATGATATCAGAAAATTATTTGCCAAAGCAAATGCTGTCAGTGTATCCTTGTTCAGCTATAATTCCAAAGGTGCCTGCCCACACTGTAAGGGGAAGGGAGTTATTGTCAATGATATGTATTTTATGGATGATGTTGTGTCAGAATGCGAGTTATGCCATGGCACGCGCTATACCGCGGAAGTTTTACAATACAAGTATCATGACAAAACAATAGTTGATGTACTATCCATGACTGTTAGTCAAGCACTGAATTTCTTTAAAGAAGAGAATAAAATTAAAGTTGGATTGCAAGCTATTTGTGATGTTGGACTTGGTTATTTAAAATTGAACCAATCTTTGAAGACTTTATCAGGTGGTGAGCTTCAACGGATCAAACTCTCAAGTTTTTTACAAAAAGAGGGTAGTGTTTACATTATTGATGAACCCACGAACGGTCTACATTTAAGGGACATTGATCATTTATTAGCACTCTTTGATAAATTGATTGATAAGGGGAATACTATTATCATTATTGAGCATAGTCTAAAAGTTATTCGAAGAGCTGATTGGTTAATTGAAATGGGTCCTGAAGGTGGTAAAATGGGTGGTTCTGTAATGTTTTCTGGTACTTTTAATGAGTTGAAAAAATCAAAAGATACAATTACAAGACCTTATTTATAAAACGTTTTTAAGTCTGTATATGGTGCATGTTTATATGAATAAATAGAGGGTCTAAGTCAAAAAAATTTGACTTAGACCCTTGAAATATTACTAATATGATGTTTAGATTTGTTTAATTATTTTGTTTTTGAAGTTTTGAATGTTGCAATCCATATGTGAAATAAACAATAAGACCTAATACTAGCCAAATTCCGACTGATATTTTAGTGATATTAGGCAGCATAATTATAAAATAAATGCTTGCAATGCCTGCTAAGCAAGGCAGAAAAGGATAAAGTGGCATTTTAAATCCTTTATTTTGAATATCCTGGCGCTTGCGTAAGGGAATAATACCAAAGGAAATAAATGCAAAAGCAAGTAAAGTACCGGCATTAATCAATGAAGCGAGTTCCGTTAGCGGTACTAAACCTGCAAAAAATGCTTGAACGATTGTTGCAACAATAATGGCATTTTTAGGAACAACATGTTTACCACTAACTGCACCCATCTTAGCGGGTAACAGTCCATCACGTCCTAAAGCATAGACTAGGCGTGAACCACCGAAAAACATTGTGATCATTGATGTGAAAATACCAATTAGTGCCCCGATTGTGATCAACTTATTCCAGGTATTTAAATGGATCACTTGCAAAGCATAAGCCGCAGGATCATCAACATTCAGTTCAGAATAATGAACGATTCCAGTTAGAACAAATGAAAATGAGACATACAAAATGACCGAGACGACAACTGTACCTAGTATTCCTTTAACAACATTCTTTTCAGGTTCAATGGTTTCAGCAGAATTAGCTGCTAAAGCATCAAAACCGATGAAAGCAAAAAAGACTGTAGCTGCAGCTGTTGAAATTCCACCTAAGCCGAGAGGGTGTGTCTGAAATTGTTTTGGATAAAAAGGCACGTAGTTACTGGACTTGATATAAAAAGCTCCTACTACAATAAAAGCAAGAATAATGGCTACTTTGATGATAACTGCAACATTCTCTACACTTTTTGAAAGATTAACACCGTTAGAAATAATAAGTGCAATTATTAAAACGATAACTACAGCAGAAAGATTAATAACACCACCCTCTAATGGGCCAGCTTGAAGAGCTTTTGGAAGTATTAAACCCAAAGATTCTAGAATATTATTATTGAAATAAGCAGCAAATCCTGTGGCTTCCGCAGATACTGCTAAGAAATATTCTAAGATCAAAGCCCAACCTAGAATCCAGCCGATGATCTCACCATAAACGACTGAGCCAAAAGAATAGGCTGAACCTGCCACCGGCATTGCAGATGAAAATTCTGCATATGCCATTCCTACAATTCCTGAAACTATTGCAGCTATCAAGAAAGCTATTGTGACAGCTGGTCCAGCATGGAGTGCAGCTTCATGACCTGGCAGAATGAAGATCCCGGTCCCAATTACTGCTCCAATTCCTAATGCTAAAAGATCTCGTGCACGTAAGCTTTTATTCAAACGAGCATCAGCTTTCAAATAAGTACTAACTGATTCTTTCTTAAAGATATTCTTCATGTTTCCTCCTACAATTTGTTAGTTTGTTCTTAAAATTACATGTTCATTAATTCTACCTGTGATGTTTGAATAGTAGACCAAAAAAGATCGGCCATATTTTAAGAACAGCCTCTAAAGTATAACATAAGATGTAATAAAGATTAATCATGATATTTTGCTCATTAGAAACTATGATCTTAAATTATTTTTCTTGATGTAAACAGATTTTATTGTGATTTTAAAATAGTCTAGGAAGAAAGTATGAAAGAAAATTCATCGTACGTGGTTATGTTATATTCTAAAAACTTTGCAAAATGATTGATACGGAGCTAGTCATTCTATTTATTTCAGATAAACATGTTCCATAAGCCCAAATTTTCCGTCTAATCTCGAATCACTCATGGTCAAGAAATTCTTGCGTTTGTAATTTCGAGATAATACTCAAATTTTACTGACTCATGTCACACTCTCTTAAAATAATATTAATAATATTACGAGGCAATTTAAATAACTTTTCAGCTTAAAAGGCGTAAAATTAATTTATTGCTAAAAAGAAGCATGGGGATATACAAAACTATTTTATTTTTTATTGTTATTTTCATAAAAATCGAAAAGGTGATTTTACATGAGCATTATTAGTTTTCTGAGAGATAAGTCTAATCATTCAGAATGGCAGCAAAACCTACGTATACTTTGGTTTGGGACCTTTATGGCCGGGATTGGTTCAAGCTGTGTCGCACCGTTTATCGCATTATTTATTGGTCAGTTAGGTCATTTTTCTAGTGCAGAAAATGCTTTTTGGAGTGGCTGGGCTTTTTCTGCACCCTTTATAACAAAGGCACTTATTTCGCCTTTTTGGGGTCGCCTTTCTGATAAGTATGGACGTAAACCAATGTTGATTCGTGCTTCCTTGGGAATGTCTCTTGTAATGATGGCGACGGCATTGGCAGGAAATGTTTATGAATTGATTGGCTTGCGGCTCCTTTTAGGAGTGTTTAATGGTTTTATTAGTACTGCTAATACCTTGGTTGCAATCCAAGTCCCAAGGAACAAAAGTGGGCAGTCTTTAGGAACATTAGCAACAGGAAGTGTTTCAGGAACCTTGATTGGCCCATTGATTGGTGGAACAATTGCTGATTTGATTGGATACCGATATACTTTTTTAATGACGGGACTATGTTTATTTGTTGCCTTTTTGTTGGTCGTTTTTTTTGTACATGAACGCTTTACCCCTATAAATCAAGAAAAAGACAAGCCTGCCACTAATTTTTTTAAAGCTTTGCCACATCGTAAAATTATTTTAGGAATGTTTTTAACAACAATGATTATTCAAGCATCTAATAATTCAATTGAGCCAATTTTAAGTCTCTATGTACGCCAATTATTGAATGGTCAAGGTCATATAGCATTAGTAGCCGGAATAATTGAAGCAATTAGTGGAATTGCTACTCTATTTGCGGCGCCATTTTTTGGACGTTTAGGAGATCATTGGGGGACACATTGGATTTTACTAAGTGGCTTAATTTTTTCAATGCTGATTTTTATACCAATGGCATTTGTACAAAATGTTTGGGAGTTGGGAATATTACGTTTCTTAGTTGGCATTTCCGATGCTGCTTTGATTCCAAGCGTGCAAACACTTCTTTCTAAAAATTCATCGCACAGGGTAATGGGTGAAGTTTTTAGTTGGAATCAAAGTTTCCAAGCGGTTGGAAATGTTGTTGGACCGCAAATTGGGTCCAGCGTAGCACGAATTGGTGGTTATCGTGAAGTCTTTTTATCAACTTCTGTTTTGGTTTTAATTAATTTCTTGGCAGTCTTTAGAAATACCGATGGATTGCGTGAGAAGTCCCACAATTAAATTTTGCTCAAACAAGTATGGATAAGATGAGTAAATGCTGACTATGAAACATATTGAATTTGTGCTGCGAATTTGTATGTTTCAATTAATAAATTAAAGAGTATTATATTTCCAAACAACTTTAACGCAGTCAGGCAATATAACAATTGCAAAGCAAGGTGTATCTGCAATTGTTTAAGACAAATTGAAGAACCTATCCTGATTATCTCGCAAAAAACATCAGCTTTTTTTGTGGTGAGAAAAATAAAATGGTAAACTTATGTGATATATATTTGTGGATTGCTGCCTTAAACTTTATGAACGGAGTGTATTTAATGTCTTTTATTGGTTCACTAGTTATTATTTTGTTATCTACCACACTTGCGGGGCATGTGACTGCAAGAGTTGGGGTTCCTGCGGTCCTAGGCCAACTCTTAATTGGGATAATTATTGGTCCAGGTGTCTTGAACTTTATTCATTCAACCGAACTAATAGAGCAATTCGCTGAAATTGGTGTTATCTTGCTGATGTTTATGGCGGGAATAGAGAGTGACATGAAGCAACTGAGAAAATATTTTAGGCCGGCCCTATTAGTTGCATTATCAGGTGTTTTGTTACCTGTAATTCTGATGGGCACGGCCAGTCTATTATTTGGTTATCATTTACAAGAATCTTTATTTATCGGTGTTGTTTTTTCGGCTACCTCTGTCAGTATTTCTGTAGCAGTAATGCGTGAATTTAAGGCGCTTAACGGCAAAGAAGGAACAACAGTCCTCGGAGCTGCAGTTGCAGATGATATTCTGGGGGTTTTGCTGTTGAGTTTAATGATAGCCCTTGTAGGTAATAGCGGGACGGCTAATCATGGAAGTTCAAACAATATTTTAGTGCAGTTGGTTTTCCAAGGAATCTTTTTTGCAGGTGTTTTTCTCCTTGTTCGTTGGATTGCACCAAGCATCATGAACCTAAGTAGTAAATTATTAATTCCAACTAGTAGGACCATCTCAGCCGTAATCATCTGTTTATCAATGGCCTATTTAGCTGAATTTGTTGGTTTATCTGGTGCAATTGGTGCATTTTTTGCAGGAATTGCAGTTGGACAAACTCCAACTAAAGAAATCGTTAGTACTAATATTGAACCGATCAGTAACGCTATTTTTGTACCTGTTTTCTTTGTTAGCATTGGCTTGAGTGTATCATTTAATAACTTTTTGACCTCACTACCATTTATCGTAACTATGACAATACTCGCAGTCATAACAAAATGGTTTGGTGGAGAATTAGGGGCATTACTAGCTGGTTTTGATAGAAATAGTGGGCGGGTAATCGGTACTGGAATGATTGCACGTGGTGAAATGGCTCTCATTACTGCCCAGATTGGTTTTAATGCACATTTACTTGATAAGGCTTTATATATGGATATTATTTTTGTGAT
>NZ_BACP01000020.1 GCF_000260415.1 Liquorilactobacillus mali KCTC 3596 = DSM 20444
CAGCATGACTTCAATAGTTATTCTTGATCATTTTTTTCTTGGTTCATGCGCTGCTTTTTCAGAGCTTGAGTATGGTCGCTTAAAAAGAAGCCCTGCCATTTGCGCATACCACGATCTTGATAAAAATTCTTGAAGAAGTATTCGGCAAAAGCATCATCGATTTTTTCTTTATCATTCAATCTTTTACACTCCTTTTATATGAAATTAATTGATTTGTACTAGGCCAACGTTGGTTTTCAAACAGAACAAAATTAATAGTTAACTGCGTTTCTTGCTGCAGCTCCTTGATCAAATTCTCAAGATAATCTAAGCTATAGCACTTGATGCGATGTAATGGGATAGAACGACTAAAATGCTTTGGTTTAAAGATATTAAAGAAAAAATTAAAAGTGTGATCAAATCTATCATTAACTACAAGGATATAATAACGAGCCTTTATACCTGGTTTAAAGTATTTCTTGACTTGTTTTAAAATATAGTGTGCTTCTTGTACTGAATTATTCAAATGAATTTCCTCCATTATGTCCTCCTACAAGACTTTGTCGTTGGATGAAAGTTCCACCCTTTAGCAGGCTGTTTGCATACATGATTGCTTCTACTCCAAATCGCTCACGAATCCGGTCAATTAAGCTATTAAACATGATTTTCTTAAGCTGTAGATTGGTATTCTCGAAGAGACTTAATTGATCACCCAGTTTTGGACTTAACTGACTATAAGAGATGGCAACATGACGAATTGGTTCACCTTGCCAAAAACTACGGAATATAAATAAGAGCTGTTCTGTCAATAATTGAGTATTATCCGTAGGTAAAATCTTTAATTCATGAGCAAAACCGCTATAACCGTGTTCAATACTACTTAAGGAAAAGCCTATTCCCAAGTGAACACAACCAGTAACTCTGCCAATATGTCTAATTCGTGCTGCAACTTGTTGTCCAATCTCCTTTATAACGACTTCAATTTCAGATTGCTTTATGTAATCTCGTGGTAAAACCTGAGAGTTACCAACACTAGGATTTTTAACGTTCAAAAATTCGCAAAGGTTACTGCGATCAATTCCCCAAGCTAATGCAAATAGCTGAGTTCCGATAATGCCGAATTCTTTTTTAAGCCTAAATGGATTGGTATGTGCTAAATCAAAGAGGCTATTAATAGAAAGTTTTTTCAATCTTTTTGCAGTCTTCTTACCTATACTCCAAAAAGATGTTAATTCGGTAATATTCCAAAATTTAGAGCCAAAATTGTCATAACTAACCTTAGATATTAAGAGGGGAGACTTTTTTGCGTAGATATCAAGGGCCAGCTTAGCTTGAATAGGATTTTCTCCAATGCCGATAGTAGTATAGAGCCCGGTTTCTTTACGGACTGTTTTCTGAATCAAGCGTGCAACTTCAAGTGGAGAAGAACCAAACAGTTTCCATGAATGAGTTAAATCAAGAATTGATTCGTCAATTGAATAAGGATAGAGATCTGTTTCTGCAACAAAACGATTAAAAATCTTATTAATTACTAGGTTTTTTTCAATATATAAATTCATTCTTGGGGGCACAACCAATAATTTTGGATCATCAGGTAAGTCATAGTGACGATCCACATTTTTAATGTTAAAGATCCGTTTTGCACTTGGAGATGCTGCAAGGACTAGTCCACCATTTGTATTTTTCTGCTCGGACATTACCACTAGGACAGATTTAAGTGGATTTAGTCCACGTTTAATACTTTCAACGCTTGCATAGAAAGATTTATTATCGATCATGAAGAATACTCCATGAGGCTCATCTTGATAATTCATAATAACACCTCCGTTTTTTTAATTATACAAACATGTGTTCGCTTTTTCAAGAGGATATGAAATAAAAATTTCAACTGAATTTGGTAGTTTCTGCAGAAGGAGAGGAGAAGTGGGGTAAAAGTTAAATTTTGAATGGTCATGTTCATTTATTCCTTATAAACGTGTTCTATAACTGAAAGTTCTTTGTCTAATCTCGAATTTTACTGGTTTATGCCACACACTCAGTTATTTTTAATACAAAATAAATAGGACTGAATCAAAAATTGAATTTTGATCCAGTCCCCCTATTTACTACCTATATCACACTACTTTCAGATGGATTCTGTAAAAAAGATATTTATTTTATAAAATTAATTTGTTGAACTCAGCCATTTTTTAGAAAAATTTTCACAAAAAAGGAATTGAGAATAAATATTATTTTTCCTCTTTAACTATATATAGTGGTCTATTTTTTACTTCTAAGTAAATATTGCCAATATACTTGCCAACGATGCCCAAACAAAGTAGTTGCAGTCCACCTAAGCCAACAATTATAGTAACTAACGAGGCCCAGCCATCTACGCTACCCCCATAAAAGATCTTACGGGCAATAATAAAAAGCATAAAAAGTATTGACAACGCAAAGGTAAAAAAACCTATAAAAGAGGCAAACAAAAGGGGTACATCCGAAAAATTTACAATACCTTCGATTGAATAGCGAAAAAGTTTCCAGAAGGACCAAGAGGTGTTGCCTGCGACACGATCACGATTTTCATACTCTAAATACTTTGTTTTAAATCCAATCCAATTAAAGATACCCTTTGAAAAACGGTTATATTCACCCATTTCCAAGATTGAATTGACAACTTTACGAGTCATTAAGCGGTAATCTCTGACACCTTGAACCATTGGAACATCAGAGATTTTGTTCATTAGTTTATAAAAAAGAATGGAGAAAAATGAACGGATAGGTGGTTCTCCTTTACGGTTTACTCGACGAGTTCCGACAATTTCATAACCTTCATCTAAAATTCCCGAGAGCATCAGCGGAAGTTGCTCTGGAGGATCTTGTAAATCAGCGTCCATAACTGCAACTAAATCTCCTGTAGCTGTTTTAAGACCTGCATAGAGTGCAGCTTCTTTACCAAAATTTCTGGAAAATGAAACGAAATGAACATTTTGTGGATTTTTTTCATTTAAGTCCTGCAACTCCGGAAGTGTATTATCACTTGAACCATCATCGATAAAAATATATTCCAAAGAGTAATTACGCAGTCGTGGAATAAGAGCATTAACAGCTTGATAAAATAAAGGAATTGATTCTTGTTCATTAAAACAAGGTACTATGATAGAAATCTTTTTAGTCATCTAATATTGTCTCCAATCAATATGATTGCTCCGTTAATTATAACGTTAAAGCGATTATAACTCAATATTTGTAAATCTTTTTTAAGTTATTCGGTAGGCTTTTAGTAAGTATTATTCAATCAATAGAATTCTAATATTGTTAAGCATGCGGAAAAATAGCCAACAATAATAGCCTTATTTGACTTATTGTTCGGTAAATATGATAAAATGACCTTACGATAAATTTATTTTCAAATTGAAGGAGTATTTTAATGACACAATTCAACAATGCATTTGCACTAGGAGATAATGTTAACGATTTACCGATGCCACCTGTAAAAGTTTATATTGGATGCTCTTGGTTTAATGAGCAACAACGCGAACATTTAAAAAAGGGATTGGCTGCAATTGAGGCCAATCCAAGTATTTCAAGGAAGTATTCACATTTTCCACTTGATTTTCAATATAAAGGGTTGGATGTTGCCGAACATCCGGAGTTATTGCACGATGTCGAGTGGCAAGCGAGGACTTTCAATTCTGATATTGAAGGGATTATTGGCTCAGATTTGTGCTTGATGCTTTATCTACCAAGCTTTCCCGATGATGGTGGAGCTTTTGAATTAGGTTATGCAAAAGGGATTGGTAAACAGTCAGTTATAGTTGTCCCTGACAATGACACGGATAACTTGAACTTGATGTTGGCATACGGTGTAACACGTGTTATTAAAATGTCTGAATTGAATACTTTTGATTTTAGACATGTTCATGCTGGTACATACAAAGGATTTGTTCACTAATAGCAGTTAATCTGTATATATGAGGTGTTTTTCAAATAACAAAAAAACTAAACGATAATATAAGAGAAAAAGAAATAAAAAGATGGCTGCTTCCAATAGGTAGCCTAGTCGTATTTGTCGGGATTATGATATTGGTTAAGCTTAATAATTCAATGATTTTACATGTGGATTATGAGGTCCTAAATTGGATGACATATCTTCAAAAAAAGGATGTTATTGATTTTTTCTATATGTTAGCACGCATATTTTCACCTGTCTTAGTAATCATATACATGGGTGTTTTGATGTTTCCATTGCTTAGGAGAAAAACAGCTTTACCACTTCTAGAAGTTATAACAGGTTATATTTTAATGGAGCTTATCAAGAATCATGTTGCACGTTCTCGTCCGGCTGATATGCTTGTGCATGCATTTGGATATAGTTTTCCTAGTGCACATACATTTGAGATAGTACTTGTTTCACTTGTGGTGTTACGGATAGCAAAAAAGATGATATACAATAAAAAGTTGCTGTACTCGACCCATGTAACATTATTTTTGGTGATTACCTTAGTTATCTTTTCGCGACTATACCTGCAGGTTCACTTTCTTTCGGATGTGACAGCTGGGGTATTCTTAGCGTTGAGTTGGCATGGAATTTGGGGAAACGTTATAGAAAAATTAACAAAGAAATAGCGTAATTATTAAATTTAGGATATTTTTTAGCAGCTGAAATCATAGAATAAGAATTATTGTCTTCTTTTTGATATAATTAATTTGGATAGAAAAGTAAGAATTCTGAATTAATATATTAGAGGGGAGAGCAAGAAGATGTCTGCATTTCAAAACGTTCTAATTACAGTTTCAATCATTGCATTAATTGTCATGCTGGTACTGATACTGGGACTCTCTTGGGGAATGTCGTTTCAAGCTGTTGTAGTGGGTGGAGTAACCTGTTTTGCTATCGCGGTAGTTTCGACAGTAATTGCACTGTGCATTGGTGTGGTAGGTATTTTCTCACGGGATTAAAGAAGTTACATAGAAAGAATGAGGGTGTAAGAAGAATTCTAATTCTTCTGTGACACTCTTTTTTTTCTAAAAATGTTATTATTCAGTAATTTGCTATTAAATATCATAAGAATAAGCATATGATTACTTTGAATAAAAAAGTTGAATAAATAATAAGCGTATGAGATACTTTTCACAAAATCTAGGAAATGAAGTGAGCCCAGTGGAAAAATTTGATTTGCAAGATGTTGAAAAGGCATTTGAGAGGATAAAACCATATTTAAGAACAACTCCCGTAGTTGAGTCACTTTTTTTAAATAGTAATGAAAGAGAATATTTTTATAAATTGGAATCCCTCCAAACGGTTAGAAGTTTTAAAATTCGCGGTGCTTTGAATAAAATATTGAGCTTGACGAATTTGGAAAAAAAGAAGGGCGTAGTTACTATTTCATCTGGTAATCATGGAATTGCAACAGCCTATGCCAGTCAATTGCTGGGTATTGAAAAAGTAGAAGTTATTGTGCCAATAGGAACACCAAAAAATAAAATCGAAAAAATTGAACAATTTGGTGGACAAGTTAAACAAATAGGTAAGAATTACGATGAGGCTCATATTCAAGGCATGAAATATGTTAGGAAGAGTGAAATGAACTATATTGACTCTTATTACTCTGATCCTCTGATTTATAGCGGCCAAGGTACGATTACTTTAGAATTGATTCAACAACTTCCACTAGTGGATACAATTGTTATACCAATTGGGGGAGGAAGTTTAATTACTGGAATTGCGGTCGCAGCTAAAAGTATTAATCCCGCAATAAGAATAATTGGAGTTCAAACCGCTGCTTGTCCTGCAATGATTAAATCAATTGAAGAAAGAAAATTTTATGAAGAATATCCAACTAAGGATTCAATCTGCGAATCACTTGTAGGAGGAATTGGAAGATTGAGTTATGAAATGCTTCCTTCATATGTTGATGAGTTGATAGAAGTTGATGAGGCGGATATCGCCGCCGCTGTTACATTCATGGCAAAAAAAGAGAAGATTATTGCTGAGCCGGGAAGTTGTACAACGATCGCTGCAATTAGAAAATATGGTGAGAAGATTGGCGGAAAGACAGTTGTTGCAATAATTTCAGGGGGAAATATTGATGAGCAATTATTTTATAATCTCCTAGCAAAAAATAAGGAATGAGCTATGTTCCACATATGCTGAAGTGTAATACTAACCTAATTTTGATAATACTAGTATAACCAAATAGTACTCATTAATAATGAGATGGGGGTATTTAATGAAAAGTAATAAATGGATCCGTTTTTTGGGTGGCAAAAGTCTAATATTCACGTTGTTCGTTTTAGGGATGATAGCTGCTGTTATTTTTCTTTACAGCAAAGTAGCATTTATGTTTGAACCTCTTGCTGTCGTCTTCTCGACAATAATGCCACCAGTCATTGTAGGGTTGATTCTGTATTACTTAATAAATCCGCTTGTTAAATTACTGGAAAAGTATGTTAAACGTACTTGGATAATAGTCATTATTTATGTCATAATATTAGCATTATTGATTTTTGGAGGAATTGAATTAATTATTGCTGCTAGAAATCAGGCTATTGATTTAGTCAAGCATTTTCCTGATATTTTGCAGAGCTTTGAAAAAAATGTAGATAGCGTAACTTCTAATTTTCCATATACAAATGAGTTAAAACAACTGCAAGACTCACTAAATTTATCAAGTACGAAAATAAGCAAGTTTATAGAGAGTTATTTGCAGAGTGGTGCAGAGGGCTTTGGGGGCGTATTCTCAATAATCTCTACCTTATTATTGGCGGTTATAACTGGCCCAATAATAGCGTTTTTCTTACTGCAAGATAAAGAAAAGTTTTTTAAGACTAGTAAAAAATTGGTTCCGCCAGTTTTTCGTGCTGACTTTACGGAGTTTGCCAAGATAGTTGACCAGCAAATTGGGGGATATTTGAAGGGACAAATTGCGGTATCTGCAATTCTAGGAATAATCTACTGGCCATGTTTTATGGTAATGGGAATTAAATATGCTGGTACTCTGGCATTGGTAGCTGGAATTTTGAGTATTATTCCATACATTGGTTCTTTTGCAGCTTTTGTTCCGGGTTTAATCATTGCCTTCCAATCTTCATTTATGATGGCTGTCATTTTCGTAATTGTATGGTTTGTGGTGCAATTTCTGCATGGTCAGTTCATCGTTCCTAAGATTATGGGAAATAACTTACAACTGCATCCAATTACAGTGTTACTCGTATTGTTGGTAATGGGAGATATGCTAGGAATCATTGGCGTGATTTTTGGAATTCCGATTTATTGTTTTATCAAGGCAATAACAATTTACTTGTTTAGAAAATTTAAGAAAAGGTATAATCGATTTTACGGTGAATTTGGGCAATACGAAGATACTAAGTTCTCAAAAGAAGATTATTTAGATAAGAAATAATTATCTCTGGTACTTTTTAAGGAACACGTTTATCTGGAATAATTAAAGGAGTCAAGTCTCAAAAATTAATTTTTGACTTGGCTCCTTTATTTCGTATTAGTATGCAAGTTTTCCTACTTTATACCACGTTTTTTTCTAATAGTCAGATATCAAGCATAGTTGACTATCACTATACTTTCTAATTACCATATACAATAGATTGGACTTTTTTAGTGATTTTGGCAATTCTAGGGAACCCACTAAATCCGCTTTGATTGTGTCCATGAGTCATAATGACTAAGATGTATCTTTGACCATTTGGAAGGGTGACAATTCCAGCATCATTGTTTACATCATCCAAGAAACCAACCTTATCAGTTACGGTAGTTCCTTTCATTGCTTCGGTAGCTCCGGCAGGAATCCCTGTACGATATACTTGCTTTCCCATTAAACTTAATAACTTAGAACGGTTTGTAGTATCGCTGAATGCACCAGTACCATGAAACAAATCCAATAACAGCTCCTGCAAGCTCTTGGCAGTAGTTGTGGCATTACTGGAAGTGGTAAAGACAGGAGAGTACCAATTTTGACTTTTAATAAAACTGTCAATACTAGAAATTCCATAAGTTTGCAGTTCAGTTTCGGCAAAATCATTTTGACTATATACGATCATATTGTAAAAACCATTTATAGAGGATGTCGTCCAAGAGAAGTTATTACTTTTGGCCTCATTAAATAGGTATGCAGTTATGAACAGTTTATATGTACTAGCCGAAGTAACTGGAGTAGAAGCATTTGAGGAAACTGCAAGATTTCCTTCTTTATATAAGGAGGCATTGCTTTTTTTAGCGGCAGAGCTATTTTTTTTAGGTGAAAGATTATAGAAACTTACGCTGGCAGTACCATCAGCAGTAACTTTATCCAGATATTTTTGCAATTTCTTGGTGATTTCCTTTTTTTGATTAGAAACTTTTTGAGCCTGCGTACTTTGTTTTTGATTGTTTGAATTGCTGGCAATAGTATTCTTTTGATTGCTTCTAATACCTAAAATTATTATAATAACTACAACTATAGAAAAAAGAAATATGTTGCTTTTTTTCAAGTGTTTTTTTCTTCTTTTCAATGTATGCACTTCACTTTCACATATTGTTATACCTACAGAAAGCATAATTTTAATAAATGAAAAAATTGTGAAGTAAATCATACTTATATTGGAAACAAATAAGAACTTTGTAGTTATTTTATCGTTTTTATGAATTTTTAGCGTATGAATAGGTCAAATAGTCATGTATAATAACTTTAGCATCTCGTTTTGAAGGAGAATGGACATTGTGAATATATCAGGGATAACAAGTCAGAATATTAATAGTGTAGGGACAGATACTAGCTCAACTCAAAATAGCCAACAAGCAGATAAGACACTCTTCTCAAGTATATTGGAGAATAATTTAAGTACAGAACTTACAGTAAAAAATGGTGATACTTTGTGGGCAATAGCTAAAAAATATGGAACCAGCATTTCAAATCTGGCTAAGAGCAACAATATTGCTAATCCTGATTTAATTTATGTTAACCAGAGAATTAACGTTTCTGGCAGTGGCACCGAGACAACGGCGACACAGAAAGTACAAACGGCGTATGGGACAACAACTTCACTAACAGCTGGAAGTGTTCAAGGTACTAGTGACAGTACTCAAAGTTCAAGTGGAAGTGGCCAAACTTCAAATCTTTCTGATAGTGAAAAAATAGCACAAGATTATATAGTGCAGCATGAATCTGGTGGAGACTATAATGCTAGGAATGGGAAATATATTGGAAAATATCAGCTTGACTCAAGTTATTTAAATGGTGACTATTCAGCTGCAAATCAAGAGAAAGTCGCAGAAAAATATGTAATGCAGCGCTATGGTTCTTGGACAAAAGCGATGGAACATTGGAAGGAAAATAACTGGTACTAAGCAATTTTTTTGTACTATGTAGTAGGGGTATTTTTTTGAAAAATAAAGCTGCTTTATTTGCAAGTATGTTTATTAATATGGGAATTGGCTTAATAATGCCGGTAACTACCTTGTTTATCCATGAAAGACTAAACCAAAGTTTGGTTATTGCTGGTTATGTTCTAATGTTTTTTTCGATTGCTATGGTAATTGGAAATTTAATAGGAGGGTTTTTATTAGATAGATGGAAGGTAAAACAAACACATTATTTAGGTGGTGCAATTGTCTGCCTTTCCTTAACCATGATCATAGTGTGGCCTTTATGGCCATTCTATGCTTTTTTGGTTGCATTCTATGGACTGGGTCTGGGAATCTTGAACTCAGCAGTTAATGGATATATCGCTTACTTGCAAAAGAAAGATGTGGGTATTTTTACAAATGCTTACTGGTTGGGAAATATTGGAATGGGAATATCTACATTTCTATCCGGAACTTTATTTGCAATAGGTATCAGAGAGGTTTTTCTAAGCTCATTGATACTTTTTTCGCTGACTCTAATGATTATTGCTTTTAACTTTAATGAAATTGAACATGAAAAATTAATAAGAACGTCTAAAAAATTCAACTTAAGTGAAAATTTAAGCAGTCTAACAATTATATGCCTGATTATTATCATTATCTGGGTAGGTTATGAGCAGTGGAATAGTAACATATCAGTTTTGATGCTTGCTAAGAACATTTCGGTGCAGAAGTATAGCTTCTTATTTACGATATCAACTTTCGAAATTGTTATTTTTCAACCATTGCTGAGACCATTCTTTAAAGCGAGTTTCAATAATGAAAGATTACGTGTATTTGTAGGCGTAATTATGTTTGCAGTTTCGTATTTATTGATTATAGATGCGAGCACTTACTGGCGATTTATTTTGGGAATTACTGCATTGTCTATAGGTGATGTCTTAGCTCTAACCACAATTCCAGCTTTACTCAATCGTTATGCCAACGACAGTAATCGAGCATCAATTCAATCGATCAGTAGTACCGCAGGTTCGGCAGGTCGTGCACTTGGCCCACTGATAGGTGGCTATATGATTTCACAAATTAACTACAATTTTTCATTTATTGTAATTTTTATTAGTCACATTGTGTTAATTCCTTTAATATTATTACTAAAAAATAGCAATGAATATACTAGATGATTTATAGGAATTCCGGGGATTCGGTAGAAAATATGGAATTTTACAAGAAGATCGGAGAGTTGATGATGAATGAGACAGGGTATAGTGATAACTTTGATGAATCTTGGGACATATATAATGAAAGGCTTCAGAAAACAGGAGTTAAAAAAAGAAGAGACACCTTGGCTAAGGGAGAGTTTCACTTAGTAGTTGGTGTTTTTATTTTTGATAATAACAACAACGTATTATTACAAAAAAGAACGTTAACCAAGTTAAGCAATCCAGGAAAATGGCAGGAATCAGCGGGAGGATCAGTTTTAAAAGATGAGAATGTCTATCAAGCAGCTAGGCGTGAAGTCGGTGAGGAACTGGGAATAGAGTTGCAAGTAAATAAAGATAGTCTTTTTTTTAGAGAATTTAGGAAGAACTGGATAACTTTTTGGTTTGCTGCAACTACAAATTTTGAGATTGCTAATCTAGATATTCAGGAGTCAGAAGTCGATGAGGTTGAGACTGTTGAGATTATTAAAGCAATAGATCTATTAAAGAACAAGGGTATAGATAATACATGGGAAATATTGCAAGTAATTGCTGGTAAGTTTGAGTGACTTTTTTACAATACATCTGAGTGTATGATATAAAAACAAGTTTGTACAGATTCTTAAATATATTTGCAAACAAATAGTTGATTTGTAATTTTTGGATTAAAATCTCCATAACTTGATTTCATATTGTATAATTGACTGGTACAAAATGAAACGATAGAGGAGAGATTATAGTGAAAATAGTTTTAGCAAGTGACCATGCTGGTGTTGCATTAAAGAAGGAAATTAGCGAGCTCTTAGTTTCAATGGGACACGAGGTTAATGATCTGGGCCCATTCAGCAGTGATGCAGTAGACTTGTCAGATTACGTATACCCAGCTGCTTTGGAAGTTGCCAAAAAGAATGCAGATCGTGGTATTTTCATAGATGGAGTTGGATATGGCAGTGCATTGATTGCTAACCGTGTTCTTGGAATTGATGCAGTAGTGTGCCAAGATCCTTTTTGTGCGAAATTAGCGAGACAGCATACAGATAGCAATGTTTTATGTTTAGGTGGTAAAATTATTGGCTCAGCAATTGCCTTAGATATCGTTAATGTTTGGATGACGACTGACTTTTTGGCACAAGAAAAGTATATTCGCCGAGTAAACAAAGTTAAAGCAATCTCCAAAAAGCATTTGCGCCCATTGAATGAAATTTAAGCACTAAAAAATAAAACAATTAGACCGATCCCAAAGTTAGACTGAAAAGCCGATTTTTAGGGGTCGGTATTTTTATCGTTAAAGCCAATATAATAATTCGTGGTATAATTATTAGAATTTAAATAGGATAATTATTAATAGTATTGGGACCTTGACACATAATTTTGTGAGAATTCATTAGCTATATTTAGAATACCAAAAGATAAAACTAACCCTATTTTTATTTCAAACTTAGTTAGAGAGAGGGAGTAAAAAATGACAATTGATGAACATCAAGATTGGCTTGTTGATTTTTATAAGGGACGTGACTGGTATCGCTTTTCACCAATGAATCGCTTGGTTTTTTTAAGTGAGGAAATTGGTGAACTTTCTAGGGCTGTTAGAACGATTGAACTTAATGGCAGAGATCATCCAGGTGACAAAACCTTGACTGAAGATGAGCGACTGGATAATTTAAAAGAGGAACTTGCTGATTGTTTTGATCAGTTGTTGATAATTTGTAAACAGTATGGAATTAGATACTCAGAACTCAGTGACTATAGTAAAAATAAATTGAAAAAAAGATTTAAAACTAAGTAATTTAGAGAAAAGGAGTTCTAAATGACAAAAAAACAAAGCTTAGAATTAATTGAAAAACTTTCAAATGCCTATGGAGTTTCAGGGTTTGAACATGATGTCTCAGCAATTGCTCAAGAATATGCTGCAAAATATGCAAATATATCAAAAGATGCGATGTGCAATACATTTATAAAGCCTAATGTGGATGATAGTAAACCAACATTGATGCTGGATGCTCATTTGGATGAAGTTGGTTTTATGATACAGGCAATCAAACCAAATGGAACTGCTTCATTTGTAACTGTTGGTGGATGGGTGCCAGCCAACGTAACTGCTGAACGTGTAAGAATTAAAAACCGTGATGGTCAATGGATACCCGGTATCATAGCAACTAAGCCGCCACATTACATGACACCTGCAGAAAGAAAACAGCCAGTTGAAATTGCCAACTTGGTAGTTGATTTTGGCACAGTCTCTGCTGACGAAACAATTAAACTTCTGAAAGTCAATACTGGGTGTCACGTCGTTCCTGATGTTACTTGGGAATATAACGAAAAGTTGGATATTATGATGGGCAAGGCCTTTGATAATCGAATTGGGACAGCCGTTGTACTAACAGCAATTGAGCGTTTGACACAGCGAAAGGAAAAAATGGGTGTCAATGTAGTTGGTGCCCTTGCTGCTCAAGAGGAGGTAGGTTGTCGTGGTGCAAAAGTTACAGTAAGGAAAATTAAACCAGATATTGCAATTTGTCTGGATGGTTGTCCAGCAGATGATACTTTTACGCCAGATTGGTTAGTTCAAACTGGGATGAAACGTGGTCCAATGCTTCGCGATATGGATACAACTTTTATTGCAACCCCTGCTTTTCAGTCTTTAGCTGTTGCAACGGCTGAGGAAAATAATATTCCTTATACTCGTGCTGTTCGAACTGGTGGCGGAGTGAACGCCAGCGAACTACTGGTATATGAAGGCATACCAACGATTTGTATTGGGATTCCAGTTCGTTATGAACATACACATCATACAATCGTGGCATACGAAGACTTTCAAAACACAGTAGACTTGGTAGTTGCAATTGTTGAGAAATTGAATACGAATGTAATTTCTGAATTTTAAATCGGAATCTTTTTGTCTCTCTGCAAGACTTTGTCAGCTTAGTGTTTTTACCATCCATCACCTAGCGGAAAAACAAATTAATTTAAAATAAAGTATGTACTTTGTGTTATACTGTGAAACTAGAAAGCTGTTAAAAATAATAAAGCATTATAATTTTTCTGAGACTATAGCTAGTTTTAATGAAACAAGCTTACTTAGGTAATTAGTGGTACAGGAAGTGCTCAATGCATATTATTCTTAATAGTACTGCTGCAGATAGGTGTTTCAGATAGGTGTTTCAGATAGTTAGACATTTAATTTTGAATGAAGAGGGATGTTTTTATGGCAAATGAGTATCCACAAGTAATGACGATTGCTGGTTCAGATAGCGACGGTAGCGCAGGCATGCAGGCAGATTTACATACTTTTTTTACAAGGAAAGTATATGGGATATCTGTAATGACAGCATGTGTTGCAGGAAACTCATATGGGATTCATGCAAGTGTTTCGCTGCCTCTAGATTTTATTGATCAAGAATTTGCAGATATCAGCGCGGATTTTAAGGTCAGGGCAACAAAAACTGGAATGTTAGCGGATTCTAGCCTGATTAAAAATGTTGTCGAGAATTATAAGAAATATGATTTTGGACCATTAGTTGTTGATCCAGTTATCATGACAAAACATGGTAACATGTTGCTTGAAGAAAGTGCATTTGAAACTCTCAGAGAATTAATGGTTCCTCTTGCGACTGTAATTACCCCAAATTTCTATGAATCTGAGAAACTAGCTGGTATGAATATCAAGAGTGATGATGATTTAATAGCTGCTGCGCACAAGCTACAGCAGATGGGTGCAAAAAATGTTGTTGCCAAGGGATACCATCAGGATGAAAACCAGACCGAAGTTCGTGATTTTATTTTATTGGAATCTGGCAAAAGTTTTTGGCTGAGTGCTCCATATCATGGAACGACGCATATTAATGGAACAGGTGATTCATTATCTGCATGTATCGCGGCAGAGATAGCTAAAGGAACTAGTGTTGAACAAGCAATTCGAATTGCTAAGGAATATGTAAACATTGCAATTGGTAATGAGATAGCTGTTGGTCACAAATTCGGTCCAATCAACCATTGGGCACCAAAGATGGAATAAAAATTGAAAAATGAGACTTTTCTTTACTAAGAATAGATTGGAAAGGCTTATTTTTTTCTACATACGGAAGAAATAATGTATTTTATAGATAAATACTAGTTTACATATTCGAGGTCAGTATTAGGTCGACCAGGTTTTGCAGGCTGTCAGCAACTGCTGGATACGAAAGAGTTCTAAAGATAGCAATATTTTTGGTAATTTCTTGCATATATGTATTGTCTGCGACATTTAATTTTAAATCTGACAAATTTGCAAGTACATTTGCTATTAGGAGATAATATATTTTTTTGTTGTCATACGCTTTCCTCTGAGCCTTTTTTGCGTATCTTAATGCAAGTTGATACTCTCCTTTTCGCAATGCCAACTCAGCCAAATTACTGAAGAAAAGAATCACCTTATCCATATAGTTTTTAAAATTTAACTTTTTTGCTTTTTCTTCAAATTGATTTGCGAGTACTTTTGCAACTTCAAAATCTGCTAAGAAAATTGAATTAGCAAGTGTTCGAATTTCAAATTCATGCCAATTTTTACATGATAATAAATAGTTGAATATGGGTTGGTAATTCTCTATAGTTATGTGATTACTTTGTGTCAATTCAATTAAACCCAACATGTTTAGCCGCTTAATTTGTAAACGGATACTTTTCTTTGCAACTTCTGGGGTAAACGTTTTTTCTAAATAGTCTGCTAATTCATCAATTTTTTGTTCCGTAGATAACCTGTTGGTTGTTTCCGTATAGATTCTGTCTTTGAGTGAGTAATTATTATCAAGTTCTGTTTGGAACTCCATAAGAGAAATATCAAGATTTTGCAATAGACCCAACATTTTCTCATATGAAGGGAAGTATTTACCATTTTCTAATTCTGAAAGATGGGAACGTGACATTATGCCAGTTGACACAATTTTTTGAGTCAGATTCTTGTCAGTTCTGATTTTTTTAATAAGTGGACCAATATTATTCATATAAATATACCTCATTTGTCGGAATAAGTAACAAAAACTCTTCCTTTGTTTATTCTATATTAAACTTTAGTGGAATCAAAGTTTAATATAGAGGAGTGAAGCTAATGAGTTTACTAGTTTTAGGTGGAGCAGGATATATTGGCTCGCATATGGTTAAACGGTTGTTAGATGAAAAAGAGGATGTAGTTGTAATTGATAACTTGTCTAAGGGGCATATGAAAGCAGTTGATGCAAGAGCAGTATTTATCGAGGGTGATATTCGTAATAAGAGTCTATTACGAAATGTATTCGAAAAATACGAAATTGAGGCAGTGTTCCACTTTTGTGCGTATATGCAGATACCAGAATCGTTAGCAAAGCCGAATGATTATTTCGATAATAATGTCTATGGCTTGATTGCATTGATTGATGTAATGAAAGATCATAAAATAAGTAAGTTAATTTTTTCTTCTTCGGCAGCAGTCTACGGCATTCCTGAAAGTAGTCCAATTAGTGAAGAAACAAACAAAAATCCAATTAATCCATATGGTTTAACAAAGCTAATGATGGAGCAAATGATGAAGTGGGATGGCGAAGCATATGGAATTAATTGGCTGGCATTTCGTTATTTTAATGTTGCAGGTGCACAGATTGATTGCAGTATCGGTGAAGACCATCGCCCTGAATCGCACCTAATTCCAATTATACTTGAGGCGGCGTCAGGCAAACGAGATTATGTTGCAATGTGTGGTAATGATTATGCAACTAGAGATGGATATAATATTCGTGATTATGTGCATGTTGTTGATCTAGTGGATGCACATTATTTAGGATTAAAATATTTACGTAATGGTGGTAAAAGTGATGTTTTTAATATTGGATCAAAACATGGATACTCAGTTAAAGAAATCGTACATGCTGTAAAAGAGCAAACAGGGATTAACTTTAAAGTCATTGATGCACCAAGACGAGGAGGAGATCCCGATGAACTTGTGGCAAATAGTGAGAAGATCAGACGAATTTTAGGTTGGAATCCACGTTATAGTGATATTAATACGATGATTCAGTCCGCATGGAATTGGGCAAAGAGTCATCCCAATGGATTTGAAGAGTAAAGTACTGTAATGCAGCATTATACTGCTTGCAGTAATAAGGAGATGATTATTTTGTTTGAAGTTTGTTGTGGTGGGTATCAAGATGCTCTGAATGCTGCAATTGGTGGTGCCAGCAGAATTGAACTAAATAGTGCATTGTATTTAGGTGGACTAACACCAAGTGTTGCAAGCCTCATTTTGACAAAAGAAAATACGAATTTGAAAGTTATTTGTATGGTACGACCAAGGCCTGCGGGTTTTTGCTACAATGATAATGAATTTGAACAGATGCTACTCGAGGCAAAAGAACTGCTTAGAAATGGTGCAGATGGGATTGCATTTGGATGTTTAAACAATGACTACACTATTAATACAAAGCAAGTTGAGATAATGTGTGATTTGGTTAATAAATATAAGGCAGAAGCAGTTTTTCATCGCGCTTTTGATTGCGTCAGTAACCCGATTCAAGCACTAGAGGTGTTGATAAAGCTTGGAATAAAAAGGATTTTAACAAGTGGACAAAAACCGACGGCTATTGAGGGAATAGAACTAATTAAGCAGTTGCAAGAAATATATGGACAACGAATTGAAATCTTAGCAGGTAGCGGCATTAATTATAAAAATGCAGAAAAAATATTGCAATACACAAAAATAAACCAATTGCATGCAACTTGTAAAAATTACAAGGAAGATATTACAACGACTGGAGCAGGAGTTTCCTATGGATACTTAGAAAAGCAATTTTTCAACTCATATGAGGAAGTTGATCCTCAAATAGTAAAAGAATTAGTCAAAATTGTGGAGCAAAAAGAATAGTGGACCATTTGATTTTTTTGTAAAAACTTGCATTTTCCAATTCAACGCGTGAAAATTACATTGTATTGTAAGTCACGATATTGTTTGGAGGAATGAAAATGGCAGTTGAGAGAACATTGATTCTTGTAAAGCCTGATGGAGTTTCTGCAGGTCACGTAGGTGAGATTATCACAAGAATTGAACGAAAAGGTTACAACATTGAAGCTTTGAAGGTAACAACAGCAACAGATGAAAAGCTCAGAAAACATTATGCGGACAAGGTTGATAAGCCTTATTTTGGAGAGATAGAGTCTTACATGAAGGAAGGACCAATGGTTGCGATTATTGCAAGTGGAATTAATATCATTGATGCATTTCACAATATGGCTGGGAAAACTAATCCAACATTAGCTGCCCCAGGAACAATTCGTGGTGATTTTGGCTGCGAATGGAAAGATGGCAATTTGAGAAATGTAGTGCATAGCTCTGATGGTGTTGAGACTGCGGAAAATGAAATTAAAATTTGGTTTCCAGAGAAATAGAGTTCTGTTCTATAGTAATAAATATCAGAAAATATCTTAAATTGATTATCTAAAGTGACCCCAAGGGATTAGACAAAATCTAATTTTTGGGGGTCACTTTAATTTTTCGCTAGTTTTTTGTTAGAAATAATTTTGAATTTTTAAAAAGATATAAAATAGTCTAAAACAGCTTAGTTTTGTTTTGAAAATGGAAGTCTTAAAGAGGATAATGCTACACGGTGATATGTGAAAACTTATATAACTTGTCTAATTACCAGTGCAATTATTAGTATTACTTTAGTAAAAAGGGGCAAGAACAAATGAGAAAAGCGAAAATTATTCTATTAACGGCAGCTTTAATATTTTTGGGGATACTTATCTGCTGGGGGGCAACAAACAAAACATCAAAGAAGAATCAGATTAGAGATACAGTTAGGATACATAAAAGAAGGAACGAACATAAAAGAAATAAAGAACAGGAGTTACAAGACGTTTTAAAAAAAATAAAGTTTGGGGAACTTTGGTCTATCAGAATGGCAAATCACATAAAATTAAGAGCGTATCGGTGGGATATGCAAATTATGAGAAAAGAATCAAGAATTCAAGTTCAACGAAGTACATGTTAGCTTCATTACAAAAAAGTTATACTGCAACGATGATACAAATGTTAATTGATCAGAAAAAGTTGTCAATGAATACCAAACTTAGCCAATTTTATCCAAGTATTAGATATTCAAACAAAATAACGATTCGAAATTTGTTAGATCATACATCTGGTATTCAAATGGGAGAACCTGCTCCTAAAACCATGTTGACAAATGATTCTAGCGCTGTTATGTGGGCAATCAATCACTTAAAATCAACAGGTAGAATGCAGTGGAACTATACCAATGCAAATTATATTTTGTTAGCGGGGATAATAACAAAAGTCACAAACCAATCTTATATGAGTGTATTAAGTGAAAATATTTTAAAGCCGTTAAAATTAAGAAATACTGCCGAATTAGATAGCAATACAATTAATTCAGCAGCAAAAACTTATAATTTTGGAAATAATGTAACTTTACACGCAATGTCTTATGATTTAGCTTCGAGTGAATTGGGATGCGGTAATCTGTATACAACACCCTCTGATTATCTTAAATTTGTATCTGCACTTGAGGACAACAGCTTACTATCGATTAGTTCGCTAAATGAGCTTTCTCGGAATCATGAAACTGCATATTCAGCAGGTTTTTACTACTTTTCAAATGGTCAGCGAGCAGATGGGATAGACAACGGATACTATAATTTTTATTATGATGATAAAAGTGAACATGCTAATATGATTTTGATGCTGAATAAAGGTGTATCTGATTCACAAGGCAGGGCGATGATTCAAGAGTTGGGAAATATCATAGCATCTTAAATGTGTACAGGTATATTACAATGTTGATCCTGATTTTATATTTTTGTCATCCTCCAAAGACTATAGGCAAGCATTATGACACCGTTTGTAATTAGGATCCAGGCACCTTCATGAATATGAGCGAATAGGAGTGCAAAGACCAATGTTCCTATTGGCATAACAGACGTATTTATTGTTGTAATTGAAGACATAACGCGTCCTAGTAGATCTGTAGGGACACTTTTTTGTAGAAACACTTGTGTGGTTACATTCAATATGATAAGTGAGAATCCAAGAATGACCATTAATAATGTTCCTAATATAGTTATGGTCAAGTATCCTTTTAAGCACGCAAGAACGATACCCAAACAAATAAATGACAAAATGGTTGGTATCAAAGAACAAAAAAGTTTTCTTTTCATAGATAATTTATCTGGAATTATTCCAATTATTAAGCTACCAAGTAGCATTCCAATTGAATTTCCGCTTTCAAGGAAACTAATGGAACCATTTCCAAGATGAAGATTATTTGATAGTATGTAGGGCATTCCGATTGTTAGGGAAGTAAATAGAAAATTTATAAAGATACCAATGGTAATCATTTCCATAATTAGCTTTTGCCTGTGAATGTATTTGAGGCCGTTTGAAAACTTCTTTATCTGTGATGTTAATCTTGTATTTTTCTTTTGAATAGAACTCACTTGTTTTTTTCTTGGTGAGTAATGAAAATGCATACTTAATACAATTGCAAAAGAAATTAATGAAGCAAAAATTTCAAGAAAGATCATCCATTTAAAACCTAGAAGACTATAAAGAGTCATTCCAAGCGGAGGTGCAATGATTGCGGATAGGGAACTTGCGGCCTGTGTAAATGAACTGAGTTTTTGAATATGATTTTGATTAACAACTTCATGAATTGCTGCAGAATAGGCAGTTGAATTGAAATTACTGCAGATAGTGTTGATAGTGACAAAGATAGTGATAGGAATGAATAGGTAATTATCTTTGAAGAAACCGATTGTTGCTGACAAAATAAAAAGCGCTAGTAACCGAGACAGTAGAGATGAAATAATTATTTTTTTATGTGCTACTGAATCAACAATATTTCCGATAGGGACAACAAATAATAGATTGACCAAGGGCATAATAATCATTTCTAACCCAAAGCTAAGCGGTGAATTTGTAATATTTAACAACATTAATCCTAGGGAAAATGAAAACATGTTACCTGTAAGGGAGCTAATTAAGTTGCTAGTGATGTCTTTGCCGATTTGAATATTTGATTCTTTATCTGTGACAAAAATGTTTTTTGTTTTTTCCATTTTTAAAACACCTCACAATTAAATTTTATTCTTCGTTAAAAAAAAATTTAATGACAAACAAAAATATAACTGTTTGATTTAATTTTGTCAATACATTATGATTAATTTGAGGTGATTAGATGGCTGCAAATATCGTTTCACAGCTAGCAAGGGCTTTAGCCGATGAAAAAAATATTAAAATTATAAAAACAACAAATGTACAAGATGGAATAAATATCAAAGAAATTTCAAAGAAGACGGGAATTCCTACAAGTCAGTTATATTATCCGATAAAAAAATTAGTTGACTTAGAGTTGATTGAAATAGTTAGAAGTGAACACATTAAAAATTTGCAAGAATATTATTATTCGAGTTTCAAATTGAACGATCATAATGGTGCTTCAAGCATCATTGATGATGACAAAATCAATGGATTAAACATGTCAGCTGACTGGGCAGCTGAGCACACTGAAGAACTGGTAAAAATGTTCTTGTATGGAACTCAGTTATTTATCGATTCAGCAACAAAAGAAATTAATGAATATAAGAAAGACTCTTCTTATTTTGACAAGATAAAAACAGGTGGGGTATTTAGCACACTGAAATTATCACAGGAGGCACAAAAAAAATTATTTGCTGATATCTACAAATTACTTAATGAAGCAGAGGAAAAAGATCAGGGAACAGATAAAGAAGAGATCAACTTTATGGTACAAAAATGGTAGCATAATGAAAGTAATAGATTGGAAATTAAAAAGGAGAGACTTTTTGTTAAGTCTTTCCTTTTTTACTATATCATAGCATTCCTTTATAGTTAGTACCGAATATTGTTATTAGTTGGATCCAGGCTTATAGTGTTGCTTCAATATATTTGTCTTGAAGAAGTTTTGTTATTGGTCCACGCTTGCCATCTCGTACAGGTTTCCCGTCGATTTCAACAATTGGCATCACTTCATGAACAGAATTGGATGCAAAACATTCTTCAACTTGATCAAGCATCGTAACTGGAACTGCTTTTTCCACGACTTCCAATCCAAGAGATTTTGCAATTTCTCGCAATTTTATTTTTGTAATGCCAGGTAATACTAAATTACCATCTTCATGGGTACGTAGCTTACCATCAATAACAAACCAAAGATTCGAAGCAGAAGCTTCAGTGAAGTATCCGTCGCGAACAAGCAATGCATCATCATAACCCTTTTCAACTGCTTCATTCAACGAAAGGACATTGCCAAGTAAGCTCAATGACTTGATATTGCAATGTAGCCAACGTTGATCTTGTACTATACAAGAAGTATGTCCCTTTTCTTGGGCCTCAACATCACGCTCAATCGTGATAACATTAGCTGTTAAAACGGGTTCAACAGTACCAGGAAGTGGTAGATGATGGTCTCTTGGGGATTTAACACCACGAGAAACTTGTAAGTAGACTTCTCCTTCCTTAATTGATTCAACTGCGATTAGTTTTTCCAAGTTAGCTTTTAACTCAGCACGAGTAAAAGGCAGGTCTAAGCGAATTTCTTTTGCACAACGGTCGAGTCTATCGAAATGTTCGTCAAACATATACATTTTTGAATTATAGACACGCATTGCTTCATATAGTCCATCACCATATTGGTAGGCGCGGTCTTCAATATCGATTTTTACTGTGTCACGTTCTACTATTTTGTCTTTCCAAAGTACATGCATAAATGTATCCCCTCCTGTGTTGATTAGCAGTATTATACTCCATTATGAAGAAAAATTCATTAAAGTCCCGAATAGAAAACAGTGTTATCTATCTACCATCGATGTTTCTTATTCTTTTATACTTTCATTAAGAACTGAAGATAAACTTATTTATTTAACAAGTTTCTTTTCAACAATTCATCAAAAGAAGTTCATAAAGTTGTTTTAGAATTATCTCAATGAATGAAGTAACAATGTAATAGGCTAATTAAAGGAGATAATTAAAATGAATAAAGATGATAAGATTGTTTCCGCACAAATCGTTGGAATTAAAAAAGAAGAAATTGTTTGCAGGACAGAAAATAATAAATTGATAAATGTAGACGTAATAAACAATGACGAGATATTTATGGAGGTAATGGTAGACTTATTAATAAGTGGGTTATGGGTTCCGGTAAATAGGCAACTCAAAAAGTTTTTGGACTATGATTGGTTGGACAAAAAAATATTAGTAAATAATTATTTAATTGATTGAATAATACAAATAATGTTTAGAGATTATTTATTTGTAAGTAAAAATATTAAGTTTGAAGTAATAATTTGAATATTATAGCGATAGCGAAGTGACTTGTTTAAATGTAAAACAATTTATATTGTTTTTACTTCTAAATTTAATCACTTTTGCTTATTTTTTTTGTATAAAGCGATAATACAACAAATTTGTTTTTTAAAGAAAAGTATAATACGATTTAAACTAAGTTAAATTAAGATTAAATTTGCAAAAACAAAAAAGTAAATTTGACATTCATTGTTAATGTAATTATAATCTTATTTAATTCATTTTTAAGTATTATAAATTTTTTTGGGGGGAGTTTTAGTTATGAAGTTAAAACGAATGGGTCTAGTATTAGCTATTCTTGCATGTGGGGTTACGCTTGCGTCGTGTGGCAAAAGTAGTTCATCAAGTAGCGGAAAAGCGAATACAAGTACATATAATTATGTTTATACGACTGATCCGACTACACTCGATTACACAGTTTCCTCACGGGCAACAAATAGTGACATCTTTCAGAACTTTGTCGATGGCTTGCTTAGTAGAGACAAATATGGCAGGTTGAAACCAGATTTGGCAACATCTTACAAGGTAAGTAATGATGGAAAGACATATACATATGACATTAGAAAGGGTGTTAAATGGGTCGACAGCGAAGGTAATACATACGGAACTGTTACTGCTCAAGATTTTGTAACTGGATTGAAGCACGCTGTTGCTGCAAAATCAGAAACGTTGTACGTAGTTCAAGATTCTATTGTTGGGTTGGACGATTATGTTAATGGTAAAACGAAAGACTTTTCAAAAGTTGGTGTTAAAGCAATCGGCAAGTACAAGCTACAATACAATTTGACAAAACCTGAATCTTACTGGAATTCTAAGTTAACGTATGGGGTTATGTTCCCAGTCAATGCCAAGTTTTTAAAAGAATCGGGTAAGAGCTTCGGCAAGATGAAAGCAGATGGCATCTTATATAACGGTGGTTATATTTTGAAAAACTTTACTTCAAAATCAGTTATTCAGATGACTGCTAACAGTTCTTACTGGGATAAGAAGGATATTCATATCAAGAATGTTAAGTTGACATATAATGACTTATCAAACCCTGACAGTTTATACAAAGCATTCAAGAATGGTACGAATACGTTAGCGCGTGTATATCCTAACTCGGCTGGCTATAAGGAAGTTGAAAAAAGTAATAAGAATAACATTGTTTGGTCATTGCCTGGCTCAGCAACTTATAATTTTACATTTAACTTGAATCGTAAGAACTATGATGCAACATCGAAAAAGACATCTAAAGAAAAAACCGATACAAAGAAGGCAATTCTTAATAAGAACTTCAGATTAGCTGTTCAGTTTGCATTTAATAAGACTGATTACAATGCGCAAAATGTTGGTGAGGCTGGTGCCAAGAAGTCATTACGTAATGAATTGATTCCTCCTACATTTGTTTCTGTAGATGGTAAAGATTACAATTTTGCAGTAGAAAAAGACTTAACTGCAATAGCAAGCCCGTTATCTAAAATTAATTTAGCCGATGGACAAGATGGCACATATAATCCAACAAAGGCTAAGGAGTTAATTGCTGCAGCTAAAAAAGAATTAGCAGCAGAGGGAGTATCCCTTCCAATTAAACTTGATATTCCTGAGAGTGAAAAGGATCAAACTGGTATCGATCAAGCTAAGTCATTCAAAAAGTCAGTTGAAAGTGTACTTGGTACAGATAATGTACAAGTTGATATTCAATTACTTTCAAATGACAAATATCTAGCAGGAACATATGAAGCTACGACAGGAGCACAATCAGACTATGATATCAGTAATGCTTCTGGATGGAGTCCAGATTATGAAGATCCTTCAACATACTTGGATATTTACAATCCAGAATCAGGTTCAATGTTATCAACAATTGGTTTAACTGCGGGTGATTCAGAATCAGCATCAGTGGCTAAAACAACAGGTCTTGATAAATATGCTTCATTGGTTGACACCGCAGAAGCAGAAACAAGTGATGTTAACAAGCGTAATTCATTATTTGCAAAGGCTGAAGCAGCATTGTTAGATAGCGGGATTCAAATACCTGTCTACTCTGATGGTGGGACTCCATCGGTAACGAAGGTTGTTCCATTCTCTGCAAGTTATGCTCCTACAGGATTAGGTGGTTCAAGTTCTTACAAATATATGAAGTTACAATCGAAACCAGTTACAACTGCTCAATACAATAAAGCTAAAGCTGCTTGGAATAAAGAAAGAGCCAAGATTGCAAAGGCAAATGCTGATAATTAAGAAAATATTCAAAAAAGTAATTGCATAATTACTACTTTTATTTCAATTTAATAATGATGGAAGTGGAGCAATGGTATATTGCGCCACTTCTATTATTTATATAGTTCTTCATGAAAAAACGATAATAAAATAAATATATTTTTATAATATTAGCTGTAAAGGAGGATTCTTCGATTGAAAAAATATCTTTTTTTTAGAATACTAAGATCTCTTTTAAGTATCTTTTTAGTGACTACTATCACTTATATAATAATTTATTCACTCATTCCAAAACGTGATGTGTTTAGCCAAGATCCTTTGATTCAAAAACTGGCTTCAAGACCAGACAAGTTAATCGATTACAAAAATAATGCCTATCATAATATGAATTATCTTGATTATTATGATACGGAGACGCTTGTCAATAAGGTTCAAAAGGCAACGTCTAATACAGATGTTTCTGGAAGTCATGGTAAGAAGAATTTTGACATACTCAATAAATGGGCAAAAAAGAATGGGTTTAAGATTAAAACTTACCCAAGTAGTAAGAGATACTATGCAATAAGAGATTTGCCATTGTGGGAAAGGCTCGGCCGCTTTTATGGTAACCTCGTGAAAATAGATACACCTTGGAGTGTTCAGGATAAGAATAATCCAAATTTGAAGCGTTACTTGAAGATTGAAAATGATAAATGGGTTGGTTGGGCCTTAGTTGGTTCTGGTACTAAATACCGATATCAAATATATTTCAATAAATCATTTCCTTTTATTCATCAAAATATTATTCATTTCGACCTAGGAACTTCATATCCGACATTTAGTGGAACTTCTGTCTTGGATGTAATAGCAGGCAGACAAGGAGCAACAGTTTCTAAAAAATATAACTTAGGGCATGGAGTCATCATTAACTCGGCTGATAATGTTTATACAAGGCAGTATCAATCAAAGACTCATCGAAATGCTTTTGACTATGATCGTTACAAAGATTCATACACGAATCTGGATCAAAATTACCAAGATCCATCAATGATTGGAACATCATTTAGAGCTGGTATTTTTGCTTTGATTATTTCATATGCTATTTCGATTCCGATGGCGTTTTTCATGGCACGCTTTAAGGGTAAACTATTTGATAAGGTTGGAACAGGAGTTGTTACCTTGTTGATAGCTATTCCAAGTTTGGCGTTTATTTATGCCTTTCGTTATATTGGGGCACAACTTTTTGGACTTCCGGATTCATTTCCAACACAAGGAGCAAGTAGTTTTGCTTCATGGGTAATGCCAACTGTCATATTGGGACTGCTTTCAGTATCAGGTTTAGTAATTTGGTTTAGACGATATATGATTGACCAGCAGCAGTCTGATTACGTTAAGTTTGCACGTAGTAAAGGACTAACCGATAATGAAATTTATCGCAAACATATTTTTAAGAATGCTTCAATTCCCATTGTACAAAATATACCTGGGATGATTATTGGTTTAATTGAAGGTGCAACAATTACAGAAAATATTTTTGCTATGCCCGGGATGGGTAAAATGTTGCCTGACGCAATTTTAGCTCATAATAATTCAATTGTTATCGGTTTAGTATTCATCTTTACGACAATCGGGGTACTGTCAGTTCTTTTAGGTGATATCTTGATGGTAATTGTTGATCCTAGAATTAAACTCTCAACGAAGGGAGACGAGTAATATCGCAATGCAAGAAAGTTTAAATCAAGCAAAAGTTTTTGAGATGGGTACAGTAGTGCCCGCTAACAATATAACTGAAGATGATTTTACCGTCGTTTCTTTAAATGGTAAGGAAAATGAAAAGATAGATACACCTAAATATTCGTACTGGGGATCAGTGGCAAAAAAATTTTTATTTAGTAAGATAACGATTTTTATGCTCATTTTAATGCTAGTTATTTTACTGATGTCGTTTATACAACCATTTTTTAGCGGCTACAGCCTGTCCAATGTTGGAAATATTAATGATTTCAAAGCTCGTTATAATTGGCCAAGTGCGAAATACTGGTTTGGTACTGATGCGAATGGCAATTCATTATTTGATGCAATCTGGGCTGGTGCGCGTACTTCAATTTCAATTGGCGTCATAGCCTCATTAATTACCGAAATTATTGGTGTAATTATCGGATCAATTTGGGGTGTTTCAAAAAAAGTTGACCGTATTATGCTTGAAATTTACAACGTAATTTCAAATGTTCCATCACTCTTAATAATTATCGTTTTATCTTATTCTTTTGGTAATGGATTTTGGAATTTGATTTTTGCAATGACCTGTACTTCTTGGATTGGAACTGCATATTTTATGCGTGT
This sequence comes from Liquorilactobacillus mali KCTC 3596 = DSM 20444, assembly GCF_000260415.1. Taxonomy (GTDB): domain Bacteria; phylum Bacillota; class Bacilli; order Lactobacillales; family Lactobacillaceae; genus Liquorilactobacillus; species Liquorilactobacillus mali. Next base: position 27,368 of record NZ_BACP01000020.1, read on the forward strand.
TCAAGTAATGATTATGCGTGAACGAGAATATAATGTTGCTTCAAAAACATTAGGTACACCAATGCGGAGAATTATCATTAGAAATATTTTACCCTATTTGACATCGGTTATTGTTACAGATATTTCTATGGCATTACCATCATTTATTTCATATGAGGTATTCTTATCATTCTTAGGAGTAGGATTAAGTCAGAATGTACCATCGCTTGGGCGTTTGATCTCACAATATTCACCTTACATGACAACCTATCCTTACTTGTTCTGGCTACCAGTACTTGTATTGGCACTGATTACAATTTCGCTATATATAATCGGACAGCGTTTAGCTGATGCATCTGATCCAAGAACACACATGTAAGAGTTACGTTATATTAATGGAGGATAACTATGATGAATGATGAAAATATTCTTGAAGTAAAGAATCTAAATGTCAGTTTTCGAGTTCGTGGTAGCGAGATTGAAGCAATTCACGATATTTCTTTAAACTTAAAAAAACATGAAACACTAGCGATTGTAGGTGAGTCTGGTTCAGGTAAATCAGTTTTAACAAAAGCTTTTACAGGAATGCTTGAACAAAATGGTCGTATTTCTCATGGAACCATTGATTATAAAGGAACTCGACTTAGTGATTTAAGGGTAAATAAACAGTGGGATAAAATTCGTGGAAAAGAAATTGCTACTATTTTTCAAGATCCAATGACTTCGTTAGACCCAATTCATACAATTGGATCACAAATCTCAGAAGTAGTCGTTAAACACCAGAAAAAAACGAAGAAAGAAGCTAAGAAAATTGCAATTGATTTAATGGAAAAAACTGGTATTCCAAATGCGGTAAAACGTTATAATGAATATCCCTTTGAATATTCAGGAGGAATGCGTCAAAGAATTGTCATTGCAATTGCGCTAGCCTGCCGACCTGAAGTATTGATTTGTGATGAACCCACAACCGCATTGGATGTTACGATTCAAGCACAGATATTAGATTTAATCAAAGAACTTCAGGAAGAATACAAGTTTACAATTATTTTTATCACGCATGACTTGGGAGTGGTTGCATCAATTGCTGATCGAATTGCGGTAATGTACTCTGGAAGAATCATTGAAATTGGTACTTGCGAGGAGATATTCTATGATTCACGGCATCCATATACATGGAATCTGTTATCATCACTTCCTCAGCTGGCAAGAAAAGGCGAGGAATTAAAATCTATTCCTGGTACACCACCTTCTTTGTATAAAAAAATAGTTGGAGATGCTTTTGCTCCAAGAAATCAGTATGCTATGTCTGTTGACTTTAAGGCTGAACCACCAATGTTTAAAGTTACAGATACTCATTATGCTAAGACATGGTTATTAGATAAACGGGCGCCAAAAATTCAAAAACCTGAAGTAATTCAAAATCTTCATCAACACATGCTTGAAATGACAGCAGAAAATTAATAAATAGAGGAGATTGAAAAAATGAACAATAGCGATAGGGAAACTCTTCTTTCTATTAAGGATTTAGAGATTACATTTGGAAGTGGTAATTCAAAATTTGTGGCAGTTCAGGATGTTAATTTTGATATATTCAAGGGAGAAATATTTTCACTTGTTGGAGAGTCAGGCTCAGGTAAAACGACAATCGGACGGGCTGTTTTAGGAATAAATCCAACTAGTAATGGCCAAATTATTTTTGAGGGTAAGCAAATCAATGGTAAAATTTCAAGTAAAGAAAAATTTGAAACAGAACGAAAAATTCAGATGATTTTTCAAGATCCATCAGCCTCTTTAAATGAACGTGCAACTATTGATTATATAATTTCTGAGGGACTATATAATTATAAATTATTTAAAAGTGAAGAGGAAAGAGTAAACAAAGTCAAAGAAATGCTTGAAGCTGTGGGGTTACTTCCTGAACAATTATACAGATACCCTCATGAGTTTTCAGGTGGTCAAAGGCAACGTATTGGAATTGCTCGAGCCTTGATTATGAATCCTGATCTAGTGGTTGCTGATGAGCCAATATCTGCTTTGGATATGTCAATTCGTGCACAAGTGCTGAATTTGTTAAAAAAGTTCCAGCGAGAACAAGGCATCACTTTTTTGTTTGTTGCACATGATTTATCAGTTGTGCGCTATATTTCGGACAGAATTGCTGTTATTCGGGCTGGAAGAATATTAGAATTAGCGGAAACTGAAGAATTATTTAAGAACCCAATTCATCCTTACACCAAGTCTTTACTGTCTGCTATCCCAATTCCAGATCCAAGAATTGCAAAGAGTCGTAAAAACATTGTGTATGATCCAAGCATTCACGACTATTCGACTAAAAAACCTAAGTTTATAGAAATAAAACCTGGACATTTTGTCTATTGCAATGAAACAGAAGCTGAGGAATATAAAAGAGATTTAAAGTAACTACCTTAGTAAAGACACATTATAAAATTAGTTAATACGTGATTGATGAAGGAACTGGACAGAAATTTAATTTTTTTGTTTAGTTCTTTTTGGGTTGAACATAAATAATTATATTTTTTAGAAAGTAGTGATGCGTATGCATAACGAATTATTCAAAACAGATTTGGGAAACTATAAAATTTCGGTGCGTACAGGAAAAACTTTGATAGTCTTTTTGAGTGGTGCAAGTGGCTTTGATACATTTGATAACTAATCACAAGACTTCCTAAGAATGTTGGTATTTTAGCAATTGACTATCTAAATTCAGGATTGAGTTCATTAACAAAAAAAGTTTATGTACTTGAAGAAGATATTACAAATTTAGCAGCAATTATTGAGAAGCAGACTGCAAAAAAAGTGATTATTGTTGCACATAGTATGGGTGGAATATTGGCATTACCAATTGCTAATAGGATTAAGAACTTCAGCGGATTTATTGGAATTGAACCAACAACAAGAGAAATTTTTTTTAATCCGCCTCAGGGAAAAGGCTATGTTGAACAAGCAAAGAAATTTAAGAATATGACTGAAGAACAATTAATTACTAACATGCAAAGGCAAACTAAAAAGAATTTCTCAAAGGAACAAAATAAATTATTATGGAAACATTATTATCAAGATGATCAAAGAGATTCAGAAAGTAAAAGCGCTCAGCAGCAAGAAGAATTGATACAATCCGTTTCTAAATATGAAAAAATAAGATTCTCACAAGAGATTCCAGTGACTATTTTCACTCAAAAATTCAGAAAAGCAGAATATGAACGTTCAGAATATACAACGGATAAGACTAAGATAATTTGTGTGGGTAACAATCATTATTTGTTTTGGGATTTTCCCGAACAAGTTGCTGCCGAGATTATCAAATTGATTTAAAAATAATTCTAACTAGTAATTCTTAGTCTAACTCTTAGTCTTATTTCATTTTTTCATGTCAGAGTTAGTAGTATAATTGTAACCATAAATACAAAGGAAGTGCAGTTGGCAATGGCAAAAAGAATACATGGTTCATGTACAACAATTTTAGTTGGAAAGAAAGCATCAATTGATGGGTCAACAATTATTTCGAGAAATGATGATGGTCATGAAGCACTTGATCCACAACGTTTTGTAGTTGTAACATCAGGTGAACAACCACGAGATTATGAATCCGTAATTAGTAAAGTAAGTATCAAATTACCAGATAATCCGTTGAGTTACACTTCTATTCCAAATGCAATTTTGACAAATGGTACTTGGCCAACGGCTGGAATTAATAGTGAAAATATTGCAATGTCAGCTACCGAAACAATTACAACTAATCCGCGTGTTTTGGGAGCAGATCCATTCGTTCCTGGTGGAATAGGTGAGGAAGACCTAGTAACGTTAGTGTTGCCTTATATTCATAGCGCCCGTCAAGGTGTTAGACGACTCGGTGAGTTACTTGAAGAATATGGTACTTATGAACCTAATGGAATAGCCTTTTCAGATAAAGATGAGATTTGGTGGTTAGAAACAATTGGTGGACATCATTGGGCAGCCAAAAGAATCCCTGATGATTCATATGTTGTTGCACCTAATCGGATGAACATTGATGAATTTGATTTTAATTCAGAAGATACGATGTCATCGGCTGATTTGGAAGAAATGATCAATAAATATCATTTGAATCCAGATTTTGATAAAGTTAACTTGCGTCATATCTTCGGCAGCTCATCAATCAAAGATACAGTTTATAATAATCCGCGAACGTGGTATGGACAACGTTTCTTTAATCCAGATAATACAAGTGATCCAATGGATCAGGAACAACCTTTTATCTGTCATGCAAATCGTAAAATTTCAATTGAAGATGTCAAGTATGTTTTAAGTTCACATTTTGAGAATACAAAATATGATGTCTATGGTTCAGGAACAGAGACAGAAAAAACACTGTTTAGACCTATTGGCATCAACAGAAACCATAATGTGCATATTTTACAAATTAGAAATGATGTTCCTTCTGAATTAGCGGGAATACATTGGCTGGCCTTTGGAGCAAATACTTTTAATACAGTTGTCCCATTTTATGCGATGGTCACTGATACTCCAGCAAGTTTTAAAGATGCGGATGGAACGTTTAATCTCAATAATATGTATTGGCTGAGTTGCACGACTGCGCTCTTAGGGGATACTGATTATGATTTTTACGTTGATATGCGCAATAGTTATGAATTAGAAGCTATGAGTATTTATCGTAAAATCCAAAACGATACAGATAAATATTTTAATGGTAAGAAAGATGAAACTGTAAAATACCTTGAAAATGCTAACCAAAAGCTTGCAGATGAAGCTTTAAGATTGCAAACCAAGTTATTGGGAGAAATGGTGATAGCTGGTTCTGAAAAAATGAAGTTAAGATATAATTTAAATGACTAATTGCATATGGCAATTTACAAACAGCAACGTGCTTGCAAAATTAAAAACATCTTACTAATTAATTTGCATAATGCAATACACAGTAAAAGAAGGATGGAGATTTGAGTAAACCTGTTCTAATTGTACTTCGTGGAAATTCAGGATGTGGAAAAACCTACTTGGCAAAGAAAATTCAAAATTATTATGGAACAAAGAATAGTTTTCTGATTCAGCAGGATATTATTCGAAGGAATATTTTGCATGCAGATGATCATGTGGGTAACCCCTCAATCAAATTAATGGCAAAAATGCTTGAGTTTGGAAGGCAAAACTACCATATAACAATACTTGAAGGAATTTTGAGGAAAGATGTTTATTCAGAGATGCTCATGAAGGCAATTAATGAATTCGATGGAAATGTTTTGTTTTTCTATCTAGATATTTCTTTTGAACAAACCGTCAAAAATAATAGCAAAAAAAAAGTTTCATTTACACCTGAACAGTTAAGAAGCTGGTGGCGAGAAAAGGACTATTTTAGCAAGCATGACATCATAGTGAGGAAAAATCATAATGATGATACTGACCAAATAATTTTAAAAAAGGTTGCTAAATTAATGATTGACAATGGTTATTAAGTAAAATTGTAAAAAAATGCTATGATACTTTCAAAATTAAGTGAAAGTTGGGAAAAAATGAAGCGGGCCGATATAACTTTAGATGAGATTTATAACCTAATACTAAATACTGCGACGAGAGAGTGGGAAAGAAAACAACTGCTCAAGTGTAAATTAGAGATTGAAAATGGAACAGACAAGGAACAGGCATTGGGAGAACTTGAATATCGTTTGAGACCACTTGCAGTACGCAATAATTTAACACCCGATATAGCTGATTTTTATGCAAAACTTTCTGGGGAAAAACAAGATATTGAATCTTTTGATTTAACAAAGCATTTTGAAGATGATGGACCAGATATTGAGCGTGCGATTTTTGCTGGAGGCTGTTTTTGGTGTATGGTCGAACCATTCGAAACTAGACCTGGCATCATCGCGGTCATTTCCGGATACACCGGCGGTCAGAGTGAGAATCCAACCTATGATGAGGTTAGCAGGGGAACTTCTGGACATGTCGAGGCAGTTGAAATCATCTACGAAAACAAAGTAATTAGTTATCAAGTGCTAGTAGAATTATATTGGCAGTTGATTGATCCTACTGATGATAGTGGTCAGATTAACGATCGTGGTGCTAATTATCAACCAATAATCTTTGTTAGAGATGAAGAACAAAAGAAAATCGCAAATGCTTCGAAAGAAAAGCTTAAACAATCAAGAAAATTTACTAAACCAATTGTAGTACCAATTCGAAAAGTAGAAAAATTTTGGCCAGCGGAGAACTACCATCAAGATTTTTATAAAAAGAATCGAGTACGCTATCGAAGAATTGAGAATTCGCGTAAGCAGTATTTAGCGTATCTAAAACTTAAAGGGTGGTTAAAACGAAAATTTAACAAAAAGTAATCCTTTTGGAAAGGAAGCAAATAACTTGATCACTTATTCAAATAATAAGGAAATAACTGCAAAACAACTGGCAACGTTATTTGCTAACTCAGGAATACATCGACCAATTGAAGATTTACCTAGGTTGGAAAAAATGATTAGAAATGCTTCCGTAATCTGGACTGCTTGGGATAATAAGCAGGAGTTAGTTGGAGTTGCAAGGGCCATCACAGATTTTAGCTATGCTTGTTACCTCTCAGATTTAGCAGTTGATAAAAAGTATCAAAGACAAGGAATTGGTAAGCGTTTGGTTGAGGAATTGGCTAAACAAATCGGGCCAGATGTTTCTTTAGTATTATTAGCTGCTGAATCAGCGACGAATTATTATCCAAAGTTGCAATTTGAGAACGTCGATAATGCTTTTCTAAAACGGAGAAGGGCCTTTTAATAGATTCTTGAAGGACGTGATATTTGTGACAAAGCAATGGTTTGAGGACCGAATAGGATCAGCTCTTGACGGAACTAATCCCATGGTAATGGCCGAATTAGAGGGTGGAATAGCCGTTTTTGGAGATACACAATTTCTTGAAGGATACTCAGTATTGCTACCAAAGAAAGAGGTTAATTCGCTCAATGATCTAAATTTGACTGAACGTACACTTTTTTTAAGGGATATGAGCATTCTAGGCGACGCCGTAATGCAGGCAACAGATGCTGTCAGAATTAACTATGATATTTTAGGAAATACTGACAACTTTTTGCATGCACATGTTTTTCCGAGATATAAAGAAGAAGAGCCTGAAAAATTAAGAAAACCTGTATGGTTATATAGTGCAAATCATTGGAGTGATAAAAAATATTTGTATGATTCTAAAAAGCATGCAATGGTTAGAAATAAAATAACAATGTTTTTGAAGGAATTTGAAATTGAATAAGATAAAAAAAACACCGACGAAATTGTCAGTGTTTTTTTAATTGATTATTATTTAATAGGTTTCCATTCCCAGTTTTCAACTTCAGGCAAGTCGACACCTTCGTCACGAATGAATTGATGATGTTTAGCAATAATACTGTCCATTTTAGCAACAAGTTGACCATATTTTTCAGCATCTGGTAAGCTTAACACAGCTGATTTCGCAAGGTCAAAGCGATCCATTTGATTAAGAACACGCATATCAAACGGTGTCGTAATATCTCCATTTTCACGATAGCCGTGAACAAAAAGATTACGATTGTGACGGTCAAAGAATAGATCACGGATGAGTCCTTCATAGCCATGGAAAGCAAAGATTACAGGGCGATCTTGAGTAAAGTACGCATCAAATTCTGAGTCACTTAGTCCACGTGGATCTAGTTTTTGACTGCGTAGTTTTAACAGGTCAACTACATTGATGAAACGAATTTTTAATTCAGGAATTGCTTCGTGCAAAATCGAGATAGCTGCAAGACTTTCCAAATTTGGTTCAGTTCCAGCTGCAGCTATTACTAAATCAGGTTCGGCATTATCGTCGGTTGAGGCCCAATCAATAATTTTAAGACCATTATCAACTAATTCTTTTGCCTCAGCCGCAGAGTAGAACTGTTGCCGTGGGTGCTTTGAAGAAACAATCAAATTTATTTTTTCACGGTCATTCAATACGTGAGCCATCACAGCTAATAAACTATTAGCATCAGCCGGCAAATATTCACGAATAAATTCTGGTTTCTTATCAGCCAAATGCCCTAAAATACCAGGATCCTGATGAGTATATCCATTGTGATCCTGCTGGAACACTGTTGAAGTTGCAATAACATTCAGTGATGGAATCTCACTGCGCCAAGTTTGTTCTTTGGCTTTGCGCAACCATTTGAAATGTTGCGCAAGCATAGAGTCAACGACACGTAAGAATGCCTCATAGCTGACAAACAGACCATGTCTTCCTGTCAATGCATAACCTTCCAACCAGCCTTCATCTTGATGTTCTGACAATTGTGAATCGATCACACGACCCTCAGGGGCCAAGAATTGGTCAAAAGGTTCATTGATGTTTTCAAGCCACTGACGATTTGTAGCTTCAAAAACTGGTGAAAGGCGATTCGACATTGTTTCATCAGGTCCAAAAATTCTGAAGTTTTGATTTTTTGCGTTTAGTTTGATTACATCACGCAAGTATTTGCCAAGCACGGTCATATCCTGTGCAATCTCTTGTCCTTGCTTTCCAGTATCAATTGCGTAATCGCGAAAGTCGGGTAGAATCAAGTCCTTGATCAAGCTGCCAGGATTTGTATGAGGATTCGCTCCCATACGTTGATTTCCTTTTGGAGCAATTGTTGCAATTGCTTCTTTTAACTTGCCGTTCTTGTCGAATAGTTCTTCTGGACGATAGCTTTTAAGCCATTCAACTAATTTATCTGCATGCTGCATATCATTTTGATCCACAGGAATTGGAATTTGGTGAGCACGGAATGATTTTTCAATTGGTTCGCCATCCCACTCTTTAGGACCCGTCCATCCCTTCGGTGCTCGGAAAATAATCATCGGCCAACTTGGAAGGGTAGTATCATTATTATCACGTGCATTTTTTTGAATTGTATGAATACTTTCAATTGCTTTATCAAAAGCCTCTGCCATGGCAGGATGCAATTTCTTCGGATCGTCACCTTCAACCAGAATTGGATCCCATCCCATTCCGTGGAAATATTCTTGCAGTTGTTCATTAGTTTGACGCGAAAGAATTGTTGGATTTGAAATCTTGAATCCATTCAAGTCAAGAATAGGCAAAACTGCACCATCATTAATGGGATTAATAAACTTATTTGATTGCCAAGATGTGGCAAGTGGACCAGTTTCAGCCTCACCATCACCAACAACAGTGGCAACTATCAAGTCAGGATTATCAAAAATCGCACCCACAGAGTGAGATAATGAATAACCTAGTTCGCCACCTTCATGGATTGATCCTGGAGTTTCTGGTGCGGCATGTGATGCGACTCCACCAGGGAATGAAAATTGCTTGAACAGTTTCTTCATTCCAGCAGTATCTTGTGTGATATTTGGATAAATTTCTGTATAGCTGCCATCCAAATAGGAATTTGAGACCATGACCTGACCACCATGGCCAGGACCTTCAACGTAAAACATATTTAAATCGTATTTATTGATGACACGATTTAAGTGGGCATAGATAAAGTTTTGCCCAGCGATTGTACCCCAATGTCCAATAGGCTTTACTTTTACATCATCAGCGGTTAACGGACGATCGAGTAAAGGGTTGTTTTTTAAATACAGCTGTCCAACAGATACGTAGTTAGCTGCACGCCAAAAGGCATCAACCAATTTCAAATATTCGGGTGATGAGTAATCTTGAGTCATTATATAATTACCTCCCTGAGAATGAGTTTAATCTTCTTGTTCATACTCTTATGATAACGTAAAGTGGGCTAAAGTCAACTTAATTGTACATTGGTACGCTCCAATACAAATAAAAATATAATTTATTTTTTTATATAACTTATATTGACAAGACACCCCACACAAGACATAATATATTTTTATAAAGGGTGTCTTTACACCTAATCGTTAATAGGGGAGATTTAAAAATGTTGAAAAAAGGAAATGAAACAAATAAATTGCTATTTACTACTGGAATGGCGTGGTTGTTTGATGCAATGGATGTCGGAATGCTTTCGTTCATCATAGCAGCACTAAAATCAGAATGGAATTTGAATGAAACACAAATGGGGTGGATTGGAAGTGTTAGTTCCATTGGAATGGCCATTGGAGCAATTCTTTTCGGTATATTAGCTGATTATTTTGGAAGAAAAGATATTTTAATTATCACACTATTGTTGTTTTCTATAGCTACAGGTTTTTCTGCATTTACAACCAGTTATGCTCTTTTTTTGATACTACGTTTTTTTGTTGGAGCAGGACTTGGAGGAGAACTTCCTGTTGCTTCAACCTTGGTTTCTGAAAGTGTACCAGTTAAATCTAGAGGGAAAATTGTTGTCTTATTAGAAAGTTTTTGGGCTGGTGGCTGGATTATTGCGGCAGTTATTTCATATTTTGTTATTCCTTCCTGGGGCTGGAGAGTTGCATTATTAATCTCTGCATTACCTGTATTTTATGCGTTGTATCTTAGATATGGTCTAAAGGAAAATAGTATTGCTCAGAATAAAAGAATAGCAAAACAGTCATCTTTAAAAGAAAATTTACTTAATTTATGGAGTTCTCAATATTATAAGACAACAATTATGCTTTGGACTGTATGGTTTATGGTTGTGTTTTCTTATTATGGAATGTTTTTATGGTTGCCTAGTGTAGTTATATTGAAAGGATATGGGTTGATGCATAGTTTTGGGTACACATTAATTATGACATTAGCTCAGTTACCAGGATACTTTGCTGCGGCTTGGCTCATTGAAAAATGGGGGCGTAAATGGGTTTTAACGATTTTTCTGACTGGTACAGCAATTAGTGCATTAGGATTTGGGAGTGCCTCAACTTTATTTTCACTATTATTTTTTGGAATTCTATTGTCCTTTTTTAATCTTGGAGCTTGGGGGGCGTTGTATGCGTACTCTCCCGAACAATACCCCACTACTATGCGTGCCTCTGGCACAGGAATTGCGGCAGGAATAGGAAGATTGGGTGGAATTTTGGGGCCGTTAATGGTTGGTAAAATGATAACTAAACAATATTCATTTACGTTTATTTTTATTATCTTTTGTGTAGCGATAATGTTAGCAGTTTTAGTAATTATAATATTAGGTAAGGAGACAAAAAATACTAAGTTAGAGTAAAGTGATTTATTTTATAATTTTTGATATAAATAGCTAATAAATGTTAGCAATTGCGAACATAGCGCGTACTTTGACATGAGTAGTAATTCGAGGTTAGACGGAATAAATAGAGGGGATCGGTTAAAATTCAACTTTTGGCCGATCCCCTTATTTAAGTAGAGATAATAAGTTTCCCATTGCTATTATGCCGTTTTCAATGATTCATAAAGGGAACAATATTATAATTAATTCATGGTTAACAGATAATGCAGCAATTTCAATTTTTTTGCCAATTGTACTTTGTAAAAAATCCAAATCAAGTAGATGGGCTATCGTGTCATGATAGATGAAATCGTGTTAAAGCAGAAGTGGTTATAATAATGTTTTTCTTTCAAGTTCTGTATTCCCATTGTAGTGTATCATTAGGGATGTTTTAATTAATAATTATCATTGCAATAATTGACTTTTTCAATGATAATTGGACAAAAATAATTTTTTTAGAGAGGTTTGGGATAATGATCACTACTGTATTTATAGACAGAGATGGAACTGTTGGTGGAGATGGCCATTTCCAGTCTATCGAAGACTTTCGACCTTATGATGGTTTTACGGAAGCAATCGAATCATTAAAGCAGGAAAATATTGCTGTTTACTGTTTAACAAATCAAACGCATATTAATTTTGGTGATTTAGATTATCACGAGTTTGAAAAATCAATGTTAAAAATTGGGTTTAACGATGTTTTTGTTTGTCCCCATACTAAATTTGAGAATTGTAAATGCCACAAACCAAAACGAGGATTGATTGAACAAGCTCATAAAAAATATGATTTTCTCAATGAATCATCTGTAATTATTGGGGACAGCTACAAGTCTGATATGGTACTCGCTGATACTGAGAAAATTCTGGGTCTTCATGTTGCAACAGGTAGGGTTGAATCTGAGAATGACTATCGGTTTAACAATGTAGTTGAAACTAACGATGTAATTTCGGCATGTGCTTGGATATTGAAAAATAGGAAAGTTTAATACTGATTTTAAAGGTAGTAGCGTCAATACCTTAATAATTTTATGGACAAGTAGGTTGGTTGAAAGCGTAACTGCAGGAATTTTGAAAATAAAAATTTTATCAATGATAGATTGAATATAAAAATAATGATGCTGACAGTCGTTCTTTTTAATGAATTTTCATCTATAGATAAAAGCACCTTATCCTCTTGAATACACTTCTTGTCCTTAATCCAAACAATTACCACTTCCCGCCTGTTATATTTCTAATAAGCAAAAATAGGAGTGTGAATATGATGAAAATGATTACAAATAGTTTGACTAAAAAATATGGTCAAAAAACTGCAGTTAATAACCTTAGTATTGAAATTCCTGCACATTCACTTGTTGCATTTTTAGGGCATAATGGTGCAGGTAAGTCAACGACAATCTCAATGTTGATTGGAATCTCGAAACCGACTTCAGGAAAAATTGAGTATTTTGATGATAGTGGGCAAAGAAAGAAGCCTAAGATTGGTGTTGTTTTTCAAAATAGTGTTCTTGATGAAAAATTAACGGTTAATGAAAATTTAATTTTGCGTGCGAAAATGCAGGGTATGGAATCAGTTAAAAATATTGCAAAGTTTAGCAAATTACTTGGACTAACAAACTTCAGCAATGAACGCTATGGTAACTTATCGGGCGGTCAAAGAAGAAGAGTGGATATTGCTCGAGCATTACTAAATAATCCAGATTTTTTATTTTTAGATGAACCTACTACAGGGTTAGATATTCAGACCAGATCTGCAATCTGGCAATTACTGAGTGACTTACGAGAAAAAAAGGGTCTAACAATTTTTTTGACAACTCATTATTTGGAAGAAGCCAGAGATGCTAGTCTGGTTTATATAGTTGACCATGGCAAGGTAATTGCCAAAGGCTCAGCACAGTCGATTATTACTGAAAACACGGCAAATTATCTGGAAATTGAAACTAATGAAAAGTTAATATTACCTGCAGACTTTCAAGAGTTAGGTTCAAACTTGTATCGCAAGAGCGACATTTCTGTACAAGATGCGATTTCGTTCTTACATGTAAACCAAAAAGCAATCACTCATTTTGAGTATCATAGGGGCACAATTGATGATGCATTTATGAATTTAACTGGAAAGGAGTTGCAATAAAATGTTGCCACTTATTCAAAGAAATCTAAAACTATTTTTTCGTAATCGCGCCGGAGTTTTTTTCTCACTTTTAGGTGCATTAATCTCATTTGTATTGTTTATTATATTTTTAAAAGCAAATATGCTTGACTCATGGAAACAATTGCAGCATCCCGCAAGAATGCTCGATCTTTGGGTGATCGGGGGAACACTTGCTGTGACAGGTATTACAACGACCTTGAGTGCATTATCAAGAATGGCATCAGATTCAGAACGCCATGTGTACGAAGATCTGATTTTAACAGGTTTAAGTCGTCTGAAAATTCAAATTAGTTATATTGTGTCAGCAACAATCATTGGAACAGCACTCCAAGTGGTACTCTACTTAATAATGATTTTTTATTTCAACAAAGTTGATGGAATTCAAATTCAATGGTCAATCAGTTTGCAGTTATTTATTGTTGCGATCTTGTCTTCATTTTCAGCGGCGTTGCTTAACTTTGTGTTAGTCTTTTTCATGAATAGCGTTGATACCGTTGGAAAATTTTCATCAATCGTTGGTGCAATGTCTGGATTTCTAGTGGGAACATATATTCCAGTGGGTGTATTGCCGGAATTCGCGCAAAATCTTGTAAAATTAACTCCTGGTGCTTATGTAGCATCAATCTATCGGCAGCTGTTAATGCATGATATACTGAAAAATATTAATACAAATGTCTTAGACGACTTGAAGAAAAAGCTAGGTGTTGGAATTACTTTGAATGGACATCTAACAACGCTTGGTCAGAACATGGCAATAGTTGTTTGTGTTACACTAGCACTGTTGTTAGTAGTTGTTATTATTAACATCCGTTATCAAAGAAAACAAAAGGTCAGTATGGAGTGAATTTAGATGAATGTCCGATTCGAACAAGATGATACGCTACAGGATGAGATTGATGTTGTTGTAAAAGCAAGTAGACAAAGTGATGAAACAAGCACTTTGATGGAGTATATTAAGCGGGCCGGTCAGGAATCAAGTAAGATAGTTCCAGTTAAAACGGCTGATCGCATCATAATCGTTAAAGTAGAGGATATTATTTTAGCAGATGTACAAAAGGACACATTAACAATTGAAACAGTCACAGATCAGTATGTGTTGCAGGAAAGATTGTATAAATTCATGCAAAAACTTCCCAATGAGGTATTTGTTCAAGTATCAAAACATGCAGTAATCAACATTGATTATTTAATTGCACTTGAAGATAGTTTTGCTGGGGCAATGATTGCACGGTTAGAAAAGAACTTGCGTACTAGTGTCAGCCGCAAGTTCTTGGTTGATCTTGAAAGACATTTGGGATTATAAGGATGAGAGGAGATTGGAATGCTGAAGTTCTTTAGAGACTTAACAACTTCTTTTTCAATAGGAGTAGGTTTTGGTGCAACTATATATCTTTTATTTATTGCTTTTGAGATAGAACCTAACGCTACAACATTAAGTATTTTGAGTGTGTTAGTAATTAGCGGCTTAATTGGAGTATTATCTTTGATTTTTGAAGTAACTGAGTGGCCGTATCTGATAGAGTTATTTATTCATTTCTTAGGTACCTTTTGCTTAGTTGTGCTGATGGCTTGGATAAATAATTGGCCTATTTGGCAAGGTTTCATCAGTTTCTTCTTAAGCTTCGTCGGAATCTATTTAGTTATTTGGTTCATATTGAAGTTAGAGATCTCCGAGAATGTGAATCGAGTTAATCAAAAACTGCAAGAACGCAATGGCGAACGCAAATAGTTTCAACTTGCTGGAAAGTAATGTAATTTAGACACATTTATTGAGAATGGTTAGAATAAGGATAGATATCAAATTCAAAATGAGTGTGAAAGATGATAAAAAAAGCAATTCAAATATATATAAGTCTTAGTTTAATTCTAATAATCCTTGCTATTTGTAGGGAAATAAGTCTACCCGCAATCCTAGGAATTTTTACTACCAGGAAGCATGTTGCCTTATTGAGTGATTTTGGAGCCCCTGGCATGCCAACTAGACATCTTTTTGAGAAGTGGGAGCTTATTGATGGGATACTATTTATCTTAGGTACTCCATTTTATTATCAATATTTGAAACCTATCAGTAAAAAATATGCCAAATTGTTTGTATCACTTGTAGTCATTTATGGAATTGGTGATTGTATTTTTTCAGCATTGTTCGATTATTCTGGAAGTTATTTTGCCAATTGGCATAGTTGCTTGCATGCGATTGGTTCATTAGTTGGTTGTGGTGCTTTATTTATTGCTAATTGTTTACTCATCTTGCTACTGCTATTTGATAGTCAATTGCAATTTATAAAGATGTTCACTGCCACTCAGCTCATCAGCATCATAGCTTGTGTACTATGCCTATTTTTAGAATCCCGTCCCTTGATAGCAAGTACTTTACAAATAATTGGATTATATGGTCTATATTTACCATTACTGGTTTTAGGATTATTTGCTGGTTTCAAAAATCTAAAAATATGGGTTTTTCGTGAGTTGAAGCTTTGAGTAGGGCTGTATCATGACAGTAACGTCATTAACAGGTTAGTTGGTTTAGCAGGATGTTCTTTTCTGTTAATAACCACCTGAAGCTGATAAATCAATCATTAAAACAATTTTATACGGAATAAATAGCGGAGCTGGTTCAAAATATGACTTTTGAACCAGCTCCTTTTTTCGCTTAAGTTGTCATTTTTAGTTGTTTTTCCGAATGCTTTTCCTCAACCTTAATATACGCGAAAGCAGCAGTTAAAACAATATTGTAAGAGGCTTCAACAAGGTGTTGATCAATAGCTGAACTAATAAGTGCTAGCAACAAAAAAGCTAGAAGAGAATAAGAGTTTAACCTGTAAAGCCTATACAGCAAGTAAAAAATGAGTAGTAAAACAAATACAGACATAAGAATTCCCGAAATCACTAAAAGGCGAATGTATGAAGAATCAACATAGAAGTAATTTGCAGGTGGTTGTGGTTGAATAGCCCCATTACTAATCTCAACGAGATGTCTGCCAAACAATGAAATGCCATGTTGTTTTAATGCAATGAATCCGAAAAATAAACGGTTCGATAACAAATGATTTAGCATTTGCGACCAAAGCCAACGTGGATTGTATGTGTAGGCTAATAGAATATTGATAAAGATGTAAAGAGACACAAAAGCAGCTAATCCTTGGAATTTGATTACATCAATCAGATGTTCAAACCAAACGGCTTTTAGTCCGATTAACCAAAGCAGCAACATTAATGCAAAGTCTAGTCGAGAATTTGTAAGTACAAAAACAATCCCAATCAACCCCAAACTAATCAAGTGTTCAAATAGTTTAAGATGCAGCTTACGCCATGCGTAATAAGCAGTCATTAAATAGAAGATGCGAGCAGCAAAATCTGTGGGTGTCAAAAAGCCTAATGACAGGCGTAAAAAATATTTGTCATCAAGCCGTGTAGTAATTTGTTCCGGAATAATTTTGAACGCACAGGACACTATTATTACAAAGACACAGAATAACTCAACCCCAAGATAAGTTCTTAAAATATTTTCAAAGTCAACATCATATGCACCAATAATAAAAAATGAATAATAAAAAATATTGGAATCATGAGAAACCTTTGTTGTTAGATAGAAAACAATTAGGAGTCCAAAAACAATTGCTTTATTTTTAAATACTAGATCATCTAATATAAAGAATTTAAAACCAACCACCAATGCTATGATCTTTGTAAAGAAAAAAAGCTGATTCATGGTTACTATCTTTGGTACAAAATAACTAAGTTGAATAGTCATTAAAAATAAAAAAAGTGCTAGACAAACTATATATATACTACTGCGTTGTTGTTTTAAATGATAAAAAGTCGACACAGTTTCTCCCCCGATTCGAAAACAAATACAACTTCTCTACTATTGTACTCTAAATTATCAAGACTTTCATTTTTTCGATATTAAATTGACTACAGTATAGTCATTAAAAAAATTTGTGGGCAATTTTAAGACTAGAGTTAGTCAGATTGAATCCAAAATAAATAGGTCTGATAATTCTAATGACCAGCATAAACATACTGGGATTTAGGCTAAGATACTTGCTTAATTATCTAACAATTTTTGTTAAGTCATATGCTATTATTAACCTTGATTATTATATAGCAAAAAAGCCATAATGATAAAAAATTTTATCTTTCGAGATAATTTTAAAAATTAAATTCTGTATTAATTTTTTTACGCATATATTTATGTTACATTCTGCATATTGAACTTATCGTTTTGAAAAGAATACAATTGAGTCAATGCTCATATAACATTTTTGTGCGATAATTAAAAATAAGAGTTGAAATATCTTGATGTTATAGTTATTGTTAAAAGGTATTTATTCGTAGCATAGACAATGAGAGTCGTATCAATACTTTGGGGGGTATTTAATTGAGAATGCGTTATAATAATTTTCATTGATATTATAAAGAAAAATTAATATATATATTATGGATTGGTGGATGAATATGAGCGTGTATAGCGATCAACTTCTAACCATTGTTGTTCCTTGCTACAATGAACAAGAAGTTTTACCGGAAACAGTTAAAAGACTTGGGGAAATTCTAAAAAAACTTGTTGATGAAGGTAAAATTGCGGCACAAAGTAAATTACTTTTTGTCGATGATGGGAGTAGGGATGAGACGTGGGGATTAATAAAAAAGTTTGAAAAAGATTTTGAGTATGTAACAGGGATAAAATTTAGTAGGAATTTTGGACATCAGAATGCTTTACTGGCAGGTATGACAATAGCTGTAAAATATTCTCAGATGATAATTACGATTGATGCTGATTTACAGGATGATATAAACGCTATCTATGAAATGGTTGACAAGTATTATGAGGGTAATGAAGTTGTATATGGAGTGAGAAATAGTCGTAAAACAGATACTTTTTTTAAGCGACAAACTGCAATGGCATTTTATAATATGATGGGTAAATTAGGTGTCAGTTTGGTGCCTAATTCTGCAGATTATCGTTTACTTAGTCAAAGAGCCGTAGAATCTCTGCTTGATTTTAAGGAGCGTAATCTTTTTTGAGAGGTATGGTTCCACTAATAGGATACCAGTCTGCCAAAGTTTATTATGCTCGAAAAAAAGCGTTTTGCAGGGGAATCAAAGTATCCTTTGAAAAAAATGATTAAATTTGCTTTTGACGGAATTACTTCATTTTCAACAGTTCCAATCAGATTAATTACAAATTTAGGACTATTTATTGCTGTAGTGGGCATCGTTTTATTTATTCAATTGTACGTAAAATTGAGGGTAATGTTGAAATCGGCTGGACTTCATTAATGGCTTCAATCTGGGTAATCGGTGGCATTCAATTGATCTGTCTTAGCGTGATTGGGGAATATATCGGGAAGATATTTAAAGAGGTAAAAATGCGTCCACGATATACCATTGAGCAAGATGATTATTCAAAAAGTTTACAGAAGATAATTAAAGGAGATTTATAGTTTTTTGTTATAACCAGAGGATTCCACTTATATACAAACAACATTCCTTGTTAACTAAAGGAATGATTTCCAGTGGTGATAATGCTTGGTATCAAATAAAAAATATAGCTCATAGTATTTAGCCGTTTATGTATGCTTTTTGGTTATGAGCAATTCCCACTCTGTTGTACGCAGTTTTAGGTGCGAGTAGTTAACTTGAAGAAATAAATGGCTATGTAAAAAAGATTGTGGCATGATGTTTCTTACCACAATCTTTTTTACATACTTTATGTCTACTCGATTACAATGTCAAAACGTTCACTATAAATTTCTGAATGAAATTTTTGTTAGAGGCCAACACTTATCCTAGTTTTAACTGGAATAACTGTTGGGATACATTGATAAAGGTTTAAAGCAAAATGTAACTTTTTACTTGGTACCTAGATATAATAATCAAAGTTTATTGATGTATTTTTTAATGACTATTAAATATATAATTATTAGTATTATTGATAAAATGGATACAATTATCCCCAATCCTAGATATGGAGTTTTGTAAGTCATGGAGATTTTATTATTTCCTGCCTTAATAGGTAATTTCATAAAAGTACCAGCAAAGACTTGAGGATGAATGACTTTACCATTTACTTTAACTGTCCAACCACGTTCTACGGAGATTGTAGAATAAAGGTAAGTATTTTCTTTAGAATATATAGCACCCCTGATATTACCATTTTTAAAGGATAGTTTTTGCGATTTTTGCTGTATTTCTCTTGTAATTTTTTTAGTTTTTGGAGATTTAGACTATAAAACTGCTGTGTCTTAATAGCACTTTGCTGAATATTTGTATTAATCGTCACCTGTTGTTGTCCATTTCCAGTAGGAATATAAAAAAGTGAAGGTGAAAGCCATTTAGCATAACCAGTAGAATAAACGTTATTGACATTTATCTGATTGCCATTATTGGACTGACTCCAAATTATATTGCCATAAAGCTGCAAACTTTTTTTATTTTTAGAATTTAAAGTATAACTAATTGTACCGTTAGGATTTGTACGAGTTGTATATCGTACGGGTTCATAAAGATCAAGTTTTTTTCCAGCTAGTTCGGTATAGAAACTGTTAGTATATTCAAACGTATTCCAAGTATTTAGATTAGCAGCTATGTTCATAGGGTTAGTAAATGCCATGGGAAGATAGTAAGGATTTTTGTAAACTGTCTTACCATTTACTTTTTTTATTGATCGGACTTTATGCAATCCATTAATTTTATAATCAGAAAGGATATACTTTACACCGAGCAACGAATCCGAAGCGAGGACTGGAGAGTTAACGATACTCATACGCTCTTGCTCAGTTCTATGTCCCAGTAAGCTGAGTAGCTCAAGCTGTTTAGGATTCATATTCGATACATAACCAGCCGGAGACCAGTAATTAAATGCTAATGCCTCATTATAGTTTGCTGTTAAATTATCTTTTGTTTTTTGTCGACTAGATGTTTGCAAAATTCGATAGTTTGATGAATCATATTTTTTTAATGCATCGATTTGTTTTTGTTGGTGAGAAACATAGCCCTTATAGTATGAAATATCTGGGTTTGTGGAAATTAACCATAATTGTTTTGCATTTAAACCAAGTTCAAAAATAACAGAGAAGATTAGTCCAACTGTTACTAGTTTTTTTAATTTTGAGTTCTTCAAAGAAATACTAAGTAAAAGTAAAAATGTTGTTATTATAACCGTTATTAAAGTTGCTTTCAATTGATTAATGGTTATGTAGTTCTTGAATTGGTAAAGCAATATTATTATTGCTGCAAATGAAAAACACCCCTTAATAATATCCATAAGGTCTTCTTTATCAAAATGAAGATTTGAGAAATATTCAGCGGCCACAAATATTAAGAAGAAGCTTGCTACATAACTATATCGATACCAGTAACTATCGACTTGTTTCATGAGGGAGAACAACAGTGAGAATGGAAGCCAATAAATAATAGCTAGTACAATAGTAGTCATTGTTAGTATTACTATTTTTTTTCGTATAGTAACTTTGTGAGATAAAATAGATGCAAAGACTGCCACGATAGGTAGACTGCCACAATAAAGTGCAACTCCATCTATAGTACTTGAAGTTCCAATTGAATATTTTTCAATAGTCGTTAGGAAACTACCATTAAATGCATTTTTTAGTAAGCTCCAATCAAAGGCTCCGCGTGCACCATTTTTAAGAGCATAAATTGTTGGTAAAAGAAGACATGCACTTAGCATCAAACCAAGAAATGACCAAATAACAAAGATACCAATTTTTTTAGCAAAGGATCTTAATTGATGCTTAACGGGTGTGTTCTCTGGAGAAAGTGCAATTTCAAATAATAACCAGAAACAGGAAAAAAGTCCGTTGATGATTCCTGTATACCAGTTGAAAATTAATGATAAGCCTAATGAGATAGCAAGAATACAAGAGGATTTTCCCCGAGATACTTGCCAAACACCTAGTAAAATAAGTGGTAACATATAGACCCCATCGAGCCACATGATGTTGTTGCTTTGTGCGATGTTATACTGCATGAACCCATAACAAAGAGAAAGAAGAATAATAAAAATTGTTCTTAGTTTATTTTTGAAACGAACTCTTAAGTAATAGCTAAAAGTTGCTATTGAAAGTGCCAGTTTTATTGCAACGGCTAAATCATAAAAACTATTTAATGAACTTTTACTGAAAAAGACTACTAATAGATTGACTGGTGACGAAAGGTAGTAACTAAGCAAAATGATGCTGCTACCACCTAGAGAATTACTAAATGAATAGTTGAGGCTATTTTTCCCTGAAAATATATCCTTTAAATATGAAAAAAAATCTAAATATTGTATGTTTGCATCTGCTACAACTAAACTTCTATTTCCAAATGGTGCAATTCCCAAAAAAATAAAAAAACAAAATATTACTATCATTCCAGCAATACCTAAAAATAAACTTTGTAAAATGAGGTGTAGCGTTTTATTTCGCATATGTATTCGGCTCCTATATTGTAATAATCCTTATAAAGTTTATCATGTTGGAGCAAAATGTAAATGCTCAAGTTAATAACCACAAATTTTGAAAACATTAATGCATGTTAATAAAAAATATTATGATAAATCTATCGGAGAGTAATATTTTCTGTATATTACACAAAATATTATCATGTCAGAAAAAATATCGTAAGTTATTTCATTATAAACTTTATGAGCAGTGATATCTCATATTTAATAAGAATTATTCTAAATAAAATAAAAATCAAGAATAAGGCATCAATATTTATTGATATAAGAGCGACTAAAAAATTAAATGCAGATTTCTTTATAAAATGATGGAACCAATAAAGATAGACTACTCAGGAAAATTATAAATCACAGGTTTATAGTTTTAAAGAACAAAGCCCATAGTTTCATCGCTAGAAAAAGGAATAATGTGCTTGGCAAAATTTAAAATATATTTTTCTATTAAAGCAAATGCTATTATTTTTTCATGATTCGACTATTGGGTACTGCAACGAATTCACTTAGAGCAATCAGCAAAAAAAGGTAGTTATGTAACAGAATCCTCAATGAAACTTTTACTGGTTTACCACCTGCTTCTATTTTGATGAGAGCAATTATTGATTTTTACTATCAATTAAATACAGGTACATTTAATATATGGAACATTTTTACACACTATCAAACACAAGAGGGAAATCAAAAGATAGCTTTTGACCTAATTTTTCGCCGTAACAGGTTCTAGCGTTATAATTACTAGTGTTGATACTTAAATAAATCAGTAAAGAGGGTATATGATGAATAAACGTCTCACTAACTTTTTATTTAAAATCGATAGTAGCGTAGAACACCGAAATTATCTGCTAACAGTACGTGAGGCTGTTACAATTTTGTTTCCATTTATTTTAGTAGGTATATACGTTGAACTACTGAGTAATGCAATTTTTCATAGACATGGATTTTTAAATAATATCTACCATATTGATCAGTGGATTCCAGGATTTAAAATATTTTCTAGATACTTCACTATATTGAATTTTAGTACAAATGGTGTGATTTCAGTTGCATTAACATTCTTAGTAGCTAAAATCGCAGTGCGAAAGTCCTCTGAGAGTGAGTTGGTTGCGGGCATAACTGCTGCCTTTTCATTTATGATGATGAATTTTAATAGAAGTGTTTTTGGACATGTGGGACACTATGAAACTAATCATTTTTTGGAGGGTAGTTTAGGTTACAGTGGGGTTTTTATTGCAATAATTGTTGGGTTAACAACAGGATGGATATTCAATCGATTTACACCGATGAATGAACAAAAAAATAAATCTTTCAAACAAAATGTTTCACTAGCAAGACGAACACAAAAATCAATTATGCCAGTCCTGACAACTTTAATTCTTTTTGCATTTCTTGGTTGTATTGCAAGCTCACTATTTAAGAACGGGACTGCCGGTTTATCATCTAGTCCCATCCAGTTTTCGTTTATAGGAGATAATTGGATTTTAGGCTCTGCAATTTTAGCAGTAGCTCTAAATAATTGTCTTTGGTTATTGGGGCTAATTAGTTTTTTTGATTTTAATAACGTTAATTCTAGTAATATGGTTCAAAATTTGGAATATGCAATTCAGCATGGTTCTTCTTGGGGCGCACCAAATCAGATATCGATTCACACTCTAATTGATAGTTTCGCAAATATTGGCGGTCCCGGAATGGCGCTATCACTTGTGATAGCAATAATCTGGCGTTCACACAATAAGGATCTACGAATAATCGGTAAAGCGAGTTTTCTGCCTAGTGCTTTCAATATTAATCAGTCACTTTTGATGGGAGCTGCATTATTGTATAATCCTTTATTGATTGTTCCTTTTTTATGTACACCTGTAGTTAGTGTTTTGATTACATGGATCGCATTAAAATTTAACTTTATGCCACCTTCAGTATATCCAGTTAGTGAAACAACTCCTGGTTTTTTGGCTGGATGGCTTGGTACAGGAGGAGCATGGCAGGCACTCTTGTTTAGCATTCTAAATCTTATAATTGCGGTTGTACTTTATCTGCCATTTGTTTTATTACATGATTATTTTGAAGATATACGTGAGGAAGGGGCATCTAATGAAAACTAAGTTTTTTTTGGTGGTCTTGCTGTACTTGTATTATTAGCAATATGTATTCCGGCATATAATTGGAATCATAGCAACATTGCAAGGTTAAGAAATTCTGGGAAGACACAAATGGCGCCAATCATAATGGTTCCAGGATCAAGTGCAACCAAAAATCGTTTTGATAGTTTAATCACAGAATTAGGACATGAGGCTCCGCAGACTCATAGTGTGTTGAAGCTCGTTGTCCAAAAAAATGGTAAAATATCTACTACTGGTACAATTCGTCGAAACGATAATCAACCTTTTATAGTTGTTAGTTTTGAAAATAATAAAGATGGTAAAAGTAACATTGATAAGCAGGCGGTTTGGCTGAGCACTGCTTTCAAACAATTGGTGCAAACTTATCACTTCAATCATTTTTCTGCACTTGGTCATTCTAATGGCGGATTGATACTGACCTTATTCCTTGAAAAGTACCTCAAGAAAACACCTTCAGTTAGAGTTGATAAGTTGATGACAATCGCGAGTCCATATAACATGGAAGAAAAGAGTACTACTCATAAAACGGCAATGTTTAAAGAATTGTATGCTTATCGTGAAGGATTACCGGAGTCTTTGGTTATGTATTCAATTGCAGGAACCGAAAATTATAATAGCGATGGCACTGTCCCGTACAATAGCGTGAACTTTGCTAAATATATTTTTCAAGATGAAATTAAGAATTTCACTGAAATCACTGTAACCGGAGCAAATACTGCACATTCTGATTTACCACAAAATAAGCAAATCGTATCACTAATTGGGCAATATATTTTAAGGGAAAATTTCCATAGAGGAATGGGACAAACACAAGGCAAATAACGTGATTTACTGTATAGGTCTACTATAGGAGGGGAAAAGATGGAATATAAAGTCGATTTTAAAAATATTGAATTAACTGGTTTAGAAAGTTCTCCTGTAGCAGCATCATTGGCTGGACTTCGTGCTAATGAGGCACGCTATTTTTGGAATAAATACAAATTTGAATATATCACATACTCTGCAAGTGAAAGAACAAAAGAAATTAATTGGTTAAATAAAATTCTAAAAGAAGAACGAAATTTAGAATTTAAATCACCTATTTTGGAAGTTGCAATCTATGAAGACGACGATATATATTGGCCTGACTTCATTTATCAAAATGGAATGATTATCAATGTTCTTTATGAGAAAAATAGGGACAAACCCAAAAGGGCAGTTGGGTTAAAGTTGTGTGAGGATATGGAGATTCCAAGTGAATTACGAGGTAAATTCAATTTTGCACATCAACGTTCAAAATTAGCCGGCTCAATTCGCGGAAGTTATTTTAAACTGAAAAAAGAATGGTTGTAAGTGTAATTAAACGCGATAAAAAGTTAGAAAGTGTCAATATATTCTATTCTATTAACAGATGGGTGAGCATATGTATATGGAAGAAAAATTATTTACATCACTTAAAAATGGCTACAAAAGAATATTAAAAAATAATTTGGTCGGTATATATATCCATGGTTCATTTGTTCTTGATTCTTTTAATGAATCAGTTAGTGATTTGGATTATCTGGTTGTTGTCTACCAGTCTCTTTCTTTAATTACGAAAAAAAGGATTATGGAATATACCGTCGAAAGTTTATGGCCATTTGCCCCAGCAAAAGGATTGGAATTTCATATTGTTTTATTAAAAAATACAATAACTTTTAACGAACCTGTACCTTTTGAATTACATTTCTCCAAGCAGCATTATCAGAAATATGTAAATAATCCAACAAATTATATAAAGACAATGCATGGATTGGATCCGGATTTAACAGCTCACTTTATGATTACCGTAAGGGCCGGACAAGTTTTAGTTGGTATGCCAATTAAAAAAGTATTTTGTTCGATTCCAAGTTCATCTTATTGGAACAGCATTTTATATGATGTTTCAGATGCAAAATCCACAATTATAGAACAACCTATGTATACCATATTAAACCTTTGTCGCGCATTTGCTTATAAGAAGGAGAAGTTGATAACCTCTAAACTTTCAGGTGGGCGGTGGGGGATCATAAATATTCCTCAAAAATACAGTGAAATTATTAAAAGTGCGTTAAATGAATATTCTTCCAGTGTAATAGGGCAATATGAAAAAAAGTATAGCAATTCATCCTTGATTGAATTTGCAGAGTATATGTTGAATAAAATTAATGATTAGAATCATAATTAAAAAATATGAATTTCATTTGCTTATCAAACAAATCATTTCAAAAATAGTAATTCAATATAATTAGAAAAGATACACAATATATATAGTATACTTTTTATTATGTTTAATAACAGTAATAAAAAAACGGAGGTATTTTATGCAACAACTAGTTGATGATATTTTGATTCATTATGAAATAATTGGAACTGGTGAACCAATTGTTTTTATTCATGGTCTGTGTTTAGATCTTAATTCTATGAAATTTCAGTACGAACCTGCCTTTATCGGCAAAAAGTATCAACGAATTTACATTGATCTTCCTGGGATGGGAGAGAGTCAATCTTTTTTTGCACCACAGCCGTCTAGTGACTATTTGATGGAATTAATTATAAAGTTTCTTGATTCAATTAAAATTAATACTTTCTATCTATGTGGACATTCTTATGGGGGATATTTGAGCTTGGGGATAGCATATAATCATTCTAACCGCGTAAAGGGATTGTTTCTGACATGTCCAGTTGTGACAGCAAATTCAAATAAAAGAATTGTTGAAGCACATAGTAACATCCGCATAAACGATTTTAAAATTCCAAGTAGTAAATACACAGAAGATTTTATTGGGATGAATGTAGTTATTGATAAAATTTCATGGCAGAAGTACACAGAAGAGATTATTCCTGGACTTGAAAACTGTGATTTTAATTTTATTGAAAGACTGCAGTCTGACAATTTTGATCATTATCAATTTCAAAATGAAATGGAGCTTAAAAATTGGAGTACTGATATTCCTGTTTTTCTTCTGTTGGGAAAACATGATCATATTGTTGGTTTCAAAGAACAGGCAAAGTTGGTTAAGAAATTTGGAAAATGCAATTTGTTAATTTTGGAAAATGCTGGACATAATTTGCCCGTTGATCAATCAGAAATATTTGATAGTTGTATTAAATACTTCTTTGTCTAAATATTTTGGGTCTTATAGAACTATATTCTAGTTTTCTCGTAGTTCATTGATTTTTCTGAGCATTTCGGCCAGTTTTTGCAAATCTGTATCACTAAAATTGGCTCCCAACTCATTTAATTTTTGATTTTCTTTTTCATGATATTTTTTATGTAGCTTCGCTATAATTTGACCATTGGCGGTTAGTTTTAAATATACGTCTTTTTTATTATCACTACGATGATACTTTTTAAGCAGATTCTTCTTTACTAAACGATTAACTATTTTTGAAACAGTTCCTTGAGGGAAATAAACTGTAGCTACTAATTCTTTAATTCTGATTTCAGAATGACTTGCAATATGATTAATAATGTCTAAATCCGTCACAGAAATATTAGGTACAATGTCACTTACTGTTTCTTCAGCATACTTTAACAGATGCTCTTGAATTCTTTTCGTATTGTCAAAAGCGAGATAACGATGTAATTCTTTATCAATTTGTTGTAATAGTGGGTTTAATTTTGGCATATATATTCCTCCGAATATAAATTGACAGTCTATTGTTTAACTGTTATTATACATTATATTCCATGGAATATAAAAATGTAAAGAAGGAATTCTATATGCATGTATCCATAGTACTCGACCATCCATATACTTTAGAATCAAGTAAAAATGTTCCCCACAAGAGATCTTATTGTGCGGCACTTGCTGTGAACGTCATTGATACTTTGAAGGCTCAGAATCATACAGTTGATGTTATTGATCTTCAGGCAGATAAATATGACCCAGTTATTACTAAAGAAGGGTTAACCAATTGGCGAACTAAAGAATATGTTGATGAGCAAAGCCAAAACTATTTACTTCGACTAAAAAAAGCAGATGAAATAATCTTTATTTTTCCTGTTTGGTGGGAGGTTATGCCTGCAATGTTAAAGGGATTCATCGATAAAGTATTTTGCAAAGGACAAGTAAAGAAAATAGCTGGACAACGACAAATTCTAAATTTGAAAACTAAAATCAGAGTTTTAGCAGTAATCGGTACACCAAACATTATTTATAGATTACATTATCGAAATCCATTAGGTAATATGTTAAAGCGAGGAGTGTTTGGTAAACTAGGATTAAAGGATTTTAAAATTACTTATTTTAATGCTGAAGATCAAACAGAGAGAAAAAGACTTTGGACACTCAAAAAGGTTGGTAAGTATATCTTGTAGCACGAATAGTTAGTACTTAAAAAAGAATAAAAATCATGAGCTAGATTAAAAGTTGCATTTTAATCTAGCTTGTTTATTAATTATGTATAAGCATATTTCATAAGTTATAATATTTAGAGCGTTAATTGATTAATGCAGATATACATACCAATAATATGCTTTTAGATAAGTTATATTTGAATACAACGGAGGAAATTTTATGGAATTAAAAAAAATGGATCTAAGGGGCTTTGAAAAGTATATTGTTGGAACTATTAAAGAATACGCTTCTGAAAAAGTGGATGCAGGAACATGGCGCGCTGAAGAAGCAATGGAATTAGCTGAAGAAGAATATAGACAGTTACTTCCTGATGGACTAGAGACAGAAGGAAATTATTTCTATATTTTTAAAGTTGACCAGAACAATATTGGATACCTATGGCTGGCAAAAAGTAAAGTAAATCCAGAGGATTCTTTTATCTATGACTTTGCAGTTGAGTCTGAATTTCAAAATAAAGGATTTGGTACACAAGCAATGGGGCTGATTTTTATAGAAGCAAGAAAACTAGGTTTTAAGAAGATTGGTTTACATGTTTTTGGTAGTAATGAACGTGCAATTCATGTTTATCATAAACTTGGTTTTATTCCAACTGATATTACCATGAGCCGTGATTTGTAAAAAAATGATATAAGAGACATTCAGGTAGGGGGATAACTCTATGAATAAAGATATTGAAAAGGCATTAAACTTAAGAAAAAATAACCAATGGAAGGAATCAAACCAACTATTGCTTGAACTGTGTAAGGTGAAACCTTTCGATTCATTTTTGAACTATCAAGTTGCCTGGAGTTTTGATATTTTGGGTGAGGAAGATAAAGCAATTCTATTTTATGAAAAGGCAATAGAACTAGGACTTGATGAAGAATATTTGGAGGATGCTTATTTAGGAATGGGTAGTACCTATAGAACGCTCGGAAATTATAACAAATCCAAAGTTGTATTTGAAAAAGCTATTCATCAGTTTCCGCAAAACAACGCGTTAAAAGTATTTTATTCTATGACGCTTTTCAATTTAGGGAGACATGATATTTCGATGGAAATTTTATTACAGGTATTGTCTGCAACTTCAAATGATACAGATATTCAGAGTTTTAAAAAAGCAATTTTATTTTATTCTGATAAATTAGATAAAGTTTGGTAGAGAGGACTAAATGAATTAATCTAGTAAGATATTAATTTTTAGTTCAGCACGATGTTCTTGCTAATAACTGAAATCATAATTTAGGTATTGCCATTTTTTAACTAGATGCACCTATGAGTTCTTTTCTAAATGACCACGTCTAAACAAGTTCTGATTTGATATGTGGTAGTTATAATGCTAGAGCAACAGCATTTTTATGGGGGAGCGTGACATAAGTCGGTAAAATTTGCTATGAGTAATTCGAGGTTAGACAAAAAATCTTGACTTATGGAACACGTTTATTCGGAATAAATAAAGAGCTGGGTCAAAATCTAACTTTTGACCCAGCCCCAGATAAAAACAATTATTGGAATGTCTATTCTTTACTTTTTCGATCTGTCCATAATGCAATTGGGGACAGAAGCAAGACAATCAAGGAACCCAAAATATAAGTATGACTAAAGGCGCTACTAATGTGCTGATTTTTCTCGTTTTTTATACGAGTAAGTGCTTTGGTCAGGGCTTCTTTTTGTGCTAGCAATTTTATTACAGTTAGGACTTTTTGCTGGCTTTGCGATATTTCTTCTGTTCCTTTATTAATTTTCAGAGAGTTTGAAACTAAAGGTGCAAGTAAAGAATTCTTTTTACTAATAAGATTTAGTTCATTGGTTACTGTAGCCGATTTTTTTGTAGCCATCATTGTTGCTTGGTTGATTTTTAATTCAGCCTGATATATTTTTCCATACCCAGAATTATGTTTAGGAGTAGGTAGATTCTTTGTAGCTTTAGCAGCACGGGTAAGCTCTCTTTGTAAATGTTTCTGTTTGTTCTTGGTAGAAATTGTTGAGGAATCGGTAGTAGAAAATAATTTGTTCAGTTCAGTATGTGCAGTTGCTTTGACCTTTGTTGAGAGCGGTTCCTTCTTAATAATCTGAATTGAATTTTTCCTAATATTATTTTTAGCAGATGTTACATTGCCGTCTAAAACTGTTACAAGAAGTGCAACTCCTAAACAAGTTCCAATTTGACGTGCAGCATTTACAATACCGGAACCAATTCCATTTTTATTTTGGGGTAAATGTTTTACGGAAGCAACTAGAGATACACAAGAAAAACCAAAACCAATGCCATTTATAATTACAAAGATAACCATTATTTCTTTAGGAGTATTGACATTAATAAATGATAATAAATATAGACTGGCCGCCATAATAATTAGACCTGATAACGTAACTGGAATTGCTCCTATTTTTTCAAATAACTTAGTCCCTAAAGGCATTGATACCATGATGGTCAATGAAATGGGCATGATTATTAAAGCCGAGGTTAATGCAGAATAATTTAATACATCTTGCAAAAAATAATTAAAAATTAGCATTGGACAAATCAGGGCAAAGCCTGTTATAAAATAAACCAAACTGGAAGCAGTCAACGTTTTTTCTTGGAATAAGTCTAGCTCCAACAGTGGATTTTTTATTTTGCGTTCTACAGCAATGAAGATAATAAGTGCTAAGATACCCCCGATAATACAACTTAAAATCATGCTAGAGTTCCAACCGTACTGTCTTCCTTCCAGCATACCAAAAGTTATACCACTTAAACCGAGGGTTAAAAGAATAGTTCCCAAAATATCAATTTTTCCATCTAATGTTTCGTCATATGATTCATTTATCCAAATTGAAATAATAATAAAAGCGATAACTGTTAGTGGTACATTAAGTCCAAAAACTTCTCGC
Source organism: Liquorilactobacillus mali KCTC 3596 = DSM 20444 (assembly GCF_000260415.1). Lineage (GTDB taxonomy): Bacteria > Bacillota > Bacilli > Lactobacillales > Lactobacillaceae > Liquorilactobacillus > Liquorilactobacillus mali. Next base: position 58,426 of record NZ_BACP01000020.1, read on the forward strand.
CAAGAAGCATATTCAAGGATTATGCCACCAATTGGTGGCCCACCTGCTGCTGCCAAAGCAGTCACAGCACCAACTATACTAGCAAGCTTGGATGTATTTTTTTCCCCAAAAATTTCGATTCCCATTGGTAAAACAATCGGTGTAATAATTGCACCACCAATACCTTGGAAAAAGCGAAAAACAATTAATTCTAATAATGAATTTGATAGCATACACGCTGCAGAAAAAACACCGAATATTGCTAAACCAAACAGCATTATTTTTTTTCGACCATAACGATCGGCGATTTTTGATCCAGTAATCATAAATACAGCTAGTGATAGTGTATAGATAGTTGATACCCAGCTAACATTGGTAATTTCTGTATTGAAGTGAGCCATGATTTTGGGCAAAGCAATATTTACAATGGTACTATCTAATGTTCCCATGAACATTGCGATTGTTAAACCTGCAAAGCTTACTATTTTTACAACTCGTGACATTTTTCTCCTCCTTTGGGTAACAATTGACCTATTAGGTTACAAATGTTACCATTGATGTAATTAATATTATAATTAAAAAGGGTCTAAAACAATGGAATTTGCACAAGTGAAACAAATTGAGCATGTCTGTAACCTATCTATCTTGATGGAGGTAAATGTTATGAATGGTAAGGAAAGAATGGTTGAACAATCAAAGCAGTGGTTGAGTGAAGCATTGATTGAGTTAATGAAGTCTGAAAATTTTCAAGATATTTCAATCACTGAAATAGCACAACAGGCAGAGTTATCAAGAAAAACCTTCTATCACTCTTTTAAAAATAAAGAAGCATTAATTAATTATTTCTGCGATAAATTATTCGATGCATATTTTCAACGATTGATCAAACAGGTTCCCCAACCAGGAGCTACAATGTTGGATAACACATTAGACATATTTTTAAATTTCTGGTGGGAACAAAGAGATCTTATTAGATTATTGATTGACCAAGGGCTTTTTGACCACATGAATGAAATCTGGCAAAAAAAGGCAATTCCAAGATATAATGCATTCGCTGCACCATGGCATGTGAAGGGTAGCGCTAAGCAGGTGGCATATGTAATGTCATTTCAATTAGGTGGATTTACTAATATTCTGCGAGTATGGTTGGAGCAAGACGAGCCAGAATCCCCAGCAGAAATTAAGAAAATAATGATAGATGCAATCCATCAATTAGCAAACAGTATCAATTAGAAAAGAAACTAAAAATTAATGGAGAAAATAGAATTGATGAGTAAAAATGACAGTAAAAAACTTTCCATTGAAGATTCTTTTAGATATGTGGAACTAATAAATAGTCTGTCTTTCAATTTTGAGGATCTGGGATTCATTAGAACTTATGATTGGATAAATAATAGAAAAGCAGGTATTTTTATGAAACTGCAAAATATTGCTAACGAAGAATCAGATAATGGGGGATTAAACGAAGACTAAGTTTATAGTTGCTAAAAAGTGTGTGATAAGATGGAATACATTTATATGAAATAAATAGAGGAGTCAGGCCAAAATCTAACTTTTGACCCAACCCCAACTTTTTATATCAAATTACTTGATTTTTAACAGTTCCAGCAAGAAATGATTTTAAATTATTAATTGAGATATCCAGTAGTCTCGAACGTGTTTCTTTTGGTGCCCATGCAATATGTGGAGTAATAAAACAGTTTTTTGCTTGAAGTAATGGATTATTATTTTTTATTGGTTCAGAACTGACAACGTCTAACCCTGCAGCAAGTATTTTCCCATTATTAAGTGCATCAGCAAGATCAGCTTCGTTAATAAGTTTTCCACGGGCAGTATTAATTAAGATAGCGCCTGTTTTCATTTTGTGAATTTCAGCTTTGCTTATCAAATTAATAGTTTCTGTTGTTTGGATAACATGTAAACTTATAATATCCGATTTTTCCAATAATTCGTTAAAACCGACTTGCTTAATCCAATTTTGTGAGATGTCTTTAGGGCGATGATTGTAAAAAATTATATTCATAGAAAATGAATGGGCAATCTCTGCAACCTTTTGCGCAATCTTGCCAAAACCAATAAGGCCTAATGTCTTACCTTTAAGTTCGATCAGAGGCTTTGCCCAAAAGGTAAAATCTGAGCTGTGTGACCATTCATTATTATGTACTAATTGATTATGGATACCTACTTGGCTAGTAATTTCAAGCAATAGTGCAAAAGTATATTGTGCAACTGCATCTGTTCCATATGTTGGGACATTAGTAACAACAATGTTTTTGGAATTGGCGGCACTCATGTCTATAACATCATATCCAGTACCCATTACGCCAATATATTTTAGATTACTTGCTTTTTCTATGACAGCTGCATCGATCGGTGTTTTGTGTGTTAAGACGATAGAAGCTGACCCAATTTTCTTTATTATTTCTTCATCATCATTGCCTGTTCTGTCATATAAAGTGCAATCACCTACTTGCTTCAACAAGTCCCAATCTAAATCACTATTAAGTGCGTATCCATCTAATACAATAATCTTCATGTATCATCGCTCCAATCTCTTTAGTTGAAAGTTAATTTCTATTGTATTCTAGCATAAATATATTCACAAAAGAATTGAGATGAACTCTTTGTGCAATTGCGAGAATTCTTAAAGAAAATGTTTAAGTGCAATCATTTTTAAAAGAAAAAATAATATGCTTTAGAATATTTTATGATAAAAAATAATTATGCTTCATCTTTTTAAAACACTTTGTTCATCGATTATTAGTATGATGGAGATAATAAATAATTGAGGAAGGTGAAATTTATGCTAATTGATAATCAATTTTACTTGCCCGTTATGACAATTACTCCATTTAAATTAGGTTTTGTTCTTCTATTGTGTGCTTTTACTTACTGGTCACACACCTCATTTCCTAAGCTAAATAAGCGTAATATTTTGAAAGGCTCATTCTTACTCTATTTAATTTGTGTTGCTCAACTAACTATCAGTATTAACATATATAAACCTCAAACTTATGTCGGGCTCATTCGTTCAGTCAATGGATTTGGATACTTTGATAGCATTGAATGGCATCCACTTGAGATGTACAAGACAATATATACATCTGCTTCACAATATACAATTGTTGGAAATATGGTGATGCTTATTCCATTAACGATATTTATCTCACTTCTCTGGGAAGATAAGGCGACTTTCAAAAAAATGCTTGTCATTTCATTTTTGACTTCATTAACCATAGAAAGTTCACAATTGTTATTGTCCTATGTTTACTTAGAGCATAGACTATTTGACATCAATGATTTATTACAAAACACATTAGGCGGGGTGATAGGATTTCTTATTTTCCTTGCCTTGCGAAAAATGGTTCCAAGTCTTGTCAGTCGAAGAAAAGTTGTCACAGAAGCATAAAATTAATGTAAATTCATATTTAAAAAGCAGAAACTTTGCAGTTAATAAAAAAGCTGCGAAATTTCTGCTTTTTATATCATAAATTTGATTTCAATAGTCGGTTTACACAAATCATAGATAAGATGTTATAGTATACTAGTTGATTAACAGTTTTGATGTAATAAAAAACTATAATTATTACAAATGTATTTAGGGGGATATCATTTTGTCTTTTATTAGAGAAAAAATTGACTATTTTATAGCAATTTTATTCAGTTGCATGTTGGGGTTGACTTTCATAGGAGCTATAAGGTCAGATAATCTACTGATAAGCAATACAACTGCAAGAATTTTTATTCTACCAACATTAATTTTGGCTATGTTTTTTTTATTTCGTATTAATACACTGAACAATTTTCTAAAAAAAATTCTCTATTTTTTGGTATTATAAGCTTATTGCTTGCTTTTTCACTCCAGCTATATGCTGTCTATAAAACTCATCCAGCAATAGGATTTGATTTGTGGGTCTTTCATCATGCATTAATTTCAAAAAGTTTAAACGCAGAATCAGCTTATTTTAGCCGCTACCAGAATAATATATTGATGTTATTAATTCAGCATGGATATCTTAGTGTGGTTGGCATAAAAAATTATTGGTTCAAGTTGGATCTACTAAATGTCATTTTGGTAGATTCTTCAGTTTTAATAAATGTTCTTTTGGTATTCATATATAATAAAGTCTACATTGCGAGAGTAATTTGGATCCAAGCAATTTCATTATTTTTCTTTCCAATGATTCTTGTTCCTTACTCAGACACATTTATTCTACCTTTTGTATCACTAGAGTTACTGTTTTTTGTATGTATTATTAAGTCTAAAAAAGTAATATTTACAATCTTGTGCAGTACATTACTTGGACTTGTAACAAGCTTTGTTTATTTTATAAAGCCATCAGCCATTATCCCAGTGATAGCTATTGTAATCATGGCAATAATAAGATTAAGAAAAATAAGTAAAAGAGAAGTACTGACTGGGTCCTGTTTTTTGCTGATGCTCATAAGTTCGTATGTTATGATAGGTACTTTTGTCTCTACACAAAAGTATATCAAAATTAGTAAGCAAGATAATATGCCACCTATACATTTTATTAGTATCGGAATGAGCGGACAAAAAGGTGGTTATAATTTAGAGTCAGTAAAAATGATGTACAAGTTAAAAAGTCCGCAACAAAAGAAAGAATATTCTATCAAGCAAATAAAACAAACTTTAGAAAAAAGAGGTCCTTTGGGATACATCAAATTTTTGATATCCAAACAGGGATACAATACTGCCAACGGAACCTTTGGCTGGTTACAGGAAGGAAATTTTTTAGTCGCAAGTTCAAAAGTTCATACAAATGTTTTTAAACAATATTTGTATGCCGACGGCAAGTATTTATCTGATTTTAGATTTTTTGCACAGATATTGTGGGTCATAGCTTTAGGCATCTTGCTTTTAGGGTTTGAAAATAGGGGATTGTTGGAGAATACATTAAGACTTGGAATTATTGGCGGATTTATCTTTTTACTTCTTTTCGAGGGAGGAAGAAGCAGATATATGATACAGTTTCTTCCCATGTTTGTGGTACTGCTAACATTGATAAGCTTTGATGGAATTACAAAATTCAAGAGAATATTTTATACAGTCAAAAAATAGCTTTAAAAGTAATCAATAAAATGTGTGCACAGACTAGCAGAGCCAGACATTAGTTAGAAATGTGAATGTTAACACGAAATTATATACAAGCAATG
>NZ_BACP01000019.1 GCF_000260415.1 Liquorilactobacillus mali KCTC 3596 = DSM 20444
AATGATTAAGCTGTGTCAGAAAAATAATCAAAGCAGTCACCAATATTACCAGAGAAATTTAAAATAATTATAATTTTCGAAAACTTATGTTTCACGATATAAATATCGCTAGGACCATCTTTTTTGAAATATTTTGGTAGTTCTTATTAGCCAATGCATTACTACTTTAGTCAATTAAACGTATAGAAACCAGACGTTTTATTTTTACAGTATCACAATACGTCTTTTTAGACATCAATATTTTTTTGGAAACTTGCTATTGCCAAACTTTTTATTTAAGATGGAATATGTGTGTAGTTAGTCGCAGGTACATAATTAATCAAGAAATTATTAAAATTAACGAGTATATAAATTAAAGGAGAACAACAATGAATGTTACTTTAAAGAAAGTTTTGCAAGAACAAGAAAAGACGTTGCAAAATCTATTCCAATTATACGAATATGAGTTTAGTGCATATGTTCCATCTCTTCAAGTTAACTCGGATGGATTATTTAAATTAGCCAATCTCATAGATTATTGGAAGGGTAGTTATTACCATGCATTTTTTATTTTGGCAGATGATAAAATAGCGGGTTTTGCACTTGTAAGAGAGGCTAATAACGATCAACCTAATTTTATCGAACAATTTTTTGTATTACATTATTTTTCGGGCAAAGGTATTGGCAAAAAAGCTGCAAAGGCTATTTTTGATTTATTTCCGGGAAAATGGCAAGTGCTACAAATTAAAAACAATTACCCAGCTCAAGCATTTTGGCGCAATGTGATCACAGAATACACTAATAATAATTTTGAAGAGCGATATGATAAGAAAGATGATCGTAGTTCAATCCAAGAATTTTTAAGTATGAAGACTGAATAGATAATTTTTACTGCGTTCAGGATGACTTGCTGCAAAAATAATGTTCCTAATAAAGTACTACAATTAATGTATAGACGGATGAAGGGATGATAATTGTGGCAAGATTTGACAAAATTTACAAACTCTCTTTTTATTTTTTTATAACTGTCTATGTTTTGGAACTTCTTTTAGCTGGTGATCTATATTTTAGTAAAAATAGTTCTTGAAGGATCTAATTTTTTACACTAAGAAACTGCTACTCAATTGAGTAACAGTTTATAAGCAAGACTATTTTATTGAAAGAAGATCTGTCTTTTACCCAATTCTATTTCGTCTCTTCAATATCTTAAGTAGATCGGTAGATTCGAGACTTTCGAAGTACTCTCCGTTTTTACGGCAATTATTAAGCCTAATTTTTTCAGTTCGATAATCTTTAATTTTCATGTAGGAAGTATATAGTTTGATACCATCAACAATTTTAAAAATGCACCAGCACTCAAACCTGCCATGGATTTTTATATCTTCATCTAGCAATTCTATTAAGTAATTACGATCATGAGCCAAAATATTCCCACTTTTGCCAATTAAATGCACAGAAATCAGACCTTTCACCCTTATGATATCACAATGTAGAAAAAATGAATCATTTTTTAGAATGGCTAATAATTAATGCTTGTTTTACAAGTGATTTGCAATATATTTTGCCAGCAATACTAGTTCCTTAATACAAGACCCTTTGATATTGTTATGTCTATTTTTCGATTTTTCATCCAGAAACGTTGATATAGTAGTGTTTCTTTTTTTATTTGTTCAGTATTTTTTTTGAAAGTCTTTAATTTATAGACTATGCAGATACAGTTTAATTTGGTAAATTGGAAATAGTCTTAAAAAAATGTACAATTTTATAGAGGAGAATAGATAATGGCAAAGACAGTATATTTTGGAGCAGGGTGGTTTACTTCTGCACAAAAGAAATCTTATGATATTGCACTGGAGTCCTTAAAGGTTAATCCAAGTGTAGACGTGGAGCATTCATATGTTCCACTGGAGCATCAATATAAAAATATTCGCGTTGATGAACATCCTGAATATCTTCATGATAAGGAATGGGCCATCGCAACATTTAATGGGGATATTGTAGGAATAAAAAGTTCCGATGTCGTATTATTTACATATCTCCCACTTCAAGAAGACATTGGTTGCGGGGTCGAGTTAGGATATGCAAAGGCTATTAATAAATTCATTGTGGTTGCAGTTCCAGATGAAGAATGGGGTAAACCCATTAATCTTATGACATTTGGCACGGCTGATATATTTATTAAGCTAAGCGAATTAAAGGACTATGATTTTACAAAACCTTCATTTAATTATTATGAAGGGGCAGTCTATTAAGAAATAGTAGAATAGGGGAGAATACAATTTTATTTTTGCTACTGCCTCAAATGCAATATATAATTTAGGCGGCCTTGTCTCCTTCTAGGAGGCGAGGCTGTTTTTGTGTATGAAATAAATAACTTCTAATTGATAGGATAGTCTTTGTGAATATAGTCACTAGGTTTATAAAATAGTTAGAAAAATTAACTGTTATTTTTGAAACCCAAGTATGTGTTTTAGAGGTTACAAGTGTGAGTGCAACTTATTATTCAGGAAGTGTGTTAAGCTGACTTATAGAGGTGAACAAAATGAAATCATCAATAAAGTTCGAAAGCACAAAGTATATTTTGGCTGAAAAATTGCCAGATAATACGGTGAGTGCAAAGAAATGGGTGAGAAAATTATGATTATTAAATCTGTTGGCTTCCCTCTAAGTACAAAGGAAAATGAGAAAAGGATAGTTCTGATTCCAAGAGATATAAGAAAAATGAAATATCCTCAGGAATTATATTTTGAAAAGGGTTATGGATACAATTTTGGTATCTCTGACGATGAATATCGTAATTTAGGTTGTCACATTGCTTCACGAGACGATATTTTGAAGCAAGCGATAGTCTGTGGTGTAAAAATTGGCGAGGAAAAGTATATCCAAAATTTATCAAGTGGTCAAACAATCTTTGGTTGGATTCATGCAATGCAAGATAATGATGTAACTAAAAATATTTTGAAGCTAAATCTGCGAATATTTGCATGGGAAAAGATGTTTGATCAAGGGCGCCATGTGTTTTGGAAAAACAATATTTTGGCTGGAGAAGCAGCTGTCATTCATGCTTTTCAATGTTATGGAAGACTTCCGCGTGAAACTAAAGTTGCGGTAATTGGAAGAGGAAATACTGCAAGAGGAGCTTTAAGGGCACTTGATTCATTAAATGCTGAAGCAGTACAGTACAATAGAAGAACAGTGAATATTTTAAAATCTAATTTAGCTGATTTCGATGTAATCGTTAATTGTGTTTTGTGGGATAGCGATGAACAAGACCATATAATCTATAAGACGGATTTGAAACGAATGAAAAAGGGCGCACTCATTATTGATGTAAGTTGTGATAGAAATGGGGCAATAGAAACAAGTGTCCCAACTACTATAGAGCACCCAACGTATAAAGTTGATGGTATCTTACATTATGTGGTGGATCATACACCATCCATCTTTTTTAAAACATTTACTTTAGATAATTCGGAAGTTATATTCCCATATATCGAGCAGTTGATGACAGGAAATATTGGAAACGTTTTAAAAGGCGCTTTGATTAAGTCAAATGATAAAGTGACTGATAAATAAGTGTCTATCCATATATTGGAATTACTCAATTCTGTAATAATAATTTGAATTGGTTTTTGGGCAATTTTTGTGAGAGCTCATTTAACCTATTTAACCTATAGTGAACACAAGTGGAGCTACCCACTCAAAAGTTAAATTTTGAGCTAGCTCCCTTATTAATTCCATATAAAAGTGTTCCATAAACTAAAATTCTTCGTCTAGCTTTGAATTTTATCGACTTATTTCACACTCTCACTTTTTACAAAGCAACTCTATAATATCTGGTTTGATGTGAAGCAATAATAAAAATATCTGGCAGCAATAACTAATTAGAAAGTTGCCTTTTCAAATAAATTTAAATTTCTCTCAACATTGGTAATTCCAAGTTTTTTCTTATTATTTTTGGAATCAATAAAATTCCCCTCTAAATAATAAAACTTGTTTTGCTGTATGCCATTGAATGTTAAAGTAATTATTTTTGCTGAATTATGGTAACAATATGTGAGAACGATCCCCTTTAAAGATAAGGAAACAGATTGGTTTGAGCGATAAGCAGTCAAGGTATGCTCCGCTCCTTCATAACTAGCGTAATAGTCGTTAACAATTTTACAAAAATACTTAAAAATTTTATTCAATATAAACTTAGAAGTAGCTTCAGTCACATTAGTGGTACTCTCTTGATTTACAAAAACCAAGAATTCTTTTTCATTCATATTTAGCCTCTTTTTAGTCAATTATACCATTAACTGAGAAGCAGGAGCTTAAGGTTATTTTCCGCCATACAGATAATACTGAAAATTCCAATTGTACTGTCCCAAGACTACAGTAGTCCTATCCAATGGATTAAAGCAAAGAAGTGATGTTTATAAGGAGGTAAGGGTAAGGATTAAAAACTGTACACAAAGAAAACTTTTTAATTACTCTAATTCTTCAAACGTATTTATACGTTCAGTAATCCTGGCTGCTAATTCATCTAATTTTTTGTCCCAAGATTTAGCATCTTCTGTATCAATGTGATTGTAGGCATCATTTATAGCCTCAAGCATTTCACCTGTTTTAACGACCTGAATATCTATATATCGTTCATAGTAGTTATCATGACCAAAATCAGCATCGTCAGTTAATTGATATTCATACTTGTCACTCACTAAACTAATTTTATCGATTTTATTTATTAACTGCTTTTTGACATATTCCTTCTTGATCAATTTATTCACCTCATTTATATAAAAACATGGCTATTGATTACTGCTAGTATCGCTAGTTTTGATAATCTTTGGATAACAGCTAAAGACATGCAAAAATTAAATTCGTCCTTTTCCGTTCGTACAGCCTAGAAATTCTTTCTGGCCTCAGTTTAGCATTAATTAATTATTGAATCATGGAATATGATTTGTACAGAATAGGTAACGACTAATAGTTTTTAAGGATGAAAGAATTAAAATAGTTTATGTTTTAGGAGGACACATATCTTCTTTTAAGACTGGTTCGTTTTTCATCCCCAGAAATTAAATTATTCATAATTTAATTTTGTTTTTCAAATTTACTAAGCAAACTTTCAAGTCAATTCTGTTATCTATTACGTACAAATTTGAAAATAACAAATGGTAGCAGCAT
>NZ_BACP01000018.1 GCF_000260415.1 Liquorilactobacillus mali KCTC 3596 = DSM 20444
TTAGTGACGGAAGTGACCAAGCTCAAACAAAAAAAGGTTTGGACTATTTCTTGCCTAAAGTTCAAACCCCTAAAGGCTCAATAGTTGCGATTGATTATGAAGCTGGTGCATCTACAGACAAAGAAGCCAATACAGCTAATGTTGAGTATGCTTTGCAAAGAATTGAAGAAGCAGGGTATACACCTATGCTTTATTCGTACAAATCATATTTAGATGCAAACTTAGATTATGAATCATTAGCTCAAACGTTTGGTGAAAAGCTAATTTGGATTGCTGGATATCCACATTCATATGTAACGACAACACCTGACTATTCAGGATTTCCTAGTCATAAATATGTTGCTATTTGGCAGTTTACAGACTATTACAAGGCTGGCGGTTTAGATGGTAATGTTGACTTATTGGGTGTCACTAAAAAAGGCTATGATGGTACTTCAACAGCAAGTAACTCTGGTGCTACTAAAGTCGTAACCAACAGTACGACTGTTGCTATCAAACAAGGTCAAACAGCTAACAACACAACCAAGTCTGAAATAAAGGCGGGTTATACTGTAAAAGTAAACTTTTCGACAACTAAATGGTCTAATGGCACAACTATTCCATCATGGGTTAAAGGAAAAAGCTATACGGTTCAACAAGTAAGCGGGAGTAAAGTATTGTTAGCTAATATTTTAAGTTGGATTGATAAGAGCAATGTTGAAATTCTGCAGACTGCTAAGCAAGCTACATCTACAGGTACAAGCTCAGCATCAACGTATACGGTTAAATCTGGTGATACTTTATCTAAGATAGCAGCAAGCTACAACACTACTTATACCAGATTGGCCACACTTAATAATATCAAGTCACCATATATTATTTACGTTGGCGAAAAATTAAAAGTATCAGGATCCGTAACAACGAGTTCTAAAGTATATTACACAGTAAAAAAGGGTGATACATTGAGTGTGATTTCAAAGAATTATGGTACAACGGTTGCAAGTATTAAAACATTGAATGGATTAAAGAATGTAAACTATATCTATGTTGGACAATCACTTAGAGTTAAATAGCAAACATTAAGGATCCTTAAAATCGAATATTGTTCGTGTTCTAAAATGCTAATCTGTTTCAGATACGCAAGTTGGACCGCATATTAAAAGCCTCACTCTTAATTGAGTGGGGCTATTTTTGTTTAAAAATGAGAAATATGTATATGAATATTTATAAATCACGCAAACATCACGCAAACACAGTTAAAAGGCTGATATAAAGGCAATTAAAAATCCTGTACTCTCCTTATTTTATTAATTTTACTTAATTATATACATCCGGAAACGTTGATATATCAACGTTTCTATTTTTTTGCTTACGTTAATATACGTTATTTTGAAAGTGTTTGGTGCACTTTTGGTGCACTTAGAGTGTCCAAAATGGTCTCAATTTGATTATCTGAACGCATTTTATACTCGTCAATTAGGTAGGAATATACTCGGCTAGTTGTCGAAATATCTGAGTGACCTAAGCGTTTTGAGATAATATATAAATCAATATTTTCAGAAAGTAAGAATGCAACGTGCGTGTGACGAAGTGAATGGAAATGGAAACCAGGTTTTGAAATGCTGCAGTTGGCCAAACATTCGCGCAATGTCTTATTGGCTGCAGAAGAGGTTGGGACTGTACCATACTGATTAGTAAAAACCATGTCTTTATTATTTACTTTGAGTTCCTTAATAATATTAAGAACATCGTTATTTACCCTAATGATACGTTGTGATGATTCGTTCTTTGTTTCTTTGAACTTTCGTGTGCCTTCATGCCAAGATTTGTTGATGCTGATTGTTTTGAATGAGAAATTAATATCTCTCCAGGTAAGTGTCTGAAGCTCTCCTAGACGTGCTCCTGTATAGATTGCGAGTAGGATAAGATATTTTGAAGTGAAATTTGTGCTACGATCTGCAGAAATATAGGCAGCTAATGTGCTCATTTCAGCAACACTCAGATATTCAATTTCTCTTGTTTTTTTCTTATTGAACACGACATTAACATTTTGCACAAAGTCCTTTTGAACTACACCGTCATAGATAGCATCTTTGGTACAAGCATGAATCAGAGAATTGTACTTACTGACAGTTGATTTGGCGTGATTCTTTCCATACGCGGCAATGAACATCTGATATTTACGACGATTAATGTTTTCTATTGCAGTTTTACCAAAGTAGTCTGAGATTGCATTGTAGGTCTGTTTGTAGGTTAGTATTGTACGTTCAGTTACACTTGGCTCCTTATAAGTCTCAAACCAGTTCCAGAAGTAATCAGCAAAAGGGGATGATGAATCGACCGACAGGAATTCTTTACTTTTTAGGACTTCAAGCTCCGCAGCATAGGATTTTGCTTCGCTAATCTTAGTAAATGATTTATTTTTGAACTGCCGATTATTATTTTCGTCATACCAGCTGACACGAACATAATATTTACCGTTCTTCTTTTTGATACTTGCCATTGTCAAAACTCCTTTCTTATTTTAGAATAAACTAATAGGGTACAGGTTGCCCTGTATAAACAGTGAGACACATCTTTTACTTTGGCGAGTGGGGGATGTGTTTTTTGTACCAAAATTTTTACATTATAATGTTTTTTTAAAGAGAAATATGTGTGCTAATCCTAGTAGTATCAAAAATAGTATAAAGAACATAATGTATTGTATTTTCGATATCTTTGTTTCGTTTTGTGATTCAGCCAATTGAACGTCTAAATATTTTAGGCGAGATTGTTGTATAGGTGATTGTAGCAGATCCATCGGTAAAGATTTAATAACTTGAAGTACAATAGGTTTATTGGATATGTTAGAAACCTGCAGAATATATTTACCAGACGGTCTATTTGTGATATTTACAATCCCATTTTTTACAGTTAAAATTTTTTTATTATTGTGCTTTAACGAAATTTTAGTAGCACTACTGTTTGAACTTGGTATGTTAGTAACAACTTGATTAAAATTGTATTTTGCATTTAGTGATTCGCTTATTGTTTGGTGGGCTTTTATAGTTAATGGTGTTTTTCGAACAAAACTTTGTTTCAAAACTGGTTTTACATAAGTAGTATTTATTAATACTTTGTCTAAATTTAATGAAAATCCCAGAAATAAACAGCCTGCTAAAATTGCTGTAATACTGTTTAAAAAGAATCTATTTTTAAAAGTATTATTATCACGAATGAATTCAAAAGTATCTGCTATACCCATGCTTCCAACCATTAATAATGGCACGATAACTATGTAAGCATAACGTTCCATTGTTTCCCACATAAGCATGTGAAAGAAGAAAATTCCAATAATAAAAAGTATTGATAAATTTTCAAAATTTTCAAAATTGGTTGTCTTTAATGTTTTCAAGCATCTAACGAAGAACCCAAACCATAAAATAATATATATAATTTGGGAAAATGTTAACAAAATAATATTTCGGTTGCCAAAAATATAATTATAAGCAAAACTAGGTTGACTTGATATATTATATACTCGTCTTTCAATACCAATTGAACCAATTGACCACTGGATATTTATTTTACGTGACCAAAGATTAAGTAATCCAAGTAAACCTTGTGATTTTAACTCTTTTTTTATGAGAAAGTTGTTATGTTTTTCTCTAGTTTGTGGATCTGGGTATCTGGCAGTATCAGCCCATAATCCCCCTCCGCTGGTACCATCTGTTTTATTATTAAGTCCTAAGGCAATCCAAAAATTATACGGGAAATTGTCTGCTTTTTTTATAGAAAAATTGTAACTATTTTGTACCTGTTTATAAGAGTAATTACAGATTCCATACACGCAAAAGGTAATAAGCATTATTGCTACTATTTTCTTTAAGGAATGTTTTTTTAGTAGAGAATATATCAAAAATGCAATTAACATGATGATAGCATTTGTCTTGCAAAAAGTAGCTAAACACATCATAACTATTGAAAAGGTCAGTGATAAAATTTTTACAGTCTTTTTTTTGCTAGCTTCAAAAGTGTCTACATAATAAAATGAAATCATTATAAATGTTAACGCTAAAGGATCAGTATACATGAATAATGCAGTAATAAATAAAGGCAAAAACAGCGTGCAGAGTATTACATAAATTGATAAAGCTTTTTTATTAGTATGTCTTTTTAAAATTAGCCATCCACAAAGAGATGCCAAATCAATGCAAAAAAAGAGAAAAAGGTTTAAAAAACCGGTTGTATTATTTATACCAAGTAGCATTGCCACTTTAATAATCCATGAAAAAATAATTGTGGCACCAACATTATTAGGAGCAAAGGAAAAGTAACTTGCCCAAGAATGAGATCCATGTGCTAAATAAGTAGCTTGAACACGCATGTCAAAATCATCAAGGCCTTGAGCTCCCTTTACGTGAAAAGCAAGATAAAACTGTAAAATTATTTGAAACATAATTAAAAGTACATAAATGCCGTATCTATATTTTTTCATTTTTAATGTGTTGTATAGTATGTATAGAAAGCCAAAAAAAATACACGACAAAGGGAGCAAGTAAACTTGGTTGAATATGTTTGCTTGTGCTCCTCGAACCATTCCAGGAATAAAAATTGCGTTTGCAAGTACAAATATACTTACTAGCGCAGAAATACCCCAAACTAGCCACAACATTTTACTTCTTATCATTTGAAAAACTCCCTTATTATAAAAATTGCAACTCTGTTAAAGATTATATAAAAGTATTAAAGATATGCTAAAATTCATTTTAAATATAAATGGTAAGTCCTAACCTTGCCTTCCCCGAGACAGAAGGTTAGGGCTTATTTTTTTTGGCTTATGATAACTTTACCAATAATACGAACATCTTCAGCAGGGAAGACCATATCTTCATATTTTTCGTTAATGGACGCCAATCTTATTTTCCCATCCTCGCGGTAAATCATCTTGCATGCAACTCCATCTCCCTTAATAGAAACAATCACAATTTGACCGTCTGTATCAGGTGTTGGTTGGTAATGAACAAAGGCTTGTGAACCTTGTTTAAGTAGCGGTTCCATCGAATCTCCAGCAATTGTTACTACTTCATCAGCACCACGAGGCACTTCATTACGAACAATAATTTTTTGTTGTGCATCCTCATAGTCTGGGGCACCCGCAGCGGTTGAACGACTTGAGAGAATATGTTTATCATTTTGTTCAGTGAGTTTATTTTTTGCAAATTCAAAAGTTTTAATTTGATTACTCCTATTTAATTCGTTAAAGGTAGGAATAATGTTAATCTCTCCTTTTGCATCCTTTTCTGCTAAATTGACATGCATCATTTCTTCTATACTGACATTAAAAATATGTGCTATATCTGAGAGCACTCCAAGTTTAGGAGTATATTTTCCTTTTTCCCACTCACTCACAGTTGAAGGACTTTTTCTCCCTAATTTTTCAGCAAATTGCATTTGATCTAATCCATTTTTTTCACGAAGATACTTCAAATTTTTAGAAAACATTTCATATCATCTCCTTATCACGGATATAGTATAGCATTACTTCGGAATAAATGAAATAGGGTTGTTAAAATTAATTCGGCTTTTTCGAATATGTAACTTTTTTTCGGTATTTACGAATAATATATTTATTTTGAAATGAGGAGGTAAAACAAAATGGAGAAAAAATAAAAATTTACTTTATCGCAGTGGCGTGGAATTAGAGGGTACACAAAAGGACAGTTAACTGATATGACAAGAATTTCAACGAATACTCTAAAATCTTATGAGGATAATATTGAAAGGCTAAGAAGTGCTAAATATTCAAATTTAGAAAAAATTACTTCTGCTTTGAAAATTAGTGTAGATGATATTTTTTTGTCTCCTAATTCGGAAAAACCAAAAATGATGACATCTGTATAAAGGAAGATGAATTAAATGAAACTAAAACTATTAATTGTACGCATAGGAATAGAAATTCGTAACGCAACACTTGATGAATGGAGTTTTATCTTAAGATTTCTCTTTCAAACCATATCAGTTATTTGTTGGCTTATTGTGGCTGTTCTTTCTTTTCTTTATTAAAACTGTTTTTATAAGACCAAGTTTCTTGGCTTTTATGTGGTGATCAGACCGTTTTACAGATGGCGTAAATAGAAAATTTTTTATTAGAAAGAGTGTTAAATGGTGGAAAAAATAGTAATGCTTACCAAGATAAAGCATTACGAACTAAGATTTATAGCATTTTGTTTAAATCGTTCAAGGAAACATTCCTGCAAGATCGTTATAGTGATACTCCTATTTCAAGATTCAATGAAGCAATTGAATTTGTACAGAGCTGGTATGCACCTTTTGAATTACAAAGAGAAATAAATACTGCCAATGCTCGAGCAAAAATGGTTTTGTAGGTTGTCAGGGGGATGAGGTATGCCGACATTAATTAATGAGAAGGAAATTAATAAAATTTTGGAGGATAGTCTTCAGGACGCGATCAGCAAATTTATTAATAGTCAAGTTGAGGGAAAAACTTGGTCAATAATCGAATTTAAAGAAGCTTGTTGTTTTAATCGTGATAGGCGATGGGTAGTGAAGTTTATTCTAGAGCCCTTCAAAGATGAAATTGAATACAGAGCAGAAAATCGTGATGGTTGGTGTATCTATGCTAAGAGTTATCAGATTAGAGCAAAACTAGCAACAAAGTGGATGGAGAAGAATTTTAGTCGAATTGATTGGGATGCCAAGTTACCAATAAAGGGGTGAATGAATGATTTTATTTATTGGAGTTATAGCATGCAATTTTCTCAGTAATGCTCTTGGACGAGCAGAAGGGTGGAAAGAAATGAATAAAATTGGTGCTGGATTGCTTATAGGAATGATTATTACTAAAGCGTTGAATGCTTCAACAGTTTATATCGGCTACACAGTAATCACTTTGATATTTGCAGGAATGACATGTTGCATAGGCGGATATATAAGCATGGTTGCATTTAAAGATGATGGTAAACAGGGAAACAAATAAAAAAGAGCCCACTTAGAATAGGCTCCATAACTAATACTACAAGGTAATTATAGCATGGAAAATGAAAGATACGAAGGGCATGTTGTATCAGTCAAGAAAGACTTAGTAACGTTCAGGATTGATGAAATAGACAGCATGAGCAAGCTTTTAAAAAAAGGCAGAATTCATTTTGATTTAACAGAACATGAGCCGGAACAGATTACTGGAATTCAGCGTAGAAAAGCATATTCAATGATACGTGACATTGGAGTAGCACAGGGATACGAACAAAGCTATGAGTTTCAAAAACTCAAAGTGGACTTAAAAGAATCATTTTGCCGAAAAACCGGATACGCTTCTTTTAGTCTGAGCAATTGTAGTAAATATATTGCGACAGATTTGATTTCTTGGTTAGTTGAATTATGTTTTTTTGAAGGTATACCATTTCAATTTAAAGACCTAGTAAATACATTTGATACAGAGCGAAGAGTATTTCTATGTTTGGTACACAAACAATGTACTGTGTGTGGCCAAACAAATAACGTTCAGATTAATCATGAAGATACAGTTGGTATGGGTAATGACAGAAAAAGCCTTGATCATCGCAATCATAGGTTGGAAGCGCTATGTAGTTATCATCATTTAGAATTACATCGACTAAGGGCTAAGTTCTTTTCCAACAAGTACCATTTTCACGGTACGAAATTGAGAGATGAACAATTGATTTCATTAAAATTAATGTCACGAAAACAGATGCAAGAGTTCGATGATTTTTCCAGTAGTAATAAGTACTTTTTGGCATCTTAAATGCTTTCAAAATAATTACTAAGCGGTGTCCATGTTCTAAACTATCATTGATGAAGCCTAAGGCTTCTTTGATTGTTAGCGTCTTCCAAGTAACACCGCAACTCGTTTTAAAATCTCAAGTTCCTCCTGAGCTTCGGCTAACTTTTTTCCATTTGAACGTATTTTTCGTATGAAATGTTCTTACCATCTACATTGATAACCTTATTTTGTTTAATCCATCTGTTAATGGTATTGGCTGAGACATTGTATTCCTCAGTTAGAGACTTTACTGTATGACCTTGCTTCACTAGCTCAACAATTGATTCTCTAAATTCTTTTGAATATGATTTTGGCATAAAAAGACTCCTTTAATAATTATTATACCTGAAAGGTATACTATAAAAATGGTCTATATTATCATCATGGGAGCACAGTTCTTGTTTAGTCTTTTGCGTATCATTCCTTTAAAGTAAATATGCAAATAAAATAAAAAATCTTTCTGAATATTGTTGCCATTTATTGCACAAAACATTTAGAAAGTCTTACATATAAAGAGTATTGTATGCCCTCGGCAGGCATTATATACCCACTTCTTAATTTTGAGTTTGTGCAGCATTTACATATTCTTTTGCATTAGTTTTTGAGGAAAGCTGCCAGGTTATGATATTACCATCGGAATCTGTTGTGTTGGTAGTATTAAAAATAGGAGAGCCATTATTTATTGAATAGTTGAAAGTAGCATCACCTATTGTGACAGTAGTATTAGTTATCGAATAATTTTGTGAATATGCCGAATTCATAGACATCGCGCGAACTTCTGAATCATTTAAGATATATCCAATTTTAAAACTATCATGGACTGTATTTTGAGGGGCTTTGCCTTCATCCATTGCCTGATCAACATCTTCGCCATTATATAAAATTGATACTATTGAGAAGCCATCAGTCAAAAATTTTTTAACAAGACTAGTATTGTCAACTGAACTAGTTGAGCTACTAAAAGTAGAAGAAATTGACGAAGAATTTTCAGATGTAGTACTTGAATAAGAAGATGTGTTATCCGAATCTGTAGAAGAAGTACTCTCTGAATTTTTTAATATTTTAGCTTTACTGCTAGATTGAGATTTGGAACTTAATTTTGAATTTACGCTATTACTAGAATTGAATGCTTTTAGAATCTGAAAAGATGAGACAACTGCAATTAGTATTACAATGACAATTGCTGTTATAATTTGATATGTATATTTTTTATTATAATTTTGATTAAAATATTTTTTTGACATTAGTTATTTTCCCCCAATTTTTTCCCTGCAAAAATTTTAACATGAATAGTATCAAAAGAAGAAACAAAAACTGCTACTCAATTGAATAGCAGCAAGAAATGGGTTCTTAAATTTGGGGCACTTAATCGCTCTATCACTTGATACAACAGTACTTTTTTAATCTTGTAATTCTCTCTTTATTTTATTAATTTTACTTAATTATATACATCTGGAAACGTTGATATATGTAATTTTTACAATGTTGTGCACACAAATTACACACGGATTATAAAATTTTGGTCGCTTTTTCGGCCAAATTTGGTACAAAAATATTGAGAGCTTTTTCAATTTGTTTGTCTAATCTGGTTCGATATTCACCAATCAAGTATAGTAAATTCGACTGGTTGTAGGAATATATGAATGGCCTGATCTTTTAGAAATAATATACAAAGCTATATTTTGAGATAATAAAAATGTAAGATGTGTATGAAGTAATGAATGAAAATGGAAACCGGGTTTTGAAATGAACAGCAGTTTTTTGAAGATATTACTAGGGAACGAGGAATAGGAATTTAGTATGAGTCCTTTAAAGAAAAAAATAAAATATTATTGTCAGATAGTTACATACTGGACAATTCTCCAAGAATAGTACGAGTGGTCAACTATATTAGTTGGGCCATTTTCTTCTTGAAAGAGGAAGTAGCATGTATCAAGAAAGTTTTCTGATACATCTGAGATTAATAAGAAGATTTGTTACCGGATATGACTAGACAGCAATAACAGATATATGAATTGCGATATTACACAAATGATTATTATGATTGGTGAATTACTAGATTTGGTGTTGAAAAAATGTAAATTAACAAAAAAGCAAGAATTTTACGAAAGCGAACTGCTCCGCAAATATTCCGCTTGAAAAATGTTTATTAATGTATTGTAGCCAAGCAATTACAAAAGAACTAACAAGATTTGTGGAGAATGAAAGATGATACAGATAGTTCGTATAAGCTAGCTATTTTTCTTTGGTGTCTTCATCCTGAGATTGTAGACTTTTTAAAATTTTGTCATTTTGAGCTAGTAATACCCAATTTTGTTCAACTATAGCTCTTAAATATGTTGCGATCGCTTTTTCGTTACCATAGTCACTAGATATTATTTTCTTGCTATTTCTTAAGAGTTGTTCATCGTCAAGCTCATTTAAAATATTTTTGACCTGCCATAGTGAGTCATCATTCAATTCAGATAATCCTCTGTCCTCTAAAATACCTGCGATGTGCTTGTTGTTAAATAGCATATTTCTCACCTCCTACATTATGGTTTATAAGTACATATTATCACATAAGTGTAAATATTTTAAGTAATATGAGTTGCTTAAGAAAAATGAAACAAGTTGTGATGATGTGGTAAATGGCAAGAAAAAATGTATGTTTTTTGAAGAAGTAGCTGAGAATTTAGATTTATTAAAAAGGTAGCTCTTTTGTAGTTTTTCGAGCTAAAAAATGATTTAGAATGGTATTGCCAGATAAGTACATATCAGATAATTCCCCCAAAGAATAATGTACTGCCTATCTAAATTAGTTAAGCAGTTTTATTATAAAAAAGGATGAAATGATTATGGGATAATAAGAAAAAATATATCAATCTAGGTATTTGCAAAAAGACAGAGCCCATTAATGAAAAATTATTATGTAGCTATTACATCATTTTTTTCAATTTTTAGAATATTTGGTTTCACAAAAAGAACACATATACGACGTTATACATGGATGCAGAGTTAGATAATGATTAATCAAAGCACTGCAGAAACAGTTGGGTGTTACTCAAGACAGATACACAGGAAGCAAAGCCACTAAAGTTATGCAAAAGAAACTTGGTACTCCAGTTGACGGGATAATTGGTTAGGATATTCGACTTTTGTTGCTACTCTGCAGAAGATGCAAAATGCAGGTGTTAAACCATTTTAATGATATAATGCTGAGAGGCACAGATATAATTATCCAGGTCCCACTTCCTTTAGAAGTGGGGCTTTTTTTGCGTGAATAAGTTTTTTGAGTTACACTATATTGCATAGTAGTAATTATTCCTTTTTAGATACACCCAAAATTCGTTGTTACATATTGCTACTATATTGCCTCGCTCTTGATTGAGTGGGGCTATTTTTTGTTGCCTTTTGTTTTGTTATATCCTTTTTTGTATGCATCATAGGTAGCTATTGCATTTCTTTCAAGTTCGTTAAGAGAAGAGTATCCACTATAATCTAGACTAATAAATTGAATTACAAAATAATATAAAACATACAAAAGCGTAAAGTAGTATTGTAAAGATTATTATCTTTATTGAATTTGAGTCAAAATATTTTTGCAATGTATGACCTTCTTCAGCATTTTGATACGATTATTGTAAAATATATTTAAAGTAATATCTATAATAAAAAAATTACCTTGCTTAATAAAACGTATGTCCGTGTAATCTTTACAAGATGCTTACATGTCAAACTCGGGGGATAAATTATATTTATACAAACAAAGACAAGATATCTAATGCAGAGTCAGAATTTTTCTTTAAGAACTACTATCAAGACCGTGGCATGCACAAATGGCGAGGTTTCTTTTGGAGTGATCATAAAAGAGGATTGAAAAATGCAGAAAAAGAAGTTAAAGCCAGTTATGGGAGAACAACAGTCGCTAGAAATGATTACGAAGAAATTAAAAATGAGTTACAAGCACAAAAATCCTATAATAAATACAATAAGTTCGTATAGTGAGTAATAACGAAGTAACGGAACTGAATGATATCAAAAGGGGATTCAATGAGAATAGAATATATCTTACTGATGAGGACGAAGTTTTGCACATGATAGAATTAGAAGAAATAAAAAACTGCTGCTCGATAGAGTAACGGGACTGCTCCGAGTCAAGTAGACAGTTCAAATAATTAAAATAATTAAAATAGCTATGCAGTTTTTAGAATGGCATGATTCCGAAATTCTTTCGGGGTCATGCCATTTAGTGTTTCTTGGCGACGCTTGTAGTTATACCAGTTAATACATTTTTCGATAAGTTGAACCATTTCTTCTCGATTTAATGCATGGTGAAAATTAAAGAACTCGGTCTTCATATGACTCCAGAAGCTTTCCATAGGACTGTTATCTCCAGGGGTTCCTGGACGCGACATACTATGCTTAACCCCATTGCTAGCTAGATGTTTGTTAAATACTCCAGATGTATAGCTTGATCCCTGATCTGAGTGTAAAACCGTTGGTTTTGCACCATTGCTTATTGCTAATGCCTTATCAAATGTTCGAGTCACCAAATCGGCTGTCTCAGTTTCTTCAATGTCCCAAGCAATGATACTGTGGTCGTTCAGGTCTTTAATCGCACTAAGTCTCAAACGTTCACTGAATTTCCAACCAAAACGTAGCTCTGTACAATCAGTTACCCAGACCTGATTTGGCTTGTCTGGCTTAAAATTATGGCCTTCATCTGAAAGGAGGAGGTTATTGCTGATGTGCTCTTTCCGTTGAGCTTTTCGATCATGCTGTGCCACGCGAATTGAAGCCACGATACCATTTTCACGCATGATCCGGCGCATTTTTCCAGCACTAGTTCGATATGTTGTATCGCAATGAAGATTCATCATTAATCTTCGTACTCCAAGGGTATATTCGTTCTCCTCTTCAATAATTTTGACGTACTTTAATATCTCTTTATCTTCCAGAGCACGTTTGCTTGGGGTTCGGTGTATCCATTTGTAATATGCAGCACGTGAGACTTTCATAAAACGACACATAAAACTAATCCCATAAACTTGGTTTGTATCAGGGTTCACCGTAGTTGCTAAAGTTTGGATTGTTTCGTAGATGTGTGATGAGTGGCATCCAACCTTTCCAATTCTTGGAGTTTTTTTAGAACTGCATTCTCTGTCGATAAATGTTCAATTCGGGCCTTTAGACGCTTGACCTCCAGGTCACGCTTCTCGTTATCTGTAAGCTGGTCATGCACAGTCTTTCCCTTACCACGACGATCGACAAGGGCTTCTGGTCCACCTTGTTTAAACTTCCGAGTCCACGAGTAAACCTGACCATATGACACGTTGTACTTATTCATGGCGCGTGAGTAATCCATATCGTTTGCTATAATCCATTGAACAATCTCTACACGTTCCAGCTGGGTTGTTTTCCGACCATCTTTCACTTGTTTCACACTCCTAGTGGTGAGTTGTTTACCACTAGTATACTGATGAACCCATTGATAGATAGTACTAACGTTAGGAATATTATATTTATCGCATAATCGAGGATAAGAACTGTGTCCTTCTAGGTACTCCAGAACTATTTTTAATTTCAATTCACTTGGATATTTTCCCATGAGTCGATGCCGCAGGCCATCGATCCCTTGTAATCCATAACGCTTTACCCATCGGCTTACTTGACTATGTTCAACTCCATATTTTCTTTGAACGGCATTAGGAGTCATTCCCTGAGTAACTAGACCAATGTAAAACAACTTCTCTTTAATCGTATAGCGAGAACCTTTTCTGCCCATAGAAAAACTCCTCCTTAGGTAGGCAAGCTTTGATTATTTGCTTGTCTACCCAAAGAGGAGTATATCCAACAGTTTTGAGTATAACTATTCCGTTTTTATCCAACTTTATTTCTCTTTTTTAATATTTTTAATAAGTCTGTAGCCTGAATGGTTTCAAAATATTCACCAGACTTGTGATATTTAAGCAAATTCTTTCCTTCAGACCTATAGTTATTAATTTTCATATAAGAAGTATATATCTTAATTCCATCAATAATTTTGAAAGTACACCAACAAGTAAAATCTCCATGTGATTTAATATCTTCACTTAATAAATCTATTAAATGATTACGATCATGAACCAAGGAATTACCGCTTTTCCCAATTAAGCGCATAGAAATCAGACCCTTTATTTTTATAATACCACAAGATAGCTATAGAGATTATTTTTTTTAGAATGATTCTAGTATAGTTGTTTATGGAAAAATAATTAATACTTTTACAGGTACAATACAGGCATATAAAATACTTTTTCTGTGAGCGTATTTTTTTATTTAGCAACATTGTTTACAGTAGCTTTTTTGAATTCATTATCTCTTTTTAGTATTAATTATATAATTGCTACTTAATCCCATACTTAATTGAGTGGGGTTCTTATTGTGGAAAAGAAGAGTGTATTTGAAAACTCATCTTGAAGCAGAAAAATGCATGTTTAGTTTATTAATTGTAAATACACAATATATAGCATACAACCATTAAAGATATACTATATATTGAATTTAAAACTGAAAAATTCTATAATGGCAACACGGTCATTAAATTTAGATAGGAGTGATTATTTGCAAAGAGTTAGTACAGAAAAAATGCAGGCAATAAAAAGTGTAAAAAAGTATCAATGGTTAAAAATTTGGGGCCCAGGATTAATTGTTATGCTTGCAGATACGGATGCAGGTTGTTTAATTACTGCCGCACAATCAGGTGTTCAATGGGGTTATACGATGATTTTGCCACAAATACTTTTAATTCCTATTCTGTATATGGCACAAGAGATGACGGTCCGGCTAGGAATTGTAACTCATAAAGGTCATGGGGAACTAATTCGTGAAAATTTTGGAGCTGGATGGGCCTGGCTTTCAGCAGGAACTTTAGCAATCTCTGCTATTGGCGCCTTATTGACAGAATTTATAGGTGTCGCGGGAGTTGGAGAACTGTTTGGAATATCAAAATGGATCACTATACCTATTGCTACTGTGTTGTTAGTGGGAGTGGCATTCATAGGAAGTTATCGCCGAGTTGAAAAAATAGGAGTGATAATTGGGTCTGCAGAATTGGCTTTTATTATAGCAGTAATTATGATTAAACCAAGTTTATCGCAGATGGCTCAAGGATTAATTTCAATCCCTTGGAGACATGCATCATATACATATTTAGTAGCTGCTAACGTTGGAGCGGTTATTATGCCTTGGATGATTTTTTACCAACAAGGAGCAGTTGTTGATAAGAAATTAGATGTACATTCGATTTCAAAAGCTCGACATGATACTTTTGTTGGGACCTTAATTACACAAGGAATTATGTTGATTTTTGTTATTGCATTTGCTGCAACTACTGGAAATAGTAATAGTTCTGCTTCATTGAGTTCAGTAGGCGATCTTGCTACGACCCTATCACCATTTATTGGGAGTTTACCGTCAAAAGTTTTAATAGGAGCTAGTGTTTTAGGTGGGGCTTTGGTAGCAGCTTTAGTGGTTGCACTTGCAGGTACTTGGGGAATTACCGAGGTGCTCAATTGGAAACATAGTTTAAACGAACCATTAAGTTGTAGAACAGCAGGATTTTATACAATATATACATTGGCTCATGTAATAGGGGCTGTGTTAGTGCTTGCTAATTTCGAATTGGTAAATATGGCAGTAGCAGTTGAGGTTATGAATGCATTATTACTCCCAATTGTTCTTGGATTCTTATTGATGCTTGAAGCAAAGGTATTGCCTAAAGAATATAGAATGAAAGGCTTTTATAAGTGGACAGTTACGATACTATGTATTATTGTTATGATTTTTGGGATGTATATGATAGGGCCTGTTGCAAATCTTTGGTGATATACATCATTCAATGTTGTGATAGATATTATTTTTGGGAATGCTGTTGAACGAGCGAATAATTATTTTTTAATGATGGAAACTTGTGTGAGAAATATTATTTTGAATAAAAAGGGAGTGTGAAATAGGTCGGTAAAATTCTAAAACTAACACGAAATTATGAAAATAGCGAGTAATTTGCTATGAGTAATTTTAGATTAGACGGAGAATTTTGACTTATGAAACACATTTATCCAGAATAAATAGAGGAGCTAAGTTAAAATTTAACTTTTGACCCAGCCCGGGAATATGGAAAGGATATTACGCATAATATTATATAGTCTTTTCATACTAGCTTCTTTGCTTCCTGAAAAAGAGAGCTAGACATATCAAAAGAAAGATGATTATGATTGGAAACATAAACTTTATAATTTCAGCAATCCATAAAAGAATCAACAGCAAAAATAATAACGGGAAAATAACATTAAAAGAAAATTTCAGCATTTTCCAAACTAAGAAGATTAATATAATAATAATTATAGCCATATCAGAATTCTCCATTTCTTTTTTGTTAATTGTGAGCACAAAAGTTACCTCGTATAAACATAATATGAAAGTTATTGTTTCATAATTTTATTGTATGAATTAGTCTAAGAGGATTTAGCAGGATCAAAAATCTGTTTTGTCACAAGTAATACTTGAAGCTAAGTAAAATCGTAGTAAAAATGGATGTCTTGTTTTCCCTTTTGGGAAGTGTGTTTATACACTCTAGTATCCAATCCACCAATCTCAAACCCATATTTCAAATAAAATTTACATGCAGCTAGATTATTATTTTGTCCTACTGTCCAAATTCCTTTGTATTCTTTTTCTTTTGCAATTACTTCTGTGAATTTCAATAGTGAATGTGCTACGCCGTTACGTCTGTCTTTTTTATTGACTTTTAGATCTTCTAGATATAAATATCCATTCCAATTATTGTTGAAAATTGCCAAACCAATAGTCTCATTTTCATTAAATGCACCTATTGCAAATCCGTTTTTATTTATATCTTCTAAGCTATACTTTTCATCTGGAAAGACTTGTTTTCGTACTTTTTTAGTATCGTATTTTTTTATTTCGTAATCCCATTTTTCGCCTGTTCTTCTTACGACCATTTCTCCAAAAACATTAAAAGCATTATTTTTTAGAAGCAGGCTTTTTTCATTATCTTTATTTATTATTTTCAAATTCATTTAATTTACCTCTTTTTTATTCAGTTAGATAAAATATAAAATTTTGTTTATGCATAAAAAATAAAACCGGTACAACTATTAGCATATTGAGCTAGTTTTTGTGTTTGCAACTAAGATATTATCATCGGTTATGAGGAACCTATCGTTTAGTAAATTTTTTTAATAATTATCTTAACGGCTAGGTAAATGTG
>NZ_BACP01000017.1 GCF_000260415.1 Liquorilactobacillus mali KCTC 3596 = DSM 20444
AATGGTAGAAGCTTTGGCAATTCAGCTGATTCGCTAAACAGTTAGGTTTATTTTTTTACAAAAAATTTGGGCGGGTGGTTGGCGATTGGAGGGAGACATGGATAGTGAGACTAGAAGAATTCTAATGGAAATGAAAGAAGATATAGGCTCAATTAAGACTGATATCAATAATATCAAGAAACAAAATGATGAGATTGAAAAACAGGGAGATAAAATCAATGAGTTAGAAAAAATAGTTGCGCTCCATACTAGTCATTTTAAATTTCTATGGTGGTCGGTAGTCGGCATAGTGAGTTTTTTGTTTGTTGATATCATAGCTCCATTTGTAGTTGAGTGGCTTTCAAAATAAAAAGGGGGTGTATGAGTGTTTAAGGCAGAAAAAAAGCAAGTAGAAATTGTAAACAAACCAATTTATAACATGAAACAACAGGAAGTAGAACAGTACCGTGCAGAACTGCAAAATTATTCTCAAAGGGTTGTTTTGCTTTCACTTAAATTATTAAAAGATAAGGAAGTGACAGCTTATAAGATTAGTACAGAAGAAGAATTAGGAAAACTATTATCTAGTCCGCCAGAATTAGGAGAATTATCGTTACCACAATTCTTAGGTCAGGTTGACAAGGAAGGTAATCCGTATGAGGTTGTGGATTTGCCTTACGGATATCTGTACATCATAAAAGGGAGTGATGGTTATCACATTGCTTTCCACTTAGAAAAACCTAGTGAGCTTAATCCTTATCTTGATGCCAAGAAAACTTTCAAGCAGGTTTATCCTGCAATCATACGTGACACTTCAAAGGTAGCAACGACTACTTTTACAATTTCAAGAATTTTTACATTGCTTAAATAAAAAGGAGATTATCAATCATGGAAATTTTAAATAATTTATTTGGTTCAAGTTTAAACGCAGACGTAGTATTAACGGTCATTGTAGTATGGATTTTAGTACAGGTAGTTAAGCCAATTGTAAAGAACACTCAATATGTACCATTGATCGCAGCTATCTTAGGTGCAATTGCGGGTATAGTAGTTGGTTTGAACACAAAAAGTGCTTCTGTGTTAGCTGATGCAGTATTGGGAATTGTTGCAGGTTTTGCAGCCACAGGTGTAAATGAGACCTTCTCAAATTCTTTTACGACACTGTTATCCTCACTTGGCTCAAAATTTATTAGTGAGGTAGAAGGTAAGACAGAAACTAATGAAGTTACAAAAGATACTACAGATACCACCA
>NZ_BACP01000016.1 GCF_000260415.1 Liquorilactobacillus mali KCTC 3596 = DSM 20444
GGTTATCCGTTTAGTAATCTTGACCGCAAGTCTGTATCATCACACACTGATGTTTCTAAAAAGGCAATTAAACACGTGCAAAACAAAGACGGATCAATTACATCAACAATTGAAACTGTGATTAATAGTGAGCCTAATATGAGTCCTGAGTTCTTACTTAAAGCACATAACTACGATCCAGCTAAATGGAAAGTAAAACAGTCAGTTAGCAATCAATGGTCAGTTATCAGTACCAAGAAAGGCAAACAATTTAATTTTCAAAGCAAAATAGTTGTTGAGCCGATTGGCAATGAAATAGATACTGATGAATTGATTAATCTAATAGTGTCACATAAGGAGCCTTACAAGCGTGAGACTCCTATTTTGTTGCCATCAGATAGTTATTTAGTTGTTCCAGCGTTTGATACTCATTTCAATGGTGAAACGCTCAAAACTTATACTAAGTCGCTTAATAAAGAACTTAATCTGATTAATTCAGAACGTTGGCAAGATACATGTTTAATCTTAGGCGGAGATGTTGCTCATGTTGATAGTTTTAATTCAACTACTACCAAAGGCACACAGTTAGAGACGACTGATGTAGCTAGGACAGTAGATGAAATGGAAATTTACTTTGAAACACTGATATCTGCAATTCTTAAACATAGTAACCATTTGCAATTAATAAGTACATTTGGAAATCATGATAAGACGGTCGGGTATTTGTTTGCTAGGTTATTA
This sequence comes from Liquorilactobacillus mali KCTC 3596 = DSM 20444, assembly GCF_000260415.1. Lineage (GTDB taxonomy): Bacteria > Bacillota > Bacilli > Lactobacillales > Lactobacillaceae > Liquorilactobacillus > Liquorilactobacillus mali. The sequence continues at coordinate 721 of NZ_BACP01000016.1, forward strand.
GAACGAGCATACAGAAACCAACCGAATATGAGCTTTGATATAGAGCCATCGCAATTTAAGGCATACATGTTAGGTAGAAACTTCATTGGTGCGACACATGGAAACAAAGGGCAAAAGAATTATGTTGCTAACTTTGCTAGCCGTTTTGCTGAAATGTGGGGACGAGCTAAAAACAGAGAACTGTTTACAGGACATCTGCACACTGAAATGAGCAAAGACTTAGGTGGCTTTGTACAACGCCAGGTATCAACTAGAAAGCCAACTGATACTTGGACAGATGAATTAGGCGTGGTTGCAACTAAGAATTTTGAGTTAGTGCAGTACAGCAAAGAAGAGACTGAGGCGGTTTATTACGTTTAGGAGTGATTATATGAGATGAAAAAAGACAGTGAGTACGGACTAGTGAGTAGCAATGAAGAACTGCAATTGTTACGTGAACTAGATAGAGAATTGAAGTGTGAAGAATTTAAAGTAACAATAGGCGAGATTATTAAAGCAAAGGATAAATGATATATGCCAAGATACAGAAGATGTAGACAAGTTAATTGTCATAATATGGTTCAATATCCTAATCATTATTGCGAGAAGCATTTTGAACATGAGGCTGAGTATCTAGCAAGCAGACAGAAGTGGTCTAACAATAATAGGAGCAAAGCACAAACGCATAAGTACAATACAGTTACACGTAATCGCAACGAGAACAAGCGTGAACAGTATAACTTTTACAGGACAAGACAGTGGTCACATCTAAGACAGCAAGTCCTGGAGCGTGACCATTATTTATGTCAATACTGTAAAGCAATCAGCAAGCTTACACCTAATAGTAAAACAGTGGACCATATTGTACCCGTGGAAGCACAGCTGGATAGCAAAGCAGACATTAATAACCTTGCTGTGATATGTAGAGAGTGCCATCATAAGAAGACTGATTGGGAACAAAAGTATTACGGGACTGGTGATGGGAATACGTTGAAAGATGTGGAACCCATTACAGACATTAACAGGATTTTACTGATGATGAATGGAGGAGAATGTAGATGAATGGTGAAAAAGATTACGGCAAGATAAACGATGAGCTACTTGGTGTGCTTGTTGGTACTGATGGTGAACTTAGTAAACGATTTTTAAATGGAAAGCATTCTAAAGATTATTATGTTACAAGACAAGTTGCTAGTGAACTAGCAATGCAAGCACCGGAAGTATTAGACAGTGTCCAGACACCATACTTGATTGTAGCAGACAGCCCTAATGCATTGATTGGAAAACTAGTAAAGCATCTGATTAAGACCATTAAGCCAGAACAAACTAGCGATGGTAAGTGGAGATTAACAGTGCCAATGTGTGAATCCCATGAGAGCTAAGACAGACTGGGAACAATCATACTATGGCACAGGTCAAGGCAGAGAGCTTAAAAGTATCAAACCAATTAGAGATATAAAGATTATAAATATGCTCATGAAAAAAGAACATGACTAATTGTCATATTCTTTAATAACTTGCTTGATAGCTTTTTCAACTAACTTAGCCTGTGGAATCATAGTGTCCTCTGAAACCTTTTTTAATTTAATTAGAAGCTCTTCGTCAAGAGTAAATGTCATTCTTTTTTTCATAATAAACACCTCAAGCTTATTATACAATATGAGTATTGCATTATCAATATTAAAGTTATATAATGATATTATACAATATAAGTTAAGTAGGGTGTTGCATTATGTATATTAAAAAATGTACAATCTGTGGCAAAGAATTTAAAACGGATCACAGGAAAACAAAGACTTGTTCCAAAAGCTGTGCAAGTACGCTTAGATATAAAAGAAACGCTATGCAGCGTGAACAAGCATTCGCCAATAAAATATCGCTATTGCATCCTGGCGTTGAATATATCAGTGGGTTCAAGGCCAACGACAATCATTTTAATTATCGAGTATTACTTATGTGCAAACAAACAGGCATTAAGTTTTATGCTTATGTCAGTGCGATTAGAAAAAAGAAATGGCATTGCTCGGTGTGCAGTCACTCAGCATCTATGTGCGTAATAAACAGTGATAGGGAAAAATACGATAGTCTAATGAACAAACATTTTACTACTGATATTTACATACCTTGCAGATGGTGTGGCAATGTTTTCCTTGCTCATTCAATGTGTAGATGCTATTGCTCGACTAAATGTAGGAAGGCAAAAGAAAACCATGACAAGAGTGCACGCAAAAGCAAACGCTATGAGCGAGCTAAAGCAAATGGGAAGTATGAAGCAATATCATTGCAACGGCTTTACATTAGAGACAAGGGGAAGTGCTATCTGTGTGGTAAGCATCTTGCACTGACAGAAGATTATAATAGAACAGATGCACCAACTATTGAGCATATAATCCCAATATGCAAAGGTGGAACAAATACTTGGGAAAATGTTAAGCTCGCTTGTCGAAACTGCAATGTTGAAAAAGGAATTAAAATATTGGGAGCATGAGCCCTTGAAATTTTTATCACCCCCGCCTATTTTCAAAGCAAGGAGAGCCACACATTGCCGTCATTTTATGGCGCAGACTAATTTTTTTCAAAAAACATAAGGGGGTGAACCCTAAAATAAAGGGAAGTGTTAAAAATCGTAAAAAGAACGTTTAAAGACCAAAATGATGGGCTTTTAAGTAAAACTCCGCCTGAGCAGTTAGGGAAAATAGGTGCTGCAATGTGGCGAAAGATTATCCCCGTTTTAAATGAACAACGAGGAATCAAGAAAATTGATAGCAACCTTGCGGAGCTATATTGCTCATCGTATGAAACATATAGAAAAGCCTACCAACACTTGCAGGACAAAGGATTAGTACAAGAAATATATAAAACATCTTTGAGCCCTGTTGATGGTTCAATAGTTGCTAAAGATTTTCAAGGATACAAGAAAAACCCGTCATATCAGATATATTCCGATGCACTATCAAACCTTACGAGAGTAGGAGCACAACTTGGGCTAAGTCCTAAAGCACGGAGCGAGTTCTTAGACTTAAAAGTTGTTGATAAAAATAAGAAGTCCGCTGCTGAGAGCTTAAAAGAATTTCTTGGCAAGTAGGCTTTTTTAATACATATAAAATATAAATAAAAGGTGGTGATGCTGTGAAAATTGATCTTACACAATCGCATGATGTTATAGGTGTGTACAAAAGCATTGACTACTCTGATATACATGAAAAATATCATGATGCAGGAACAGAATATTGTTTCAATGTGCTGGATAAAAAAATAGTTAGTGGATATTTAATGAAGTTGGCATGTTTTAGACATCTGCAAGATTTGAAAAGGCAAGGTAATGATGACTTTCCTTATCATTATTCAGTTAGAGAGGCAGAAAAATTGCTAAAGTTTTCCAGCATTGCCCCTAACGTTGACACTGGCGAGCCAACTAAATTAATGGACTGGCAAGAATTTACATTCTGTCAGATGTTTGGCTGGCGTAATAAAGAAGGTGGCAAACGATTCAGCAGAGTTATTGATTCAGTTGCACGCGGTCAAGGAAAAACTTACAAAATGGCTATCATAATGTGTTACTCATACTTTATTGAAAGCATAGGATTGTCTAATCAAGATTATTTAGTAGCTTCTATTAATTTCAAGCAAACAAATAAGCTATTTGGATATATAAAATCTATGATGAGAAAGATTATTGAGATTGAGCCATTCAAATCTTTGGCTAATGAAGTTGGTCTGTCAATTCAAAGCGATCAGATAGTTATGAAAAATAATAACAATGTTCTCAGAGCTATAAGCCATGAGTCGGGGCAATATGATAGTTTCCATTTCACCACAGCTATTTTTGATGAAATTGGTGAAATAAAAACAAGAGACAAAATTTCTAAGATTATATCAGGACAAGTTAAAGTTCCTAATAGGCAATTTATCCAAATATCGACATCTTATCCTGATCCTAGTGTTCCGTTTCATGAAGACCAGAAAATGATACAGCAGGCTATGGAACAAGACTTTAATCGTGATGCAGATAGTTATTTGGGATTGATATGGGCGCAAGACAGTTTAGGAGAAACATTTCAGCCTGAAACTTGGGCTAAAAGCAATCCCCTCTTATATCTTGATAGTCAAAAAGAAGTCCTAATGCAAGGGCTGCAAGATAAACGTGATAGTGATATGCTGTCAGGAAATGTTGCCGATTTTCAAAACAAAAACTTGAATTTATGGTTACAAGAAGCAACCAACAGTTTTTTAAAACTAGGCGATATTGAAAAATCAATCATTTCAGAATTTAATCGAAAAGGCAGACAAGTGTATATGGGGTTTGACTATTCTATGTTTTCTGATAACACTGCAATTGCATTTGTATATCCACATGATAATAAGTGGCATATTGAGCAGCATTCGTTTATACCATGGCAGAAAGCTGGCTCGATTGAGGCCAAGGAAAAGCAAGATGGTATAAATTATCGTGAGCTTGCTAAGCAAGGCTTCTGTACAATTACCAGCCACCCACAAGGGATGATTAATGATGATCAAGTTTATAACTGGATATTGAATTATGTAGAAGACAATCAATTAGAGGCTGTTTTTTTTGGTTACGATACTTTTGGAGCAACTAACGTTACCAAGCAAATGGATATTAATACTAGTTTCCCACTTACACCAATTCGTCAACGAACTGGTGAGTTAAAAGATCCTACTAAATTTCTGCAAAAGATATTTGTTGAAGGGTCAGCAACAAGGCTTGATGACAAGATTATGGAGAAAGCATTAATTAATGCACAAATTGTAGAAGACAAAATTGGTATCCAAGTTGATAAAGCAAGCGCAACGTACAAAATTGATGTTGTTGATGCAATCATTGATGCACTTTATCAGGCAATGTACCATTTTGAGGACTTTGGGATAGCGAACGATAAGTCGAAACAGGTTGATAGAATGACACAACAGGAAGTTTTAGATTGGTTCAATGATCCTGAATCTGGTCTTTTAGGAGGTGATTAAGTGTTATTTAAACCATTATTAAAACTGATTAGCACCTATTTTGATGTGATTTGCTTCGTGTTAGCGCTACTTATGGGCGTTATTGGAGCGTTTATGTTTAGCATCAAAATAGGAATTATTGCAATTGCAATTTCGCTTTTAATTTTGGGCTTTATTTCTGAACTGATTTCTTCAGTGAAGGGAGGTGGTAATTAATGCCAATATTTAAGCCCAAGATTTTAAATAGTTTGGAATTGGGAGCACAAAGTATTCCTTTTGACGATCCTGACATAATCAATTTTTTGAGTCCAGGAGATCATTCAAAATACGTTAGTGCTAGTAGAGCACTTCATAATTCAGATATATTTTCAATTGTCATGCAGCTCTCAGGAGACTTAGCAACAGTTAAGTTAAAAGCTAATATGCCGAGAGCACAGGGAATTCTTGATAAACCAAGTGTTACTTCAAATACACATGCTTTTTGGCAGTCTATGTTTGCACAACTGCTTTTAGCTGGAGAATGTTTTGCTTATCGTTGGAGAAATGTAAACGGAGTTGATTTGAGATGGGAGTATTTAAGGCCATCACAAGTCAGCCCTTTTTTATTAGAAGACGGATCAGGTCTCATATATGACGTTTCATTTGATGAACCACAAATTGGGGTAATTCAAGCAATACCACAAGCAGATATGATTCATATGCGCTTAATGAGTAAGAATGGTGGAATGACGGGAATGAGTCCGTTAAGTGCTTTAGCAAATGAATTAGAGATCAAAAAATCTTCGGACAATTTAACGCTCTCTGCTTTAGCACAGTCTGTTATTTCTCCTGGCGTTTTGAAAATAAAAAATGGTGGGCTATTAAATTTAAAAGCTAAAATAGCACGTTCACAGAATTTTATGCGACAAATAAAAAGCTCTGATAGTGGGCCAATAGTTCTAGATGATTTGGAAGACTATACACCATTACAGATTCAGTCGAATGTTGCTAATTTGCTCAACCAAGTTAATTGGACATCAACACAAATTGCAAAAGTGTATGGAGTTCCGGATAGTTTCTTAAATGGCAGTGGCGATCAACAATCAAGTTCAGAAATGGCAAGAGATGATTATACTATTGCACTTAATCGCTATCTGCGTTCAATTCTTAGTGAGTTGAATGACAAACTTTCTGCCGACATTGCAGCGGATGTTAGAGCTGCAACAGATCCATTAGGAGATGGATTTGCTACTACGCTTGCTAACATCTCAAAGAGTGGTGGTTTAGCAAACAATCAATTTTCTTGGTTGTTACAAAATGCAGGATATCTTCCTGAAGACATGCCAGCAGCTAAACAACAGCCTATTCAACAAGTAGTTGTTGGGACACCATCGGAAGGAGGTGATAATGATGACAGCAGTACCGATTAAAGGTGTTATATCAAGTGATGACGATGCAGAGGTATATCAATTTTTTGGGTATTCAACAGTTACCCCAACTGATATTGCCGATGCAATCAGCAATGCAAATGGACAACCAATTACTGTTGAAATTAATTCTCCTGGCGGAGATGTATTTGCGGGCTCGGAAATTTTTACAAGTTTGAAAAACTATTCTGGGAATGTAGAAGTTAACATTGTTGGTTTAGCTGCAAGCGCAGCGTCAATTATTGCGATGGCTGGTAACACAGTTAAAATATCTCCTACAGGTCAACTTATGATTCATCGAGCTTCAACAGTTTCCCAAGGTAATTCAGATAACTTATCAAGTGATCTTCAAGGACTAAATTCAACTGACCAAGCTATTGTTAATGTTTACCAAGAAAAAACTGGTATGGATCCACAAGATATCTACAGAATGATGTCAGATGAAACTTGGATAAATGCACAAGATGCAGTTAAACAAGGATTCGCTGATGAAATTATGTTTGCCAAGCAGCCTGCTACAGTTGCAAACATCGCTAATGGCCAAGCACTTTTTAATAAAGAGATTGTTTCTAAAGTTAAAGGACTATTGCATAAGAACGACAATAGTGTGGCAGCTTCAGAAACACAAAGTGAAGAAAAAAATAATAGAACAGACGATAGTCAACCTACTTTAAACAGCAAGTTGGCTATTTTGTTTGGAAAAAAGGAGGGCATGTTAAATGCCAAAAATTAACGAATTAAAAAAAGCACTAGACGACGCAGGAAACAATGTTCAAAACATTGAGGACAAGCGTCAAGACATGGCTATTAAGTTAGCCTCAGACCCAACGTCATTTTCTGATGAAGATTTAGAAAAGGTAAATGATGAATACAGCAAAGCAGTTAAAATCCGCAACTTTGCAGATGAAGCGCTTAAAAATGCACGTGCTTTTGAAATAGCAAATATGGATAAAAATGATGTTGAGCCCTTGAACAAAGAAGAAAAGAATTTGAAAGATGAATTCGTCAAGAACTTTAAAGCAATGATCAAGGGTGACCCAAAGATTGTTAACTTGGTGACATCTTCTACTGATGAATCTGGCAATGCTATTGGGCTTACAATTCCACAAGATATTCAGACTGCAATCAATCAGTTAGTGCGTCAATATGACTCTTTGGAACAATATGTAAATAAGGAAGCAGTATCAACACAGACGGGATCTCGTGTTTATGAAAAATGGACTGATGTTACGCCACTTACTGATTTGGATGATGAAACAGCAACAATCGGTGATAATGATGATCCTAATTTAACCCTTATCAAGTATGCAATTCACCGCTATGCAGGAATTACAACAGCAACTAATTCCTTACTAAAAGATACAGCTGATAACATTCTGGCTTGGTTGTCTCAGTGGATTGCCAAAAAAGTTGTTGTTACTCGTAATGCCAAGATTATTGCTGCTATGAACACTGTTCCTAAGAAACCAACGCTTGCTAAGTTTGACGATATCATTGACTTGATTAACACATCAGTTGACCCAGCTATTAAATCAACTTCATTTTTGCTTACTAACGTTTCAGGTTGCAATGTTCTCTGCAAGGTTAAAGATGCCATGGGTCGCTACTTACTACAGCCAGATCCACAGCAACCTGACCAGATGCTTATTAAGGGCAAACGTGTAGTTATGATTTCTGACAAGTGGCTACCAAACACAGGTACAACCGCTGCACCCGTATATCCTCTATACTATGGAGATCTTTCTCAAGCTGTTACTTTGTTTGATCGTGAGAACGCTTCTTTGCTTTCAACTAACATTGGCGGCGGAGCATTTGAGAAGGACCAGACAAAAATTCGGGTTATTGACCGATTTGATGTTCAAACAACAGATAGCGATGCTTTCGTTGCTGGATCGTTTTCAGCGATTGCTGATCAGAAAGCTAACTTTGCTGCTAGCGCTACATCTAACGCATAAAAGCCTACGCTGACAAGCACATTCTAAGCACAAGTTCAGTATGAAGATGAATAATCGCCCATGAAATAAACAATGAGAGCATATAGTTCTGGCGGTTTTTAAGGAAGTGAAACTATGGCAGTTGATGCTGAAATGTTCAAAAATGCTTTTCATGTCGATGGCACTGATGATGATGCTTTGATAGATGGATATATAAGTTCTGCTGAAAATTTTATAAAAAACTCAGTTGGCGATGATGATGAAAAAAATACTTTTTATTCTGACAGCAAAGTTTCGAGTTTATTAGATACAGCTGTCTTATCTCTTGCGGGAACATATTACCAATATCGAATGGCATTGTCCGATGTGCAAGCAGTAAGCATTGATCTAACTGTCAATAGTATAATTGGTCAACTTCGTGGATTGTATGACTTGATGGTGGGTGATACAGATGCCACGTAAATTATTGCCAAGCATGTTCAACAAGAGAATTGAGTTTGGCACTGTCAAGTCGGTTGAAGATGACAATACAGGAGATTATAAAGAAACATTTGTATCTCAATTTAGTCTGTGGGCATATCCTAGCAAGCGCACGTTGAACCAACAGTATCAGCTTTTAGGAACTAATTTAACGGATACTATTGTTTTGATAATTAGGCATAACAGTAATGTTAATGAAAGCTTGAAACTGAAATACAATGGACAGCAATATGATATTTTGGATATTAGTTCAGATGACAGTTTGAATTATATGTCCTATGACTATTTGACAGTTAAATTAACAAGCAAAGTGGGGTGAGCATATGACTGAACTAGACAATCAGTTAGATAGTTGGCTTAGAACAATAGCAAAAAAGATTCCTAGCACAGAAGACACTGCAAAAATTACAGAAGCTGGTGCCAATGTTCTTGCAAAACATTTAAAAGCAGAAGCTGATAAACATCGAACAGATCGAAACGATGTTAAATACGGTCACTTAGCAGACAATGTTGTAGCACAGAATACTGATATTGACGGTGAAAAGAACGGTAACAGCGTGGTAGGTTTCAGTAAGAAAGCTTTTGTTGCTAGATTTTTAAATGATGGTACAAAAAATATGGCAGCTACTCACTTTGCAGATAACGCTAGAAAAGAAGCACAAGATGATGTGCTTAAAGCGCAAATGGAAGAGTATGACAAATTGACTGGTGGTGGTGATTAATGCAATTGCCTGCTGTTCAAGCAAAAAATACATTTCAAGATGGAAATTTTAATTTTATAGACAACATTTATCAAGGCTCGATACCTGAGGAAGTTCAAAATAACACAGATACAACAGATGTGTTAATTCAGGAATATATCAACGAGCCTTTTTATTATGCAAATAAAACGTTCAAAGGTTGGAGAGTAGGCGTAGAAGTACAAATATTCTATTCTCTCAAAACTGGTTTTAACTTACAGGATGCAGAAGTAAATATTGCTAAACAATTTATAAATGATGGTTGGAGAATAGACCAATCTAAAAATCGAGTAAAAGACCCAGGCACAAAACAGTGGACCAAGGTCTTTTACTTTGTCAAGGACATTAAAGGAGGGCTTTAAATGCCAGTTGGAGTAAGTTTTAAGAATATCGCTTGGGTAGAATTTGCTACTTTAGACGATACAGGAAATATTATTGCAGATGCTGTAAAGGGGCTATCAGCTAGTGGAGTTTATCACGCAGATGGTGATGGTGAGGGTGCTACGACAGCTAATATCACTGGTTTAGAAGAAAAAGGAACACCTCAATACGCTAATGGAAAAACTAAGAGAATGTCACATGGAACACAAACACCTTCTTTGGCATTAACTATGTTAGACATGGATGGTTCTGTTATGGCCAAAATGAAAGGATATGTATCCGATGGCAAAGGTGGGTACGTTTTATCTAGTGCGAAGAAACCACATGTGGCGGTTATTGTGGCTTCTTATGATATGGATGGTAATTTATTCTACGATTGTTTCGCAAATGGTGAAATGATTGAAGTTGCTCATAATCATGGTACGAATACAAACTCCGAGGTTGATTATAATGGTACGTTCGAATATGATGCCCTCGACCCACTTGGGGAAACGGTGTTTGTAGATGATAAAGGTGTACAACGCCCATATAAGTATTTTTATAGTGCGGTTGATGGTTTTGATGAAGCTGCTATGCGAAAAGAAGTATTTGGTGGCTATGTTGCCCCAACTAGTTCTACACCAGCTGGGTAATAAAATAATTTTTAACTAATGAAACAGAGACGATAAAAGTGAGACGAAAACAGAAAGGAAATTCAAATGACAGTAAAAATTAAGGGCAATGGGTTAGGGTTTAAGAAAATCTTTGAGGTAAAAGGTAGTGTTAATAACCAAGACCGAGCAGACGAAATGCTGATTAAATTGCTTGAATTAAGCGTTGACAATGATAAAGATGTTGAACAACTATCAGAAAAGGAACAATTAAAGTTTTCAATTGAGAATTTAAAGAAAGAGCGTCTATTTAAAAAGGATGCTTTTTTATTTTTGCAAAAAACGCTCAAGCTCACTGACAAACAAGTAGAAGAAGCAGGCGAAAACGTTGATTTCTCAGAGTTAGGTGAATTTTTGAGTTATGTAATTGGCCGAATTAAAGGCAGAACAGAAGAACAGATAGAGTTGGATAAACAGGAGACTGAGAAAGACCCAAAAAAAGAATAGCTCGCAATAGAAAGACTATCTATGACCTAAAAAATGAGAGAGAAGATTACAAATATTTAAAACAGCAGTTGCTATTTAAAGGTGTTTCAATTGATACAACTGGCAACATGGAATTTGAGGAACTCAATGACATTCTTAATGCCAAGCCTCGTGAAGACAGGGCTGTTAGTGCAGTAGAAGCACATAAACGAATGAGAGGAGGTTAAAAATTGTCGACAGTACAGAATGAAATGGCTACGCGAGTAGCATTAGACACAATTTCAGCTGTAAACTCTCTAAAAGGTTTGAAAGATGCAGTTGGTTCCGCAACATCAGCATGGAAAGCTAATGCGACTGCGATGAGTTCTAGTGGTGATACATTAGGAGCATTGCAATCCAAAGTTAAAGGTATTGGCGATGTAATTGATTTGCAGAAGCAGAAAATTGCTGAATTGAAAACTCGCCAAGAAGGGTTGGACACAACAACTCAAAAAGGTGCTGAAACTTATTTAAAGTTGCAGAAACAAATTGATTCTACCAACAACCAGATTTCTTCTTTGACATCTCAACAAGATAAAGCTAAGTCTAGCATGGGCTATTATTCAAGTGGATTGGCTGATTTACAAAAGGGATTCAAGAACGCTGAGACTGCAAATAAAGCATACACCGAAAGGCTTGAAGCAGAAGGCAAACAAGAGGAAGCTAACAAAGCTCGTGTATCAGGGCTTAAACAGTCTCTTTCCAATTTAAGTGAACAGTATAACAAACAAGAAAGTGAATTGAAACGAATTGCTAGCGAATCTGGTGCAACCTCTGAAGCTTATCTAAAGCAAAAGACAAGATTAGATGAAACTGGAACAGCAGTTGCTAAAACTAAAACTCAAATAAATGAGTTGAATGAATCAATGAACAAAAAGCCCACTGGGTTTATGAGTGGTATTAAAGAAAAGCTTACTGGTGTAGGTGATGAAGCAAAGCATACTTCTAAGTCTATGAGTTTGATAAAAGATGTATTCCTTGGAAATGCTTTGTATAGTGCAGTAAGTTCTTTCACTTCCAACATTGGAGAAATGGCAAAGTCAGGTTTTGAAGCTGCTGAAAGTGCTAATGAAGTTGCTGAAAAATGGAAAAATATTGGTATCAGTGATACTAGTGTTAAACAATTGGCAAACACGACTAAGGATTTAAAAGAGAATACTAATCTTTCTGCAACAGCTGTAGGAAATATGCTTACTAAATTCTATGGAATTACCGGAAGCACAACTAAAACTGAACAGCTTGCTAAAGGCGTGGGTAGCTTAGCAGATAAATTAAAATTATCTCAGTCACAGTCAGATGCTTTTGCAACCGGGTTGAGTAAGATTGAAGCAAGTGGAACTGTAACATCTTCGAGCTTAGCAAGACTTGAAAAACAAGCTCCTGGCCTATCAACCGCATTAGCACAAGCAAGTGGAAAATCGCAGGAGCAGTTCAACGCTCTAGTTTCAAGTGGAAAAATGACTTCCTCACAATTTAATGATTTATTGAATAATGCAAGCAAAAATTATAAATCAAATAGTGAAGAATTTGATAAAAGTTCTCAAGGTGCTATGCATCATTTACAGCAAGGATGGTCTGATACTAAGCAAGCTTTGATGAAGCCTCTGGTAAGTATTGCGGGGACTGGTTTAGATTCTTTGAATAAAGCACTAGATAATCCAGCCACACAAAATGCAGTTACCCAATTAGGAAAGGGAATTGCCAATTTATCTACTAAAGCCGCGGGAATAGTTACATTCATTTCTAAACATCAAAAAGATATTTCTTCAATTACTGGTAGCGTGCTATCAATTGCTAAGGCATTCGCACTAGGCATTTGGAATACTTTTAAAGATACTCTAAGTGACATTTCAAAAGTGTTTAACGATCTTACTGGAAACAGTAAAAAAGCTAAAGACCCATTGAATTCTGTTTCGGGTATGTTAAAGACAATTGCTAGCCATAAAGGTGCAATACAGGCCCTAGGAACAGTATTTATTGCTACTTTTGCTAGTACAAAAATATTTAATGGGATTAAAAGTCTAGAAACTGGTTTAGCTGGTTTAACTAAATCGTTGGGATTTACAAGCACTGCCGAAAAGATACTGAATGCATCAATGAAAGCAAACATATTTATTCTAATTGTTAGCGCTATTGCTGCTGTAACGGTTGCTTTAGTCGAACTATATAAGCATAATGCTAAGTTCAGAGCTTTTGTTAATGGACTAATCAAGTCAGCACAAGATGCGTGGAAAAACGTTGTTAAGTTCTTTAAAGCTTTGTGGAAAGACACAGTTGGCGTTGTTACAAACTTGTATAAGGATGTTACAGGCTGGTTTGGAAACATGAAGAAAGGTATTGCCACTCATGTATCAAATACGTGGAAGAACACTAAGAATGCCTTCAGTGATGGCTGGAATACAACCAAGAAATTAACTTCAGATGGAGTTGGTAAGGTTGGCGACTGGTTTAACAACATGAAAAAAACCACTGGTAATTTAATGGCCTCTATGTGGAAGTCTCACAAGTCATTATTCAAAGACGGTTACAAGGTAGTTGGTGATTATACCTCAACATGGCATGATGTTATGACTGGAAAATGGGGTAAAGTTGGTGGCGACCTTAAGAATACTCTTAATGACTTAGTTAAGTTCTGGAAGAATGTATTCAAGGGTGCTTACGATTGGATTAACAAGCTAACAGGTGGTCGCTTAGGCGATGTTCTTAATACTTTCAAATCAATTTTTGACAAGATTAAGGGTGTTGTTAGTGGAGCTATTAAAGATGTTCATGATAGCTTTGTTGGCATAACGCGTGGAATTATTAAGCCTTTTAATGACTTACTAGGCGGCTTAGAAAAGGGTATCAATTGGGTATTAGATAAAGTTGGTGCAAGTAAAATTAAGGGTACGTGGAGTATTCCATTACCTAGTTACGCAAAAGGAACGGCAAACACACAAGGTACACACCCTGGTGGTTTAGCAATGGTTAATGATGCAAAAGGTTCAAAGTATCGTGAAATGTTTAAACTTCCTACAGGCGAAGTTGGTATGTTTCCTGCACAAAGGAATATGATTGTACCTTTGCCAAAAGGTACAAGCGTGTTGAATGGCAATAGTTCGTTTGAACTAGCTCAGTCATTAGGCTTGCCTAAATATGCTAGTGGCATTGGCTCATTCTTTAGTGGGTTATTCAATAAAGGCAAAGATCTGCTTGAAGATGCTGATAAAATCATAGCCCATCCAATGGAATTTCTTGAAAGCATGTTTACCAAGTTTACTGGGAGTGTGAGTTCTAATATTGGTTTAGCTAGTGATATTATTACTAACTTGCCTAAAACAATAGCATCTAATGCAGTTGACTGGGTTAAAAAACTCTTTAGTGATGATGTTGGAAATATTAAAGGGACAGCAACACCAACACAAGCTAAAGATGTTATTTCTAAGGCTATGGGCCTTGCAGGAGTTTCAGGCGATAACTGGCTTAACGGATTGGAAACTATTGCTAAGTATGAATCAGGATTCAGAAATGTTACTAATAATTGGGATTCAAACGCTAAAGCAGGTCATCCATCTAGCGGTTGGTTTCAAATGATTGAATCAACGTTTGATGCCTATGCTAAAAAAGGATATACCAAATGGACAAATCCATTAGATCAAGCAATATCTGCAATTGGATATATAAAGTCTAGATATGGTGGTATTGCTAATGTTCCTGGGATAAAATCACTAGCAAAAGGTGGCAAATATGTAGGCTATGCAAATGGTGGTTCTGTAAGCACAGAAGGACTTTACACTTTGGCAGAAGGAAATAAAACTGAGTATGTAATACCTACAGACTACTCGAAACATAATCGTGCAGTACAGTTGCTTGATGATGCAAAACGCGCAGTAACTGGCACAGGATTAAATGATAGTGCAACTGAAAAACTAGATGCCTTAATTAATCTGTTTTCAAATGCAGGGGATGTCAAAATTAATGTTAATATAGATGGTTCAACGATTGCACAGGTTGTTTACCCTAAACTTAAATTGCTTCAAGCTCAGGAATTAACAGTTGTGGGTACAGGTACTTCCATAAAGGTAGGTGGATAAGTTGAAAGAGGGAACAATTATAATACAATATCAGGGCGGAACAAGTGTTAATTTGTCTGATGAAGGTTTTCTGGTAAAATCTTTTACCCCTCCATCTCCTAACTTTCAGTATACCTGGCAACAATTGGGAAAGTACAAAGCACTACTGGCTAATTCAGAAATACAGCAATCAACATTCAGTTTTGAAGTTTATGTTGATGGCGAAGATTTCTATGATTTTGAACTAATCAGGCTTGAACTAAAGAAAATATTAACGTCAGATAAGCCTTTTTATGTCATTTGGACGATGATGCCTTATTTAAGGTATTTATGTGTGCCAGATATGAGTAATCTTGTAATGGCACAAGATGATGCAGTGCCTAGAATGGCATCTCCACTGAGTGTTAGCTTGATTTCTATTGACGGCTTTGCCGAATCGACAGCAACTACTCAGACACCATTCACGTATGATAGCGAGTCTTGGGGATTAGGTGAGAATTTACCTAATGGCGTTGACATTCCGTATACATTTACTACTCCAAGCTTTAAAGTGTACAACGCGTCAAATATTCCACTTCGAGCAGAGGAGCATCCAGTTACGATAGCATTTTCAGGCACAGTAACAAGTGCACTACACATCAGAAACTTAACAACAGGGCAGGAGTTCATCTTAAATCGTTCTCTCAGTTCGTCTGATAGTTTGATTATTGTTGGACTTGTGCCGATTGTGAATGGTAGTCAAGATTATGGCGACAGTAATCACGCCTATCTTGATTTAGCGAAAGGGTGGAATGAGTTTCAAATAACAGGAGCTACAAATTTTACAATTAGTTTTGACACACATTTTTATTACTAGGAGGTGATTAATTGCTTTGGCTACAAGACACAAATGGAGATCAAACGGCAATTAGTGGAGCTTTTGAAATTGCGATAACTGAAACGCAAGGTAGTTTTGATCAATTAAGTTTCAAATTTGTTGTTGACCCAACCGATGTAGAAGATCCAAATTATGTAGCTGCCACAATGATATTACCTCGAACAATTGTTGTAGAACCAATTACTGGGAAGAAGTTTCGTATACTTCAACCACAGCCCGAAAGCTTAGGCGACAAGTTGCTCTATACGATTACTTGCACATCAATTGCTTATGATTTACACGACATGTACATTGAAACTAAGTTAGAGAATACACAATCACTAACAGCTTGTTTGGATTTAATCACGAATGGTACTAGTTTTAAGTATCATATAACTGGAAGTTTTGCTAATTATAGTTTCAGCGAAGATTTTGGTGGTGATTTTTCCGATTCACTACTAAGCAATTTAGCTGGTGATTTCAGTTTTGAATATTATTTCGATAACTATGATATTTACATTCAGTCCACGATAGGAAAGTCGGGGACTTTTTTATTTGTTGAAAATGCCAACGCTGAAAAGTTTGTTCGACAAGAAGACTATTCTACTATTACGACTTACATTAAAGGCTATGGCAAACAAAATGACGATGGTTCTTATGCTACGACAGCTGATTACACCAGCCCGCTTGCTTCAAATTGGGGAAAGATTTGGGCTTCACCATATTCGAGTGAGACAGATACAGACCAATCAACTTTGCTGGCTAAGTTGAAGTCAGAGATACATGATTATCCAGATGTGCAATATACGATGAGCTATACAGATTTCATCAATAATGTACAAGGATTTAAGAACGATACGACACCTGGTAACTATGGCTGGCTGCGTAATCGATTTGGAATTGATGTATCAGTTAGAGTTCAATCTCGAACTTGGTATCCGCAGGAACAAGATAGTGGTCAAACTGGATCAATTACGTTTGGCAATAAAATATTTGACCCTAATTATTTTTTTAATCAGTTAAAAAACGGTTATCAAGAAAATTATAAACTTGGG
>NZ_BACP01000015.1 GCF_000260415.1 Liquorilactobacillus mali KCTC 3596 = DSM 20444
GTATTATAGCCCAAGGGGCTACAAAAAAACTAACAAGGTTGGTGTAGATTTGAATAATTTAGGAACGTGTTGGTATTGTGGAAAAATGGTTGCTTTAGATGAATTTGGTGATCCGGGTGAACGTGCTTTCCATTCTTCTTGCTTTTTGAAATATGAGACAGAAAGAGACAAAACTTTAGAAGATTATTTAAAACTTAAATCGAAAGTTTCTTTTGAACGAGCCTTAAAGAAAATTGAAAGGCAAAATGGAGTAAATATCAATGATTATTATGATGACGCAAATGCTGTGAGAGAATTTATAGATGAAAAACCACGTACATTTGAATCGTCGGATGAAATAATGACAGCTATAGAATTAGTTCATGAGCGTATTAAGAGTAAGACCCAATTTAAAATTGGTAAAAGACGAGTTGATTTCTTAATACCGTCATTGCATGTGGCTCTTGAAATAGATGGTAAGTTACATGAATTTAAAGTTGTTAAAGACTCGAATAGAGAAATTGAAATCATGGAAAATTTGAACAAACAAATGGGCGGAAATTGGGAAGTTATCAGAATACCTACGAAATATATTGAAACAAATATCAAACAACTTGGTAAGGCTATTGCTGTTCTTTATAAAAAAAGGCAAAACGAAAGAAAAAAGAATAACGGATTTTTACCAACAAATTGGAGTAAGACAAATAAAGTAGCGCAAATTAACGCTCTTAATGATATTGAGGACCAAACGAAAGAAACTATAAATTTGGATAGTGTCAAAAAGCCAACTGAGCTTTAAATACTTCGGTTAGTCGCGTTATAGACCAGCCTATTCGGGAGAGTAGGCACATACATAATAAAACCTAATCCAGTAACAATTGGCATACGCAGGAAAGCCTGTCAATCTTTCCCCATTTGTTGCAAATGGATAAAACATTATTTAGAGAAGACAATCTAAGTTTTATCAATACAATCGGGTTTAGCCCCAAAGAGTGGTAGTTTGAGATTGTAGTAATCCAAAAATAGAATATGCCATGAGTACTCATGAACATACTATGGGTTTG
>NZ_BACP01000014.1 GCF_000260415.1 Liquorilactobacillus mali KCTC 3596 = DSM 20444
CGGAGATGTAGTGATTGACCCATGTGCAGGAAGTGGCAGTACGTTAAGAGCTGCAATGGAACTTAATAGGTCAGCGTATGGCTTTGAGATTATGAAAGACATGTACAAGCAAGCAAAAGAACAAATGATTGACCATGCAGAAATATCATTGTTGAGCTTATGAGAGGGTGACATCATGAAAAAATTGAGAGAAATTAGGCAGAAGATGTGTATGACACAAGCAATGCTGGCTGACAAAGTTGGACTAACCAGACAAGCGATTACTGCTTATGAAGGTGGTCACAACTTTCCTGGTGAACGTGAGCTTAACAAGTTAGCTGATGTACTGTGTGTGAGCGTAGACGAGCTTATGGGGAGGAAACATGAATAAGGCTGGAACACATTTCAACAAAAAGATTGAATATGACGGATATAAGTTTGATTCAAAGAAAGAGTTAGACTTCTATCTCACATTCGTACGAGAATACCCCTATCGTTTCGATATACAGCGTTCATTCACGCTACAGGGTAATTGTGCCATAGGTGGTCTAAAGTTGCGCAGAATTGATTACAGAGCTGATTTCGTAATATACAACGACGATAACTCAATTCGACATGTGATTGACATTAAAAATGGATATTCAGCATATGCGGTAGATGCAAAGTCAAGACTGAAATTCAAAATGTTTGGTGCAAAAACAGGTATACCAATTGAAGTTGTTGTGCCAAGAAAACACGATTTCAGATTGCGAGTTTTGGGATTGACGACAAAATTTGAAGAACGAGTATTTAACAATTTTGATTACACGGTTATGGATTTGATTGGAGGATAGTATGAATGCTGCTAAGAAAACGAGAATTGCCTATCTTTTGGCTGAAATGGGTAGTGACTTAACACCGCTAGATGATGACGATGAAAGACTGGTTGAATACAGAAAACTTCTTGGAATACATTACATGAAGCCTATCAAGCTAAAAAGGATCTCAATCAGCAAAGAGGCATTTGCTAATGAAATCAAGAAATATCGCACAGCTAGAGAAATGATGGAAATATTTTCAATAGGCAATAACAAGCTGTATTATTTGATTAATAAATTTGAACTGCGTGATTTGTGGAATGAATATGTAATTCTAAAAGACAGATATATTGTTATCCAAAATGGAGTGGAACATGTGATAAATGGCGGTGGTCGAGGTATAGCAAAATATTTTGGAGTTTCTGTCTATACGGCAAGAAACAAAATTATGCCCGACAAAGAATATAAAGGCGCGAAGCTGATTAGGTACAGAGATTACGTTAAGGAGTGACAAAATGACAGAATATAAAAAAGGCGACAAAGTAGTTGTTGAAATTGATGAAATCGACGCTGATAAGTTAAAAGAAAATTACAATCTTGATATTTATAACAATCAGGTTTTAGGAAAGTTAGAAGACTTTCAGCCTGCACAAGAAAAAATCAAAATGACGGTCGAGGAAAAGAAAGAATTTGATAAGTTAGCTAGTATGTCTCCATTGTGTGCATTACTAAAGGTTGATAAAGATACTCAACCAATTTTATACAATAAACTTTGGCATGGACATGGTGATGATAAAGCCTCAAATCAGTTTGAATTCATTAAAGCACTTGAACATCCTGAATTGATTGAGGTAGTTCATGAGGACGTGAAAACAGTCAAGGTAGCAGGACTGTATCTTTGGAAATATAAAAATGAATACAAATTAGTGGCTGATTTTGATATGAGAAATGAGAATTACTATTTTACTAAGAGAGAGTTGAAAAAGATAAACGAGTTAGAGCAGTTTAAACATGTTGATTTAGTAGGAGCTTGGGAGGATGGAGAATGAGATCAGTTGCAAAGCAAAAAAATAAATTCGATATTGGAAACCATATTAGAATGATTAGGCTAGACCTTGGTTTAACTATGGATGAGTTTGCCAAAAAGATTGATGACAAAGCTAAAAGTGGAACAGTTGCAAACTGGGAAACTAATAAAAATGCTCCCAATAAAAAACGCTTAAAGAAAATTGCGGAACTAGGAAATACTTCTGTTGAACATTTGTTAGGAAATTATAGATGATTGGGGGATAGCTAATGATTGAAGAACGATTATCTAGCAAAGAAATGCAAGGCCTTGAAGCTGACTAT
>NZ_BACP01000013.1 GCF_000260415.1 Liquorilactobacillus mali KCTC 3596 = DSM 20444
TAAATAAATTTCAAGTTAATTATAGCACAGATAAGGAGTGCAAATATGAATAACGAACAAGCACAACAAGCACTAGAAAACATTGGTAGCAAACTAACGCTTCAAATGGATAGCAGTATGCCAAGCTTTTGGTACGGAAACGAAGTTATTGGATTTGTTTCAACTTCAAGTATTTCAATTTATCCAGGCGGCGGTTATCTCAAACACAAAATAACTGATGAAGAATATTCAATTCTCATTCAGCTGTCACACACAAGATTAGACGATCGCATAGTGAATGACACTTTTTCAAAATTTACTGACAGTTTAAGGCGAGCTGATGATTCAACACGAACGAAAATAATTAATTACGTCAAGGAGTTGGTTGCTAGTGATACTAACGCAGAGTGAGCTACCTGACGGAGAAATAGTTATTGCTGACTACGAGGGCAAGTCGTTGTTCTCAGGTATAGACTATTACTTCTTTAATGACAATCAAGACTTAGTTAGTGCTGACGATTTAGCTGATTACATTGACAAGATGTATGAAGTCAAGCTGCCTAATACAGATATTGAATTCTGTGAAGGCTGGTTATTTGCAGAGAAGATTGATTTTGAATTAATTGAATTGGAGGAAATAGAATGAATCTATTTGAGCTAACAGATAAATATAAAGAGCTGGCTAACCGAGATGATTTAGATCCTGAAATGATTAAGGACACGTTGGACAGCATTGAAGATACATTCAATAGCAAAGTTGATAATATTGCGACCTGGATAGAACGAAATCAAATGAATGTTGATTGGCTTACTAAGAAAATTCAAGAGTTGCAAGAGTTGCGAACTACTTTGAAAAATAAGAATAAGCAACTTAATCAGTATCTAACAGATGCTATCGACAGTGCTGGATATAAAGAGGTTAAGACTGATAATCACTTCTTGAAACCTAGAAATTACCGACCAAGCGTGATTGTTAGCGATGAAAGTGTAATTCCTGAAAGCTATAAGAATGTTGAGCAAGTCACCAAGATTGATAAGAAGTTGCTGTATGAAGATCTTAAAAATGGTAAGGATATTGATGGAGTTGAATTAAAGCCTAGTCGAAAGGTGGTGATTAAGTAATGAAGGTCAATTCGTTAAAAACAGTCAAGCGCACTGATAACTGGCGAATATGCCTATATGGCGATTCAGGTGTCGGCAAAACATCGGCTGTAAAGCTTCTAAAAGGTAAGACACTTATATTTGCTTTTGATAATTCAACTAAAGTTTTAGGTGGATTAGATATTGATGTAATAGACTTTGATCAGCTTAATCCAGTTCAGAATATAAAAGAATTTATGTTAGAGGTTAAAGAACTTACAAAAGGATATGACAATTTAGTTCTAGACAATATCAGTGCTTTGGAGAAAGCGTGGTTTACTGAACAAGCTAAAAAAAGCAAAAGTGGTATCAGAAATGAGTTGCAAGACTACTCTGGTTGGACAAACTATTTTTTGAGATTTATCTCAGCAGTATATATTCTTCCGATTAACATTCTAGTAACTGCATGGGCTGATGAACAAAAGGTTACTACATTGACTGGTCAAACTTTCAATCAGTATGTTCCCGAAATTAGAAGTAGTGTCAGAAACACATTCATGGGGCTAACAGATATTGTTGGTAGAGTTGTTATCAATCCTAAAACTCATGGCAGAGGCGTGATCCTAGAGGGAGACGATAGTGTTTTTGCGAAAAATAGATTAGATCAACGAACAGTAGCTCCGATTGAAGAACTTTTTAATTTTGAAACAGAAAAAACAAATAAAAAAGAAGAAAAGGTAGGTAATAAATAATGGCTGGATTTGAAATGGATTACTCAGAAATTCAAGATTTCAATGTTGAGAATGGAACATACGAGGTGGTTATTAACGGAGTTAAAGAAGATGCTACTAAAAGTGGAGCACAATATGTCAACTTTGATTTAATTATCAGAAACGATATTGCAGACCAAAAATTCAAGAACGCTCACATTTTCCACAAAGTTTGGGTAAGCAAAGAAACTGGGAAATATAACATGTCAATGCTAATGACTGTCGCTAAATATGCAGGTATTCCTGATCACACAACATTTAACAGTATTGATGAATATTTCAATGCTTTATATCATAAACCGGTTTTGGTCACAGTGAGAAATGAAAAATCAACATACAACGATAAAGAATATGAGAATTTGAATATTAAGCGTTGGGCATTATCAAGTTTTCCTAATGTTCAACACCAATTCAAAGCTGATGATAGTCAACAACAATCTGTAGGAGACCCATTTGCTCAAAATGGTCAACCTGTAGAAATCAGTGATGATGATCTCCCCTTCTAAATTGAGGCGGTTAAATGGAAAGACGACCTGCAAGAATAATAAAGAATGGCAATAAACTTAAGTTGGTAATGGACATAGACCAATTACCAAACTTAGACCATATAGAAACAGTTAGCGGTTCGACAGATAAGTTTTATGTTGATTATGAAATAGCTGATATTCGTAAAGCAAGACCAAAACAGAGACGATTATTCTTTGCCTTGCTAAATGATATTTCAGAGTTTTATGTGGTGCCACAAGAGTTCCTGAAATCTTTATTTTATGGACAATACGCACAATATACGGGTGGCAAAAAAATAAGTTTGAGTAACGAAACTTTATCAAGCGTCAGTGATGCAAATCAACTTTTAGATTTAGTAATTGATTTTATGTTTAGCTGGCATGTTCCTTTTAAAAGGGGGTATGAATTGTTGCCTAAGGAAGAAGAGTATTATCTGTACCAATGTTGTAGACATAGAGTTTGTACAATCTGTGGGAAACATGCAGATATTCATCATCTTGACACAATTGGAATGGGTGGAAATAGAAACGAGGTTGATCACACCAAAAGACATGTAATTGCATTGTGTCGTGAACATCATCAAGAAATTGAAACAATTCATAACAAAGCATTTTCTGAAAAATATCATGTTCCACTCAAAGGGGTAACACTTGATGCGGAAACATTAAAAAAGATAGGAGTGAGAGGAAAATATGAAGAATAGGAGGTATACCAATTATGGCTCAAAGAAGAATGCTGAGTAAAAAGATAACTGATACAGATACATTTTTGGATATGCCGTTGTCAACACAAGCGCTGTACTTTCATTTAAACATGCATGCTGATGATGATGGATTTGTATCGAATGTAAGAACAATCAATCGCATGGTTGGTGGAAGTGAAGATGATTTAAAAATATTAATTGCCAAACAATTTATTTTCACTTTTGATTCTGGAGTAGTTGTTATAAGAGATTGGAAAATACACAACTATATCCGAAAAGACACCTATAATTCAACAATTTATGGCAATGAAAAGTCACAGCTAAGTGAAGATGAAAATGGCTCGTATACATTACGTGGACGTATCGTCGACGAACCGTCACCACAGGTTAGGTTAGGTAAGGATAGGTTAGGTAAGGATAGTAAAACATATAGTCCTGCTAAAGCAGAACCACGTCTCCCTTATCAAGAAATAGTCGAATACTTGAATGAAAAAGCAGGAACAAGTTATCGATCAACTACTAAAAAAACTCAAGCTCTAATCAAAGCTAGGTTCAACGAGAAGTTTAACCTAGATGATTTTAGAAGAGTTATTGATAACAAAGTAGCTGAATGGAAGAACGATACAGCTATGAACAAGTTTTTGCGACCTGAAACGCTATTTGGAACTAAGTTTGAAGGCTATCTTAATCAAGAAAAAACCAACAAAGGGAATACGCCAACTGGAAAGGAGTGGTTCTAATGGCAGAAGGATTAATCAGTCAGCAGCAGATTGATCGAGTTAAAGAAATTGCCAAAGAAAAAGGCGTTGATGTTGAGCATTTAGCACCTAGTGAACAATTTGAAAAAGATAACATTGAGCAATTTAACCGAGCTTTGAGAATTAAAAAAGGTCGTAAATATTTTTCAATGTCGGTATGGCCTGGAAATATTCCTTTGAAGTTTGAGTTTTCAAAATGGAAACCTGACTTGCAACCTAATGTCGAAAAAGCTAAGCAACTAGGAAATCAAGCGTATAAGGCTGCTAAGTCAATAGCAAACCAGCCTAATAACTATGTACTTGCAGGAATTAGGGGGACGGGCAAAACATCTTTAGCCCTAGCAATCATGTATCAAGCTAAACAAGAAGGCTTAGGAGTGATGTTTGTTTCAACTGACGAGCTTAGTTCTTTGATAGGCAAGCAATACGACCTGACCGATGTTAAAAACCGTCTGAGCGACATTGAGAGGGCAATGAAAGAAACTGACGTACTCATACTTGATGATTTTGGAACTGAGGGTGGAATGAAGGGTGCTATTAAACCAGTCAGAACTGATATGCAGGAATTCATGTATCGAGTTGCTAATGCACGCGTTGATTTTGAAAACAACAAAGTTAAGAGATCAACGATTATCACGACAAATAATTCAAGGCAACAGCTTGAATCAATGTACAACGAAAAACTAATCAGCAGATTAATGACTAGCAATCCTGAAAGACAGTTGGCATTTGATTTGAAAGATGTACGAGGTATCTAACATGGAATATATCGTAACAGGAACAGTGATTGAAATAGTGCCAACTGAGGTACGCAGGCACGAGCGTGGATACTGGCGAAAGATGATTGACAGAAAGATTGAGGAGGCAATGAAAAATGAGTATTGAAGAATATTTTAGAGATGAATCGGGTACACAAGTTTTAGTAAGAATTAATCGTTCTAACATTGAAATTTACGGTGCAGATTTTGAACGTCCAAGCTTTTCAATAGATAAGTCAAAGGATATTTTGAATTTCATTTATAAAGGAGCTTTGTCCGTATGGAAAGATTTTAAGCCTAGAGAGGCATTTTCAGAAGGCAGCGACTACGACGAATTTTATGATAAAAAGACTGATAACAATGGGTACTTATCAGTTAATAACCAGAAACTTAATTTTAGTAGAGAGTACTTACAAGGCAAAACGCTGCTTTGGTATAGATTTAATAAAGCCAAGTGCCAGTCTTTCATATTTGATATAAAAAACATGTTGGAGGTGTCTGAATGATTAAGAATGATGAACCAGCATATTATGTCATACCCAAGGAAAGCTTTGTGGCAGAGCGTAGAGTATTTAAGCAAGGTGAAGAATATCCAGTGTATAGAATTTCGGGTGGATTTTGCTTAGTAGCTGAAAATGGTGAATTTAATTTCACTAAAAAACTATTTAGCAAGGTTTTACATGATTGGGAATTAGAGGTTGTGGAAGATGACTATTAAAGCAGGCAGCAAAGTAAAATATGCAGGTAAATACAGATTTGTCAAAGCAATAATCAACCGTGGAGCGTACACGACAGCACTGGTTCAAGATTTCAAATTCGAAAATGAACACAGACAGCTAGTCACTGTTGAGGTGCCACTCGAACAGCTAGAGGAGTTGGGAGTATGAGTAAGACAAAAATTGAATTGTTCAACGACCATTTTCAAAATTTCAAGCGTTATGCGATTCCTAAAGCACAGTTAGTAATTGCTGATATTCCTTACAACATTGGAAATAATGCTTATGCTTCAAGTCCTGAATGGTACAAGGGTGGAGATAACAAAAATGGTGAGAGTAATAAGGCTAATGCAACATTTTTCAATACTGATGTTGATTTCAGAGTTGCAGAGTTTATGCATTTCTGCTCACACATGTTGATTAAAGAGCCTAAGCAAACAGGTAAGG
>NZ_BACP01000012.1 GCF_000260415.1 Liquorilactobacillus mali KCTC 3596 = DSM 20444
CAGTACTCGCTATGTTTGTAATTCTGAACCAATATTCAAGCTCTGGACAGTGAGAATATATTTTTTAAATATCTAAAATTTAACTTTGTTTTCAGCAGCATATATTGTAAAATAACTTGCGAGTTTTATTTTCAAAAAAATATAAAGTACTTGAAATAGGAAGGATAGAAATGATTTATTTTGATAACAGTGCAACAACTAAAGTTGCACCTCAAGCTTTGGAGACCTATACCAAAGTTAGTAACCAAATCTGGGGAAATCCATCTTCACTTCATGCTTCAGGTGAGAAAGCATTTGGGTTATTGGAACAAGCAAGATTGCAAATTGCTAATTTGATGGGTGTCAAGCAAGATGAAATCTTCTTTACAAGCGGTGGTACTGAGGGCGACAACTGGGTCGTTAAGGGCACAGCAATTGAAAAGAGAATGCACGGCAAGCACCTAATTACCTCAAGTGTTGAACATCCTGCTGTATTAAATTCAATGGCTCAATTAGAGAAACTAGGTTTTGAGGTAACATATTTGCCAGTTAATGAGAAGGGACAGGTTTCTGCTGAAGAATTGAAAGCAGCGATTCGACCAGATACGATTTTAGTCTCAATTATGGCTGTCAATAATGAAATAGGAGCAATTCAACCAATCGATCAGATTGCAGATGTGTTACGCAATTATCCCAAGATTCATTTTCATGTTGATGCAGTTCAAGGTATTGGCAAGGGAATTCAGCAAATGATCATGAATGATCGTGTTGATTTTGTAACATTCTCAGGCCATAAGTTCCATGCTCCAAGAGGAATTGGATTCATGTTCAAACGGCGCGAACGTAAGTTGGCACCATTGATGAGTGGTGGTGGACAAGAGAAAAATTTGCGTAGTGGAACGGAGAATCTTCCTGCAATAGCGGCAATGGCAAAAGCCTTAAGACTATTGTTAGAAGGGGAGAAAGATAAGGTCCAAAAACAACTTGAAATAAAAAAATTTATTTATGATTATGTCACAAAATTCCCTAAAGTTACAATGTTTTCGCGCATGACGCCAGATTTTGCACCACATATTCTTTGTTTCACTATTGATGGTGTTCGAGGGGAAACAATAGTACACGCTTTTGAAGAACACGGAATTTATATTTCAACGACGAGTGCTTGTTCATCTAAAAAACATGTTGTTTCAGGAACTCTAAATGCAATGAACATTCCTGAGAAAATTGCAACGTCGGCAATTCGTATTAGCCTCGATGAGCATAATAGTCTAGCAGAAGCCCAAAAATTTGTCGATGTTTTTGAACAGTTGTATCATCAATTTGAAAAGATCAATTCGTAGAAATGAAAGGAAGTAAAGTGTGCAATATACAGAAATAATGGTTCGCTATGGCGAATTATCAACCAAAGGAAAGAACAGAAAAAGCTTTATTGATCGTTTAGGCTTTAACACAAGAGAAAGTCTTCATTCTTTCTCTAAGCTGGTTATTAAGGCTAACAGAGATCGAATGCATATCCAATTAAACGGTGAAGACAGTACTGCAGTGATGAAACGCTTGAAGCAGGTTTTTGGCATTCAGAATTTCTCACCATCAGTCAAGGTTAAGCGTGATGTTGAACTTGTTAAGCAGAAAGCTGTCGAAATGATAAAAGAACAGTTTGAAGAAGGTGCAACTTTTAAAATTAACACTCGCCGTTCAGATCATGACTTTGAGCTGGATACTAATGAAATGAATGATTTACTTGGTGGATATGTACTTGATAATATTCCAGGAATCAAGGTTCAGATGAAGAAACCTGATATTACGTTGCGCGTGGAAATTAGGAGTAATGGAATATTCTTATCTAGTAAGACAATCAATGGTGCGGGCGGACTTCCGGTTGGGACTGCTGGAAAAGGAATGCTGATGCTCTCAGGCGGAATCGATTCGCCGGTGGCAGGTTATCTCGCAATGAAACGTGGGGTGGCAATTGAAATGGTTCATTTCTTTAGCCCACCTTATACAAGTGAACAGGCTTTGAACAAGGCAAAAGAACTGACTTCAAAGCTTGCTCCATTTGTTGGGAGTATCAAATTCATACAAGTTCCGTTCACGGAGATTCAAGAAACGGTTAAACATGATGTTCCATCTGGCTATTTGATGACCGTCCAAAGACGCTTCATGTTACGCTTGGCAACTTTGATTGCGAAAAAACGTGAAGGACTTGCAATTTTTAACGGTGAGGCACTTGGTCAGGTGGCATCACAGACCCTTGAAAGTATGGTCGCAATAAATGATGTGACAACTCTACCGGTACTACGTCCGGTAGTTTCAATGGACAAGAACGAAATTATTGAAATCGCACAAGAAATTGATACATTTGATCTATCAATTATGCCATTTGAAGATTGCTGTACGATTTTTGCTCCACCGGCGCCTAAGACAAGACCGCGTTTGGATAAAGCAAGACTCTATGAAGCACGCTTGGATGTTGATGGATTGATAGAAAGGGCAATGGCCGGAATTAAAATTACTGAAATTAAGAGTGATCAGAAATTCTTGGCAGAAACCAGCGATAGTTTTGCCGAACTTCTATAATTAGGCTTGACTGCTCTATGTATTCAAGCTATTATATAGTGCATAAGCGAGGAACAAGAGGGTTTCAAGGATTCTAGTTTTCAGAGAAGAGGCTGTTTGCTGAAAGGTCTCTAGCTGGGTTTGAAATTGTAGCTTGTAAGCTGTTAGACTGAAATGAATTCTATGAGTTCATGCGTAGGTCTGACCGGACATGTTCGTTATCATGGAATTAAGAGGGGTTAAACGCCCAACTTAGGTGGTACCACGGTGAAAGTCGTCCTAATTTTTAGGATGGCTTTTTTGTTTTATAAAAAGAAAGGAATGAGAATATGACAAGAGAGATTGAAATGTCGACGAAATATGAACCACAACAAGTTGAGACTGGTCGTTATAAAAAATGGTTGGAACAAGGAGTATTTAAACCGAACGGGGACAAAAAAGCAAAGCCATATTCAGTTGTTATTCCACCGCCCAACGTAACTGGTAAGCTGCATTTGGGGCATGCTTGGGATACTACATTGCAAGATATGATTATCCGTCAAAAAAGAATGCAAGGCTTTGATACTTTATGGCTTCCAGGAATGGATCATGCAGGAATTGCAACTCAAGCCAAGGTTGAGGCACGTCTTGCTGAACAGGGAATATCCCGCTATGATCTAGGCCGTGAGAAATTTATTGAAACCGTTTGGAAATGGAAAGATGAGTACGCAGACATTATTCATCAGCAGTGGAAGAAACTTGGATTGTCTCTTGATTATGATCGTGAACGTTTTACTCTCGATGATGGTTTATCCAAAGCAGTCCGTAAGGTATTCGTTACATTGTATAAAAAAGGCTTGATTTATCGTGGTGAATACATTATTAACTGGGATCCTAAAGCCAGAACAGCGTTGTCAGATATTGAAGTTATTCATAAGGATATAAAGGGTGCTTTTTACCATGTTAAGTATCCATTTGCCGATGATACAAAATTCAATGGTAAGAACTATATCGAAATTGCCACAACTCGTCCTGAAACAATGATGGGTGATGTTGCGGTTGCAGTCCATCCAAGTGATGAGCGCTACAAGGATATTGTTGGGAAGACGTTGATTTTGCCGTTACAAGGTCGTAAGATCAAAATTATTGCTGACGAGTATGTTGATCCAGAGTTTGGAACAGGGATGGTTAAGATTACACCAGCACATGACCCTAATGATTTTGCAGTTGGTAACCGCCATGATTTGGAAAGAATCAATACCATGAATGAAGATGCATCGATGAATGCCAATGCTGGTAAATATGAAGGCATGGATCGTTTCGAAGCACGGAAGGCAATTGTTGCTGATCTCGATGCTGAAGGGTATTTGTTGCGAGTTGAACCAATTACACATAGTGTTGGACATTCCGAGCGTACAGGTGTACAAGTTGAGGCTCGCTTATCGACGCAATGGTTTGTCAAGATGAAACCATTAGCTGAGGTTGCATTGGCAAATCAAAAATCAAAACAAAGAGTGAATTTTGTGCCTGATCGTTTTGAGAATACCTTTACACAGTGGATGGAAAATGTTCATGACTGGGTTATTTCACGCCAGCTTTGGTGGGGACATCAGATTCCTGCGTGGTACCACAAAGAAACTGGCGAAATTTATGTTGGTGAAGAAGCTCCACAAGACATTGAGAATTGGGTTCAAGATGAAGATGTGCTGGATACATGGTTTTCAAGTGCATTATGGCCATTTTCTACAATGGGTTGGCCAGATGAGAATGCGGCTGATTTTAAACGTTACTTCCCAACTGACACATTGGTTACAGGTTATGATATTATTTTCTTCTGGGTCTCAAGAATGATTTTCCAAAGCCTTGAATTTACAAAAGAACGACCATTTAAGCACGTACTTATCCATGGATTGATACGTGATGAGAATGGTGTCAAAATGAGTAAATCATTGGGAAATGGAATTGACCCTATGGACGTAATCGATAAGTATGGTGCAGATGCATTGCGCTGGTTCTTATCTAATGGCTCTGCTCCTGGACAAGATGTTCGGTTCAGTTACACAAAAATGGATGCTGCATGGAACTTTATCAATAAGATCTGGAATGCCAGTCGTTTCGTTATTATGAACCTAGATGATGAGACAACTGGGCAATTGCCTGCAAGAGAACAATGGAAATTGTCAGATAAATGGATCATCAGTCGTTTGAATGAGACAATCGGTGAAGTAACACGTTTATTTGACAGTTTTGAATTTGGTGAGGCTGGAAGAGCACTTTACAACTTTATCTGGAATGATTTCTGTGATTGGTATATTGAGATGTCTAAGGAAGATTTGAATGGTACGGATGAGCAAGCAAAGAAGGACACGCAAAACATTCTATGTTACGTGCTTGACCAAACCTTAAGACTGCTGCACCCAATCATGCCATTTGTTACAGAAAAGATTTGGTTGGAAATGCCACATGAGGGCGAATCACTTGTGACAGCAAAATATCCTGAGTATAATGCTGCCGACGTTGATGAAGCTGCCCAAAGTGAGATGGAGAACTTGATCGAGTTGATTAAAGCAGTTCGTAATAGCCGTGCTGAAGTTAATGCTCCTATGTCAAGTGCAATTGAAATCTTGATTAAGACATCCAGTGAAAAAACAAAGAAGATTTTTGAAGCTAATGTTGATTATATTGAACGTTTCTGTCATCCAAAAAAACTAGAAATCAGCGCTGCCGTTGTTGCACCCGATTTAGCAATGACTTCTGTTATCACAGGTGCAGAGGTATACCTACCACTTGCAGATTTAATCAATATTGATGATGAAATTGCCAGATTGCAAAAGGAAGTTAAAAAATTAGAAGGCGAAGTTACTCGTGGAGAAAAGAAATTGGGTAATGAACGCTTTGTTGCAAATGCACCTGCTGATGTCGTTACTCAAGAAAGAGAAAAGCTTAGTGAATATAAGGCAAAATTAGAAGCAACAAAAGAAAGAATCGCAACTTTAAAGAAAAACTAGGATATAAGGTATAAATTTAGATCAATATGCAGAGAGACACAAAAAACGTTTACTACTTTTTTGTGTCTCTTTTTTGTATGAGTCATTGTTCATACTCAAACTTATTATCTTTAATGAAATTCATTTTATTAAAATTTAGATAAAAAAATATAATAATAAACAAATAATAATTATTTGTTCACGAAAAGTTCACAACCTTCCTTTAAACTAAAAGTAGTAAAATAGTTGCACTTTTTAAAGTGCCTTTTGGTATGGAGGAGAATTTTGTATTATGAGTTTTAAAAAAGCATTGCATTGTTGTATTAGAAGGACTCAGTTTTTTATTGACTTATCGTATGAACAGAAGACTGGAAAAGAACTTAGGAAAAGTGAATTAAAGGCAGGAATTATTGGTGCAGTAAAATTAGCCAGTTTGTGGGCAAAAAGAAATGATTATTCACAAATTAAATATAACCTTTCAATGACGATAATTTTGAAGAATGAGGCACCATACATTAGAGAGTGGCTTGCGTATTATACTTCAATTGGTGTAGAACACTTTTACATCTATGACAACGATAGTCAAGATGATTTAAAAGAAATAATAGACTCACTTGGAGATAAGGTAACTTATGTACGTTTTAGTGGTATTGGAAGACAAATGGACGCATATAATGATGCTCTAAATAAGTATGGCAGATACTCAAGGTATATGGGGTTTTTGGATGCAGATGAATTTATTTATTTGACAGAGGGACAATTGAATTTTGTTGATTTTTTAAATAATTATTTTGCTGATCCTCATGTTGGAGGCTTTGTAATCAACTGGCAAATTTTTGGTTCTTCTTTTTTGAAAAAGAAACCTCATGGATTGGTAACCAATAATTTTGTATATCGGGCCAGGAAGGATTTTAAGAAGAACTTTCATATAAAATCAATAGTGGATCCTAGAAAAGTAGCAGGATTTTTTAATGATCCGCATGGAGCCTATTACTTACCTAGCTATTACGCAGTAAATGAAAAAAAGCAAAAGGTGGATGGACCATTCTCTCAAAGTGTAAATACGGATAGGATTCAAATTAATCATTACTTTACCAAATCAGAAGAAGAATTTATACAAAAAAAATCACGAGGACGTGCAACTAAAAATTCACACAGAACAATGCAAGATTTTGTAGATCATGATAAAAACGATGTTTTTGATGATTCAATAAAAACCTATAATCAACGAAATAAGCTTGAGTAGTTTCCAGAAAAGAGGATTTAAAAGCATGACAAAAAAGAGTAATGAACTTAAAATAGCCGTTGCAGGAACGGGGTACGTGGGCTTAAGTATATCGATTCTGCTCGCACAGCATAATCAAGTCTTTGCAGTTGATATAAATAAAGACAAAATAGAGTTACTGAATAAAAAGATCTCACCAATTGCAGATAAAGAAATTATTGAGTATTTGACTACACATAAACTAGATTTAATTCCTACGACTGATACAGAATTAGCCTATAAAGATGCCGATTTTGTAGTAATAGCAACGCCGACAAACTATGATAGTGAAAAACAATTTTTTGATACTTCTTCGGTTGAACAAGTTATAAAATTAGTGAGAAAGTATAATGAAAAGGCTATTATTGTTATCAAATCAACAGTACCAGTGGGATTTACAAAGAAAATCAAAAATGAACTTAATTTAGAAAATATAATTTTTAATCCTGAGTTTTTACGTGAAAGTAGGGCTTTGTATGATAATCTTCATCCTTCAAGAATTATTGTCGGTACTGATTTGGCAGACAAAAAGGAAAAAGAAAATGCACAGCAATTTGCAAGCCTACTGGAAACGGGTGCACTTGAACAAAATGTAGCAAAACTTGTGATGGGTTATACAGAAGCAGAAGCAGTAAAACTATTTTCAAATACGTATTTGGCATTAAGAGTCAGCTATTTTAATGAACTCGATACTTATGCGGAGTCAAAAGGGCTTAACACCCAACAAATTATATCTGGTGTTGATATGGATCCTAGAATTGGAGATGGATATAATAATCCATCTTTTGGCTATGGCGGATATTGTCTACCCAAAGATACAAAGCAGTTACTTTCAAATTATAAAGATGTTCCGCAAAATCTTATCGGAGCGATTGTAAAGTCTAATACAACACGTAAGGAGTTTATTGCAAAGCAGATTATAAAATTGATTACAAAAAGTAAATCTGTTGAAAATGAAGTTAGTGTGGGCATTTACAGGTTAACGATGAAGCAAAATAGTGATAATTTTCGTGAAAGTTCAATTCAAGGAGTTATCAAAGAATTACAGAAAATTCAGCCAAATATAAAAATTTTGATTTTTGAACCAATGTTAAAAAATCATTCTGTTTTTCAGAAGTATAAAGTCGAAAACAATTTAAGTACATTCAAAAAAAATAGCAGTGTCATTGTTGCGAATCGCTTTAATGACGAATTAGCAGATGTTCGTGCTAAAGTTTATACGAGAGATTTATTCCATCTGGACTGAGTTTGAGTAGTAAAACTTAATATGATATTTTCCTCCATATTAACCAGATTAGTGGTTATATGGTTTTTTTTGTTCAAAAAGATGAAATTTCAAAGAGATAGAACTATTTTTTTTAGATTAATGCAAAAGTTGTTTGTCCTAATAAGTCCTTTAATGTACAATAAATCTGAGAGTAAGAAGGGTTGAAAGTAATGGCATTTGATGATTATGAGCAGGCAATTTCCTTTATTCACGGAAGAACAAAGTTTAAAAAAATTCCAACTCTGGCTAGGATGAGATTATTTCTAAAGTATCTGGGCAATCCTGAATCGGGCTTAGAAGTAATTCACGTAACGGGTACGAATGGCAAGGGGTCAACTGTAGCTTTTTTAAGAGAATTATTGGAAGAGCAAGGACTAAGGGTTGGAACCTTCACGTCACCATTTATTGTTAGGTTCAACGAAAGAATTCAGATTAATAAGCAAATGATACCTGATGACAAGCTGTTGAATCTCG
Organism: Liquorilactobacillus mali KCTC 3596 = DSM 20444; assembly: GCF_000260415.1. Lineage (GTDB taxonomy): Bacteria > Bacillota > Bacilli > Lactobacillales > Lactobacillaceae > Liquorilactobacillus > Liquorilactobacillus mali. The sequence continues at coordinate 8,507 of NZ_BACP01000012.1, forward strand.
TTAATTTTATTGTACCGATTGTTACACAATTGGATGAAGAGTTAGCTGATGCTGAGGGTGGACCAACCGAGTTTGAGATTGTTACCGCATTGATGTTCTTATATTTTTCACAAGAAAGGGTTGATATTGCAGTTGTTGAAGTTGGTATTGGGGGGACCTTTGATTCAACTAACGTAATAAGCAAACCACTTGTGTCGGTGATTACAACAGTGGCTCATGATCATGCAAAATTATTAGGTAATTCTCTGGCACAGATTGCTGGACACAAGGCGGGAATAATTAAAGAAAATCGGCCAGTCGTGATTGGAAATATCCCTGAAGAAGCACTTGATGTAATTAAGAAGAAAGCAGAAGAAAAAAATGCAAAATTATATACACCAAGTGAGAATTATTCTTTCAAAGAAGCCTCAAAAAAAGTTTCATGGGGTGAAGTTATTGATTATGAAGGCTTTGGTTTAACAATTAATGATTTACAGACTTCACTTATGGGAGAATTCCAGCGTGAGAATGCGGCGGTGGCACTCAGTGCTTTTTTGATTGTTTCAATGCAAAAAAAGTGGCACGTGAACAGCAAAGAAATCCGTTCGGCTATAAAAAAAGCAACTTGGCCAGGCAGATTTGAAGCTGTGAGTGAAAAACCTTTGGTTGTACTGGATGGGGCACACAATGTTGCAGCGATTGATATGATTGCAAAGACAATTAGAAAAAATTTTAAGAACCAACATGTTTACATAATTGCCGCAATGTTAGCAGACAAACAGCCACGTGAGATGTTTGCCCAACTAAGTCAATTGCCCAATACGACAATATATGGGACAACATTTGCAGGTCCGCGACCGGTGGCCAAAGTCAAGGATGTTACTGAGAAAAGCGAAGAAATTGAATATTCCAAGAATTGGCAGGAAGCCTTGGTTAAAATTGTTGCACAGATGTCAGAAGAAGATATAATTTTAATTACTGGATCTTTGTATTTCGTTTCTGAAGTAAGACACTATTTTTTAGATTAGGTGAGGACATTTAAGATGAATGTAAAGTTAGTAATTTTTGACATGGATGGCTTAGTGGTCGACTCTGAAAAAATTTATTTTGCTGCGAATAAAAGAGCGGCAAACAAATTAGGAATGCAATATTCGATGGAGTATTATCGTCGCTTTATTGGTTCGGGCAACGATATGATGTATTCAGAGATGAGTCGTGACTATGGTAGCAGAGAGCTGATTTCTGAATTTATTAAGTTAAGTAAACAACAGGTCTTTGATGTTATCAAGGAAGAGGGACTCCCATTAAAAAAGGGATTTTTAGAGCTGGCCTCTTATCTACGCAATGCTCGGATTCCGAGTATTCTAGCATCAAGTAACGATCGAAGTGCAATTGATTATTTCCTAGATATTGCCAAAATCAGTCAATATTTTTCAGAAATAATTTCAGCAGATGATGTGGTTAGGGCCAAACCTGAGCCAGACATCTTTGAACAAGCATGGGCGGCGTCAGGTCAGCATAATAAGAATGAGGCGGTAATTCTTGAGGACTCTTATAATGGTGTTTATGCAGCAAACAATGCACATATCCCTGTAATTATGGTTCCAGACTTGATCCAGCCAACAAAAGAAGTTGCTGCGAGAACGCAGGTAGTTTTACCAAATCTAAATGAAGTAAAAAGCTATTTTGAAAAATAAGATGAATCCCTTTTGTTTACGTAATTAAAAACGAAAGGGGTTTTCTTATGCTAACAAACAGATACAGTGAAGAAGAAATAATACAAAGATTGACTAAATATAGAGGAGCTAGTATAAGTCAAAAAGAACTTTTATTTATACTTATTTGCGGTTTTTTGGGAAAAGAAAATGCATCAAAAAAAGTTAATCAGTTTTTTTTACAATATACAGACTTGCGTCAGATAAAAGATCTTTCAGACATAGAGTTGATGGAGATTGTTGAAAGTGAGCATGATGTTCAGATGTTTAGAGCCCTTTGCGAATTCGCAGAGAGGCTCAATAAAAGGCCCAAACTGACACTAGGAAAAATATACACGAGTCAGGAAATAGGCGAGGAGATGTCACTAGAACTAGGACTGTATTTGCAGGAAGTATTATTTGTAATATTATTAGACACAAAAAATCAAATAATTGCTAAAAAAATTATTTTTCAAGGAACCCTAGATACCGCTACGGTACACCCACGTGAAATTTTTCGTTTTGCATTGCAGTACGCTGCTGCCAGAATAATAATTGTTCATAATCATCCAAGCGGTGATACCGTACCTTCAAAAAATGATCTGCAGTTGACTAAGAGAATCGAAGAGTGCGGGAATATGATTGGTATAGGCTTGCTCGATCACATTATTGTAGGATCATCACAATATTTGAGTATGCGCGAAGAAAAAATTCTTTCTTAAAAGATCGCCTTGAATTCCTTGTTCAAGTAGGATGAATATGCTAAACTTTTCATTAGTTAATTATTAAGAAGGATGTGTTTATGTGCTTACAGGTACAGTTCATTTTTTTGAAAAGGATGAAGGATACGGCTTCATTACCCCAGATGATAATGAACAAGATATTTTTGTTCATTTTTCAGCAATTAAGACTGAAGGATACAAGACACTAGTTGAGGGTCAGAGAGTTGAATTTGCTGTTGCCATTGGTAAGCGGGGCCCACAGGCAGTTAACGTCCATTTATTACAATAAATGATTGTATAAATAATGATTAAGAATATTGAGAGTTAAAGACATTTTGTTTATCATTTAGTATGCTAACCAAGTAAGTAATTTTTAGTAAACGCCATCTAATTCTTATGGTATAATTGAACTACTATTGAAGAACTGCGTTATTTATTAAAATGAGGCAACGTGAAGGGATGAAATATATTGTTCGGAATCGGGACGAAAAATATTGGTATAGACTTAGGTACAGCAAATACAATTGTGTATGCTGAAGGTAAGGGAATCGTATTGCGTGAACCTTCAGTTGTAGCTAAGAATACAAAAACAGGTGAAATTGTTTCAGTTGGATCTGAAGCACGAGACATGATTGGACGCACGCCGGCAAGTATTGTTGCAATTCGTCCAATGAAAGACGGTGTAATTGCAGACTATGATACGACGGTCGCAATGATGAAGTACTATATTCAAAAAGCTTTGGGTCGCAAGACAGGCAAGCCGTATGTGATGGTTTGCGTTCCTAGCGGTGTAACCGAAGTAGAAAAAAGAGCAGTGATCGATGCTACGCGTGTTGCTGGGGCACGTGATGCATATGTTATTGAAGAACCATTTGCAGCAGCTATTGGTGCGGGTCTTCCAGTTATGGATCCGACGGGAAGTATGGTTGTTGATATTGGTGGTGGTACAACAGATGTTGCAACCATCTCCCTAGGTGGAATTGTTTCTAGTCGCTCAATTAGAATGGCCGGCGATAAGATTGATGATGCTATTATCTACTATGTTCGCCAGCATCATAATCTATTGATTGGTGAAAGAACAGCTGAACAATTGAAGATGAATGTTGCATCAGCTTCAGTTGAGGCTGCAAAAGAGTTGGATAGTCAGACAATTCGCGGTCGTGATTTGTTAAGTGGGCTTCCAAAAACAATTGATATTGAGGCTGTTGATGTCGCTCAAGCAATTCAAGAGGTTGTGCAGGAAATTATCTCTGCAATCAAGGAAACATTGGAAGAAACATCCCCTGAGATTGCCGCTGATGTAATCGACCATGGAATCGTTCTTACCGGTGGTGGTGCGCAGTTGCGTCATTTGCCTGAAGTAATTGCAGACGCTACAAAAGTACCTGTGTTTATCGCATCGGAGCCATTAGATTGTGTGGCTATCGGTACTGGTGAATCACTAAAGAGTATTGAAGTAATGAAAAAAAGATAATAGAGACGATTGAAGCGTGTCATGTTGGGAGGTTGGGAGTATTCGTCCAACCTCTTAATTTTTTGATATGTCTTTGAGTGTAGTGGAGGAAATAATGCAAAGATTTTTTTTCAATAAAAGACTTATCATTGTACTTATTACATTGATTATCGGATTTGTATTAGTCGCATTTTCAGTTACTGTTAGAAATAATAAATCAACGCCGCCAATTATCCAACAGTTTGGTAACGATGCTGCAGGTCTGGTTGATAGGGTTGTAAGCTATCCGATAAGTGCGGTCGGAAATGTTGGTGGTGCAGTTGAGAATTTGCTTAATACTTATCAGGAAAATCAAAAACTAAAAAAACAGATTGATAGTTTGGCATCCGAGAAGGTTTCCAATCAAACAATTCGCAGAGAGAATACCGCTTTAAAGAAGCAATTGAAGTTGAATAAGTCTTTGACAAATTATACTGCGGTTACATCTTATGTTATTGCAAGAACACCTTCTTCATGGCAGAATCAGATAATCATCAGCAAGGGTTCATTGGCTGGTGTTAAAAAGAATGCCGCTGTTTTGTCTGACAAAGGATTGGTTGGACGTGTTACTGAAGTAAACAAGACAAATAGTAAGGTCGAATTGATCAGCACAACGAATGATGACGCTGATCGCTTTGCTACAACAATCATCACAGATGATGGGTCAGTCAATGGATTGATTACTAGCTACAATGCCGATACTAACAGACTAATAATGGGGCAAATTGATTCTCAAAAAACAATGAAAAAGGGTGACAAAGTCATTACTTCTGGTATGGGTGGCAACTCTCCCCAAGGAATCTATGTTGGAACTGTTATGAAAGTTGAAAAGGACGATTATGGATTGGCCTCAAAAGTTGAAATAAAACCTGCGGCAGATTTGACGAATCTTAATATAGTTACTGTTGCAAAAAGAACAGATTAGAAGGTGGTTTGATGAGAGTTTCAAAAATACGATATTATTACCCCTTGGGTCTGTTCATAGCTCTTTTTCTAGATGGAACTTTAAGCAATATTTTTGCGGGTAACTTTTTTACGGCTAACGTGTCCATTGAAAGTCGTTTATTTCTACTTTGGGTTGTAATGAGTGTCTTTTTTGCAAAAGTTGAACATCCATTTTTTTGGGCAATTGCGGTTGGATTAACATTTGACTTGTTTTTCACGGGTATAATTGGACCATTCTTTATGTTAGTCCCATTTATCCTTTATTTAACTAGAGTGATGTATAGTTTTTTTACACCATCCTTTATTGTGGTACTATTAATATATCTGATAGATATTGCACTCTTTACACTTTTATTCTACTGGATTAACGTACTGATCGGTTTTACGAGTGTTTCACTTGCAGGCTTTATCAGTGGTACACTTGGACCCACATTAGCATTTAATTTGGCAGTATTTGTAATATTATATCTGCCAATTAAAGGTCTGATGGAAATGTCCTCAAGATAGGGGTGGCGTTTAAAATGCAAAATGTTGTTTTAAAAGGTCATAAAAATGGCTATGTAATAGCAATTCGTGCAGATTCTAAGTTTGAAGATGTTCTTGCTGAAGTAACAACTCTGTTTGCAGATTTGCAGAAGGATGAGAAGCGTGATTCAGCACAGCCAATTTCTTTTAATATCACTACGGGAACACGGCTGTTAAGTGCTGAAGAAAAGAAAAAAATTGAGGATGTTGTAAGTAATTATCCGCTCTTTTCGATACATAAGTTTACTTCTGATGTTATGCTTGTTCAGGATGCCATTGAGATGGTTGAGAGTAAGGTTGTACATCTTAATGCAAATACTGTGAGAAATGGTCAAATTGAATATATCAAGGGTGATGTCCTATTCATAGGTAATTTGCATCGTGGAGGGATTTTGAGAGCAACTGGGAATGTGTTTTTACTTGGTAATTGTGAAGGAATCATACATGCTGGTTATTTAAGCGATGCACAGGCAATTATTGCTGGAAATGTTTCAAAAGCCCAACAGGTCAGGATTGCGGATGTGGTCGATATCATTTCTGATGATGAAGAAAAAATGGCAAGAGATAGTGAAGTCGTAGTTTACGTTAATGACTTGCACGCACTTGATTACACTGAACGTGATCAAGTGAAAGTGATTAGGCCAAAATTATTTGCACATATGGGAGGTTACTAAAGATGGGCAAAGCGATTGTTGTTACTTCTGGAAAAGGTGGGGTAGGAAAGACAACTACTTCTGCTAATTTAGGAACCGCACTTGCACTCTCTGATAAAAAGGTTTGTTTACTTGATTTGGATATTGGATTAAGAAACCTTGACGTTATTTTAGGCTTAGATAATAGAATTATTTATGATATTGTGGATGTTGCCAAGGGAAGAGCGAAGCTGCATCAGGCTTTAATCAAGGACAAGCGCTTTGATGACAAACTATTTTTATTACCAGCAGCACAAAATGCTGACAAATCAGTACTTGAACCGGATGAGGTCAAGGCAATAGTTGATGAATTAAAACCAGATTATGATTATGTTCTGATTGACTGTCCAGCTGGAATTGAACAAGGATTCTTGAATGCTATTGCTGGGGCGGATCAAGCAATTGTTGTTTCAACACCTGAGATTTCGGCTGTTCGTGATGCAGACCGTGTTATTGGGTTACTTGAAAAAGCAGGTTTAAAAGAGCCACCACAACTGGTTATAAACAGAATAAGAACTCACATGATGAACGATGGGCAGGTCATGGATATTGATGAGATAACACATCATTTATCTATTAATTTGCTTGGGATAGTATTTGATGACGACAAAGTGATCAGTACATCTAATAAGGGTGAACCTATTGTTTTAGATGAAACTAACCCAGCTGCACAGGGATATCGTAATATCGCACGGAGACTGCAAGGCGAGACGGTACCTTTGATGAATATCAAAGAAGTTGAAAAGAAGGGATTTCTTCAAAATATTTTTTCGTGGTTTAAGAAAAAGTAGAATTAATTTCTAATGTGAGAAGAGCGGAGCCAATTATTATGGCTTCGTTTTTTTATTGTGCTAATAAAAATGACAAATGAATCAATGAAGAGTAAAATTTTTCATAGATATCTTGTTTTTTGCGCAGTAATGTTAAGCAAAAATCAGAAAAGGGGAAGTAGATGTCCATAACATTAATGATTATTGAAGTTGTTTTTTTATTGAACCTTGTTTTTGCAATGTTAACAGTTTTTAGGGAAAAACGTGAAATCTCAGCCACATGGGCTTGGCTCTTGGTTTTACTGTTATTACCTGTAATAGGGTTTATTCTGTATTTATTCATTGGGAAAAAGCTTTCACGAAACAAAATTGATGATATTAGAACACAAAAACAAATTGGTATCGATCAGCTGGTTAGCCTGCAAAAAGAACAGTGGGATGAAAAAGAATTACTGCCAGCAGATGAGATAATTGATACGGCACGCGAGATGGTTCATCTTTTTCTAGAAACCGATAATGCTATTTTAACCAAGCATAATAAGGTTGAAATATTGACAGATGGTAAGGAAAAGTTCAAAAGGCTGTTTGAGGATATAGCGGCTGCAACCGACCATGTTCATGTAGAGTATTACACGTTTTACAACGATGAGATTGGGAACCAACTTTTGCATCTGCTTGAAAAGAAAGCGGCTGAAGGTGTCAAGGTACGAGTCATTTATGATAGTTTTGGTTCACATGGTACAACCAAAAAGTTTTTTGCTAAGTTAGAAGAACTTGGTGGTCGTGCAGAAGCATTCTTTGGTTCAGGTCGAAGTTTCTCTAGTTTTCGTTTGAACTATCGTAATCACCGTAAGCTAGTGATTATTGACGGAAAAGTTGGCTATATTGGCGGCTTCAATGTTGGAGATCAATATTTAAGCAGAAGCAAGAAGTTTGGTTATTGGAGAGATACTCATATTCGTGTTCAGGGAAATGCTACTGATTCTATGCAGTCCAGATTCTTCATGGATTGGAACGCTACTGCTCCAGAAAAGGATCGTATTGATTATCAAGAAAATTATTTTCCGCTGGTCAAGCGCCAGGGAAAAACGAGTATCCAGATTGTTTCAAGCGGACCTGATAATGACATTGAGAAGATTAAACTTGGATATATTAAGATGATTAATAATGCTACTGAATATATAATGATTCAAACTGCTTATCTGATACCAGATGATCCCATTTTAGAAGCTCTTTCATTAGCGGCATTTTCGGGAATTAAAGTCAAGATTATGATTCCCTCAATGCCAGATCATCCTTTCGTATATCGTGCAACACAGTATTATGCGAAGTCATTAATTACAAATGGTGTAGAGATATACAGATACGATAATGGTTTTTTACATTCAAAAACATTGGTTGTAGATGATAAGATTGCTTCTGTTGGTTCTGCAAACATGGATTATCGCAGTTTTAAGTTGAACTTTGAAGTTAATGCCTTCTTGTATGATCAAGAGATAAGTGAACAGTTAAGTAATATTTTTAGGGAAGATATGAAGAAATCTACAAAATTAACGATTGAAGATTTTAAGGAGCAATCAATATGGTTAAAGTTCAAACAGTATTTTTCAAGGCTGTTATCTCCAATTTTGTAGAAGTTATGTGCCAATAAGAAATAATGCGAGATGAGCTGGCGGAGAATGTTGACTTATGGAACACATTTGTCGGCGTAAACTGAGAAGCTAGAATCTGGGACAAAAGATAATTTTTGATCCAGATTTGGTTACATTTTGTTTGAAAAAAAGATGGAGAAAATTGATGAGTAAGAAAAAGATTTTTGGTATAGTATTTGGATTATTAGTTGTTGTAGTCTTAGCAGGAGTCGGTGGTGCAAGCGTGTATCTCTATAACTTTGCTTTTGAGCCACAAAGTCCCCTCAATTCAAAGATTCCTGCTAAGAAGGCAAAGCGATTAGGTGCTGATAAGAAATGGCTGCAAAATGTGAAGCAAGAGAGTTGGAATGAGATTTCTGCTGATCAAGATCTAAAATTACATGCAGCCTATGTTCCTGCAAAAGAAAAAACAGAAAAAACAATTATCGTGGCCCACGGGTATCAGGAAAACCATAAAGATATGGCTAGTTATATTCGGATGTTCCATGAACTTGGATACAACGTTTTAGCACCAGATGATCGCGGTGCAGGTGAAAGCCAAGGAAAATATATTGGTTTTGGATGGCCGGATCGTTTGGATTATGTAAAGTGGATTAAGAAAGTAATTGCGAAAAATGGCAAAAACTCTGAAATAGGGCTTTTTGGTGTCAGTATGGGTGGAGCAACGGTCATGATGGTTAGTGGTGAGAAATTACCTAAACAGGTCAAAGCAATTGTTGAAGATGCCGGATATTCAAGTATTGAGAGTGAACTGGCTTACGAGCTCAAGGCGCGCTTTAACTTACCAAAGGAACCATTAATCACAACTGCAGCTTGGTACACTAACTTTAAGGCTGGATTTAATTTTAAAGCTGGGAGTTCATTAAAACAATTACGCAAGAATAAACTGCCAATATATTTTATCCACGGTGGTGAAGACACGTTTGTTCCTACAAAGATGGTCTATCAAAATTATGCAGCTACCAAAGGAACAAAGAAAATATGGGTAGCTGCAAAGGCCGGACATGCGATGACGTATTATGATTATCCAAAGGAATACCAGAAAAAGGTTAGCCATTTCTTTACAGAATATTTGAATTGATAATTTTGATAAAAAAAGAGTGTGATCTTCAGCAGGTTTGAGCCAAAACTCAAATTTTACTGATTTATATCACACTCTTTTTTGTATGCTCATATTACATTTTTACCAAAAAATAATTTGTTCGATTTTTAAATCTTGTTTTAATTGTAAGAGACTGTTGTCATCAATGGGAGTAATTAAAGGTGTGATCTTGGTTGGATAATTTGCTGCAGTGACAGGTTGCAACATTGGATCAGTGTAGTTATTTTCAGCATCGATTATCTCTAACTTTGTATCAACTTGCTGGATGACTGCTAAATTTTGTTCATCTTTTGAGAAGGAAGTTAAGAATTCATCATCTGGAAAGAAGAAATTTAGAAATTCAGCATATTCTTTTTGCCAGAGAATTATCCTATCATGTTCTCTCGCGGTCTCGTTATATTTAGCAAGACGTTCTGGATTCAAGGGTGAGAATAAGACTTTTGTGGGAGTATCAGCCGATACATGTGAAATGAATTTGCCAAATTGTTTTTGGATACCTGTTTCACTAATGATTGGCTGAGAATTATTTGTGTACATTTTCGCATCTAAGTAAAAAGATGATGGCTGATTTTGCCGAATAACTTTTTTCCATTTTTTGAGCCGCTTGCCATGAGCACCGTTGTTAGTGAATGAATGACAGTAAAAAATAGACTTACTTGATGAGTTGATAAGAAAGGCGAGTGAGCCATACAAGGAATCATCATTTTTGAAGGCGGTTATTTCAACTCCAGCGATTCTTTGTGGGTATTGAGCTGGAATTATTTTTGGTTGACTTTGCAGCTTATCAATGAAGCCAAATCGTATTAATTTTTGAATTAATGTGTAAAGTTCTAGTGATAAATAAAATCTGATTTTTTTGTCAGATGTTCTTAGAGCACTGATATTATTTTCACTATAGTGTGTGATAAAGACGTATTCTTTAATAACAGTTTTGCGAACATCAAACTGAATATTTTCGAAAACAAACTCTGAATTATTTTCTGACATATTGAATTCTCCTTACATAAATACCAACAATGCTAACTTTTTAGAAGCAAATACTTTGAGTCTTTATATATAGCGTGTACAATGTAGTTGAGACATAGTAGTTGAGACATGGTAAAAAAACGAATGGAGGAACTAAAATGTATTTAAAAATCACTCCGGAAGCACAGGAAAAACTACGAAGCAAGATAGGCGGGTCAGATGTTAAGGTTTTGTTAGACTTTGACGATGGTGTAGGTGCCCTTTCTCGTGTAGGTACTTGTACTTTAGCATCTGTTTTCCGCGTGCTTTTAGTTGACCCAGCTATTGATTCGCATGACTACGATGAAAGTATTGATACTGATATGGGTCCAATTGCCATTAAAGGTTACAGTAAAATGTATATGGACGAAGACATGACACTAGAATTAAATGAAAAGACGCAAATGTTACGTCTTAAGGGTGCCAACTCCGGTGAGTTAACTGCTGCCGTTAATGTTGAGCGCTTTGAAGTCGGAGTCTAACTCTGTTATGAACTGAATTCCTTAATTTGAATAAAGTGACAAAAGCCTGCACTTTTTGATTAGGCTCTTGCCACTTTTTTTATCATAAATTAGCATCGGTTTTAAAATCAAGCGGTGAAAATGCAGTCGCTTCAGTAATCAGTTGAGCAGTTAATTCTTCAACTTTTCTGCTTGCGTAGAGCGCATTTTCATTTGAATATTTTGTGATGAGATCACCCTTATTTTTCGATTTTACATCACTTTGAATATGCTGATCAATTTCGCGAATACGCTTGTTTAATTCGATCCTAACTTCTTTTTGCATGGCCTTTAGCTTTTGACCAAACTCTAGGTAATTACTATCAACCAAAATACCAAGCAATTTGTATTTCCAATAAGCCGAGTCTGCACTGTATGTCGCCTCTCCTTTTTTATAAGATTCTGGAGTATCGTTAATTGTTGCGTAAAAGGGGACGAAGATACTTTGTGCAGTGACTCCCATTGCAAGCCATTGTATCCCTGCAAGTTCAAGTGGGAGATTAGGTCGAATTTGGAGAATATGTGATTCCTGCGTCTTTGCTAGGCTAATTGGACGGAACTTGTACTTTAAATCAGCGGGACCTTGTCCAATTGGATCATAATCTGTTCCCTGAAAGTGTGATCCAAGAACGAATTCAATATCTTCGCGGCTGATTAGACGATTCGCTTTGCGGATGAAAGGAAGCTCTTGACTCATTGGATTTTGTTCAATTTCAGGATTCAAATACTTTTGCCCATACCACACACGTGGGGTACTATAGATTGCATCGCTTAAATCTTGCGTTCCAAAGATATTACGGAAGTTGAAAGAATCTCTTGCAGAGTTTAGTTTGTTCAGTGAAACAAATTCCGTAATACCTGTTGAATATAAGAAGTTATCCTTATCAGAAAAGTCGATTTCTTGGATTGCTAACTGATTGGCAACCACCGCATAGGAATCGTCAGGTATCCGTTGTGCTACCCAATGATGACCTGTTGCAATCTCCATGTACCAAGCATCTTTTTGATCGGCAAATAAAATACCATTTGATTCACTTGCCCCTTTTTCTTCAACTATTTTGCCAAGATATTGGACACCTTCTCGAGCCGAATGGATATACGGCAGTGTGACTGTAATCATTGCTTCTTCACCAATTCCATCAGAAATTAGCGGATCAGCTCCGAGAACTCGTTCATTTGCATACGCGCTTTCAGTAGCACTCATAGCAACACCATACTCATTAAAGCCATCCTCAGCAAAGATACCGAACTTGTCGGTCCATTCGGGAGTGGCTGTGTAACGTCCGCTAATTTGGGGCAGCTCCATTGTAAAACCATTGTCTGGCGAAATAAAGACCTGTTTATCGTCATAGTCAGTGTGAGGGTATACTTTAAAATGTTTTGGCCATGCGGTTTTTGAATCTTCGTTTCGCGCAATCATGATCGATCCATCAATACTTGCTTTTCTTCCTACGAGCATACTTGTACAAGCTGAAAAACTCTGTTCTTTAAATGACAAATTAATTCCTCTTTCTTTTTCTAAATTATTTCGTTAAAATGATTCTAGCATAGCAGAGCTTTTTGTTGTAAGAAAAAGTTGCTGCTGTGTAAATTAATTTGAAGTGGAGAACTTAATCGTGCTTTTAAATAAAATACCAGATCAAATAAAGAGAATCGCAATTATTTTTTGGTCGTCAATCCTTTTGGCATGTGCTTTAAATTTATTTTTGATTCCAGGCAACATTTTTGGTTCCGGTCTTAATGGGATAGCGCAATTAATTTCATCCTTGTTGGTAAAAATTACAGGTATAAATATTGATACCGGATACTTTATATTCTTACTGAATGTTCCAGTTGGGATATTGGGGTGGTTAAAGGTCGGTAAAAGTTTTACGTACTACAGTGTTTTGACGGTCTTATTAACCACTATCTTAGCAATTGTCATACCTGTTATTCATTTGACTTCAAATCCCCTGATGAGTGCCTTATTTGGAGGAGTCATCACAGGTGCTGGAGTTGGATATGCCTTGAAATTCGGTTTTTCAACAGGTGGGATGGATATTATTGCAGTTGTACTTAATAAGACAACCGGTAAATCCATCGGAAGCTTAATGATGATAACGAATATGATGATAATTTTGACTGCTGGTGTTTATTTTAGTTGGCAAAGCGCATTATATACAATCATTTCAAATTATGCGATGACAAGAGTCGTTGATGGAATCCATACATCGCATCAAAAGCTTACTGCTTTCGTGGTTACGAAACACGCAGAGGCAATCATCCCGGAGGTCAAAAACTCGCTGATTCGTGGTGTGACAGTTTTACAGTCAAGCGGTGGGTATTCAGACAGCAAAAATCAAACCTTGATGATAGTCTTGACCCGGTATGAACTGTACAAATTCAAGCAGATTATAGAGCAAACTGATCCAGCAGCATTTATAAACTTTGTTAACACTGCTGATGTTGCAGGGAACTTTGCAGATGAAAAGCAGCAGGATGAAATCAAGAATAAATTGAGCAATTAATAAGAAAGGGAAACAATCTTTTTTAAATAGCTTTTTTAGGATTTTTAATTGCTTTCCAATGTTATTTCTGCTTTAATATAACTATCATTTGTTTTGCTGAAAAGAGGGAAATTTATGCCAATCGTACATATTGATTTGATTGAAGGTCGTACACAAGATCAACTTAAACACCTCGTGGAAGATGTCACTAAAGCTGTTAGTAAAAACACTGGAGCACCAGCTGAACATGTCCACGTTATTCTTAGTGAGATGCAAAAAAACCGCTATAGTGTAGGCGGAGTTCTCAAAAGTGATGAATAATTAGATGTGTATGAAGGGCTGGGGCAGTATTCCCGGCTTTTTTGTTTAATTAGATTTTTTTGAAAAGAAAGGATGTTTGAAGTTGACAAGTTTATCGGATGAAATAGCAACAAATGAAGCAGGACATTTAACAATTGGTGGGGTTGATACTTTAGAACTTGTTTCTAAATACGGTTCACCTTTGATAGCGTACGATGTCTCAAAAATAAAAAGTCAGATAAACCACTTCAAACAGGCTTTTATTGATGCAGATGTTCCTTATCGAGTGACCTATGCAAGCAAGGCCTTTTCGGCTGTTGCAATGTACCAACTTGTTGCAGGCGAAGGACTAGGTTGTGATGTGGTTTCTGGGGGAGAATTAGTAGCTGCGTTAAAGGGTGGTATGCCGGCAAAAAGAATTGAATTTCATGGAAACAACAAGTTACCAGTTGAACTGGAGATGGCTGTTGATGCTCAGATTGGTTGCATCGTGGTTGATAATTTTCAAGAAATAGCGTTTTTGAATAAGATCTTAAAAGAAAAAGACACAACAATTTCTGTGGTTGTACGTGTTGCACCAGGAATTGAGGCTGAGACACATAAGTACATTTCAACTGGGCAAGAGAATTCGAAGTTTGGTTTTGATGTACACAGTGGTCAAGCTAAAAAAGCATTGAAAGAGTTAATCGATAATCCTAGAATGAATGTTCTCGGAGTACATTGTCATATAGGTTCTCAAATATTTGCTGCTAGAGGTTTTGTAATGGCCGTGGATAAAATGGTTTCCTTATTGAAGCAGTGGAATGAGGAGTTTGGTTTTTCTGCTAAATTACTAAATCTTGGCGGAGGCTTTGGAGCACGATATGTTGATAGTGATCAGCCTTCACCTGCGGAGGATTTTGTAGAGCAAATTATTGCAGAGGTTAAGAAGAAAATATCTGAAGCTAACCTTGAATTCCCAGAAATTTGGATCGAGCCAGGACGTTCACTAGCTGCTGAAGCGGGCACAACTTTATATACGGTAGGTTCACGCAAGGATGTAGAAGGAGTTTGTCACTTTGTTTCGGTTGATGGAGGAATGGGGGATAATATTAGACCAGCACTTTATCAGGCAAAGTATGCTGCGATTCTGGCTAATAAACCACATGCATTGAAGGAACAGATTGTTACCGTAGTAGGAAAATATTGCGAGTCTGGTGATATTCTGGTGAAAGATGCCTTGCTGCCAATTACCCACCCAGGTGATACCTTGGCCGTTCCATCAACGGGAGCATACGGATATACAATGGCAAGCAACTATAATCGTAATCCGAGACCGGCCGTTGTCTTTTGTGAAAATGGCGAATCCAAATTGATTATTAGGAGAGAGACTTACGAAGATTTATTGAATTATGATTTAGGTCTCTGATTTTTCAATCCTTCAGGAAATGATATAAGAAAGTTTGAGTACTGGATTGATTGTTTATAATATTGGCGGAAAATAATTAGCATACATTTATTCAAAAATAATAGGTAAGCTTGGCATAGAGGAGCTGAGTCAAAAGTTAACTTTTGACTTGGCCCCTCTTATTTATCTCAAATAAATGTGTTTCATAGGTTAATTTTAAAAGTAGAAACTTTTTGTTTTGAATGAACCCAACAAGATTAAAAAAATTATACTGTAAACGTTTTAATTTATTATTTTACATAACAAATAACAAATTGTGACAGAATATTTACATTAGTACGTTAGACTTTGAATTAAGGGAGATGATGTAATGGAATATAGTGCTAAGAAAAAATTATTTTTAGTTTCAGCGATTATTTGTGTAATTTTACTTCTTATTGCAAGTTTTGGTGATTTGGCAATCAGTAATACAGTAATAAATTACAATAGTATTTTTGGAACGATTTTTCAAACATTTGGAGAATTTCCAGTTTATTGTATTTTTGTTTTATGTGGTGAGATTGCGATGGCATATGCTTTGAGACATCTTGATGAGATGTTATTTTCAAGTGTTCTATTTATTGGGGGTCTCAGTCTTTCATTATGGCAGTTGAAGCAGTATCTTAATGAGATTGAAAGCTATGCTTTATCTGCACTCAGCAATATTCATTCAGGCAAAGATATGGGGTTAGCAAATAGTGATGCTGCAACAGCAAAACTTTCAGTAGGAATTGCCATTGCTTTGTGGTTGGTCGTCTACATAATAATCACAGCTTTAGTTCGATATTGGATGGCTAAAAAGGATAATACGCAGCTTACCCGTTACTTGATTGTAGCTGTTTTTGCATCATTGACAGTTTGGTTTGCTTTAGAGATCAACCTGACTTTGAAGGATGTTTGGGGCCGTGTTCGTCCCTACGAACTGAGCGCTTCTCAAAAGGAATTTACACCTTGGTTCCATCCAAACGGTATTAATGGACATAAGTCTTTCCCTTCAGGTCACACAATGGCGGGAACACTGTGTATTGTATTCTCCTGGTTTGCAACACAGTCGAAGTGGCATAAACGTCTTTGGGTCACAGGGATTGTCTATGGAATTTTACTCGGGGTATCGCGGGTAATCATTGGAGCTCATTTTCTTTCTGATGTAACATTCTCGTTCTTCTTAACTGCAACGATCATTTTTGTTATGCGTGAATTGTACGATCGCCTTTTGAGCGATGATTTAAAAATGTAGTTTGAGCAGTATTAGAAAAGCCTTGATTTAGTAGAAGTAGTGATTTTTATCTTGATTTTAAAAAAATAGAAGGGGCTGTGCGAAAATTAAAATTCGCCCATTCCTTCAATATTTATTTTCGGATAAATGTATATCCCATAAGTTGTATGTCGCATAAGTCAAAATTTTATTGGCTTATGGAGCATAATTTGTTTATTCTGAATTAATTATTCAGCTAAACCAAGATATTTCTCAAGATAATTTGCTAAACCATCTTGTGTATTATCGAACTCAGTTATATCATTACTGATTTTTTTAAGTGCATCTGTTCCGTTCTTCATAACAACACCCCAGCCAGCATAATCGATCATTTCATAATCATTATGTTCATCACCAAATGCGATAATATTTTTGCGGTCAATATTATAATTATTAGCTAGAAGTCGAACTCCTTTTTCCTTAGTGATGCCCTTAGGAGCTAGTTCTAAAATTGGGTTTGCGCCACCCCATACACCAACCTCAATGTAGTCACCATAATTTTTCTTTAGCTCAGAGATGATTTTTTCTTTGGCGTCTTCCTCGACCAAAAGTGTGATAGAGGCTGGATCAGTTGCCAAATTATCTTCGTTTAGAAGCTGTTGTGTACTTAACGAAGTAGGAAAGAATCCATCGGTTACAGGATTAACACTGTCTGCAAGCATCATTGTTTTTGCTTCAGCTGCAATTAATTTAATTCCCAAGTTTTCTTTATTTTTTAATAAATCAAAAGCAATCTCGCGTGAAAAAGTATCTTGATATTCTTTACCCCAATTTCTGTAAGGAATATGACCAAGTGCACCATTGAAATTAATCATGGGCGTTTTTATTTGTAGTTCGTCATAGTACTTTTTTGAGATACGATATGGTCGGCCAGTGACAATTGAGACAATGTGTCCTGCCTTACATACTTTTTGCAGAACACTGATAGTTTTTGAACTAATAAGTGAATCTGCATTCAGGGTTGTTCCGTCTAAATCTAATGCAATTAATTTTTGTTTCAAATTAACACCTCATTCATGAAAACTCGTAGAATTTAAGATACCATAAAAACACTAATTTTACTAGAGTTTGGTATAAGCAACGGTGTATAATTGGTACATAATTATATGGAGGCGATAGCACGATGATGATTGTTGAACCAAAAAGCATCAAAAATATTCCTGTTCTAGAGGTTGTTTTAGCTGATAGGAAAGAGGATAGTCTACCGCTGGTAATTTTCTATCATGGTTGGACTGGTTGCAAAGAGCGCGTCTTAACACAAGGATATGAAATTGCAAAGAGAGGATTTCGTGTTGTTTTACCAGATGCCCTTTATCATGGTGAACGAGAAGTAGATGGTCCCGCAGAAAACCATCAGCTACAATTCTGGCAAATAATTGCGAACTCTGTTAAGGAATTTCCAACTTTGATTAGTTTTTACAAAAAGGAATTTGGAATAAAAGATAACAAAATAGGAGTTAGTGGATTGTCAATGGGAGGAATCACTACCTGTGCTCTATTGAGTATTTATTCGGAGATAACTGCTGCGGTATGTCTGATGGGCTCGCCGCGTCCTGTAGAATTTGCTAGAACCTTGTTGGACAGGATTCCAGGGGTTCAAGATGTGGATCCAGCATATGTTGAAAAAGAACTTGAACAATTATCGATTATTGATTTATCCATGAATCCACAAAAAATTGCTGGAAGGCCTGTACATTTCTGGCATGCAACTGGGGATCGAATGGTTCCTTATAAGCCAACTAAGGAATTTTATGATAGAATTAAAGATCATTCGTATGCTGAAAATGTCAGTTTTACTACCACTCAAGGTGGTAGTCATAAAGTTTCTCAAGCAACAACCGTAGAAATGGCAGAAAGGTTTTATGAATATTTTGACTAAACTTAAAGCGGGGGATACAGGATGACTAGTAGAAATGTTGAAGATGTAAAAGATGAGATTATTGAAAAGTTAGAAAATGTAATTGATCCTGAATTGGGTGTAGATATTGTGAATTTGGGATTGATTTACGAGATAGACCTTGACTCAGCTGGTTCATGCGAAATAAAAATGACCCTGACAACGATGGGATGTCCGTTAACCGATGTTTTGGCTGAAATGATTGAGCGTGAGCTCCAGCCGATTGCTGAAGTTGAACAAGTAAATATTAATTTTGTGTGGGAGCCAGCATGGACGATTGACAAGATGACAAGGTATGCCAAGATGGCTTTAGGGATTCACTAAAAAGGCTAGGAGACAAAATAATTGTTAACTAAAAGACTGTTCTTACTTTTATATACCGCTGTGTTTGCCATAGCAAGTGTGTTTCTTTTTGTAAAAATTCAACAGAAAAGTTTAATAATTCAATTGGATAATCATAATTTGTCTGCGGCTGCATATCATGTTACCTTGAGTAAAAAAGAAACAATTTGGGATGTTACGCAGACAATTAAAAAAAGTAAAAATATCAAGGATGTGCAAATCCATTTTCAAGATAAAAAAAATAAGCACTTGACTTATTTTTACGGTACTGGTTCTTTTGGCGTTCCACCAATGATTAATGGTAACTTTTTTGGTACTGGAACTTTTGACTCTGAAGTCGAAGTAGCAGTTGTTGGAAAGAATTATGAGAAGAAGCTGTATGAACCAAAAGACCAAGAATATTTAAAAATTGATAATAGGTATGTGCCTGTATTAGGTGTGATGGGTGACAAGTATTCATCTCAATTGGATAAGCAGATTTTTATAGTGCTAAGTATTGAAAAGAGCAAACGTTTGATTGCCAATAATTATCGGATAATAGTTGATGGGAAAAAGGCATTAGACAAAAATACGCTGAAATCTGTATTAGGGGCCAAGCAAGTTGAGCATTTGGCGCAGAAACACTTTTTGATTAATCAAGATTCATGGATATTGGATCATTTTCAAGAGTTGTTAATGTTGTTTGCATTGTTCGTACTGCTCGTATTTGGGGTAATCGTTTGGATAATAAGCAATAAGAAACGGTATCGTAATCTTCTAGATGAGGGGAAAGAACCTCGACAACTGTTATTTGAAGAGTGGGAATTTTTTGTCCTTTTATCAGGTTTAGGAACAGTTTTTGGTGTGATGGCTGGTATGTTTATTACTGAATTGAATAATTATATACCATTACTGATTTATAATATAAGCAGTTTTATTCTGATAAACATCATATACATCCTGCTTTTAAGAAGAAGAGTAATAAGTATGAATAGGGGTCAGTGATTTAATGAAGTTTCCAGTGGATTTTAAAGAAAAATATACTAACCTTCTAGGTGATGATGCACCTGCTTTTTTCGAAGGATTGCAAACTGAACCTGTTAAGGCATTCCGTGTCAATCCGTTAAAAGAAAATTATGAAAACATTGATTACGCGCTTAATCGTCCAATACCTTATGTACCAACTGGATTCTATGGAAGTGTTAGTGGTAAGTCGTTGGAGCATCAAACAGGATATGTTTATAGTCAAGAGCCCAGTGCTATGTATGTTGCAGAAGTTGGGGATGTCCAACCAGGTGAGGTTATTTTGGATTTATGCGCAGCACCTGGCGGTAAGTCAACCCAAATTGCAATAAAATTAGCTGGTCAGGGCTTACTCGTTTCGAATGAGATTAATAGAAAAAGAGCAGGCATTCTTGCTGAGAATATTGAGCGTATTGGCGCAACAAATGTTGTGATTTTAAATGAGAGCCCACAAGCAATGGCACAAAAAATAACAAATTATTTTGACAAAATTTTTGTTGACGCACCATGCTCAGGTGAAGGAATGTTTAGAAAAGATCCAGATGCAATTAAATATTGGCATAAGGATTATCCAGCTGAATGTGCTGCAAGGCAAAGAGAAATCTTGATTGAAACAATGAAGATGCTTAAACCGGGTGGTCAGTTAATTTATTCGACTTGTACCTTTGCACCTGAAGAAGATGAGCAAATTATTGGGTGGCTTATGAAGAATTATGAGTTAGAACTGATTCCTGTGAAGAAGTACGCGGGAATGGATTCTGGTTTTCCGAGATTTGCTGGTGATAATATGGAGATGGCAAAGGCGGTTAGATTGTTTCCTCATCATTTTAAGGGTGAAGGACACTTCATAGCTAAGCTTCAAGATAAAAGAGAACCAATTAGTAATGGCAATGATAGCAAGAAAAATAGGAAAAAGAAAAAGGAAACCTCAGTATTTAGAAACCTTAGTAAAGAAGAAGAGAGACTGTGGAAGGATTTTGAAAAAGAAGTCTTCAATCAGCAACTGTTTAATGCAGATAATTTGAGGTGCTGGGGAGATCAGCTTTTCTATTATTCAAGTAAGTGGCCCAATATTGAAAAATTGAAATTTGTAAAACCAGGATTTCAGGTTGGGGTATTTAAGAAAAAAAGATTTGAACCGGCATATGGACTTGCTTTGGCAATCAAGAGTTCAGATGTCTTAAGAATTATAGATGTAACAAAAACTGAGTGGGCAGAGTATGTATCCGGGAATATAATTTCACTGGTTGATACGCAGCTAAAAAAGGGCTGGTATGTTTTACGTTGCGATGGGAAGCTTTTTGCTTTCGCTAAATTGGTCAATGGAACTTTAAAGAATTTCTTCCCAAAGGGATTACGATTTTCGGTCTGATGTCTGATGAAGGAAAATTTCTTCATAACATATTCATTAAAAATCAATAAAAGTAGGGGCTGGATCAAAAGTTATATTCTGATCTAGCTCCTTTATTTATTCCGTATAAACGTGTTTCATAAGTCCAAATTGTGAATTTACTTATAATCTCATGTCAACACTCAAATTTTATCGACTTATGTCGTTTTTTTAGATTACTTGTTGTGTTTCTAATGATGCATTTAGATGATGGAAAAAGTTAATTTAGCATCCAAGATTAATTTAAAAAAATTATTCTGGTGAAACCAAGATCTTAACTTGTTCTTTTTCAGACGACAATGCTTTAATCCCGTGTTCAATGACCTCGCTTAAGGGGATCTTTTTTGTTACCAACTTTTCGAATAACTCACGATGATTATTCAACATTCCTAAAACTTCTGGATAGGAATTGTTATAACAAAGAGTGGTTATAATATCGATACCCTGCATAATAACTTCATTTGTCATATCCACCTTAAGCGGTTTTCCAAAAAGGGCAACAATTTGCAATGTACCGGTTCTCTTTGTTAGCTGTAATGCATTTTCAAATGTTGCTTGAACACCTGCAGCTTCGAAGGAAACATCAACGCCATTTGGACATTCTTTTCGAACTTCTTCTAATACATCTACTTTGCTGGGGTTCAAAATACGTTTGAGTCCTAATTCCTTTGCTTTGTTCAAACGATCTTGCGAAACATCAATTACAAATACGCGATTTGCTCCTGCAAGCTTTGCTAAAATTGCTGTCAATAAACCGATTGGTCCCGCACCCTCAACGGCAACATCTTCTCCGGCACGTAGGCCACTCTTCTTAATTGCCTCAAACACTACAGCAGTTGGTTCAGCAAGTGCTCCCAGTTCAAAAGGCATTCCCTCTGGCATTTTATGTGCAAAAAATGAATCTACGTTAGCATATTCAGCGAAACCGCCATTATCTGAAAAACCTAGAAAGTTTCCGGCACCGTCTTTTGTAACTGCGTTATTACAAAAATTATAAAATCCTTTGCGACAGTTTTCACACTTACCACATGCTATCAGAGGTTCTACCGCAATTGCATCGCCAACTTTAAGGTCAGTAACATCGTCTCCGACTTTAACTATTTCTCCAGCGAACTCATGTCCTAATGTAATTGGAACTGTCTTTCCAGTTAACGGGTGTGCGACAGTAGGAAGACCCCAGCCTTCGAGATATGCATGCAGATCACTTCCGCAGATTCCGCAATACTTAACCTTGATCTGAACTTGGTTTTTCTTAGGTTCAGTAATGTTAACATCTTCTAACCGAACATCTTTTTTCCCATAAATTCTTGCCGCTTTCATAACTAAGACTTCCTAACTTAATATTTTTTAATAAATAGCAAGCGCTTTCGTAAGCGCTTCCTAATGGTAGTATAAGATAAAAAAGATTATTTTTCAATAGGTTTAATGTTTAAAGCAGTCATAATTTAACTCATCAAGGTCAAGTTGCTAAGGATTTTTTATTACTAGGCAAACTATTTCTAGTTGGGAAAATGAAAAAACTTATCCTGATATTTACAGCTTGATTAAATTGAGTAACTACTACCATATTTTACTAGATACATTATTAAAGGAGGATACAGGGATGCGTGAATATTTAGAGAAAGAAGTATGTAAATTCATATTATAAATATTTTTATAAAATTATTAGGATTAGGATATCAACACTATTATACGGAATAAATAGAGGAGCTGTTTCAAAATGTAACTTTTGAAACAGCCCCTTGATTGTTAACTAATTTAATTGATTTTTAAAGTTCAATAAACCGCTAGAAAGAATTAATGGAATTTGGCGAAGTTCGCTAATATTATGACAACCCAGAATGGTCATAATAGCCTTGACTTGATGTTTTAAATCTTCAATTTGTTTAACTAGACCAGCGACATCTTCTTTTAGAACGGTGTGTAGGAATAATCCGGAGATTCCTACGTTGTCTGCACCTAAACAGAGGCATTTGACAATATCCATTGCATTACGGATACCGCCAGAAGCTGTGAAGGAAAAATCATTTTTGTATAACTGACCAGCAATTAGACTTTCAGCTATATTCATTCCAAAATTATCTAAGCTGTCAAAGTTTTCAGTATGAAGCCTCTGATTTTCAATTCGTGCAAAGTTAGTGCCCCCCCAGCCGGATAAGTCTACGTACTTAACGTTTATCTTTTTTAATTTTTTCAGAGTAGCAGGGGAGATGCCGAAGCCGACTTCCTTTACTATTACGGGAACGTCAAGATTAGCTACAATCTGCGCAATTTTATCACGCCAGTAAAAATTTCGATCTCCTTCAGGCATGATGATCTCTTGGATTGCATTGAGGTGTATTTCTAATACATCGGCAGAAATCATCTTGATTGCTTCTTTTGCAGAATGCAAATCATTGCCAGCACCTAAATTGCCTATAACAAACCCATTAGGCATAGACTCTCTGACAACTTGAAAGCTGGCACTTGCATCAGGAAACTTAATCGCGATGCTTTGAGATCCTGTTGCCATCGCGATTCCTGTTTTATTCGCGGCGAGGGCTAATTTCTTGTTTAATTTTGTAGTGGAAGGACTTCCCCCAGACATTGCATTGATAAAAAATGGAATAGCAGTTTTTTTGCCTGCAATGGTGGTAGAATAGTCAACTTCTTCAACTGCAATTTCCGGCAAATTATTGGGGAGTATCCGAATTTGATCAAGCCCGTTATCATTCTGGATATTGAATTGTTTCTCTGCAATAAAAACATGTTCGTCTTTACGATGTGCGTGTCTTTGATCCAAGATACTCCTCCTTTACAAGCTAGTCACTAATTTGATGAACGTGAAGATTTAATGGATTAATACCAATCTTCTTCCAGTTATTGGTCAGTAATTGTGTATCATATCTTTTATTTATTACAACAATTCCGCAATCACCACCGCCGGCACCAGATGTTTTTGCAGCACCTTTAGCTTTCTCGGCAGTTTCACATAGTTGGTGAAGAAGAGGTGTTTCAATCTCAACGTTACTCAGTCGGCCAAGTTCTTGCAATAACTCACGATTTCTGCGAATTTCTTTCTGAATTACTTCGATACTACGATTATGAAAGCCTTCAATCATATTTAGGAGACATTTCTTACTTGAGTTCAAGAACTCTTGATAAGATGATCTTTTTTCAGCTTTCTTTAGTCCGACAGCATCAACTAAATGTGACGTTGATGCCGGCGAACCTGTCCAGCCTATCAATAATTCTAGGTTCTCAGGCGGCGTTAATAATTCAACGTTTAGCTGAGGCCATTCAATTGAGAGCAATTTTTTTAAACTAAAAGTATTTCTTGCACTTTTAAGCCAATCACGATCAAAAGAACGATATGCGATCCAGCCGCCGTAAACACTAGCTGCGATATCACCCAACGATCCATTTCCTTGAATATCAAGATGTGCAATGGCCGCCAATTTAAAAAGGGTATTATTTGCGATTGGTAAATCATAAAAATGGCAGAGAGCTTTGACTGTTGCCACAGTGACAGCAGCAGAACTTCCCAAACCATATTTTTTTCCATCAGGACTGTCAAGATCGCTATCGATACTTAAGTGATAGCATTTCATAGTCTTATTTAAAGACTGAGCGTATGATTCCGTCAGACGGATTGCAGATAAAATGTAATGGAATGGATTATCACGGTTATCAAATATCATATTGTTTCCATCACGTTTCCAATATAATGGTGTTTCTTTGTATTGTTGAGAATTAATTGTTCCATAGTCATCACTTTCTTCAACTGTGACTGTTACGAATTGATTAAGTGCGACTAATATAGCAGGAAATCCAGTTTCAACGACAGCATATTCACCTGCAATATAAAGCTTTCCAGGAGCTTTAACGGTTATCAAAAAATCATGTCCCTTCGACAATAAGTTAAATTAGGTGCGCAGCAGGTCCAGGTCCAGCTACAAGCACTTTTTCTTGACCAAAACTGTCTGAAAGAGTGCCTGCAATCACTTTAACATCCCTTTTCAGACAGATGACTTTTACATTTGGTCCAGCATCTAAAGTATAATAACAGGATACACCTTCTAAACGCAACTTTTCCACGATTTGCATGGCTTTTATTGAATTCGGTTCAAGATAATTAAAATGAGGATGAGCACTCATATTCAGGGCATGCATCTTCATTGCATTTTCTTCAGCAATTTCGCCAAAAGTTTCAAAGTCTCTTTCTACTATAGCCTGTTTGATATTTTTAAGATCTTTAGCTGCAGTTTGGACCCAAGCCGGATAGTAGGGAGACGTTTCAACAACGCGTTTCATACCGGCTCTGCTAGAGATTTTTTTGTAATCTGCATTGACAACAAGGGCAACCATCGTAATTTCAAAATTATTAGGCATCTCAAGTGGATATGCAAATGAAGTTTGATCATCAGTGCCTTTCTGCCATTCGACCAGACCACCGTAAATGGAGCGGCAAGCCGAACCAGAACCGCGCCTTGCTAAACGTGAGAGCTCTTTTTTATCTAAGCTCAATCCTGCGGCTTTGCTTGCAGCTAATGCTAAAGCTGCATAAGCCGAAGCCGAGGAGGCCAGTCCTGCTGTAGAAGGTACATGGTTTTGTGAAATAACTTTTGCTTTTATATTAATCTCGGCTTTTTTTCGAACAATATCAAGAAATTTGCTGACCTTATTACCATTTTCTCTAGAGCCATCAAGCAAAAACAAATCATCTTTAAGTTGTTCATCAAATGTAACACTTGTTTCGGTATAGAAACGATCCAGCGTTAAAGAGAGACTGTTATTCATTGGGAGAATTAGTTCTTCATCTTTTTTCCCCCAGTACTTAATTAAGGCAATATTAGTGTGCGCGCGAGCTGTGTAAGTTGTCGCATTCATTAATTAACTTCCTCCGTTACGGTAATTCCTAATGGTTGCATCCAAGTTTGTGTGACGCCTTCACGCTTTAGGACATACTCAGCTTTCTGTGCCACTTCTTTGGATGGCATCAAGCAAATGAAGCAGCCGCCACGACCGCCACCGGTTAGCTTGCTGCCAAGTGAACCAAGCTCTTTACTGATGGCAATTAATCTATCTAACTTCTCATCACTGACACCGAGTTTTTTGAGTTGTTCATGTGCTCGATTAAAAGTATCCCCTAATCCAGAAATGTCGTTGTTATTGAGCTGCTTTTTCGCATCATATGCTAATTTTTCAAGCTTATTTAATAAAATAGATGTTTCAAAGGGCTTTTTTTGGAGTAGATTGCGGACACTGGCAACTGCTTCACCAGTCTTGCCTTTAATGCCACTATCACAAATTAATAAGCAACCATCAAGATGAATTGGAATTTCTTTTAATTCATGATCCTTGATCATCCAAACTGGTTGGTTACTAGCTGACGTAGCCGCATCCAAGCCGCTTGGATTGCCATGCATGTCGATTTCAGAAACATTAGCAAGGGCCAACAGTTCTTCTTGTGTAAGCTCTAACCCAAGAAAATTGTAGAGGGCTCTGGCAACTGCAATTGCTGTTGCAGCAGAAGAGCCCATACCACGCTCAGCGGGTAGATCGCTTTTTATGGTCATTGTAAATGAGAGATCCTGTTTATTATTTTTCTTTAAAATTAATAATATTAGGTGCTTTAGTCCTTTCATTGCGTTAGGCATTGATGTTAAAGGACCATCAAAATACCGACTTTTTATTGAAGACGGCATATTATAGGTTTGTTCTATTGTGACAGTTGTTTTAACCTCAGACAAAGGTAAGGCAATTGCTGGTTTTCCATAAACAACGGAGTGTTCACCAATCAAAATTATCTTAGCATGGCTTACTCCTTCACTAAAATGGGCATGAAACATAGTCAAAATGCCGCTTCCTTTCTTGCGATAGTATCTATAACGCAGTAAGTTCATAAGTTGTACAAGCAAATAGATTATACATATTTATCATAAATATGACAAATATCTGTAATTAAAAGCACAATTAAGTAAAATTTTAATTATTATTGTAATATTTTGCAAGATAAATTTCTCTAAAGGACGTAAAGAATCTGTTTTTGTGCTAAAATTGCGAATAGATTAAGCTAGAAAGTCGGTGGACTAATGCGCTCGACAACCACATATGCAGTTGTTGATATTGAGACGACTGGCACAAGTATGGATGGCAGCAATAGGATGCTGCAGTTCAGCTGTGTTTTTATAAAAAATAAAGAAATAGTTAATACATTTAATACAATGATTAATCCTGGGATGCCAATTCCCATTGAAGTTCAAAAATTAACAGGTATTAGTGACAAAAATGTCAGGAAAGCACCTTTTTTTGAAGATATGGCAGGTACAATTTATTCTTTACTGCAAGGAACAGTGTTTATTGCGCATAATATCAATTTTGATTATCGTTTTTTAAACGAAGAGTTTTTGCGTTGCGGCTATCCAGAACTAAATATTCATGGAATTGATACTGTACAGTTGAGTCAAATTGTTTTACCTACCTTACCAAGCTATCGTCTAACATATCTTGGTGAGTATTTCGATATCAGACATGAACACCCACACCACGCTGATAGTGATGCTTTTGTTACGGCAAAACTTTTTTTGATGCTGTTAAAGGCAATTGATAATCTACCAGTTCAGGTCTTGAGAATAATTAATAGGTTTAGTGAAAGTCTCCTTTTTCAAACAGGATCTTGTTTTGCTGCTGCTCTTAAAAAAAAGCAAGCGCAGACAAAACAGCTGCCGAACTATCTTGAAGTTGTTGGTGATTTAGTATTAAGAACGGAAACACTGACAATTGAGAGCATGAGAGAGGGTGGTTATCCGCAAACTCGTGAGAAAAAGGAAAACTTGTTTGGTAAGTTCTTGGAATGGCGACCAACACAATCAGAAATGATGGACGAGGTATATCGTTTATTAGTACAGCGAAAAGAAAAGCTGCTTATGATTGAGGCACCGACTGGATTAGGCAAGACATTAGGATATCTGATACCTGCTCTATATGCTGCAGTCAAAGGACACCCAAGTGTAGTATCGACAGCGACTACAACTTTACAAATGCAGTTGTTGGAACAGACTATTCCACTGCTTAGACAAATAATGCCATTTAATTTTACGGTAGCTGTTTTGAAGGGGAGCCATAATTACATAGATTTACAGAAATTTGCTTTGTCTCTGGGCAAGCCGCAGAATAAACCATCGAGGTTATTACAGCTGCGCATAGTTGTTTGGCTAACAATGACTAAGACCGGCGATTTGAGTGAACTCCATCTGACTAAAATGCAAGACCCACTTTTCGATGACATAACACATAAAGGACCGTTGAGCATTGATAGTGGCAGTGTTTATTACACACATGATTTTGTGTTAAGGCAACAGTTGAAACAAGCCTCGGCCGATTTGATAATTACAAATCACTCCTATCTGTTAAATCATGCTGAGGGGCTCGGAAGATTTAAGAAGAAATCATTGATTATTGACGAAGCACAGCACTTTGGAAGTATCGCGTTAAAGAGTAACCGCGCAGTCATTGATTTTGATTTGATCAAAATCATTTCAGACACACTTTTAGTTAAAATCGGCTCACAAAGGTCATTTTCATTCAAGGAGTTAGAGCAACAGTATTTTCTGACACCGGCCGAGTCGAAAAAAATTGCAGCACAGATCAGAGTAATCGATAAGAGAGTACCAGCGTTAAGAGAGTTATTACGCAGTAGATTCCTCCAGAAAGAGAAAAAAGAAAATGGGGAGGATGCTTTTAATGAAGTTGCTGTAAAGACAAGTAAGTTCCAGGGATTTGTGAAAGAAAATCTTGCAGATTACCAAAAAGTTGCCAAGGCTAAAGCAAAATTTCAGGTACAGCTATTGCAGTTAAAGACAAAATTTATTGAATTCAAAAATCAAGAAAGGTTGGATCGAAATGCGCAAACATTTGTACTAGATTTTCTTGATGGTGGTTTTGAACTTTTAAAAGCATTGGAGAACTGGCATCGATTTGAACTTGATGAACTTGATCAGATAGCTGAGGAAACAGTAATTAGTCTGCAAATTCCAGTGAAACAAATAAATGGTCATTTACGGCTTAGTTTTGGAATTTTTAAAACAAATAACTATCTCTCGCCTTTTGTTTATTCGAAGTTTGAGCATACACTTTTTGTTGGTGCTGCGTTAGTTTTACCTGAAGGGTCAGACTATATGAAAAACCAGCTTGATTTAGCATCTGAGACACCTGTATTAAGACTTGAAGGTGGTTTTGACTATCATAAACAAGCATTGGGATTGTTAGTCGCTGATGCTCCTGATATCGTTACAGACACTGAAAGGTACATTGCGTATTTAGGTAAAGTTATAGAGGACATTTTAAGCAATAATAATAAGCAAACTATGATTTTGTTTAATTCACTTGAAATGATTTCTAAAGTCTATGATTATTTACGTCAATCAGAAGTTTTTGACAAAAGAGTGATTATTGCTCAAGGAATTACAGGCAGCAATGAAAAGATAATCAAGATGTTTGAATTAGGTGACAATGCGGTCTTGCTTGGTTCGGGTACTTTCTGGGAGGGAATCGATCTGCCTAAAGATCGATTGGAACTTCTGGTTATTACACGATTGCCATTTCAACCGCCGAATACATTGGTCAATCGTGCAAAGTATCGGCTGGCACAAAGTCAAGGTCAAGATTCATTTAATACGATTGCGTTGCCGGAAGCGATGTTTCGTTTAAAGCAAGGCCTTGGAAGATTAATCAGAACGAAGGAAGACAGAGGAGTCGTAATTGTTTTAGATAGCCGTGTGGTTTCAAGAAACTATGGTGCTAAATTGCGAGAGGTCTTTCCACATGAGATGCCGGTAAGAATTATCGAGTCAACTGAAATTCAGAATTATTTGTTTGATTTTTGGGAAAATTAGAGGCGCTATCTTCAAATACATGAGTATTATTGTTATAATAGTACGGATGTTGATAATAATATATTTAATTTAAATGATATGCGAGGTTCTTATGAGAAGAGCAAAAGGTTATCGTAGTGGCACAAAAAAACTCTTTGCGATTGCTGGCACAGTGATTTTGCTTTTTGGTGTATTTATCTTCTGGTGGCAAGCACAAGCACCAAGAGAAACCGCTGAAAAGAATGCAGTTAGTTTTGCACGCAAACATGCTGATTTAAAAACAGAAACAGATTTTTATTTATTTAACAGGGAAAAGACTTATTTCACGGTAGCTGGCACGAACTCCAAGAAGCAAAAGATTTATGTTATTATTGCCAAGAAGGGCGGGGCTACCAAGATATTACAGCAGAAAAAAGGAATTACTGAAAAAGATGCCATAACTTTGGTAAAAAAAGAAAAACCAAAAAAAATTCTAAAGGCGTCTTTGGGACTCTGGTCTAACAAGCCTGTTTGGGAAGTAACGTATCTTAACAAGTCAGGAAACCTTTGTTATATTCTGTATGCGTACAAAAATGGCGACATGGTAAAATCTATTCAAAATATTTAGTAGATTGAGGGCATAGTTTATGAAAATTTCAAAAAGAGTAATGCAAATCCAACCATCAGCAACGCTTGAATTATCTGCCAAGGCAAAACAAATGAAATCCGAGGGGATTGATGTTATTAATCTAGGTGTTGGTGAGCCTGATTTTAATACTCCGAAGAATATTAAGGCAGCTGCAATTAAGGCAATTGAGGAAGGAAAATCTGATTTTTATACTCCAGCTACAGGAATCAATGAACTGAAAAAAGCTGTTTGTGCAAGAATTGCGGCTGATTTCGGGGTCAATTATGAGCAGAATCAAGTTGCCGTGACAGTTGGAGGCAAGTTTTCTTTATACGTTTTAGCTCAAACACTGTTGGATGAAGGCGATGAGGTTTTAATCCCCTTGCCTTATTGGGTAAGTTATGGTGAGCAGGTAAAAATAGCCGGTGGGGTACCAGTATTTGTTACACCAGAAGATGGTCTGAAGGTAACTGTTGAAGAGCTTGAGAAGGCAAGAACAGACAAATCACGCATCGTGATTATTAATTCACCTCAGAATCCGTCCGGGCTGATTTATACAAGGGATGAACTTGAAGCAATCGGTAATTGGGCCGTTGAGCATGACATTGTAATTATTACTGATGATATGTACGGTAAGTTGGTATACAATGGCGAGCATTTTGTATCTCTGATCGAACTTGGTGATGAGATTAGAAAACAGACGATTTTGGTTAGTGGCTTGTCCAAGGCATATTCGATGACCGGATGGAGAGTTGGCTACACGGTTGCACCTGCAAAAGTAATTAAGAAAATGGGCGCATTGATTGGTCATGCTACAAGCAATCTTGCTGCAGTCAGCCAGTACGCTGCTCTTGAAGCGTTGACAGGCCCGCAAGAAGTAGTTGAAAAGATGCGAGTTGCTTTTGAAGAAAGATTGAATAAGGTTTACCCTGAATTAATTGCATTACCAGGAGTTACTTTGAAAAACAAACCGCAAGGTGCATTTTACCTATTCCCTAATGTAAAGGAAACCGTGAAATTGACCGGTTTTGCTTCTACCGATGAGTTTGTAGCTGCATTATTAGACGAAGCTCATGTGGCAGTAGTTATTGGGAGTGCCTTCGGAATGCCTGACCATATCAGAATGAGTTACGCCACTGATTTAGCGAGCTTAGAGGAAGCTATTAAGAGAATGAAAGCATTTATTGAAAAACGTATGTAGGAGGATTCTTTTGTTGAAAACAATTAGTATTATTGATGCAAAAAATCATATTGGTGAAGAGGTAAAAATTGGAGTTTGGCTCACAAATAAGAGGTCAAGTGGAAAGATTGCTTTTTTGCAGTTGCGTGATGGGACCGCATTTTTCCAAGGAGTAGTGGTTAAGAACAATGTCAGCGAAGAAGTGTTTGCTCTTGCCAAGGAAGTTAAACAAGAGGAAAGCCTATATGTAACTGGAACTATCCATGAGGATGCACGTTCACCATTTGGTTACGAAATAGAGTTATCGGGAATTGAAAAAGTCGGTGAAAGTGAGAATTATCCAATCTCACCCAAGAAACATGGTGTTGATTTCTTAATGGATCATCGTCATTTGTGGTTGCGTTCCAAGCGTCAATTTGCAGTAATGAAGATTCGAAATGAAGTAATTAGGGCAACTTATGAGTTTTACAACAAGGAAGGTTTTATCAAAATTGATGCACCTATATTGACAGGGTCTGCTCCAGAAGGGACAACAGAGCTCTTTCACACCAAATATTTTGATAAAGATGCATATCTTTCACAATCAGGACAGCTTTATGAGGAAGCCGGTGCCATGGCATATGGGAAAGTCTTTTCTTTTGGGCCAACATTTAGAGCTGAAAAATCTAAAACAAGACGCCATTTGATTGAATTTTGGATGGTTGAACCTGAAATGGCTTTTATGCACCAGGAAGAAAGTCTTGAAATTCAAGAACAATATATTGCTTTCTTGGTTCAAAGTGTAATAGACAATTGTGAATATGAACTTGGAATCTTAGAACGGGATGTTGATGTTCTCAAAAGGTACACTGAGCTCCCATTTCCAAGAATTTCGTATGATGAAGCAGTGGAGTTATTGCAAAAGTCTGGTGAATTTCCTGATGCTGAGTGGGGTGACGATTTTGGCTCACCCGAGGAAA
Source organism: Liquorilactobacillus mali KCTC 3596 = DSM 20444 (assembly GCF_000260415.1). Classification (GTDB taxonomy): domain Bacteria; phylum Bacillota; class Bacilli; order Lactobacillales; family Lactobacillaceae; genus Liquorilactobacillus; species Liquorilactobacillus mali. Next base: position 41,284 of record NZ_BACP01000012.1, read on the forward strand.
CATATTTAGCTGAGCATTTTAGTAAACCAGTTTTTGTTTTGAACTATCCTAAAGCAATCAAGCCATTTTACATGAAGCCACATCCAACACGCGATGATGTTGTTATAAGTGCTGATTTACTTGCACCTGAAGGTTATGGCGAGATTATTGGTGGCTCTGAAAGAGCAACTGATCCAGAATTTTTAGAGGCACAAATCGAAAAAGCTGGACTAAACAAGGACGATTACCAATGGTATCTAGATTTACGTCGCTATGGTAGTGTGCCTCATTCTGGCTTTGGTTTGGGACTTGAAAGAGCAATTACGTGGATTACCGGTGAGGAACATATTCGTGAGTCAATTCCATTTCCACGTTTGTTAAACAGAATTTATCCATAAGGAAGCAAGTTAAGGGCAGTTGGGGTAATGTTGTATATTATCTTGACGGCCTTTTATTTAAAAATGAAGAGTGGGGAGTATGAATGGATAAAGCGTTCGAAGAATATCTTAAAGCAGGTCAGACAACTATTTCTAATCTTGTCCTTTATAATTATCCAATGCTTGGTTTGAATGAGACCGAGATGATATTAATAATCCAGATAATGAGTGCGACCCAATCAGGTGATTCTTTTCCAGAGATAGAACTCATTGCTAGGAGAATGGGCAAAAACGAGGCTGACGTTTATCAAGCAATGCACAGCTTAATCCAGAAAAACGTTATGGAAATAGCTAGTATTCAAGATGAAACCGGAATCAAGCATGATGTCTATCAATTCAAAAAATTATTTGACAAACTAATAATTATGGAACAACAAAAACAAAATTCTTTGGAGAATAAAGATTTGAAGACCGCTCAGGAAAAAGTTTTTCAAAGTATTGAAGTTGAATTTGGCAGACCGTTGTCTCCGATTGAGATTGAAACGGTTAACCTTTGGCTGCACAAGGATAATTATTTGCCTGAATTAATTCTGCTGGCATTGAGAGAAGCAGTGTTGAATCAGGCATACAGTTTAAAATATATTGACCGAATTTTATTAAGTTGGGAAAGACAAAATATTCGCTCTGCACAGGATGTGCAGCGCGAACAGCAAAGAAAAAGAATAAAGACTCAGGATAGTTCATCGAGTCAAGGCAGGATAAAAAATGATCCAGATAAGCCAAGCATTCCTTTATATCATTGGTCAAATAGTAATAATAAAAAAGAGGAGTAAATAAATGTTATCTGATGAAGAATGTTTGAAGGCAATTGAAATAATGGGTGAATCATTTCCCAATGCACATTCTTCGCTTGTTGCGGATACAGATTTTCATTTCTTGCTAGCTGTTATTATGAGTGCTCAAACAACTGATAAAGCAGTGAATATATTAAGTCCTAAGCTTTTTGAAACCTATAAAACACCATATGAGTTAGCAGAGGCTAATGTTGCTGATGTGATGACACTGATTAAAACGATTGGTTTATATCGTAATAAGGCAAAATATCTGGTTGCATGCGCTCAAAAAATTGTTTCTGATTTTCATGGAGTTGTTCCACAATCTCGCAAAGAACTGATGTCATTGCCAGGTGTTGGTAGAAAAACCGCGGATGTTGTCATGGCTGAATGTTTTGGAATACCTGCAATTGCTGTTGATACCCATGTCACAAGGGTATCTAAGCGCCTTAGAATGGTTGCACAAGATGCTGATGTCCTAAAAATTGAACAGACGTTGATGAAAAAACTTCCAAAATCTATTTGGATTGCCGCGCATTTTAGGATGATATATTGGGGGCGATACCAGTGTATGGCTAGGTCACCTAAATGCGAAAGCTGTCCACTACTTAAAATGTGTGCGGAAGGGAAACGTCGTGTCGAGAAAGGTTAACACCAATTTATGTATAAGTTAATAAGGGGACTGTGTCAAAGCTTAATTTTGACACAGTCCCCTTATTAATGAATTGAAACCTATGAACAGCTATTATTTATTACGGTGCTGTTTTCCTGAATTACGCAAGCGGTTATTATTTGGTCTGTCAGAATCTTTATTACTTTTCTTTTTGACTTCAGTTTTCTCGACCACTGGAGTTACTACTTTCTTGGGCGGATTTTTCTTTAATTCAGCTGCAACTTCTTCACGAATTTTTGGTCTCATAATATTTACTAAAATGGTTTGTAAACAAGCAAAAATTCCACCGACAAAGAAGTATAGTCCAAGACCAGCTGGTGAAACAAATGTCATACCACCCAACATGATAGGTGTGATAAAGAGCATCGATTGCATTTGCTTCTTTTGTTCGGGAGCAATACCAAAAAGTGAAAGATAGGCTTGCAGGCCATAGATCAGTACTGTCAAAACAGCAAGAATAATACTTGGATTTCCAAGGTTAATTCCCATGAAAGAAGTTTTTGACAATTCAGGTGAATACTGAATTGCTGCGTATAAGGCCGCAAAAATCGGCATTTGGATAAGTAACGGTAAACAACCAATGCCACCTGTCATGGAGATGCCATTCTCACGATACAATGCCATCATTTCTTGACTAATTGCTGTTTTTTCTTCAGCTGATGAAGCATTTTTCTGTCGTTCTTGAATAGCAGCCATTTGTGGGCGAACGGAAGCCATTTTTTCCTGCTGGATTGTTGCACCCTTAGCTTGTTTTAACATTAAAGGCATAAGCAGCATTCTTACGATAAAGGTAATTGCTATTATTGCCCAGCCATAACTGCCGCCCATTACACTTGTTAGCCAATCGATAACGTGTTGTGTGGGTATAGCTAAATGGTCATAAATCAAGCCATAAGGTTTACCACTCTTAGTCCTTTGTACACAGCCACTTAAAATCAAAGAAGCAGCAACGAATACTGGTAATATAGTAAGGCGTTTCATTTTTTTCATTGTATTGTTCCTTTCAAATAAACTACGCTACTTACTATACTTTATATATGGTACTTTTTCAATTACACTTAGTAATATAATAATTAATTAAGAAATATTGGATTCTTAATTAATAGACAACATTAAATGAAGTGTAATTTTTTATTTTATTATCGGCGATATTGTAATTAGATACACGACCACTTGGAGCAGGAGAGGCGATAATTTTTTTTGCAAAACTATGAACTGCCTGTGGGTCGCCCTGTGCTTCAATGTAGACAGAACCGTCACTTTGATTTTTCACTATTCCCTTTATATTTAATTGGTCTGCTACCATTTTTGTGCAATACCTGAAGCCAACCCCCTGGACCCTGCCATGGACTGTTATTTTGATAGATTTCATGATAAACACTCCTTTACTTCATTATATATTAGTATGATTTAAGTTCATCGTTATATGCTATACTTGGTTAGAAATTATTAAATTGGAGAAGATATTGATGGAGATTATTCAATCACCCCAGAATAAACAGGTTAAAGAATGGAAAAAACTTTCTTCCAAAAAGGGTCGTTTAAATCAGAAACAATACATTCTGGACGGATGGCATCTTGTTAAAGAGGCAATTCAAGCCAACGAAAGCATTAAGCGTTTCTTAATTGTACCAGATTCACGATATATTGATGAATTCAATGAATTTAATTCAACAAAAGCAGAGGTTACGTATATTTCATCGGAGGTTGCACATGCCATAAGCGAGACTCCTAGTCCACAAGGCATTTTTGCAATTATTATGATTGATGATTCTAGGAATGTGCTACCATCAGATTTAACTGGTGCGTGGTTATTACTTGATAGTGTCCAAGACCCTGGGAATATTGGAACTATGATTCGGACGGCAGATGCTGCAGGTTTTAGAGGTGTTGTGTTTGGAGATGGAACCGGGGACTTGTATCAGCCAAAAGTTGTTCGTTCGATGCAGGGAAGCCAGTTTCATTTGGAATTGCTGCAGTCTGATTTGACGACTTTTATTGTCGAATTAGAGAAAAATGATATCCCCACATTTGGAACAGAGTTAAACAAAGATGCTAAGAGTTATAATGAAATTGGCAAATATTCTGATTTTGGATTAATAATGGGCAATGAAGGCAATGGTGTTCAGGCAAAACATCTGAAGTTGACTAAGCATAATTTGTATATTCCAATTATTGGTCAGGCTGAATCTTTGAATGTAGCGGTAGCCGCTGGAATTTTAATGTATACGTTAAAGAAATAATTATTAAGATTAGTTTACAAACTTGCAAGTTTAATATTTAAGAATTGCAAATTACACAAATTTGGGTATGATAGAGGTAACTTTATTAAGAGGGGTATTGCATGAAAAAAAATGAATGGCAAGATGATTCAGAATATATGAGCTATGTAGGTGAGCTTCTTGAAACTCCAGAAGTCCAACGGTTAGCTGATTTTAGACAACATTATTTTTCAAATCGTTTGGAGCATTCGATTGCAGTCTCCTTTGATAGTTATCGAATTGCGAAGAGAATGCATTTGAATGCTCGTGCGACTGCGAGAGCCGGTTTACTTCATGATTTATTTTATTATGACTGGCGCACAACTAAGTTTGATAACGGTACACATGCATGGATTCATCCACGAATTGCAGTACGAAATGCAAAAAAGATTACGAATTTATCGGCAATGGAACGTGATATCATAATCAAACATATGTGGGGTGCAACTGTGGCTCCCCCTCGTTACCTTGAGGGTTACATTGTGACAATGGTTGATAAATATGAGGCGACCTCTGAAGTAAGCGTACCTTTATTTAATCGTTACGAGGGACTTTTAAAGAAACATTTAAAATTTGTGAAATAATTAAGTTGAAAAAACTTTGCCTTTTTATTTGACGGTGAGGCTTTTTTCGTGTAATTATGAATATGGTAATATAGTTTTGGAGGTGAAGATAGTGCAAAAAACAGTTGAAACCTATGTTCAGTGTCCACGATTTGAAAAAACTTTCGGTATTTTGGGAAGAAAATGGAATGGATTAATAATTGATGTTCTACTAACTGAAGGACCTCAGCGTTTTCGTGATCTTGCTAACAAGGTTGATAAATGCAGTGATAGAGTTTTGGTTGAACGTCTTAAGGAACTTGAAGAAGAGGGACTCTTGGAGCGTGTTATATATGAGGATAGCTGTAGGCCAGTTTATAGTTTAACTGAGCGTGGTGAAGATCTTCACTGTGTTATGAGTGAATTGCATGATTGGGCAAAGAAATGGTATACGCTTGATGATTGCAAGTAGGACTTGACGGATTACACATGGGAGTATAGACTCTATAAAGAGTAAAGACATTGACGGAAGATAGTAGGATTTTTATTATAGTCAGAGAGGAATATGTTTGCTGCGATTATTCCATATATGATTATCTGAATTTCATTTCCTTAGTTGCCATCGGGATTTAGACATAATGAATGATGTGCCGCTTACATGGGCGTTAACATGAAAGTGCTGGATAGTGATGACAATTGACAATTGTGTTATTGCTGCTAGAACAAGGGTGGTACCGCGAGACCTCGTCCCTTTGATGGGACGGGGTCTTTTTGTCTTAAAAAATATTTTTTTGAAAAAGAGTAACTGAGTAAAATGTTTTTTTACTGTTGTTGCGAATGAACAAGATTTATCAACTCATCGTGCTTAATTCATATATGGCTATCCTGACTATATTTGCAACTTGTATTGGCACGCGGGAGTTGTCCCATGAGAGTCACACTCTGCTTAAAAAGAAAGGAAAAAACAAATGGACTTAAAAGATAGATTAACAGAATTAAAAGTCAAGGCGTTAAGTGAAATTGGTACTGTTGAAGATTTAAAAAAAATTAACGAAATTAGAGTTAATTTATTGGGCAAGAAAGGGCCTATCACAGAAGTACTGCGCGGAATGAAGGATCTTTCAAAAGAGGAACGTCCTGTTGTTGGCAGCCTGGCAAATAAAGTACGCGATGAATTAACAGAAGCAATTACACAACGTCGCGAGAAATTAGAGATAATCAAAACTGCTAGAAAGCTTGAAAAAGAAAAAATCGATGTTACTTTACCCGGTGTTCCAGTCAAGGCTGGGCAACCACATATTATAATGCAGGTTATTGACCAACTTGAGAAACTTTTTCTCGGAATGGGTTATCAAGTGGTGGATGGACCTGAGGTTGAGGAAGATCATTATAATTTTGAAATGATGAACTTACCTAAGGATCATCCTGCACGTGATATGCAAGATACTTTTTATATTACTGAACAAATTCTGATGCGTACACAGACTTCTCCAGTACAGGCTCGAACCATGGAAAAACATGATTTCACCAAGGGACCATTAAAGATGATTTCACCAGGTAAGGTATATCGCCGTGATACTGATGATGCAACACATTCTCATCAATTTCATCAAGTTGAAGGGCTTGTTATTGACAAGCATATAACGATGGCTGATTTGAAAGGAACTTTGCAGATCATTGCTCGTACTGTTTTTGGAGATGAACGTGAAATCAGATTACGACCAAGTTATTTTCCATTTACAGAACCTTCAGTTGAAGTAGATGTTTCTTGTTTTAAGTGTGAAGGTAAAGGCTGTGCTGTATGTAAGTATACTGGTTGGATTGAAGTTTTGGGAGCTGGAATGGTTCATCCCAATGTTTTGACAATGGCAGGAGTTGATTCGGAAACCTATGGTGGTTTCGCATTTGGTTTGGGTCCAGATCGTTTTGCTATGTTAAAATACGGGGTCGATGATATTCGTGAGTTCTATTTAAATGATGTTCGCTTCCTATCACAATTTGCGCAGAAAGGATAAAGACAAATGAAGGTTTCTACAAAGTGGCTCAAAGATTATATTGATTTAGATATTAATCCAGAAGAATTGGCCGAGAAAATTGAAAGAACGGCAGTTGAAGTTGATAGTGTATCTAGACTTGATAAAAAATTAAAAAAGATTGTGGTTGGTTTTACTGTCGAAGTTAGGAAACATCCTGAATCAGATCATCTTAATATTTGCAAAGTTGATGTCGGAGAAGATGACTTATTACAAATTGTTTGTGGAGCACCGAACATTGCTGCAAACAAAAAAGTGATTGTAGCGTTACCTAATTCGAGAATTGCTGGGAATGTTAAAATCAAAAGAAGCAAGATGCGGGGAGAGGTTTCCGAAGGGATGATCTGTTCGCTTCAAGAAATTGGCTTTTCAGATAGCGTCGTTCCAAAGGTTTATGCTGATGGAATATATTTTCTTCCAGCTGATGCTAAACCAGGTGAACCAGTATATTCATACTTGGGGATGGATGAAGATATCATAGATCTTGATGTTACGCCGAATCGGGCAGACATGCTGAGTATGAGGGGAACGGCTCATGAATTGGCAGCGATTTATGATAAAAAGGTAACTTTAAAGAAACCTGAATTGAAAGAAGATTTAACCGATAATATTTCTGACTATATTCAAGTAGAAGCTGATAAGGAGTTGGCTCCAACTTACTTGTTGCGTGTTATCAAAGATGTGCAGGTTAAAGAAAGTCCAATGTGGCTGCAAAAGCGTCTATGGAACGCTGGTATTCGTCCAATGAACAATGTTGTTGATGTCACAAACTATATCTTATTGGACTATGGACAACCATTACATTCTTTCGACTATCAAAAAATTACTGGTAAAAGGATCGAAGTTCGCCTTGCTAAACCAGGTGAAACACTGCAAACACTCGATGAAGAAGAAAGAGAACTTTTATCAAGTGATATTGTGATTGCTGATGATAATGGTCCCATTGCTCTAGCAGGCACAATGGGTGGCCTAAATAGTGGTATTTCGGCGGATTCACAAGTTATTGCTCTCGAAGCTGCGGTCTTCAATTCATCAGCTATTCGTAAAACTGCTAGAAAACATAATCTGCATAGTGAAGCCGCTATGAGATTTGAGCGTGGAATTAATCGTGCAACAGTTGCAGAAGCATTGGATATGGCAGCACAATTGATTTCTGAGTTAGGAAATGGGAAAGTTATTTCAGGATTTGCAGTTGGTGCGCAAGCTAATGTCCAGTCGATAGTTGTTACTATTACGACTAAAAAAATTAATGATGTATTAGGAACTGGATTACAAGATGCAGAAATCAGGGATATTTTTGAGAGACTTGGTTTCGGTGTTGAGGAAAAGACAGGATCCTTCAAGGTTTCTGTACCTGCAAGGAGATGGGATATCAGCATTCCAGCTGATTTAATCGAAGAAGTTGCGAGAATCTACGGTTATGATAATTTACCAGCAACCTTACCTAGCGGTGAATTAACACCAGGAAAGTATACGTATAAGCAGCAAGTAATTCGTGATACAAGAAGCATCTTGGAAGAATCAGGATTGATGCAGGCAATCTCTTATGGACTGACTTCGGATAAGAAAGCACAACGATTTATGATGGAAGATGCCCAGCCAACCAAGTTGGATTTCCCGATGAGTTCAGATAGAACAACTGTCAGGATGAACCTTATTAGTGGTTTATTAGATGATGTCGCTTATAATAATGCTCGTAAAGTTTCAGATGTGATGTTATATGAGCAGGGACGTGTTTTTTATCGTGATGCAGATAGTGATCGACCACGCGAAGTTGAACACGTAGCTGCGGCAATGACGGGATTATATTCAGCACAGTCATGGCATGATGAGAAAAAGCAGATAGATTTTTATGTTGCCAAGGGCGTTGTTGAACACTTGTTAACTAAGCTAGGGGTCACAGATATTAGTTATGAAACGTCACAAAAGCATGAGGAAATGCACCCCGGTAGAACAGCTGATATCTTTGTGGGTAATCTCTTTATTGGATTTATAGGTGAAGTTCATCCAAATATTTCGAAGGAATACGGGATAGGAAGAACATACGTCTTTGAACTTGATTTGCAAAAGATTATTGATTTCAATAATGAATTGATTGTATATCAACCTGTTTCAAAATATCCTGTCATCACTCGTGATGTTGCACTAGCTGTAAGCAAGGATATCGAAAATGCTGATATTATTAACTTTATTAAAGCACAAAGTGGGAAAATTTTAAGCAAGGTTCAGCTTTTTGATGTCTATGAAGGGGCTAAAATAGGCGCTGAACAAAAATCATTGGCCTATGAATTAACATATAGTGATAGCTCGAAGACTCTGGCAGATGATGTCGTTAATGCTGATTTTGAAAAAGTAATGAGTAAATTACAAGAGAAATTTAATGTAGAGATTCGTTAATTTGATACGAAAAAGCTATGGATAATAGAAGTCTATGGCTTTTTTCGTATAAACTAATTTTTTATATATTAAGTAATTTTGAATCTTGGTGCAAATTCAAGTAATCTTATGTATAATGTAATAGATATTGTATTTCGAATGGAGGGATACTTTGAATAACAAGAATGAGGACAATATAGATTTGCAGGAAAATAAAAATAACGACAATAAACTTTTCGCGAATCGGATTGTTCGAGGAGTGTTGCTCCTGATAGTTGTTTTATTAGTTGTAATAGGAATTATCGGTCATCATTACTTCGAAAGTGCGAAACAGCCATTGAATCCTGAGAGTAGTAAGGTGATCGAAGTTAAAGTACCAATTGGCAGCACAACTAAGCAAATTGGAAGTATTTTAGAGAACAAAAATGTAATCAAAAGTGGTTTCGTTTTTGATTATTATGTCAAAGCAAAGAAATACGGTCAGTTCAAGGCAGGATATTATGAATTAAAACCTTCTATGACTTTAAAACAAATAGCTCTTAAGCTGCAAAAAGGTGGCGCAAGTGAGCCCCAAAATTCTGGGAAAGTGCTGGTTCGAGAGGGTGTAACAGCTGATCAAATTGGTGATGTCATTCAAAAAAAGACACGTTTTAAGAAGAAAGCTTTCTTGGCATTATTGAATAATAAAGATTTCTTAAATGAATTAAAAGAAAAATATCCTGATTTGTTGGGATCGGCGGTGGATGCAAAAGATGTAAGGTACAAGCTAGAGGGCTACCTGTACCCTGCAACTTATACCGTCGGGAAGAAAAGTACATTGAAACAATTAGTTACCTCAATGGTCATGAAAACTGATCAGATGATGAGACCCTATTATTCACAAATCAGTGAAAAAGGATGGACTGTTCAAAAGGTAATAACACTTGCTTCATTAGTAGAACGAGAAGGTGTGACAGACTCGGATCGAAAGAAGATTGCAGGTGTCTTTGAGAATAGACTGGACAAGAATATGAAGATACAGTCAGATATATCTGTCTTGTATGCTCTTGGAAAACACAAAAAAACTGTTACTTATAAGGATTTGAAGGTCGATTCACCTTACAATTTATATAAGAATACAGGTGTGGGTCCAGGACCATTCAATAATCCAAGTATTGATTCGATAAAAGCAGTGTTGAATCCAACCGACAGAGACAAGGATTATTTGTATTTTATCGCAAACATTAAGACTGGAAAGGTTTATTATTCACAAACATACGCTGAACATCAAAAACTGACAGCTAAGTTAGAAAAAGACAATAATTAAAATAAGCAAAGGGGAAACAAGAGATGACAGCAAATTCGGGCAAGAAACGACCTGTTATTATTGGAGTTACAGGGGGCTCGGGCAGTGGTAAAACTTCTGTAAGTATGGCGATATTTAACCAGTTAAAGCAACATTCCCTTTTGATGGTCCAAGAAGATTCATACTATAAAAATCAAAATGATATGTCTTTTGAAGAGCGTATAAAGGTTAATTATGACCATCCAGATGCTTTTGATACTGATTTGCTGATCGAACATCTGAAAGATCTTTTAAACTGGAAGCAAGTAGCGGTTCCGGTGTATGATTATAGTGCACATACTAGGAGTGACAAAGTACTAATAAAAGATCCACAGGAAGTAATAATTGTTGAAGGGATTCTGGTACTTAATGATCAACGCCTTCGTGATTTAATGGACATTAAAGTTTTTGTTGATACTGATGATGATATTAGAATTATTAGACGAATAAAAAGGGATACTGAAGAACGCGGGCGTTCCTTGGAATCAATAATTTCACAGTATTTGCGGACGGTTAAACCCATGTATCATCAATTTATTGAACCCACTAAGCGATATGCAGATATTATTGTGCCTGAAGGCGGTGCGAATCAGGTAGCGATTGATTTATTAACAACGAAGATCCGTGATGTTCTTCGTCATAATAGACATTCGCACAGTTAATTTATTTTGAGAGGAGTCATAAGATATGGCAGAAGAGAAAGCATACCCCATGACAATTGAGGGAAAGCAGAAATTAGAAGAGGAATTAAATACACTTAGGACAACAAAACGCTCGGAAATTATTGAGCGAATCAAGATTGCACGTAGTTTTGGTGACTTGTCTGAAAATTCTGAATATGAGTCAGCGAAAGATGAACAGTCTTTTGTTGAGGGACGAATAAAAACAATTGAACAAATGTTGAATCACGCAGAAATTATTGATAATGGCGATATTGATGCGGATGAAATTGCTGTTGGAAAAACGGTAACTTTCCAAGAATTGCCCGATGAAGAACCTGAAACATATTCAATCGTTGGGGCTGCGGAAGCAGATCCATTTGCTGGTAAGATATCAAATGAATCACCGATTGCGAAGGGGCTGGTAGGCCATCGTTTGGGAGAGGTCGTTGAAATTGAAACACCAGGTGGCTCAATGAAAGTTAAGATTACTGAAGTTAAATAAGATCCAATTGAGGAAAGTGAGACATAAGACGGTAAAAGTTGAGTACTAACGCGAATTGCGAGCATGACTGGTAATTTGTTGTAGGTAATTCGAAGTTAGACGGGAAATTTTAACTTATGGAACGCGTTTATCCAAAATAATAGAGGAGTAGGTCAAACATTAATTTTTGATCCGCTCTTTTTTTGCGTTTAAATCGCTGTATATTATTTTATTATAAAATTTTGGGGTATAATATGCGAGTGAAAGGGTTGTTAATATATGAAAAAATCAATACTTATTTATGGTTGTATTACTGCTTCTTTGGTTGGTATATTGTTGTACAGACAAAACAAGAAAAAGGTTCTCGTAAAAGATAATTTTGAAAATCATTTACGAGAAGAACCTGTTGAGGAAAAATCAAATACTAAAAACAATCTGGTACGTATTACTGACGGACCTGATTTGATAAAAATACATAGTAAAAGTGATGCTGTTTCCACGGTGGAAGCACAATTGGGTAACAATGACGGAGATTGGACTTGGAACTGCCTATGGTGTGATGATGAGAAATTTTTTGTGAAGGCAATTTCTAAAACCGCACTTGCAGAAGGTGCAATGACGGGAACAGCATATTCTGTATTCGTGTACCGCGATGGTTCAGTCAAAGAAGATTCGTTTGAGTTAAATTTTGAATAAAAGATTCCTAGATTGCGAAGCAAGTGGTAGAATTATATCATCATTTTATATATGAAGGAGTGTTGTTCCAGATGATTAAGAATGCAACTATCGATAAGCAGGTTACCCATAAAACAATTAGGGCCTTTAAAGACCAGACACTAACAGAGGAACAGTTGACTACACTGATAGAGGTGGCAAGTCACACTTCATCAAGTATGTTTATGCAGCAATTTTCCATATTACATATTACCGATGAACAAAAACGGATGAGCATTAGACAAATATCTGGGCAAAAATATGTCGGAACAAACGGTGACTTATTTATTTTTGTAGTCGATTTACACCGGAATCAAAGTATACGGCATCAATTAGGTAAAGATGATGGTAGGTTGCATCAAACAGATATTTTTTTGCAGGGTGTAGAGGATACTGTTTTGGCAGTGCAAAATATGGTTAATGCAGCCGAAAGTATGGGATTGGGGGCAGTTATTTTAGGAAGTGTTAATAACAACCCGAAAGCATTGTTAGAAGTATTAAGGCTGCCTAAGATGACGTTTCCAATACTTGGATTACAAGTTGGAATAGCAGATCAGAAACCGCAGTTGAAACCGCGCCTGCCCTTAGATGCGATTTTCTTTGAAAATGATTATCATGAGATTAACGTTTCTGATTTAAAAGAATATGACGAGATTGTACAGACATATTATGATTTGCGGGATTCTAATCGCCGAATTGACTCATTCACAAAACAAGTAAGTTCTAAGAAGTTAGGGGCAAAGAAGACTCTGCGGGATGAATTATTAGAAGTTTTGTATAATCAAGGTCTATGCCTAAAATAATTAGTTTATGATTGCATTGCATTCCACCCTGATAATTGATATAATATTTATCGTTGTTGGAGAGTTGGCAGAGTGGTAATGCACCGGACTCGAAATCCGGCGAACCGGTTTATACCGGCGCGCAGGTTCAAATCCTGTACTCTCCTTATTATATGGTCTTAGTTGGTTTTTGTAAGCCTAGAAACGTTGATTTAACAGCATTCTTATTTTTCATTTAAACTTAAATAGTCATAAAAAGACAAAACTCGTCACGCAAGAATCACGCAAGACTATTTTTAGAAGAATTAATTTCACTTGGTTCATCAAATAATTCGCTGATTACATTTTCTATTTGATTATCCGAACGTGTCTTATATTCGTCAATAAGATATGAGTATACTCGACTAGTAGTAGATATATCAGAATGACCTAGCCGTTTAGCGATAATGTATAGATCTATGTTCTTTGCAAGTAGGAAAGCAACGTGTGTGTGCCTGAGCGAGTGAAAATGAAAACTGGGCTTATTGATGCCACATTCTTTAAGCGACTGCCTGAGTGTTTTATTTGCAGCAGATGAAGTTGGAATTGTGTGGTATTGATTTTCAAATACTTGTTTGCTTTGATTAACCTTTAACTGTGCTAGACATACTAATATGCTTTTACTTAAACGAATCGTTCTCACGGATGACTCGTTTTTTGTTTCCTTAAATTTCTTTGTGGTTTCATTCCAAGACTTGTTAATACTTACAGTTTTAAAGTTCATATTAATGTCTTTCCATGTCAATGCTTGAATTTCGCCGAGCCTAGCTCCAGAGTACATTGCTAGCAATATCATGAATTTAGAAGTGAAATTGTGGTTGAGTGTGGACTTCAAATATTGACTAAGCTTTTTGGTTTCTGCAATACTAAGATAATCTATGCTACGTTTTTTACTTTTATCGAATACCAAGTTTACATTTTGTACAAAGTCCCTTTGAATAGTGCCATCATAAATTGCATCTTTCACGCAGGCATGTATTAATGAATTATACTTACTAACTGTTGACTTAGCATGTTTAGAACCATATTGAGTAATAAAGAGCTGATATTTTCTGCGATCTATTTTTTCAATAGCAGTTCGACTAAAATACTTTTTTAACGCATTATATGTCTGCTCATAAGTTTTTTTAGTTCGTTCGGTAACACTTGATTCCTTATAGGTCTGAAACCATTCCCAAAAATAATCAGGGAAGTAAGATGATGAGTCAACTGAGGCAAAACCATTCTGCTTAAGAACCTCTAACTTATTGCCATATGAAATAGCTTCACGCTTTGAAGAAAAACTTTTATTTTTAGTGTGCCGCTTATTGTCAACATCAATCCATGTCATACGAACTTGCCATTTATCTCCATGCTGTCTGACATAAGCCATTGTCAAAACTCCTTTCTTATTTTAAAATAGGTAAATAGGGCATAGTTTCCCTATATATATGATAGATGCACACTCAATCTCTGGTAGGGGCGAGTGTGTTTTTTTATTTTATTATTTTATTTCAAATTAAGAGTAAAATCATAATCTTTTTCTACACTCATATCAGATTGCGGATTAGCTGTAAACTTATATCTAATAGTAGTTAAACTAGACGTGTTTGCAAGACTTTCAACAGGCAATGTTACAGCACCAGTTTTAGTAGCACCGTTGTTAATATCCCCATCCCAATTTTCTAAAGAGTCCGCTTCATGTTGTTCTCCGTTCGAATAAATTGCAGTTCCTTGTGTAGCATATAAACTAATATCAGATTTAGCTGTAACTGTAAAATACAGTCTTACAAAGCCTTCGGCATTAAATTTACCATCATTAGCAGAATTATATTTATGTGGCTTGGTTAATTTGTAAATAGTTACTTTATTAACAGTCACTGTGGCATCGTTCCAACTAGAATCTGTGTAATTAGTTGTAAAGGATTTAGTACTACCTACAGCATATTTGTTGTAGTCAACAGTAATACTAGATGCATCTGATTTTTTAGCTGACGATTCTCCTTTTTCTGAGTTTGTAGTTTTATGCGCAGTTGCTTTGCCAGAGGCTGACTCAGAACTTTTCGAGCTTCCAGAACCTCCCATAGTTCCAAAACCGATAAATAAGACAATTACAATAAGTATCCAAAACCAAATGCGTTTATAAAATGGCTTTTTTGTTTTCACCTCGTATTCTTTTCCGTCTTCTCCCTTAATCACCTTTTTAGCCATGATATTTGGCCTCCTTTTTTTCAGCTTTTAAAGTCATCAGTCTTTGGACTAAGCAAATATTAATTACAAAGAAGAGTTCCTAGTGCGGTAAACTAAATATCCACCAACAGCTACAATAATTAGTGGAAACAGTATTTTGATTGCTTCTGCTATCCACAAAATAATAAGAGTTAAAAACAATAACGGAAGTATAACGTTAAAAGAAAATTTAAACATTTTCCAAAGTATGAACATTAGTATAATAATTATAGCAGCCATATCATCAGCCCTTTTTATTTCTTATTTTAAATTATTATGTGTTAAATATATATCATTATGTAAAAATATCTGAGTAGTGGTATATTTTACTCAGATCATTTTATAAGTCTTAGTTCGCTGCCCCCCAGCATGATGAACTAAGGCTTATTTTTATAGATCACTCGTATATCGTATGGCTTTACCTAAAATGCGAGCAGGATTATCCTCGCCAACAATAATTGGTGTGAACTCCGGATTATCTGGCATTAAGAACATTGTTCCATTTGACCGCTTAATCCTCTTTAATGTAGCTTCATTAGTTTCAGTCATCAGAACAGCTGCTATCTCATCATCTTCTACATCTGGTTGTTGACGGATTAGAACTTTTGATCCGCTCGGGATTGTAGGCTTCATTGAATCGCCTTTAGCCTTTAAGTAGAAACATGTGCCGGAAGGCAGATAATTAACAGGCTCATCTATATACTCCTCTATGTTTTCCTCTGCAAGTATCGGATCGCCACAAGCTATTTCCCCTAATAGTGGAATCTTAACCGTTTTAGTAATTGGAATAACATTATCAGGCTTTCTCTCAATTAAATCAGATTTTTCAACGTTAAAATAATCTGCCATTTTTTCAATACTGCCAATCCTTGGATAGGCATTTCCATTTATCCAATCAGTTAAGGTTGTATATTTAACGTTTAAATCAGCAGCCATTTTTGACCTCTCGGTTCCGTGCTGTTTCATAAACCTTTTAATATTATCAGATAGAACCCTTTTGTTTCCTAAATCACTCATCATTTTCACCTCACTTTCTACATATATTATACGGCTGTTCCGTAAAAAGTAAATAGAAAATCAACAAAAAAATATGTTTTTTTCGTATTTTGTTGTTGACTTTACGATTTAATCGTATTAATATTGAAAATGTAAAGAGGAGGTGAAAAACAAATGGAAATTCAAAAACATTTCAAAGTAACTTTAAGAGGCTTACGTGCAACTTATGGGCTAAGTCAAAAAGAAGCGGCTGAGGCTATTGGCGTGGGGCTTGAAACGTGGAGAAACTATGAACGTGGGATCACTTCACCTGATGAAAAGAAGCTCAGAGTGATTGAAAAAGTATTCAATATCAGTTACGACGATATTATTTTTTGCCGTCAATTACGATTAAATCGTAACAAAGTCACAGAATAGGAGGAACAAAATATGAATCAATTAAAGCATTTTACAAATAGGAATATCGATTTACCAATCAAGGTAAACTCGGACAACTCAATCGAATTTGACGCTGAACAAGCAGCGATTGGATTGGGAATTTTCCTTGAAAAACAAGGTGTTAAATATGTCCGCTGGGAACGAGTGCGCAAATATTTAAATTCTCCACAAGTGGAGAAAGGTGATTTCATTACTGAACCACAGTTTTATAAGTTAGCAATCAAGGCTAATAACGAAACTGCTGAAAAATTTCAAGACTGGGTCACAGGCGAAGTCTTACCGTCAATTCGCAAACACGGTGCATACATGACACCAGAAACATTGCAGGAAACATTAGCCCAACCTGAGAATATGATTCAGATTTTAACAGCTTTAAAAGATGAACAAGAGGCACATAAGAAGTTGCAGCAAGAAAACGACAAGATGAAACCTCATGCAATCTTAGGTGCTGTTGTTGAAAACTCGGTTAATAGTATTTCAGTTAAGGCGCTTGCAACTATTTTGAAAGAAAAGGGAATCAATATCGGTCAAAACAGATTATTCCAGTGGTTGCGTGAAAATGGATATTTAATTTCAAGATACGGGCACTCACGTAACTATCCAACTCAACGGTCAATGGATATGGGATTGTTTGAATTAAAACCTAATCCAATTGTTCATAATTCGGGAGAAATGGAAACAAGATATACGCCTCTTGTAACTGGAAAGGGGCAGAAATACTTCATCAATAAATTTTTCAATGGAAAAGTATTGGAGGCATAAGGAGGTGATCAATATGCAACAACTTCAAGCGACGGTAACAATTCCTGTTCCTGAGGGCAAAACACTAATTGATAATGTTGATCTTAAGGAAATAAAAGATGAAATTGTTCATGGAAAAACGTGGAGCCTCATGGAGTTCAAAAGAAATTGTTGTTTTAACCGTCATAAAACGTGGGTGTTAGATAACATACTCTACGCTTTCAGAGATGAAATTGAATATAAAGACGGAAAAGGGTGGTGTATTTTTTCAAAAGGTCGAGGATCTAGCTATCAAATCAGAGCAGAAAAGGCTTGCGATTGGATGGAAGAAAATTTCGACAGAATTGACTGGAATGCAAAAATTCCAAAATG
>NZ_BACP01000011.1 GCF_000260415.1 Liquorilactobacillus mali KCTC 3596 = DSM 20444
CAATAATTCATATTCACATGAATGAATGTTGAATTTAAATAGATAATTATAGTTTAGATGTCTATATATCCTGATTAGAAGATAAATTTTTTTGAACTATTCTTTTTTAGTTCTTATATTGTTATAATCAGATTGATAGGTTTGATTTGCTGGTGTTGAAATTATTGAAGATAGGGGATCTTAAGATGCCAAATGAAAAAGTACATAGACATCATCATGGTAATAGGAAAAAGAATAGAGCTTGGCGAATTATTATATCTCTCTTAATATTCTTTTTTATTATTGGTGGGGTAATTGTTGCAAAGGTGTATAATGACACGAAAAGTGCAGTTGATACTACATACCACAAAGTTAAACATGATAGTGAGCGTAGTGCAGCAAGAACCATTAGTAACGGGAAACCATTTTCTATTTTACTTTTGGGGACTGATACAGGGGACTATGGTCGTACATATAAGGGACGGACTGATACAATAATGGTAGCGGTTGTGAATCCTAATACGAAGAAGACGACCCTAGTAAGTATTCCACGTGATACGAAGGTCGCTATTCCTGGACATGGTTTTGAAAATAAAATTAATTCTGCTTACACATATGGTGGGACTAGTATGGCAATGAATATTGTCCAGAGTTATCTCAATGTTCCAATTGATCATTATATTGAAATGAACATGGGAGGACTAGTGCAGTTATCTTCGGCGCTTGGTCCGGTTAAGGTATACAATGATTTGGACTTTACTAGTCGGGGATATCATTTTAAGAAGGGAACTGTCACTCTCAATAAGAAGAATATCTTAGCTTTTACCAGAATGCGCTATGAAGACTCTCGTGGCGATTATGGACGGCAATTGCGACAAAGAAATGTTCTTGAGGCACTTGTTAAGAAAATTGCTACTGTTCAAGGTATCACTAAGTATCAGAGTATCTTATCTGCACTTTCCAGTAACATGAAGACGGATATTACGTTTAACGAGATCAAAACGATTGCTACTAAGTATCGTTCTGCTGACAACGTTAAACAGATTCAGCTTCAAGGATATGGTAAAATGATTGGTGGTGTCTCGTTCCAAGTCGTTCCACAAAAGAACGTCAATGCTGTAACTAAGGAATTGAGAACTGCATTGGAATTAAATAAATAGTATAGGAGCAAATTGATGAGTGAAGAAGTAAATAATGAAACAGTGATTGATCTCAGACGATTGTTCGTCTTACTCAAGAAGAATTATCTTGGAATCATCTTGTGGGGGATAATAGGAGCAATAGTGGCTTTTATTGTTTCCTTTATCTTCATGACCCCACAATATAGTGCATCGATTGATCTTTTGGTTAACCAAAAAGCTGATAACGAAAGCCTGCAATACAATGTGCAGCAGGCTGACTTGCAGGCAATCAATACCTATGAAGATGTCATCAAGAAACCCGTTATCCTAGAACCTGTTGTGAAAGAGTTGCGTCAGAAGGATAACTATTCTGGTTCTGTTGCATCTCTTGAGAAGTTGGTGTCAATTTCTAATGCTACGAACTCTCAAGTGTTGACAGTTACGGTTACCGATACAAATGCATATACTGCTGCTGATCTTGCCAACAGCATTGGTAAAGTCTTTAGTCAGAAGATTAAGAAGATGATGAAGGTTGACAATGTGACTATTGTTACCAAGGCAACTGCGAATACGACGCCTGTATCACCTAATAAGAAACTCAACTTATTAATTGGAGTCATTGTTGGTTTGTTGATAGGAGTTGCAATTGTTGTCATCAAGGACTTGCTTGATACAACTGTTCGTGATGAGAAGTTCTTGACTGAAGAACTTGGACTTACGAGTTTGGGTGCAATCAGTCATATTCAAGGCAGAAAGTATCGGCGTGTTGTAAATGTAACCATTGGTGGTAACGTGGATAGCGAGAAGCTTTCAAGGCGAAGAGTATAGGAGGGGAGGTCAAGAATAATGTTTGAATTTAAAAGTAAGAAGAAGAAAAAGAATGAATTGTCCATGGATTCAATGCAGAATGGTGTTGAAATGATTTCTGCAGCCGATCCAAGTTCTGTAATTTCTGAGCAATTCAAAACAGTTCGTACCAATATCCAGTTTTCTAATGCCGATAAGCGCTATCGCAACATCCTTTTGACCTCTTCAATGGCTTCAGAAGGAAAATCGACGATTGCTGCAAACTTAGCAGTAACCTTCGCCAACCAAGGCTTAAAGACTTTTTTAGTTGATGCTGATATGCGTAGACCAACTATTAATGCAACATTCAGTATTGCCAATCCTAAGGGTTTGACTAATTACTTGACTGACCGTGACTTCGACGTTAATCAAGCAATCTATGAGACATCAGTTGATAACCTCTTTGTTATGCCAAGTGGGCCAGTGCCACCTAATCCTGCTGAATTATTGAATTCGAAGCGGATGGATCTCTTGATTAAGGCACTTTCGGATCAGCTTGACCTAGTTATCTACGATGCTCCGCCATTGTTATCGGTTACTGATGCTCAGGTACTCTCGACCAAGGTCGAAGGTACAATCCTTGTGACTCGTCAGAATACTACTGAAAAGGAAGCTGTAAAGCACGCTGTTGACCTGTTGAAACATGTAAATGCCAACATCATTGGTTCGATTTATAACGATGTTCGTTCAGAAGGCGGGAGTGGATACTATGGCTATTATGGATATGGATATTACGGAAAATCTGACAAAGAGCAAAAAAATAGTTGATCTGCATTGTCATCTGATTCCAGGGATTGATGATGGTTCACCTGATTTAGAACATTCATTAGAGCTTGCACGACAAGCTGTTGCTGAGGGGATAACACATATTTTGGCAACACCACATCATTTGGATGGAGATTATGTCAATCATCGTATTGATGTAATCAAACATGTTACTGATTTTCAAAATGAATTAGATAATCATGGAATCCCGCTTGTTATCTTTTCTGGGCAAGAAGTTCATATCAACGGTGACTTAACCGAAAGGTATGACGACTTGTTAGGAATTGATGAAGACAAGAAGTACATGCTGATTGAGTTTCCTCATGGCTCCGTTCCCAAGTATGCCAAGCGTTTGTTTTTTGAACTACGTAAGATGGGGACAACACCTGTGATCGTTCATCCAGAACGCAATCATGAGATTCAGGGAGACTTGAATCTTTTGTATAACTTTATTGCTGATGGTGCTTTAGCTCAGCTGACGGCCACCAGCTATATTGGTGGTTTTGGCGAGAAAGTCCAAGATATCTCCGAACAGCTGGTTGAACATAATCTTGTACAGATCTTTGCATCTGATGCCCATGCACTGAAGGGGCGCAGCTTTGCTTTACGAGAAGCATTCATCAAGCTCCGTACCGAATTAGGGCAGGCTAAGGTTGATGAATTCGAAGGCAATGCGGAGAATCTGCTCAATGGATTACCAGTTTTTGCAAGAGACTATTCAGGAATAGCTAAAAAGAAGAAATTCTGGTTTTTTTAGAAAATTTATATTATTGTAGGGTAAGTGTTTGTTTCTTAAGTGAAATAGATACTTATTTTTTATTTATATAAATTTAATTGTTATTGAAAGAAATTCATTTGACTATAAATATACAAATTAATATTATAAAAAAATAAAACAAATAAACAGTATAGATAATTATAGAACTCTAAAAAAATAATTACCTTATTTAGGGATAATATATTACTTTATTTATAAGTGGATTTTTTGCAAGAAATTTCTTTTGCTTAGTAGTTTTAGGTAATCAAATATGATATGATGAAAAAAGTGAATTGTGAATTTTATATCAAACGAATTTATCTTTATCTATAATATTAACTAGGGGAGTATTATGAAAAAATTTTTGTTGATGCTGTTCTCTATTTTTGTACTATTTTTTATTGGCAATGCAAATGTTTATGCTGATAGTACGTCTTCAACAGGTCAGATTAGTATTGATGGCAATTTTGATGATTGGACTGGGGTATCCAAGACTAGCGGAAGCTGGAGTAATTTTGCATTACTCAATGATGATGACTACGTATATATATATATTGCATCAACTGGGGTGACGAATAGTAGCTACTATAATTCGATAACTTTACAAGCAGGTGGACAAACATCGTGGTTAACTGTGAAAACAAATCAGGCTATTACAAGTAGTTCAAATAGTGTTTCGATTACAAGTGGAAGTGACTTATATAACGGAACAAGCGGAACTGATCACAAGAATATTAGCGGTTTTGTTTCGGTTATCAATGGAAATACTTATCTAGAAGTAGCAGTTCCACTCAGTTATATAGGAGCTGAAAGTGTGAATACTAAAATCACGATGGCTGATGAGAATTATGGTTTGAGCGGATCAATTGTGAGTTCAACCATAAGTTCGAGTTCGTCTAGTAGCTCAAGCTCTTCAAGTAGTTCAAGTTCTTCAAGCAGCAGTTCGTCTTCGAGTTCTAGCAGTTCAGGTTCGGCCAGCAGTTCGAGTTCATCAGATAGTGAAAATAGTTCTGGTGAATACACAGTCGGCCAGTACAACATTGTGATTGATGGTAGTTTCTCAGATTGGGATGACATTAGTAAGACTGATCTGACTGAACCTGGTGATGACGGAAATGTAAAGCGTGCGGCAATGGTTTCAGATGGCACCAATCTTTATATTTACGTGCAGATGGATTATACAAATAATTATGGGTATAATCACCTGCAGACAGATGGTTATTATTTGACAGTTGGCGGGATACAGTATTATTTCACTGTTAGGAGCCCAAATGGCAGTAATTCGCTTAGTAACAATCTCAAAAACTTAGGTGATAAGACAGCACTGAAAATCGGTCTTGGAAGTAATTATAATGGTAACTATTATGCTGAACCAAGCAACATTGAAGCTGAAGCTGCACGAATCGCAAATAATGCCGGTTCTCCAACTGATACAATGGAGATCAAAATTCCATTGTCAGACTTTACTCTCTCCAGTCAATCTGGGCAGATAATAACTTTGAAAAACAGTAACTTGGGTTCTCAAACTGTTACAGTTTCCGGTGGTAGCACAGGTCCAATTATTTTAGCAGTTATCGGTCTAGTGATTGCATTATTAGGTTTATGGAAATTTAAAAGCTTTAGGAAAAGAAAAAAGGGTTGGGTGAATAGATGAACCCGTTAATTATAATAGGAACTGTCATCTGGCTATATGTCTTGACAGTTCTTAAGCGAACGCAACTGATGGCCTACTTTTTTATATTCGGAAGCGTGGGCCTCTTCTTTATATTGATTGCTCTCAGTGACCCTTATTGGGTCTGGTTCTTCACACATATGGTCATTCAAGGGGTGAAGGGGTTTGGTATTCTCACTGGAATGTGTACTGTGATGTCTAAATATGGCACCGTCCATATTATAAGTGGTAATATGTCAAGTCTATTAATGACGATTGACTATGAATGTTCAGGTATCATCGAAACATCAGCCTTTGCAGCACTTGTAATCTTTTTTCCGGCATATTCGAAGAAGGAACGGCTCTTTTATGTCATATTAGGAACGCTCTGGATATATCTCGCTAATGTAATTCGCCTCGTAATTGTGGTCGTGATTGTCCATTATTTTGGATACACAGCTTTCTTTTTGGCACATACCATTATAGGAAGACTAGTCTTCTATGGTTTGGTGATAGCACTTTATTACAATGTATTTACGTATTCGCAGTTATCACAGGGTTTATATAATAGGTTTAAGTCTGCTTTCTTGATTAGGAAAGGGAGTGCAGGTAATGATTAGTTACTGGATGGATTTAACTCTCCTTAAGATGGGATTCTGGATTACGTGGACAATAATCCCGGTTGTGGTGGAGATTATTCCTGCATTTGTGTCCAGTATTCATTTGTTATTCAGCTATTACAATAGACCGAAACTCATAATACCTAAGAAACTGCCGATGATAACTGTGATTGTGCCAGTCTATAACTCTGCAGATACACTATTCGAGTGTATTGAGTCGATTGCTAGGTCGACATATCCTACCAACCTGACACAAGTAATTATTGCTGACAACCAGAGTACTGATGATAGTTTTGCTGTTTTCAATGATGCTCAAAATACTTTCAGTAATCTGAATATGCAAATAATTCATACTGACAAGGGAAAGGCACAGGCACTGAATTCGGCAATCTATGGTGCTATTGGCAAATATATCATAAATATTGATAGTGATGGGATTTTAGACGAAAAAGCCTTGATGAACATGACTCTTCATTTTGAGAACAACGAGAAAGTTGCAGCGATGACAGGTACGATCTTATCCAATCGGCGACTTATTAAAAAGATAAGTGGTTGTTGGCACAAGATAATAGCTGAGAATGAATATTATGAATATGCGCAGGCTTTCTTGTCTGGGCGAACAATTGAATCATTCAAGAATGAATTATTTACCATGTCTGGTGCCTTCTCAGCATTCAGAAGAGATGTACTGCTCAGAACATTCATGTATAACACTTCGACAGTGGGCGAAGATACCGATATGACTTTTCAGCTAAGACAGCGTCTAGGAGAGCAAGTTGTACTGTGTCCAGATGCTATCTTCTACATTGAACCGATATCTGGGATAGGGGAGTTGTACACGCAAAGACAACGATGGCAACGAGGTCAGTTAGAGACCTCTAAGAATTTTGCAGAAAAGAAGACAGTTGGTCTGATGTCTTTCTTTAAGAATTTCGTTGTCCGCCGTTTAATTATTGACCACACCTTTATGTTCCCAAAAATGATTTGGTTTTTTGCCACGTTTGTATTACTCTTTTTCCGTTACTCACCAGTGATACTGCTTGTTTCATATCTATTGATTTATATTTTATATGTTTTAGTTTGTACCTTGAATTATGTCTGTGTTCGAATCTTATTGCAGCCGTTTCCGGATGAAAAGATTTATTATAAGAAGCTCTGGTGGGTCGTTTTCACATTTCCATGGTATAACTTAATCTGTTCGATCATCAGATTCATTGGAGCAATTAATACGATAACAAGACCGACTAATTGGAATTCTGAGAAATTTTCTGTTGAAGCTAAGCGCTTAGTCACACGTATAAAAGACGATATTAAAAATCTGAGAGATGATAAAAATGATTAAATTATATAAGACCTATAGAATCCGTTCATATGTTAATGCCAGCCATGCCATGAAGTGGAAAGATGGGGTTGGTGAGAAGCACACTCACACATGGGAGTTAATTTGTGAGATCGGCAGTAATGATGGAGAAATGATTATCTTTAATGATATTGACAAGGCAATTAATAGGGTTACAACGTATTTTTCGGGGAAATTTCTAAATGATTTGCCTGAATTTGCTAAGAAAAATCCTTCACTGGAGAATTTAACAGAAATTCTTTTTAATTTATTGGAAAATTCACTGCATGAAATAAATGCAAGTTTAATGAGGCTTGAAGTTGGTGAATCGCCAACACATTTTTATGCACTTACAAGTTCGTTATTTTTTGGAAGAGATGAATGATTCTTTCCTATGAAATAAGATTGACAGTCACGTGAGACAACGAAAGCCAGGGACTGCCGCAAAATAATTGTTTTGTTACAGTCTCTGGCCTTTTCTTTTATAATTTAATTTTTGAAGAATCAATCTTTTCTTGCCCAAGCAATGATTTTTTTAGTTCTTGCAATTGCAGGTGTAAATGATATTGTTGCTAGCAGTAATATAATCGGTAAGTATTGGATGATATAGCGGCTTCTTCCTCCTTCAAAAAGCAGGAGAAACAAAAATCCGCCTACAAGAGAGAGTTTTAGAAAATCTCTGAATTTCCATTTCTCGTAACCTAAGGCAATAATACTGAGTGTAAAGATCCACCATGTTTGCGCCATAAAGCGAAAATCAGCAATATTTCTTCCATACAGGAAGATAAAGTTTTTTAATTTACCACTGATTGTTTTCGTTGTCGGTTTTTGGTTTTCTCGAAAGAAGTGGCCTTCCTGTAACCAACCAAATGTACCATCAGCAGTATTATTACCTTGTTTTTTAATAATGAACTTTAAATATCCAAAAGCACCAAGTTGTTTTAGGCGCTTGAATAACATTTTCTTTGAATATTCGGTTTTTTGTTTTTTTGTCTGTAATACGGCCATTTCAAGAGCTTGTTTTGCATTATATCCACCAGTACCATATACTCCCATCGACATGAAGTGGATGGCAGGAATTGAACGCCAAGATTGAATTTTTATATATTTCTGTTCTTTAATGGCATCACTTGTTATCTTATAAGTTGTGAGAGACACACCACCAATGACAGTTAGTAATAGAATTATTTGGATTAAGTGGATGTTAAAAAAGTTGATTTTTCGAATCATCAGACTTAAGATTTCAATTATTACGATTGCGATAACAGGAATTATTGCTGAGGGTTTTATGAAATATGCCAAAATAATAGCAAGGCCAAATAAAACGGCAGCAATTACCTTAAAAGTAAAATGGATACTTTTCTTTGCCATGATACAGTAACAGAGAATATAAAGGGAAACGGAGGGTAAAACCCATGCATCAGTGTATGGCATGATGATGCTCAGGAAAAACAAGAGCCATGCACAATGCACGTAAATGGCAATTCCAAGTGATTTGCGTTTTACAATTGCGATGCTCAGAATATTAAGTATCGCTGATATATCAACTAATACTAAGGTAGTGTAATCAAAAAACATCCAGGAAGAGTGACCAGTTTGAACTATTATCCAACGCATTAATAAAGTAATCGGTAAATTATTTTGGTTCAAGCTGTAGTAAGCTGCAACATTGGGTTCAAGAACATGTTTGTGATTAACAGCTGCGTAGTGCAACATGCCGGCATCAAATCCACTAACCGGATGTACATAGTATACAAATAGTATTTGCAAAATAATAATTATGATAAAAAGTAAAGGGGCAGTTATGTATTGATTCTTAATGAAGATAAAGTAAAAGAAGTTCTTAACTTTTTGGAACAATACAAGCGAAGTGACTAGTATGATTGCAGCTATGATTGCGTAGGTAGTTAACCACGTTGTACTTGTTCCAAAAGTTGAATTGTCCCCGAGAATAATATTTGGTGATGTCCAAGCAAAATAAAGGGTAAGGGCAAATAGAATTCTCCAAAAAATGTTAATAGTTTTGTATCCTAGATCATATATGATTTTCAAAGAAGTACCTCCAGAATAAGATTTATAATCCAAATTAGTGATTTTAAATTCTTGTTTAACTGTAGTGCCAAAACAAGATTAGTGAAGATAAATTTTAAGTTTCCATCAAACTGCTGTAATTAATGTAATCAAAAAGGAAAATTGATTAATAATTATGGTGACTTTTATTAGAATTTTTTGTTGAATAAGATTAGTTAATGCGTTTAAGAATTTTTGGGTGGTTGTATATAAAATGTTAGAAATGTTTATTTTAGGACTCATGACTCCAATTATCACAATCTGTTTTTTATTTTGCAAGTACTATTTTTTTAGAATATATGTGGTTTCCTTAGAGCGTAAGCTTTGGGCCAATATTATCTTCTATTTTTTCCTAAGTACTTTCTATTTTGTAGTAGGAAGTTTCAATTATTTTTACCTTGAAATTGTTTGTTTTCAATATGTCGTTGGAATTACCGCTTTCTTTCTTGATGGCAGAATCAGAGGTTATATAGCATTTGCATTGATGCCTCCAGTATTGACAGTTGTAGAACTAGTGAATGGTGTATATTCTGCAGCAACGATTCGTTATATTTTCTTAATAATGCTCGGCTCCATTGCATTTTGCGAACTAATTAATTTCTTAACTGATATTGATTTGTTTTCAAAATACGCTGCTTCCCTGGTTGTAATAAGCATTGCTTCACCAGTTCTGATAGGAGCTCAGTGGAAGAATGTGCCTCAAACATACGAATATGTCTACATACCTATTTTGATCGGATCTATTATTATTGTGAGCTTTGTTTATGGTTATTCAGCGGCTTTGCAACGAAAAGAAGTACAAATACTAGAGCTTAGGTATGAAGCAACATATGATGGGTTGACAGACTTACAGAATTACGATTCTTTTTCTAATTATGTAACTGAAAATGATACTGAAAAACCGCAAGTGCATGTTGTAGTTATGCTTGATATTGACAATTTTAAACAAATTAACGATACCTTCGGACATTTAGAGGGTAATAATGTTATTAAATTCTTTGCAGCTAGCTTAAAGATCTTTTTCAATAAGAATTGTCCGAAAAATGTTGAGATTTATCGTTTTGGAGGCGAAGAATTTTGTATCCTATTTAAAGATCAAAACATTGGGGACTGTTTTGATCTGATGCTGCGGTTTCAAGAGGAACTTAGTTCAAAAGACTTCTTAACAGATAAAAGGCAACCGGTAAATATAACATTCTCAGGTGGCATTGCTGAGGCAAATGAATTTGATGAAATTGATAAAGCTGTCAAAGCTGCAGATATGGCGCTGTACCTAGCTAAGAAGACGGGACGAGCTAAGATAGTCTGTCCTGATTGCGAAATCTGATGAAAACTTTAATTGGTGAGGAATTTATGAAGTATTAGATTAAATTTAATCTTAAATTTAGCTTGTACTATGAGTACTACTCCAATTATAATGTAAAAAGGGGATGAGAGCTTAATTAAAGGGGATTAACGATTGAAAAAATGGGGTTTAGGGATAATAGTTATTTTGTTCGGTTCATTGTACGCACTATTGGCGGCTAACCAACATAATAATCAAATAACTAATAAACAGACTAATAATTCAGAAATTGTGACCGAAAAAGGTTTGGGAAGCCAAGGTGCATCCCTTAAAAGTAGTAATAAGTTTGCAGCGCGATTGCAAAATAAAGGTGCAAGTACGGCCACTGTGGCCAATGTTACATTATCAAAATCGGCTAAACTCGCAAATAGTGTGATAAGTGACAAAAGTGATAGAGTAACGGTTGCTGGTGTTTTATCACAAAAAAGCGGAGTGGCTCTGTGTAATCAAGTAATATATGCTAAAAGCTCAGTTGAGGATATCAAGCTTTCTACGGATGGAGAAGGCGATTTTTTTGTACATTTATTAGGTGATCAAAAATATACTTTGACTACTTCGGATGGATTACAGCTTGGCAGCATTACAACTGGTGATATGAGTAGAAGCACTAATGATGATGGCATAATTGAATTAGGGAGAACATTTAGAAGCCAATCTTCTTCAGGGTACATTCAGCTTAATTCAAATACTATCTACTTTCCAAAATCAGAAGTGATTTCGGCAGGTAATAATGGAATTATTATTAATGGAACGCAAGATGTGTATGTTGGTGATGTGGTGCTTGCAGATGGAGGATTGAACCATGCAGATGCAGCAACTGTTAAGATAACTAGTGTACAACATGAGGATAATAAAACAATTTTAAATGGCACAAGCGTAACCATGACATCACTCTTTCAAGAGATTCATTCAGGGAGTCATGGATCTTTTAGTACAGTGAAGATTTTACCGAATACACAAGTTGCAAGTCTTAATCAAAGCGGGAATAGCCTAACAGTCGACGACGGGCAAGGTAGTACTTTGAATGTAGAAGTAGCTACAACACCATCTCTTGAAATTGATTATTCAAGCACCCGTGGTATGAAACAGATAGTGGCATCTTTTAAGACTACTGCTAAAATACAGGGGCATATTAGGGCAGAAGGAACAAAGGTGACAAGTTATAACATTGGCAATGCGATAATCTCGACTGATATTCCTTTTCTATCTGTTGATGTACCGTTAACCCTAAATGAGTCTTTGCAAGCTGAAAAGGGCAGTACTGTGGATGTAACAGGTGAATATACTTCAAATATCAACTTACAAATTAATAATAATGAACTAATGAAAACTGCAAGTCATGAGGTAACTACTGATTTGTCTGGCAGCACAAATGCGTTGCATTTAAACTTAGGTGTGGGTGTTGCACCCAACATCTCAATTGCAGGTAACAAGTTGCTTAGTATGAGTAACTACTTGGGTTTTAGTGATAATGTGGATGCTGATTTAAATGAGACTCAAGATAGTCATTATAGTGCTGAAGTTGAGAGTCCTTTCTTGGGAAGGCCATATAGTTTCGAAGAAGATGCACCTCTTTTTAGAACTGCTAATATGCAGGTGAATACTGATACCTCAGGAGCAGTGACAAATATGACACTAACTCCAGGTGAGACAAGGATACTATATTTACCAGAGTATCGTGGCAGTAACGCTGATTTGACTTCTAATACTGCTGGTCCAATCTCAATCACTAAACTATCAAATGGTGTGTATGAATTGACAGCGGATGAAGATGCTGTTACTGGGGGGAGTGCCAGCCTGACATTTTTAGATACCTCTTTAAATGGGCATCTTATTAGTAGTAAGGCAGATCTTACAGTGAACATTGTCCAATCAGATAAGTCTAATATCAGTGGGGACATAGTGGATGACTCAAATAAGGTTGGAATAAAAAATGCGCAAGTAACTTTAGTGAACGAAGCAACAGGCGAAACTTACAGTACCATTACTGACGAGAGTGGCAAATATACAATGGAGCTGCCACGTGGTAATTATCAAAGTACAGTCACTGCAAGTGGATACAATTCTGGGAGTGAAAGATTAAATGTCAATACCGATGAATCAGTGTATGACACTGAGTTATCTTTGACCGAATCCAGTTTGCACGGAGTTATCAAGAATTCAGTGACTGGTGCGAACATTGACGGAGTATCGTTATCTTTTAGATCCGGTAGTGATAATACAACAGGTGAATTGGTTGGAACCACAATCACTGATGGAAGCGGTGCTTATAGTCTCAATCTTCCTACAGGTAATTATACAGTCGAGATAGTGAAAGATGGATTTGTGACAAGCTATAAAAATATTACTGTTAATGAAGATACAGAAGGAACTGGGATGGATGCATCATTACTTCCAAGTGAGAGTGTAGTTGGCTCCTAAGTATGCGTTAGGGTACTTGACTGCTTAAAATAGATAAGGTTAGAACTAGTATAAAATTAGAGGAATATACACTATTATTTTCATGATTTTGTATCACATTGCCAAGAGTGAATGTTGTAAAGTAATCAGTTAGTTTAATCAAATTTTTTAATTTTGTTTATATAAATTAATAAAGAGTGTATAATTTATTAAAAATAGTTGGATTGTATGTAATTTTCAAAACACCATATTAAGGTTGTGATCTTTTATATGTTCAATACATTGTTTGTCCTGGTGTTAATTCCTATATTGATCGTTGGATTTACCTATGAACTTTACGTGTTAAGTGAAAGTGAAAATATGAAGAAAGTAAACGCACTCTTTAAGTACGTTGCGTTGTTATTTTTGTTCATAGTACAAGAATATTTTATTGCTTATATAACGTATAATACGATCGGTTTCATTTGTTTCCAGTATGCAATAAGCATTGCGACTTTTATGATTTCTCGCAGATTTGCGTTGATGACAAGTCTTTTTACACCAATCGTTATCTCTTTGTTTTTATATAATATTGATGAATTTTCAATTCTACTTTGTGCATTGAGCACTGTTTCTGTGATGATTATCTTTTTTATGATGAATACATTCTTGAATAAGTCTTTCACTGTTCAATTTTATCGCTATAGCATTACTTTGGTTTTCATTAGTTTGTTAACCATGAATCCTGCTGTTGGATACTTTGATATTCATTTCTATACCATCGCAAATTTCTTGAAGGTGTTATCAGGTTGTTTATTGATTATTCGCTTTTCCTATATCTTTTTCAGAGAAATTAATCAGAAGAAGGAAAGGATAAGTGAACTAGAATATATGAAATCCCATGATAAATTAACCGGTCTGTATAACTATCGAGAATTTACGAAAAATTTATCAATTATAAATCAGGAATCTGGTAAAAGTTACATAGCTGTAATGCTAGATATTGATGATTTTAAAAAATTCAATGATGAATTTGGTCATAATGAGGGAAATGGTATTCTGGAAAGTTTTCCAAAAAAGCTTATGGATCATATAGTGAATGATAACGAAAACAACGCTACAATTTATCGTTTTGGTGGTTAAGAATTTTGTATCCTGCTTGAAAATACATCTATTGAATTGGTACATACAAAGTTAAATAGTTTTATTAGGTATTTGCAAGCAGAAAATTATAATACTGAATCAGGAAAAAAATTACATGTTTCATGCTCTGGAGGAATTGCAGATAGTCATAATTTTGGGACAATATACGAGACTGTCAGAGCAGCAGATGATGCACTTTATCAAGCTAAGAAAAAAGGGAAAGCACGTGTTGCTGTTAATTCAGCAAGTGGTTTTGTTGCTGAAAAAGTGAAAGTTGATTCTGTTCAATAGTGCTTATTCAAGGTATAATAATTCCACAGCTTGAGAATTTTATTTGTAAGAGAGAAGAAAAGGGTGCAAATTTAATATGCTTTGGATTATTATATTTTTGGTAATTGCTGGTTTTTTTGCTGGATTACTGCAATCAGTTGCAGGGTTGGCATCATTAGTATCTTATCCAGCATTATTGCTGGTTGGTGTTCCACCAGTAATCGCCAATGTTACCAATACGACAGCATTGATTTTTTCAGGAATCGGTTCGTTAATTTCTTCATTTAAAGAATTGAAAAATCATTGGAAAAAATTATTATTTTTTGTAGTTTTATCGCTTGTTGGTAGTGTGTTTGGCAGCTGTTTGTTGCTGTACTTGCCGTCTGCGTCTTTTGAGAAAATTGTGCCATTCTTTATTTTTGGCGCAGGTGTACTTCTGTTGATGTCTAGTCGTAAGAAGAAAGTGGCCGGTGGCAGTGAACTAAATGGACAGAATAAAGCGCAAAGTATGTCAAAACTAGTTATCAGTTCGATTTGTATAATTTTAGTTGGTGGATATACTGGTTATTTTGGTGCAGCGGGTGGTGTGTTGTTTCTTGCAATTCTCTCGGCAATTACAGACGAAGAATTTCATATCGTTAATGCAATGAAGAATGTGATAACATTTGCCGGGAACTTAACTGCGACATTCATCTTTATTTTTAAATCGCATATTGCATGGCATTATGTGATCCCAATGGGTGTAGGATTGTTGGCAGGTGGATATGTTGGACCGATCATTGTTCGTCATGTCAATATACATTTATTGCGGATCTTAATTGCATTTGCAGCATTTGGACTTGCTATTTATTTGTTGGTTACAGCATATTAAAAAAGTTTATCAATTTAAGACAAAACACCACAGTAAGAAAATGAAAATTCTTTACTGTGGTGTTTTGTCTTATTCTTATATGTCAGTTTTTACATGATTATTCGAAAATCGGTGTATCTGTTGTCTCTACATATTTAGCAGAGATTGGTGTTGTATAAATCTGTTCACCGCTTTTATTGACGAAAATTCCAAGTTCGGCTAGATCTGCCATTGCCTTTTGAATGACTTCTTTATTCAGATCGTTATTCGCATAGCTGAGACGGAAGTGATTCTTTGTTTTACCAGATTGACTGCCAAAAACCATGTCTAATTGTTTCATTTGAACTCCCCCTAATTTTTATTTGGTATCTTTACAGCTATTTTGCAACTGTTTCAACGGTGGTGACCTTTGTTTCTGAGATTTCATCAGCTAACAAAGTATTCAAGATTGTGGTAAAAGCATTGATGTTGTCCTCCGTTAAACCTTCCTTAAGGTTGTTGAAAGAATGCTTAATTTCTGAGCCATCTGCACTAATACCTGTTGTTGCGATACTTGATTTAACCCATGCTTTACTCATGTAAAACACCTCCATTTTTATTTTGCAAGTGCTGCAGCAGCTTACACTTATACAAACGAAATGAAATGTAAAAACGTCAACTTAATTTTATTTTTTTGTAAAGTTTAATATTTTTTATATCAAGTCTTGTTAGAAGGCCATTCTAAAATATTGAAAAAAGCAGTTTAATTCTAGCTCTAATAAATAAAGTTAATTTTCCCGAAATCAAAAAAGTGTTCCGCTTACATTAATAAAACATATAAAATGGTGGCATTTTACTTTTGAAAACAAGATAAAAATTGCAAATCAGCAATTCTATGTCATAAAACACTACATGAAATGTAGTTATAAAATTGACATTCTAAGAATATGATTATAAAATCATTAATACATCAAATGAAAGGTGATGTTTGTATGAGTAGTATTTTTAGAAAGAAGAGTGTAGCAGAGCTCACAAGTGGTGCAACCCCACTTAGACGTACACTGCGCACTATGGATTTAACTTTTCTAGGAATTGGTGCCATTATTGGTACTGGGATTTTTGTTTTAACAGGTAAGGGTGCTTTAACAGCAGGGCCTGCATTATCTCTATCATTCTTAATTGCTGCTATCTGTTGTGGATTTGCCGGTTTATGTTACGCAGAATTCGCGTCAATCGCTCCTGTTGCTGGATCAGCCTATACATATTCCTATGTGGCGTTTGGCGAGATTGTTGCCTTTATTATTGGTTGGGATTTGATTTTGGAATATGCATTAGGTGCCGCAACGGTTTCAGTTGGATGGTCTGGTTATTTCGTTAACCTCATAGATAACATGGGAATTCATTTGCCAACTGTTCTTACCGCAGCAGCTGGAACAACACCTGGTGTCAATACGATATTCAATTTACCAGCATTCTTGATCGTTATCGTAATTACATGGGTTATCTCAATTGGGATCAATTCAACAAAACGTGTTAATGATACAATGGTTATCTTGAAGCTTGCAGTTATCGTATTGTTCATTGTATGTACAGTTTGGTTTATCAAACCTCATAACTGGGTTCCATTCTCACCATATGGTTGGTTCTCAACACATGCTGGTGCTAAAGCAGGAATTATTCCAGCAGCTTCAATCGTGTTCTTTGCATTTATTGGTTTTGACTCTGTTGCTTCAAGTGCTGAAGAAACAATTAATCCAAGTAAGACTTTACCACGTGGTATTCTGATATCACTTTTGATTTCTACAGTACTCTACATCATTATGACATTGATCATGACAGGTGTTGTTAAGTATACTGTGTTCAACAAGTTCCTTAATGCTCCCATCTTGGCTGTTCTTGCTTCGACAGGCCAGACATGGTTGTCAGTAATCGTAAGTATTGGTGCTATCTTGGGTATGACAACTGTTATCTTGGTTCAGCTTTATGGTCAGTCAAGAATTACTTATTCAATGTCACGCGATGGACTGTTTCCTAAGTTCTTCGGTGAAGTTAATGAGAAGTACAAAACACCATTTAAGGGAACTTGGTTCTTTGGTATTATCACAGCTCTCGCAGGTGGCTTTATCAACTTGAACATTTTAGCAGAACTTGTAAATATCGGTACTTTGACAGCATTTATCTTGGTTTCTGCAGGTGTTCTCTGGATGCGTAAAAGTCAGCCAGATCTTCACCGTGGTTTCCGTGCACCAGGCGTTCCTGTAACACCAATTATTGCTATTATTTTCTGTTTAGTTTTAGTTGCCGGACTTAACTGGGAGACTTGGTTAAGGTTTGTTGTATGGTTTGCAATTGGTATGGTTCTATACTTCACATATGGTCGCAAACATTCATTGATGAATTAATATAAATTTAAGATAAACAAAAATTACAGCATGTTAGCATGTGCTTTGTATTTTTTCAAAGATGGACTAGGTCGAAAGTTATCTCTTGACTTGGTCCTTTTTTGTTGCGTAATAATGGTATTCATAATGCAAAAGACTTAATATTTAAACCTTGGCAACTTAGGTCATACATTCTGTTGTTTAACATTCGTAAGTATTAAACACAAATTTTATTGTAAAGAGAGGTTAAATGAGTATCTATGCAAAACTTCTTCTCTAATTAATGAGATTATAATATACTTTAATATTAGATTGAGGAAGAGGAGAGGGATTGAAGTGAATAATGACAAAGAAAAGAGCTTAAGTATCTCCATTGAGGAGCGACGCACGTCAGCTTGGGATATGTTTGCAACATGGGTTGGTGCAAATGCTAACAATGGTACGTGGTATATCGGGGGAGTTCTTGCTGCGTGCGGTTTTGTTGCCGCAATGAATGTTTTGGTATTTTCGTCGGCTTTATCATATATATTTTTGTCTTTGATTGGCTTTATTGGTTATAAGACTGGTGTGTCAACGATGGGAATCAGTCGGGCATCGTTTGGAATACGCGGTAGTTTCTTGCCATCGTTAATTAATTTTACGCAATTTATTGGATGGACCGCAGTCAATACCTTTATCGCTGCGACATCGGTTAGCTATCTTTTACATGACTTAGTGGGGTTGCCTTTATTTGGAAATCCAGGCGGTAATACTGGAATGTTCTTAGGAATTGCGGTAATGAGTATTTTGCATATTATTAGTATTGCAAGTGGTTCGCGTTCTGTCCAATTGATTGAACGTATCGGAATAATACTTGTATTTATTTTTGTCTTTTGGGAGTCAATCATTGTATTCAAGACAGTATCACTTGATCAGATCGCTGCGTGGCATGTTCCTAGTAAGTTCAAAATGAATATTGGGGCGGCAATTGATACGGTTGCGGCGTTTAACCTCGCTTGGGTGACTGCTGGTGCTGATTTTACCCGCTTTACCAAGAAAAAGAGTAGTGCAACTGTGATGCCATTTGTTGGTGCATTGATTGGGGTACTTTGGTTTGCATTTATTGGTTTAGTTGCGACAATCAGTATTGCGGTTTCGTCTGGTGCATATGATCCGAACAATTCCGATCCAAGTGCTATTGCAAGCAAGTTGGGCCTTGGAATAATTGCCTTGCTTGTCATTATATTAACCAGTATGACTGCGAACGCCGTTAATCTGATGGCTGCAGGTTCGGCTCTTTCAAATGTTTTTCCAAGGTTGAGTTTGAAGGTTTCCTTATGGATTGTGGCTGTACTGGCTACTATTGTGACCTTTATTCCAATGATTATGGGTAGCTTCTTGGATGCCTTTACTGTTTTCCTTGATTATATTGGAATGGTTCTTGGACCAATCATCAGCATTGTTATAGTAGACTTTTATATTTTGAAGAAAAAAGAGTACAAGGTAAACGAATTAACGAAACAAAATGGATTATACTGGTATCGTGGCGGGATTAACTGGACTGCGATTATCACATGGGTAATTGGAGCAGTCTTTTTCTTTGTTTGGCAAAAAGTTGATTTCTTAAACTTGACAGTAGGTGCTACGTTTATCGACATGCTGCTTAGTGCGGTATTATACTTTGCTTTGATGAAGTTTTCTAAGAAAGGGAGAGATTAGATGCTAATCAGCAATGTTCATATTGAGAATGAACAAGATTTGAAAAGTATACGGATTGAGGATGGCAAGTTTGCTGCGATTGCTGCGGACTTGCAGCCCCAAGCCGGTGAAGAAGTAATTGATGGGGGAGGTCATCTACTATTACCGCCTTTTATTGATTCACACATTCACTTGGATGCAACTTTGACCGCAGGACAACCAGAATGGAATCAGACAGGAACACTCTTTGACGGAATTAGAATCTGGTCTGAACGTAAGAAGAGTTTGAGCATTCAGGATGTTAAAGAACGTGCCCGTAAAACAATTTATCGGCAAATTAAATTCGGAATACAGTTCGTTCGGAGTCATGTAGATACTACAGACCCTAATCTAATTGCCCTTCAGGCACTTCTGGAACTCAAAGAAGAGTTAAAAGATGTCGTTGACTTACAGTTAGTTGCTTTCCCGCAAGAAGGTATCCTGTCATTTCCTAATGGTAAGGAACTATTAGAGCAGGCTCTTAAAGAGGGGGCAGATGTTGTCGGCGGTATTCCTCATTATGAGTTTAATCACTTTTATGGTGCCGATTCACTTAAGTATCTGGTTGGACTGGCAGAGAAGTATGACACGCTGATTGATGTTCATTGTGACGAGATTGATGATCCAGCTACCCGTAATCTTGAGGTTCTTGCAACCTTGGCTTATGAAACGGGCTTGAAAAATCGTGTAACCGCAAGTCATACAACTGCCATGGGCTCATATAATGATGCATACACTTATAAGTTATTTAGATTATTAAAGATGGCAGAGATGAATTTTGTCTCTAATCCACTGGTCAACATGCACTTGGGAGGTCGTTTTGATACATATCCCAAGCGGCGTGGATTGACACGTGTTAAGGAACTATCAAAGGCGGGAATCAATGTATCTTTTGGTGAAGATGATGTGCAAGATCCATGGAGTCCTCTAGGTGATGGGAATATGCTGGACCCTGTCCATATGGGAGTCTATGCTGCACAATTAATGGGATATGAACAACTCCAATCTTCATATAAATATGTGACTTATAATGCGGCTAAGACTCTGCATATTAGTGAAAAATATGGGATCAAAGTTGGGTTGCCAGCAAACTGTATCTTATTAAATGGAGCGGACTTTTATAGTGTGTTGAATAGGCACGCGGAAGTTCTTTACAATATTAGGGGCGGCAAAGTTCTAGCTAAGACTATTCCAGCACATTCTGAGTTATTTATAAAGTAATAGATAATTTTAATTATCTCTTTGCCAAAATTAGTCAGTTAAAGTTGCCAAATTGTAAGTAAAGTTGCAATATAAGGGTATAGTTACTGAAAAGGAAGTGCAGATAGTTATGGTTGAGATGATGAATGCTGTTGGATACACAGAACATTTACCTATATCTGAGGAGAATAGCTTGTTTGACTTTAA
Organism: Liquorilactobacillus mali KCTC 3596 = DSM 20444; assembly: GCF_000260415.1. Taxonomy (GTDB): domain Bacteria; phylum Bacillota; class Bacilli; order Lactobacillales; family Lactobacillaceae; genus Liquorilactobacillus; species Liquorilactobacillus mali. Next base: position 20,619 of record NZ_BACP01000011.1, read on the forward strand.
GACAATTAAGCCAATTCCAAAAGGGCGTGACTTGCTAGTCAAGATAGAGGCAGTTGCAGTCAATCCAGTTGACATTAGTACTCGTAAGAATAAGAAAGAACAGCTAGATAAGGATCATCCAAGGATTCTTGGCTGGGATGCTTTGGGTGAAGTTGTTGGCCGTGGTGATGAGGCTCGCTTGTTTGAAAAAGGTGAACGTGTCTTTTATGCAGGTGCAATTGACCGTCCAGGTTCAAATGCTGATTATCAATTAATTGACGAGCGTCTTGTAGCACTCGCCCCAAAGAAGTTAACACAACAACAAAGTGTAGCAATGCCGCTAACTTCCTTAACAGCATGGGAGGCGTTGTTTGAAAAACTCCAGATATCAAGAACTAAAAGGATTGAGAATGCAAAGAAAACAATCCTGATTATCAACGGTGCCGGCGGTGTTGGATCGATTGCAACACAGCTTGCAGCTTGGGCAGGTCTTAAAGTTATTGCAACGGCTTCAAGAGAAGAGTCAATTCGCTGGACCCTGGCTCATGGTGCGATCGATACAATTAATCATAGAATTGATATGCCAACACAACTAAAAGAAAAAGGAATCGATGGAGTAGATTATATTCTACAGCTCAGTGATATCGATGGGCATTGGGCCGAGATGGCGAAGATGATTAAACCTAATGGTCGAATTACTTCAATCACAGGCAATCAAGAACCGCTTGATCTTGGTTTGTTAAAGCCTAAAAGTGTTACTTTTTCATGGGAATGGATGTACACCAAATCTTTCTACCAGTTGCCAGAAATGATTTCACAACACGAGATTCTTGAGAAAATTTCAACAATGCTGAATGATGGTGTCCTTAAGTCGACCGTGACGGAAGTATTACATGCTGTTAATGCTGAGACATTGCGTAAAGCACATGAAATGATTGAAACTAATCGAACAATTGGTAAGATTGTTATCTGCAATTAATAAAATTGCGTAGTACAAAAGCATGCTTTGGAGGGATTCTTAATGAAAAAAGCACTTATACTTGTGAGCATAAAAGACACTCAGTTGGAATATTTACGTGCTAAATACCCAACCGTTGAATTTACAACAGATGCCAGTGATTACTTGGATGCAGAGATTATACTTGGCTGGAAAATCTCTCAGGCAGATGAACTACTAAAAAGCAGGAAGCTCAAATGGGTCCAATCCAAGTCGGCCGGTGTCGACTATTTTCCACTGGAGGAATTTGCAAAGCGTAATATTAAGCTAACAACGGCTTCTGGTCTGCATTCACGCTATATTGCTGAAACTGTTGCTGCATATTTACTGATCGAGAATCGTGGATTAAGACCTATTATAAAGAATCCAGGTGCTTGGGATGAACCGGAAGTATATGAAACTTCCGAGCAAACAGCATTGATTTTTGGAACAGGTAACATCGGCAAGGAGATTGCACGATATTGTCACTTCTTTGAGATGAAAACTATTGGTGTTAATCGCCATGGAGCTGATGCTGGATTGGCAGATGATTTTGACAGGGTCATTACAATGGATGATTTTGAATCGGCCAAGGAGAAATATAATGCTGACTATGTCATAAATATTCTTCCAGGAACCAAGTACACTAATGGATTCTTTAATAAAAACAAGCTGGAGAAGATCAAACCTGGTTACTCGTTTATTAATGTTGGTCGCGGTACATCAGTAGTTACCTCGGATTTGACACAGCTTCTGTCCGATGACTATGTTAAGAGTGCATATCTGGATGTTTTTGAAGAAGAACCTCTAAAGAAAGATTCACCATTGTGGCATTCACCTAAAATCGTAGCAACTCCGCATATTTCAGGCCTGATGGCACACTTTAAGGATACATTTGTTCCTTTGTTTGATGATAATCTTGAGAAGTATCTCGCAGACAAGCCATTACACAATTTAGTTGATTTAGATGCGGGGTATTAGAGTGACTGTATTGATTTTGTTGGCTATTTATTGTAGAATTACAACATTGAATTCTTAATATTGACTGTGAGAGAATAAGTAATCTTCGGATTTTCACAAGAGAGTCGCGCTAGCTGTAAAGCGATGTCAATCTGGAGACGAATAATGGTTCTTTAGAAGTCTGAGATGGTGAGTTGAATTAGTAAATAAGCCATTATCCGAGTGATACTCGTTATTAATCTTAGATAATTTAAGGGACCAGTATGGTCTGAAGATTGGTGGTACCGCGCTTGTGCGCCCTTTCAGCTGAAGGGCGCTTTTTTAATCCAGTTAATTTGAGAAGAATAAATAATTTATTATTAATAAGGGGATGTGTTACTGATGTCAAATAAGAATAGATCTGTTCAAACCGTTGTAGCTACGGGAATTGGCGCCGCAATTATTTTTGTCTTAATGAAGTTTATCGCTATTCCAACTGGTATCTCAAATACTCAGGTAAATGTGGCTGAAGGATTTTTGCCGTTATTAGCTGCAATTTATGGACCAGTTGCGGCGGGGCTGGCAATGTTTATCGGACATGCTTTAAATGACTTTGTTACCTATGGTTCTCCTTGGTGGACATGGGTCATCGTTGACGGTTTGGTCGGAGTTGCTTTTGGTTTGTTCAAACGTCAACTAGATATCCAAAGTGGTAAAATTTCAGTTAGTAAATTAGTTCTTTTCAACGTCTATCAAGTTGTTGTTAACTTTGTTGGCTGGGTTCTTCTTGCTCCAACAGGTGATATTTTGATTTATCATGAACCAGCAGGCAAAGTATACGTTCAAGGACTTGCAGCTTGGTTATTGAATAGTATCTCTGTAGCAGTTATTGGTACAGTTCTCTTGGTATTATATGCAAAAACAAGAACAAAACGTGGCAGTTTGAAGAAGGAAAAGTAAAATGGTAGAACCACTGATCAGTTTCAAAGATTTCTCATTTAAATATGATTCACAAGCTGAAGATACATTGAAACATATCAATCTTGATATTTATCCCGGTGAAAAGGTCTTGATAGCCGGTGCATCAGGCTCTGGCAAATCCACACTTGGGCGTGTTATCAATGGACTGATTCCTCACGCATATCCAGGTACGATTAGTGGCTCCTGTGTTGTTAATGGAAAGGAGGTTGCTGATAGTTCATTATTTGATCTATCTTTTGATGTGGGAACTGTATTACAAGATTCCGATAGTCAATTTGTGGGCTTGACAGTTGCGGAAGATATGGCATTTTCACTTGAAAATGATCAAGTGTCCCAAGCCGAGATGAAAAGCGCGGTTTCTAAGTGGGCAAAAACATTGCAACTCAATGAGTTGTTGAAGAATTCACCACAAGAAATCTCTGGGGGACAGAAACAACGTGTTGCAATGGGAGGTGTCCTGATAGATGAAAGTCAAGTTTTATTATTTGACGAACCGCTTGCTAGTCTAGATCCAGCAGCTGGGCTTGCCTCAATGAAGCTAATTGATGAACTGGCAACAAAACAGAGCTTGACAGTGGTGCTTATTGAGCATCGAATTGAAGAGGTCTTGCATGCGAATATTGATAGATTAGTAGTGCTGCGTGATGGTGAAATCGTCGCAAACGATAGTCCGAACAAGATTCTTGAATCGGAAGAGCTTGTTGGACTTGGACTAAGAGAACCGTTATACTTGAGCGTTCTTAGACGTGCTGGAATTGCAATAACGGATTGTCGGCAGATTGGTCATGCTGAAACAATCACTAATCCTGCAATTGCCGAGAGCTTGAAGTCATGGACTAAGGGTGCAAAACTAACATATGCAGATAAAAAAATGACAAGTTTATTGGAACTACGGGATATAAAATTTGCCTATGGTGCTGGCAAAAATGTAATTGATGGCTTGAATCTGATTGTTCATCAAGGTGAAATAATTAGTCTTGTTGGTCAGAATGGGACTGGTAAGTCGACCCTAAGCAATTTGATTACAGGCTTCTTGACGCCGGATAGCGGCAAAATATTATTTGCTGGAGAAGATATGGCTGATCTGTCAGTCAAAGAACGTTCTGAAAAAATCGGGTATATTTTGCAGGATCCTAATCAGATGATTTCTAAAACGACTGTTTTTGAAGAAGTTTCTTCTGGATTGGTGTTGCGAGAAATTTCAAACGAAGAGATTCAAACGCAGGTCAACGAAGTTTTGAAAATTTGCGGTTTATATGAAATGCGTCATTGGCCAATCTCGGCACTCAGCTTTGGCCAGAAGAAACGCGTTACGATTGCAGCAATTCTTGTGCTTGATCCAAAGATGCTGATCCTCGATGAACCAACTGCAGGGCAAGATTTCAGGCATTACACTGAAATAATGAGCTTTTTGGAAAAAGTATGTGCTGAAAAAGATCTGACAGTCATCCTGATTACCCATGATATGCACTTAATGCTTGAATATACTACGAGAACGATTGTCTTGGATGCTGGACATGTAATCATGGATGATACTCCAGCAAAGGTATTGACTAGTGATAACATATTGCAGCGAGCATCTCTTGCAAAGACAAGCCTATATACGCTGGCTAGCCGCTTTGGATTACCGTCGGCGGATGATTTTGTTGCAAAGTTCATTGAGTCGGAAAGGCGGATGAGATAATGTCTAAAAACCTTTTTGTCGGCTATAACGAACGTGATACATTCATGCATCGTTTGAGTGGCAGCACCAAGTTAATTGGCTTTGTCAGCTTGTCCATCATTGGGATGGTAACTTTCGATACACGTTTTCTATTAGGTATTTTTTTGTTTTCAATAATTTTATTTTGGAAATCACAGATTAAGCTTAGCGAGATTTCCTTTATTTTGAAAGTAATCATAGCTTTTGCTGCTTTCAATATTTTCTTGGTATATGTTTTCTCACCAGGATATGGGATTTCTATTTATGGAAGTCATCACATGATACTTGGAAACCCAAATCAATTTTTTAATCTATCTTGGGAAGAATTACTCTATCTTTTCAATGTATTATTAAAATATACGTTTGCTGTTCCATTGGCTCTAATTTTCTTATTGACCACTGAACCGAGTGAATTCGCAGCTAGTCTTAATAAGATTGGGGTCTCTTATCGAATCAGTTACTCAGTGGAGATTACATTAAGGTACATTCCAGATGTTCAACGTGATTACCGAACTATTAGTTTGGCCCAACAGGCACGTGGTTATGAGATTTCTAAGAAGGCCAATCTGATAACAAGAGCAAAGGGAGCGGTTCAGATTATTTTGCCGCTGATTTTTACAAGTTTGGACCGAATCGAGACTGTCAGTCAGGCAATGTCGCTAAGACGTTTCGGGCGGCATAATAAACGTACATGGTACATGGCCCGGCGCTTTGAAATGGCGGACTACTTGGCATTTTTTGTAATTTTTCTGATTGTAATCGTTGGAGTCCTGCTGTTTAAGGTCAATAATGGGCGCTTTTGGAATCCATTTAATTAATTTTTCGTCAGCTATAATATATGTTAACGATAAAAAGAAACCTCAAGCTTATACATTGGTAAATTTTAGCCGAGGTTTCTTTTTTGATTTTAGAATAAATATTTATGAGTAATGAAAGGTAAGATAAATTATAGATAACTGCGCAGTCTTGGTGGAGAATATGTATTGACAAACGTTACAGCTTCACTAAGTGATTTTGCAAAACACAACTTATTCAGGTGATCAGTGCTTAAGAAATCGTTATCTACCATTTCATTAAAGAATTGCTCGAGCAAGTCATAATAATGATCAATATTCAATAGCACACAAGGACTAGGGTTGTCACCAATACGAGCCCATGAATATGCTCCAGCGATTTCTTCGAGCGTTCCGGCCCCTCCAGGAAGTGCAAGACAGATATCTGCTAGTTCGAGCATTCTTTTTTTACGTAGAGACATGTCAGGAACAACTTCGAGTTTTGTGATACCTACAAGGGCAACGCCACGATCGAATAAGTTTTGCGGAATTATACCTGTGACTTTTCCACCATTATCCAAGACTGTATTGGCTAAAATACCCATCAGGCCATATTTTCCGCCGCCGTAAACCAATTCATAATTATTTGAAACTATCCATTTGGCAAGTTCAATAGTTGCTTGTTTAAAATGCGGATTGTTGCCAGTTGATGCACCACAATATACTGCAATTTTTTTCAAATAAATCACCTCATAGTCATTGATTATCTTATCTTAGCATATAATACTACTATCGTATTAGCAATGGAACGTAACGATTAAATTTGCTTCAAATATTGAGGAGGAATAATAAAATGAGTTTTAAAAACATTGCAAGTGTAGCCTTTTTTGGATTTATAGGCGGAAGTTTCCGTTATTTGCTCGGAGTCTGGTTTGATTTTAACGGAACTATCATTGTTAATATTATTGGCTGTTTCTTGCTAGCATTTTTAACATACTTCTTACTTGAGTCGCAGACCCCAGCTTCCTGGATTACACTTGGATTGGGAACTGGGTTAATTGGTTCCTTTACGACTTTTTCAAGCTTTTGTTTGGATACCGTTAAGATTGCAGAGTTACATTTACATACATATATGATTGTCTATCTAATAATAAGTATCGTTGGCGGTTACTTGAGTGCCTTTTGCGGCATGAAGCTAGGTAGGTTGAGTGGTCGTAGTATGAAACGGGGGAATAGAATGTGATTTATTTTGTAGGAATTGGGGCAGCTTTAGGATCTGTTTTGCGATATTTAATTACTACAACAATTAAAAAGAATTCACGAACGATTTGGCCGACAGCAACATTGTTAATTAATTTATTAGGTTCATTTTTGTTAGGCATATTATATGGTTTATCAACGATTAAAGCTGCGTATTTAATAATAGGGGTTGGTATATTAGGAGGCTTTACGACATTTTCAACGATGAACGTAGAAATTTTAGGATTGATCGAAAGTAAAAAGCGTATATATGCATGGTGGTACATAAGTATCAGCTATATTTGTGGTATCATTTTATCTGTCCTAGGTGTTATTATGGGTAACATGGTGAAGTAACGTGAAGTAGTAACATTGGATGTCACTAAGAGAGAGCATAATTTATAGATAATCAGGGACAGGGTATTTAAAATTTAATTTTACTTCCGATACTAGTCATAAGGAACTAAATAATTATCTAATTTCAAACTAATAAATATTCATTTAAATGAGTTTGTGTGTATAATACTCTTAGGTAAAGATTTTCTCTAATCTTTGGTTATATGTGCGCCAATTTTTAGTAGGATAATATCGAAAGTTGTGTTGCTTGGACCTCTGATTTTATAATTATATCTCTAAAAGGAATGGTCAGATGACAGAATATAAGGTTCATATATTAGACGAATTGAAACAATTTTATTTAGTTTGCCAACCTATTGTAAGGATTCAAGCAAACCAATTGATTGAATCGGTTGCTGACTACGAGGTTTTGATTCGTTCTAGAAGAAATGATAAGTTTCCCTTTGAAACTTTTAGAAAATTGATTGAAAGTGAAACTTACAATGATATTTTTATTAAGTGGTTTGAGAAGGAATTTAGGTATCTGCTGCAGAAATTTCCAGATTATAAGTTTGATATCAATATCGACCCACAACAATTTAAATATCCTAGAACGTGGGTTTTTATAAATAATATTTCAGATGAACATCAAAGAATTGCCATTGAAATTACTGAAGCTATCCCGCTCAATAAAGAATTTGCGACACAGGATGAATTTTTCGAAAAGTCACCACTGCCTGTATTAAAAAAGATTGGTTTTAAGACCGTAATAGATGATATTGGTACTGGACAGAATTCACTTCAATTTGTATCCAATAATCTGCAAAACATTGACAGATTAAAGATTTCTCTAGTTGCTTTTAGGGGATTAAGAAGTGATATCATTTATCGATTTTTAGAAGCATGGTGTAATCTGGCAAACAAGTATAATTTTGAATTTGTCGTTGAGGGAATTGATAATAAGATTACCGCAAAAAATCTGGTTTCCGGTGGCCTTATCATGCAGCAAGGTTTTTTCTGGCAAGAGCCGCATGTATTAAAAAATGCTGCAAAAATGCTAAAAAATATTTACTGAGTGCTTCTAGTTTGATCTAGGTGTACGCTATTTGTTGGGTGTGTGGGAAAATTTTTTAGAAGTTGTTGAAGTAAATGAAAAATGAAGTAAATGAAAAATTATAAGGCATTCAATTGTTGATGTCCTAAAAGAAAGATTTATCAGTGATTTTGCAGAAGTTTCTAGTGGAATTTTACCATTAGAGGCTTTTTTTCGTGTATTATTAAGTTAACAGTTATCAGGAACAAGGAGTGAAACTAATGAAAATTGGGATTGATAAAATTGGTTTTGCCACATCGGACTTATATTTGGACATGGTGGACTTAGCAAATGCGCGTCACGAAGATCCGAATAAATATCTGATTGGTATTGGGCAATCCAAGATGGCGGTAATTAGGCCAACACAAGATGTTGTAACAATGGCAGCAGCAGCAGCAAAAAAGATTATCTGCCAAGAAGACAAAGAAAAAATAAGTTATGTTATCTTTGCAACAGAATCTGGAGTAGATAATTCGAAGAGTGCTGCGATATATTTAGCCGATTTGTTAGGACTTAAGCTAAATATTCGGACAATTGAGGTGAAACAAGCCTGCTATGGAGCAACTGCTGCACTTCAACTTGCAAAGGGGTACGTAGCACTAAACCCTGAGAGTAAGGTCTTGGTAATTGGGGCTGACAATGCTCGCTATGGGGTTAAAACGCCAGGTGAGCCAACACAAGGTGGGGGCGCGATTGCCATGATTATCGGTAGTGATCCCAAGATTCTCGAATTGGAAAATGAGACTTCAGCATACGCAAAAAATATTATGGACTTTTGGCGTCCATTGGGGCATTCTAAAGCCTTAGTGGATGGTAAGTATTCTTCTGGGGTATATCTTGATTTTTTGAAAAATGTCTGGGATGAACAACTTAAAAGGACAAACTATCAATTGCAAGATTATGGGGCATTGCTTTTTCACCTGCCATACACCAAGATGGGGTTAAAGGGTCTCAGACAAATTCTGCAGGATGCTACAGCTGAAGACAGCACACGATTGATCAGAGAATTTGAATATGCAAGACAGTTCAACTGCGAAGTTGGGAATCTCTACACAGGTTCTCTTTACCTGAGTTTCTTGTCGTTGCTCGTCAATAGTACTTCGATTAAAAGCGGTGATCGGATTGGATTCTTCAGTTACGGATCGGGTGCACAAGCCGAATTCTTCACTGGTATTTTACAGCCTGATTATCAGAAGGGACTTGCGGGAGTCGACTATTGGGCAATACTAAATAAACGCCAGTCTGTTTCCGTTATAGAATATGAGGATCTTTTCGAAAGACATGTCTTTGATATAGAAAATATTGAACTAGATTATCAAGCTGACAAGTCTGCTTTTCTTTTGGCAGGTATTCACAACTATAAACGAAAATATTTAAGTCGCTAAATCACATATACTGGGGGTTTTAGGATTAGAATGTTATAATTATACTGGAGTTGCTTATTCTTATTAGAGATTGAGAAGCAAACATAAATTATAAATAGAAATTGTGATTGTAAGGGGAGATTATTTTGGCAAATAGTAATACGGTGAGTGACAGAGAGCACGTGCAAGCAACACAAGAACTCTCAAAGGCTGTTGCCAACAAGATTCGCTATCTGCAGACATTGGCAACGGCGATAGATAATAAAGATGACCGTTTGGTGTATCAATTGATCGATGGTGACCGCTACTCGGAACAAATCGTTCAAGCAAAGCATGGCAGTGCGGATACTGATAATGAGAATCTTGTAAGTGATATCGCAGCCAAATTAGGCCAGTATTTGAGCGCCAATCTCTTAGCTTATTTGGCAGAAACATATCCATTTTTTTACTTTGAACAGATTGGTTTGGGCAAATTTCAGTTTTATTTTGGCAACTGGTGGGATCGTCGACTCTTTGGCGAACTAGATGTTATCAAAGTTCAATTTATTTTTGATTCAACTGAATATGAAAAGCTGAGAAGGGCATTTGAATTAGAAGGTCAAAGCAAACGATTGAACAGTGATAAGATCAGCATGTTGTCAAGCCAAGCAGATCAGCTGCAAGCATTGATTGATTCGCAAGAACAAAGAGATGCTGAAAAAGAAAAAACAAGATTACAGTTAAAGAAGCTTGCACAGGAAAAGGTTATGCCGTGGGAAGCTTCCAAAGCAAAAGAAGCTAAACAGCAGCTTATTAATCAACTTTCAAACTTGACTGAACAGGATGAAAAAGCACAAGATGCATATCGTTTGATCAAGGATAATGAGAAAAAAGTACTTGAGTTATCGAAAGAAGACACATTGATCGGCTACGAGAAACAGAGCATTATTGCTAAATTTGGTAGCTTTGATGCTTTCGAAGCTCGTTGTGAATCCCTATATCGTGATTACATTGCCGATTTAATAGCGACAAACGGGAGGAAGAATACGAATGAGTAGAGAGTATGAAAAACCAACCGAAGTTTTTAAACCACATAACAGTGCAGATGTTGAACCAATTGAAAATGCCACAACCTTAAGTACTTCTGGCCGTCTAATTTCCTATAATGATCAGCTAAAAGATAGCCTTGAAAATGGATATAATTTTACAAAGTTGCTAGATCAGTTGATTACGACAACAAGTACAGAGGAATTATTTGAAGCTGCACAAGCTCTGAGTACATATCAATTGGATACTGCATATTTGACTTTTCCGCAGCAGTATAGCCAGTCTGATTTCTATCTAATCTTCATTAATCGACTGTTAGCACTCCATGACAGAGAGCGTGTGATCTTACAATCATCTGACCGATACAATGAACTCTATCATGAATTTCCAGGAATTAATTCAGCTGGTTACTTCATTTTTAAGCTAGAGAACACAGTTCAAGGCGGAGCATACTACACAGAAAAGACAACTGGCGAGGCTCTATTTTATTTGAATTTTGAGAAGCATGTATTGAGGTTCAATAGCCGTGCCGTGACCCAATTATTATTGGTCGAGTATCATGAAAAAATCAGCCAGGATGCTATTAAAGGTTTTGAAAATTATTTGCTTGATATTGGTAATTTCTTGAAAGAAGATTATGGCTTTGATGTAGACTTTACGCTGCTTGATCCTTCCAATAGCGCAGTTTATCAATTAGCAGATCCAAATCTTCCAAATTCAATCATTGATCGTTTATTCGTTGAAGCAGCAAATGGCGGCAGAATGCTCGAATTGGGGGAGAATAGCTCACCAATTCTTAAACTCGATAGTGGAACAGTCATCGAATTGTTTGAACAACATAATTATGAAGACGATAGTGATTTGGGTTGGGGTATCAAAGTTTATGATCAGCAACACAAAATTGGTTGGTTTGATGTGCTGTTGCGCTATGAGTTCTTGAGGTCATGGTATCTTGAGAATTTGAATACGCTAGAGATACAGTCAGATGCTCTTTATTTTAATTAGAATAAGTATGAGGCTCTTTAATAATGGATATAAAAAAACTAACTGATGCAGTACGTTTTCGTGAAGTCGCTCATGATTATAGAATAGAACAAAGGATTCCCGCTAATAAGCTGATGAATGCCTATTTTGAACTGAACTATTGCATAGGAAATCTTTTTAAAAGATCAGTCGTTACTGATAATATTGAAGAGGATTCTGAGGCAATCTTGGATTTGTATTGTGAAGCACTGGTTTCCTTTTTTCAGGTAGCTAATCACAAAAAATGGACATATTTGCTATTAGTGTCTGATGAGCAGCTGCATGAACTTGAAGGCAAATGGAAAACACAATCTTTTGCAAAAATTTATCTGATTTTACAAAAGCTGCTCAATCAGAGTTATTTTGAACATCAACCCAACTCATTTCAACATGCTTGGCATATCTTCTTGAAATTCGGGGTTGTCGAGTTGAGCTTGCCATTGAATCAGATTGAAGAAAGATTTCTGAGCTTGTATGGCAAGAACAGTGCTGATTCTTAGCACGAGTTTGCAAAATAAAATTTTTAGATGGGTACAAAAAAGAAGCTAGGTCAAAATTTTGACATAACTTCTTTTTACTTAGTATAAATTTGTTTCATAAGTCGAACTATAAATTATATAGAGTAAGTAGTACCCAACTCTGAATTTGCTAACTTTAATTTATAAAGTGTACTCATTTGAATGTTTATCTGATTCTAAAGGTACTAAATATCATTTCTTTTTCTTGTCCATAAAATCAAACAATGCACCTTCACGCAATCCATGATTCGAAAATAGTATTTGTGGAATATGTAGTGTTCGCATGATTAGAGAAATTGGTGTAAGCCCACCTACGATAACATCAGCACGTGCCTTAGCTAGTCCAGGAATCTTTTCCCTTTCGCTCTTATCCAAGTCTACCAATTCAGCAAAAATATCAAAAGCGGCATCACTGCTTAATATAAATCCATGAACATCTGGGGGATTTTCGGCATCAATTTTACGGCGTGCAATCTTTGCTAAGGTACGATTACTTCCCCCAAGAACCACAAGCTTGGTTCTATGAGCCTCTACTAGCCAATCAACGCCTGTCAAAGCTTTTTCCACATCGGTCATCGCAAGGAATAATTCAGAAGCCTTAATCTTGTTATCGAGGTTGAAAGCTTGGGAAATAGTTACAGATCCGAATGGGAGACTTATCAAATGAGCAACTTGATTTTGCTTTACCAGAATCAGTTCTGTACTTGCACCACCCGTATCCATAATTAGACACTCTTCACCGACATCTAAAGTTCGGGTTACACCCAAGAAATCTAAGTAGGCTTCGCGTTCGCCTGTGATTACTTCAAAATCGATACCGACCTTTTCTTTTACAAGTTGTAAGAATTCGGCTTGATTGGTAGCGGCCCGAACAGCCGCAGTTGCTAACGCCTCAATATGAAGATGAGGAAGCTTTTCGTAAACTTTTTCAAATTTTACAAGTGCTTCCAGTGTCCGCTTAATGGGTTCTTCTTGGAGAACTTTTTCTGCACCCATGTTTTCTGAAAGTCGAACCATTTCTTTTAATTGGTGAGTAACCTCGGTTGTACCATCATCTTTGATCTGAGTTATAGTCATTCTGACTGAATTAGATCCAAGGTCAATCACCGCAAAATTAATCATTTCTTTACTCCTCCTTGTCACTACCAGGGAGACGTGCAGAACCGTCATGATGGGTCATTGGAATAAAAGTTGAGGTATTTCTTTTTTCTGCGCGTTGCTGGTCCAGTAGTAATTGATTTTTTCGTTCTGCCTCTTTTATAAAGTGTTCTTGTGCGTTCAGACGTGTGTGGCCGCGACGGTCTATATGTGTGAAAATATCTCCATGCAACATACGCGTCTTTACATTATCATCCCACATTGTCCCAAAAATTGAAATGATTTTGTGCCTGATATTGTCATCAAGAGCAGGAAACAACAATTCGACCCTGCGATTAAGATTTCTTGTCATCATATCGGCACTAGAAAGATAGACATCTTCATTTCCTTCATTATAGAAGTAATAGATACGACTGTGCTCAAGAAAACGTCCAACAATTGAGTGTACTTCTATGTTATCACTGACTCCTGGAATTTCTGTTTTTAGGCAGCATATTCCACGGACAATCAGTTGAATTTTAACACCAGCCTCAGAAGCCTTGTACAAGTGTTCAATAATTTTTTGATCGGACAAAGAATTCATCTTCATCTTAATGACAGCCTTGTGACCTGATTTTGCAGCCAAGATTTCATCGTCAATCTTTTTATCAATGAATGTTCGAATACGTTTGGGAGAAATATGCAATTTATGGAAATACGGTGGTTCTGAATAACCTGAGAGCATGTTGAATAAATTAGAGGCATCAGTTCCAATATCATTATTAGCAGTGATAATCCCCATATCTGTATAGAAGTTAGCAGTCACATCGTTATAATTACCAGTTCCAAGGTGAATGTACCTCCGAATTCCATCATCATCATGACGAATAACTAAGGCAATCTTACAGTGTGTCTTTAATCCAACAAGGCCATAAATAACATGGCAGCCCATCTTTTCAAGTTGTTTAGCCCAGCGAACATTATTTTCCTCATCAAATCTGGCCTTCACCTCAACGAGTACCGTAACTTGTTTGCCATGCTGTGCTGCAAGTCCAAGATAATTAATAATCGGTGACTTGCCGGAAACACGATAAAGAGTCATTTTGATTGCTAATACATTTGGATCGGTTGCAGCCTGACCAATGAAGTTCACGACTGAGTCGAAGGAATCATACGGATGGTGCATGAACAAATCTTTTTTTCTGATAGCTGTGAAGAAATTTTTGTTATTTGATAGGGATGGTTCGACAAATGATCTGAATTTTGAGTATCTTAACTCAGGATGCCCCTCTACCAAGTTAGGTAATTTCTTTAAGAAGGTTAGATCAACTGGTCCATTAACTTCATAGACTGCTTTTTTATCGACGTCTAATGTTTCAATCAATCTTGTTTTTAAACGGTTATGCATCGAATTTTCGATTTCTAAGCGCATCACTCCGCCATGTTCACGTTTTTTCAATTGCCGTTGAACTTCTCGCAGCAAGTCAGAAGTATCTTCTTCAGCAACATCCAAGTCCATATCACGAATCACGCGGTACGTAGAAGCATCGCTGACCTTGTACCCAATGAAGAGACTGCCAATGAATTCCTTGATAATATCTTCAAGCAGCATGAAAGTATTATCTTCATGCGGTAATCTGATAATTCTTGCGAAGACGTCGGGAATCCTAACGGTTGCAAAGCGCCGGTTTTTCTTGTTATCAGTTTCATGGAGACGTACTGCAATATTCAATGAATTATTACTGATGAAAGGGAAGGGACGAGACGAATCATCAGCTAAAGGTGTCAAAACAGGATATAATTCATCATTAAAGTAGCGCTGAATGAATTTATATTGTTCTTCAGTAGTCTCTGATGGGGCAATTATCTTGATATTGCTTTTTTCCAGCTGCGGAATCAGCGAGCGGTTGTATGTTGTATAGCGTCGTGTAACCATCTCTTGTTCTTTTTCATTAATTTTGTCGATTTGTTCTTTAGGGGTCATTCCTGAAGCGTCGGTAGTTTTAATGTTTACAGAATACATTTTGTTTAGGGAAGCAACTCTAACCATGAAGAATTCATCGACATTACTTTGTGTAATCCCAAGAAAATTTGCGCGTTCAAGTAGTGGGTTCTCAGAATCGCGTGCTTCCTCAAGAACACGCTCGTTGAATTCCAACCAACTTAATTCGCGATTTTTGTAATAACTTTGCTTATCAAATTTACTCATTGTGATTGCCTCCGTTGTTTTAAAATTGCCTTCAAACCAAATACTTTTTCAAAAAGTTCTGCCTTATTACTAAAAGACCACTGTTCTAAGGCAATATTTTGATTTGAGTATGCAAAAATAATTAATTCTGTTTCGCGCAATGATACTGATATTTTGCGAATCTTTTCTTCTCGTGAGTCATCTAAAGCGTCAGCAATACGTAAGAAAGAAGATAACTTGGCTACTTTCATTTGGACATCTGGATCGAGATTCTTAAAATGAGTATCACTTGAAGATGGTGATTCACTACTATGATAACGTGCTATTTCAGCAATAATCAAATTTTCAGTATCTGACAGACCTAGGACCTTTGTAGACTGCAAGATGTAGGCAGAATGATTATAGTGACCCTGTTGATTGATATAGTTACCAATATCAGCGAGAATACAGGATACTTGCAGCAACAGCCGTTCTCTCTGACCAAGATGATGCAGCTTCTTTAATTGATCGAATAGATGCATAGCAATCAAAGTGACGTTTTTTCTATGTGATTTGCTTGTAAGATAACGGGTAGCCATGTTTTCAGCTGTGGTCAAGATTAATTCATCGAAGTTTTGTTTTCTTAATCCGATACGTTGAGCACGTTCGATTGCCAAACCGTCGGAAACCGTGATATCCGTCAAAATAATATTACGTGGTTTAGTTAATTTCACGATCTTGTGCAACAATAAAAAATATGAGGTGACACTTGTTATCACATTTTCATCAACTTCAAAATAATCCATCAAGAATTGGTCAGAAGCATCAGTGACTTTCCGATAGAGATTGTTAAATTCTTCAAGCGGCATTGTATAGGAAGTCTGATCATATGGGATGAATTTCTTATTAATTATTAATGCGTCTTGTAAAATCAAGTTAGATGGCATTGTTTGATTTGCGAAAACATGCTTAAGATGTTCAAGCTTGCTCCCAATATAATCATCGAGCACTGCGATTGGGTTGTTCATATTAGGCTTTAATGCCACATTAACATCGTAAAGCTGCGCTGAGCCTAAATCGATATTCCAAGTAGAGGTAAACTTGTGGTTACTGAATTGAGACAAGGAGACGCGTTCAGAACCAAGACTCAGTAAGAATGTCAGGGATGAACTGATTTTTTTAAAATTATCTAGGTGAGTGATAATTGCGGCAGCTTTATAATAGGTTAGTTGGCTTGTGTTCAGCCAGTGCACTTTTAATGTTGTACGAACATAGATTTGCTCACCTAAGTAGCGGGCACTAATATCATCTAAAGATTGCTGGTTACCCCAAAAACGATAATTTTTGACACTATATTCCTTTAGAATGAGTAAGAAACCATTAAGTGCCATCGTAATAGCTTGGACGTTGTGTTGATATTCATATGTGTGGTTACTGTAAAAATTGGACGTAACATCTTCTACGATTGAGAAATCGTTCAAATCAACGATAGAGAGTTTAAGTTGTCTAGGAGTCATATAAATGATACCGTATAGTTTCTTTACCACAATATTCACCTCAAATTTAAGTTTCTAACTCAATATTAACAATTTTTTACTTTTTTTAAAAGAAAGACTATGTAAAGAATAGGTAACTAGAGTTCCATACACAGAAGGAACCATTTGGTAAATTAATTATGCTGTAATAAAAATATTTTATTTATCTGTTCAGGAAAGTTCGACAGCTTTTTTTTATTTAGAACATTTTATAAAAATACAGGTCCAAATAATAAATTGATGTATTTTGACTGACAAAATGAACTAATCATGGTAATATTTTATAAGATATTAAAGCATTTTCAATATCAATAGTTTTACATCACCGTATGATAGAAAAACCGTATAATAAGATAATTGATAGGAATGGGAATTTTCATGGAAAAAAAGAAATTACACGTTGCATTGTTTTTTGGAGGTAACTCATCAGAACATGCTGTTTCAAAACGTTCTGCGCACAACATTTACGATGGAATGGATAAAGATAAGTATGATGTATCTGTATTTATGTTTACAAAGAATGGCTACCTTTTGGGAAACAAAGATTCAATGAGAATTTTTAATGGGGAGGACGAAGACAAAGTTGTTGCTGAAGCAACTGCAAATGTCGATTTTTCTAATCCGCTTGCAAACATTCAAAATATTTCTGAGGTAAAAGATATTGATGTTTTCTACCCGGTCATTCATGGCAATATGGGTGAAGATGGCACAGTTCAAGGTTTGTTTAGATTGTTGAACAAACCATGGATTGGCAGTGGTGTTGCATCTTCGGGTGTGTCTTTTGATAAGGATCTAACAAAGCAATTATTGACGTTCCACGGTATCCGCAACACGAAGTATATTGTGGTTACTCCAGAAAATCAAGCAGAATATACTTATGAAAAATGCAGTGAGAAGCTTGGAACAACAATGTTTGTTAAGCCAGCTCGTCAGGGTTCTTCAGTCGGTATCTATAAGGTTGAGAACAAGGCTGAATTCGACAAGGCTGTCAAAGAAGGATTCCACTATGACTTTAAACTGCTTGTTGAAGAGGCGGTTGATCATCCGCGTGAAGTTGAATGTTCAGTGCTAGGTAATCGCAATGCTAAGGCATCAAAGCTTGGTGCAATCAAGATACCAGAAGATGACGTCTTTTATGACTATAACAATAAGTTTGTCGATGCTTCAGGTGTTGAATTCCAGATGCCAGTTGAATTACCAGAGAAATTAACTGCAGAAATCAAGCAAATGTCATTGGATGCTTTCCGTGTACTGGGTAATCGTGGTTTAGCAAGAATGGATTTCTTAGTTGACAGTAATGATGTACCATATTTTGGCGAAGTTAACACATTGCCTGGATTTACAAATATTTCATTGTATCCACAGTTATGGGCTGTGTCGGGAATCAATTACAGTGATTTGATTGATCAGTTAATTGAGTTAGCAATCGAAGAATTTAATGATAATGCAAAACTTCACTATGATTTTGTCGATCTTGGAGAAGAGAAATTGCCAGAGAAAAAATAGATAATACTAATCGAAGTATAATATAAATAAATATAAATCGAGCAGCAATGCAAATTTATGAGAGTGTATTATTACTGTACTATAAGTATTTTATGAGTAAACACAAAATTTTGACTTATGGAGTACCAACCATATGTGATTAATGAAGAGGGTGTGTCAGTGGGGCATGCCTCTTTTTGTTATTATAAAAGAGATAATCATTTTTTTGCGTATTTTCTACATAATGAGGGAGGAATTTGATGAGGTGTTCATGGGCAACTGGAAATGAATTGTTGATAGCGTATCATGATGAGGAGTGGGGAGTTCCAAAAAAAGATGAAGAGATTCTTTTTGAGATGCTTTCGCTGGAAATAATGCAAGCAGGTTTGAAGTGGGAAGTGATTTTGAAGAAAAGAGATGGGTTTAAAGCTGCTTTTCATAATTTTAAGATACAAAAAGTTGCAGAAATGACAGAAGAAGATATTCAGCAGTTAATGGCTAACAAAGAAATTATTCGTAATCAGCGAAAGATTCGAGCCATTATTAAAAATGCACAAACTTTGCTTAGGTTAAAAGAAGAAGGTTTTGATTTTGGGCAATACTTATGGAGTTTTGTCGGAGATAAGCAAATTGTCAATCATTGGGAGTTTGGCGAGCAGGTGCCAGCACAAACGGCACTTTCGCAAAAAATTGCAAAAGACATGAAAAAAAGAGGGTTTGCATTCATTGGCCCAACAATTATTTATTCATTTATGCAAGCGATTGGAATGGTCGACGATCACTTGATAAATTGCGAGATAAAAAAAGACAATGGACAATGAATGTAAGTAGAAAATAATTTTATGGAACAAAAATAGGGAAGAATGCTAACCATAAAACAAGTTCTGAGTAGATAGTATCCGCTGGGTGATTGAACAATATTTATTTATGTGGAACAAGGTAAAAAAAGAGGAGTCAGGTCAAAATTTAACTTTTAACCAACCTCTTCTTTTTTGTTACATATAAACACACTTAATAAATCAAAATTTACCGTCTAAACTTGAATTTTATACGCCTATAGCACATGACTAGCAAATACTATTAAATTTGTTTGAACAAGCTAGTTAACTTTCAAACTATCTAATCTATCTGACCTTGTTATTATTCAGATTTCTTATTATCTAAATCAGTTCTAACAACAAGAACATCACAGCTTGCAGTTCTTGTGACGTATTCTGTAACTGATCCTAGGAGCAAGCGTTCAACAGCATTCAACCCAGTCGCACCGATCATAATTAAATCGGTTTTCAGTTCAGTAGGTTTGTCTTTAGCAATAATTGTTTTTGGTGCACCATATTCGATGGAATAAGATACATTTTCAACACCGTCGGCTTTAGCTTCACTAATATAATTTTCAATCTTTTTCTTAGCGGTCGCGACAACTTCGTCCACCATGCTAGTGTCGTAACTTGAAATATTTTGGAAGGCACGTGTATCAACAACATGAAGTAACTCTAAGTGTGCTTCTTTGCCATTTCTCTTAGCAACAGCAACGGCTTTCTTGAAAGCCAATTCAGCTTCCTTGGAACCATCGACAGGTACTAGAATATTTTTATATTGTTGTAACATACAAATCACCCTTTCATCTTTCAATTCCATTTTACCGCAATTTGCTAGAAATCTAAAGCAAAATGGTAGATTATAGTGAACTATTTCTCAATGTAACTAAGCATTAGAATTGGTAAGATTGGAATGATTGCTACATCAAGAATCAGAATAACAGATAGGAATATTTGGTTGTTAAGTATTAAACTCACAAAGGTCAAAAATGCCAAAATTAGTAGAAGTGTCCCAGTAATTTGGATAATGATTCTTAGATCCTTATGCTTTTCAGGATGAAAGAGCATGAAAGGTTCGTTCTTGTGTTTTAGTAGATATAAACCAATAAAAAGTAGCAGTATTCCAAGTAAAAATATGAAAAAGCTTATGATTGTACTTATCATCACAATTCCTCACAAAAATATAGTATATGTTGTAATCTCTTGAAGATCAAAGAAATTAGGATATGCAAAACGAAGAGGCCACGCCAAAACAAATGTTTCAGCATAGCCCCCTCTGTCCAAAGAATAAACTTTGGAATCCGTCTAATGCCGTTAATCGTCTCTGTAGTTGAACCCGCAAACAAGCAGGTGGTTTCTGATAATTTAACTTCTAACTTCCCAAACAATATGGGCATGTTATCCACAAAATATTTCAAAAGCCAAGGTATATAAGTGTTCGGTCAACCTTACATTGTGAGACAACGCGTACATTTCAGATTATGCTTATATGTTATCATACAAGTTGCTTCTTTTCAAATGTTAACGGTTACTTTTGGCCTTTTTGCATCTTTTTTAAGCGTGCATACTGGTCTTTTAAAGCGGCTTCATAGCGACCATTATCTTTTGGTTGATAATAACTCTTATTCTTGATTGGGTCAGGTAAATATTGTTGGGGGACCCAATCGTGCGGGTAGTCATGCGGATACTGATAATCAACTCCGTGACCAAGTGTTTTAGCACCTTGGTAATGTGCATCCTTTAAATGAGCAGGAACGTCGCCATAACCACCATGATCAATATCTGCAAGTGCATCATCGATAGCTTTTATTGCTGAATTGGACTTAGGTGACAGACATAGATCGATCACGGCAACTGATAGGGGAATTCTGGCTTCGGGCAAACCAATCTTTTCGGCCGCAGTTACGGCCGCGACAGTTCTTGCAGCCGCTGAAGGGTTTGCTAAGCCGATATCTTCGTAAGCGATGGTCAGGAGTCGACGATTAACACTGATCAAATCGCCGGAAGCAAGCAAACGTGCAAGATAATGCAGTGCAGCATCCGCGTCAGAACCGCGAATAGACTTTTGAAAGGCCGAGATTACATTATAATGAGCATCACCGTCTTTGTCTTGAACGAGTGCTTTGTGTTGCAGACATTCCTCAATAATAGGCAAAGAAATATTGATTTTTTTGCTTTCATTTTCTGGGGGAGTCGACTTGACGGCTAATTCAAGTGCATTTAATGCACTACGTAGATCACCATTTGTAGCGCGACAAAGATGATTCATAGCTTCTGGTGCCACATCGACATTCATCATACCTAAACCATTAACTTTATCAGATAAAGCTCGTTTAATAGCTTTTTTGATATCATCTTCAGTCAAAGGTTTGACTTCAAAGATTTGTGTACGGCTTCTAATGGCCGGATTAATTGCTATATATGGATTCTCAGTTGTAGCACCGATTAAGATTATTCGGCCGCTTTCAAGATGAGGCAACAGAAAGTCCTGTTTAGGTTTAGTCAAACGATGGATTTCATCAAGTAAGAGAATGACTGTACCACTCATTTTGGCTTCCTCAGCAACAACCTCTAATTCTTTTTTGGAATCAGTCGCTGCGTTGAGCATCCTAAATGCATATTTTGTTGAACCTGCAATAGCACTGGCAATGCTTGTTTTTCCAGTTCCAGGAGGGCCATAAAGAATCATCGAGGATAACAATCTTGCATCGACCATACGCCTGATAATTTTACCAGCTCCAACTAAGTGCTGCTGCCCGACAACTTCGTCAATATTTTTTGGGCGCATACGATAGGCTAGAGGTTTTAGCATAATCTAACTCCTTTCATGTAGGTAAAGTATAGCATTATATTAAAGATTGTTGACTGTGATTAAACAAAAAAAGCCAGATTCATAAAAGAATCTGACCAAACTGACAAAAAGTCGGTTATTAAAGTTTGTTGTAGTATTCAACGATAAGAGCTTCATCAACTTCAGCTTCAAGTTCTTCACGTTCTGGTAAACGAACTAATGAACCTTCAAGCTTGTTTTCGTCAAAAGTTACAAATTGTGGACGGCCAACAATTGCTTCAAGGGCATCCTTAACAACTTGTAAGTTCTTTGACTTTTCACGTAATGAAATTACATCGCCTACAGAAACTTCGTATGAAGGAATATCAACGCGTTTGCCATTGACTGTGATGTGACCATGGTTTACCAACTGACGTGATTGACGACGAGTTGTAGCTAAACCTAAACGGTAAACGATATTATCCAGACGTTGTTCCAACAAGATCATGAAGTTGTCACCATGACGACCTTGACGAATCTTGCCAGCGCGTTTGAAGAGGTTTGAGAATTGACGTTCTGAAAGGCCATAGATCATACGAAGCTTTTGTTTTTCGCGTAATTGCAAACCATATTCAGATAATTTACGACGGTTGTTTTGACCGTGTTGTCCTGGAGCGTATGGACGACGTGCTAATTCTTTACCTGTACCAGTCAATGAAATACCCAAACGACGTGATACTTTCCAACTTGGACCTGTATAACGAGACATAAAAAAAGTTCCTCCAATAATTTTTTTTGGAGTAAAATAGGCTTGTCTGCTTAGTATTCGTGCAGTTTGTTTTGCAGCGTTCACCCTTGCAGCCGAAGAGGTACTAACTGAACCGAATAGGGCAACGAACTGTTGACGAGCTTACCGCAGACTGCTGCATATTTTACACAGGGAACAGTATAGCTAAAAATCTATTATTAGTCAAGCTAGTCGCAGTGATCAAGTAATATTTCAACTAGAGAGTTCAAGGTAAGACGATCATCTTTTGTAAAGCGATTCTCACTGGGGGAATCAATATCAAGCACTCCAAGTTTTTTACCATTTTTGATCAGTGGAACAACGATTTCTGAACGGCTTGCGGCGTCACAGGCAATATGTCCCGGAAATTCTAAGACATTGTCAACTACTATGTCTCTTCCTTCCTTAAAGGCCATACCACAGACACCTTTGCCGATTGCAATGTGCATGCATGCAACTTTTCCTTGGAAAGGCCCAAGAATCAGTTCATTATTCTGATGTTCATAAAGATAAAAACCAGCCCAGTTAATGTTGGGAAAACTTTCAAAAATTAAGGCAGATGCATTTGCTAAATTTGCAATAAAATTAGATTCATTTGTCAGCAATGAATCTAATTGTTGACCTAAAAGCGTATTTTTCATCTCAAAACTCCCATTCAAGTGTACTAATCTAGTGTAATGTCATTACTTACTATGATATAATTAAGTAGATTTTAGATTGAAATGAACCATTAAGCAAGTTTTAATTTTTTTATTTTAAATAATAGTAAGATATTAGTTCTTACTGTGGGAAAACAAAAAGTGGATATACATAGGAGTGAGGACTTGATGACGTTAGTTTTGAGTGCAATTGTAATAGTCGCTGTGGTGGCTTACTTTTCTTTTTTTTATTTGCAACGGAAAAATAGTTCCGAAATTGCAATGAAAAAGGAACAAGTTAATAATCTTGTTGGGTCTTCAGTACATGAGGAGATTCTTAGCACGGAGAAAATTAGATTATCTGGGGAGTCACTTACTCAATTTGAAGAGACAAAACAAAATTATTTATATATGATCAATCACAAATTGCCTCAGATATCTGAACATCTGGCAGAATTAGTGGAAGCAAACAGCCACTACCGTTTTTTTGAAGTTAGAAGGGAATTGAACTTACTTGATACTAAGCTTGAGAATGCCGGTAAGCTGGAAAAAGAAACAAAACAAAATCTGCAGACTTTCAAAAAAAGTAATTTGGAGCATCAAAAGAGGACAAAAGAACTAGAACAAAAGTATCAAAATCTTCGTAAGACGCTTCTTGCAAAAAACTTTTCATTTGGTCCCAGTATTGATAAGCTCGAAGAAAATTTGGCTGGAATTGAGAAAACTTTCGACAGTTATAGTCAGACAACTAATTTGGGTGACTATGTGAAGTCAACTGAGATATTGAAAGTATTGAAAAAAGAAACAGCTTTGTTAGAGAATGCAATAAAGGTTATTCCTCCATTGTACCGTAGTGTGAAGAATGTTTATCCAGAGCAAATAACTGAAATAAAAGAAGCATATGACAAGATGTCTGCCTCCGAATATGGTTTCACAACGGATTTTGACAGGAAAATCTCCGAGATTCAGACATTAATTGCGACAAACATCGTTAATTTGAGTGAGTTGGAATTGGATCATGCAAAAGAAACGGATCAGAAAATTGATCAGGAAATTAATGAGTCATACGATGAACTTGAGTCAGAAATAAAAGCGAGAAGCGAAGTTGAAGGTAAGATGGGGACTTTTGAAAAATTCGTTGCTCATGCTCGAAAAAATCAGCGTGAATTATTGATAGAACTTGATCGCTTGAATCAGAATTATACTTTTAATCATAATGAAATGGAAAATGCAAAGCAGCTTGACGAGGATTTAAAGGTAATTGAACAAGAACTTGCAGACTACCAGGAGAAAATCAAAGATAAAGAAAGAGTTGTATATTCTGCTACCAAGGAAAAACAAGCAAAACAGATTGAAAAACTTGAAGCTATTGAAGAAAAGCAGGCTAAAATCGGTGATAGTGTGCAGACTTTATGGAATGATGAACAAGAAGCTCATGAAGCGGTTCGACAATTTGATTTTGACATCCACAGTATGAAGCGTGACCTCGAAAAATTGAATTTGCCTGGATTGTCTAAGGAATATTTGGATTACTTTTATGCTGTAAATGCTGAAATTGATGACTTAGCTGACAAGTTGGATCAAGTTAAGATTGATATGGATGAAATAACCAAGCTTTTGATCGATACTCAATCTGATTTGGATGTACTTAACGAAAAAACAAACGATATAATTGATAGCGCATCTTTGACAGAACGCTTATTACAGTATGCTAATCGATACCGTTTACGTTATCCAGAAATTGCACAATCTTCAGACAAAGCATATCATCTTTTCAATCAGAGTTATGACTACGCCGGTAGTTTAGAATTAATTGCAACTGCTGTTGATAAGGTTGAGTCTGGGGCATATAAAAAAATTGAAGACGAATATTATGCAAATAAGACGTCTACGACCAGCAAATGAGCACACAGTGTATATAGAAGTATAAAAGTTAAGAGATTTTTGGGAGGCCGGGTCAAAAGTTAACTTTTGACCCGGCTTCTCTATATTATTTCGGATAATACGTTCTTGTTCCATAAGTCAAAATATTCTGTCTAAGCAATTACATAGCAAAGTAT
>NZ_BACP01000010.1 GCF_000260415.1 Liquorilactobacillus mali KCTC 3596 = DSM 20444
TGAATACTTTAACCTAAATTACATAGACACAATAAGAGTTGCGGAGTTTTGATTTAACTAAACTCATCTCTCAAGAATCTTTTTAGCTTTCCTAATAACTCCGTCGCGCCATTTGTAGATTGCCTGTCTAGACACACCTACCATTTTTGACATCTTAGTGATACTGATACCGGCCACACGGTTCGCAAGATACGCTTGCTCTTGCAGTGTGCATTTGTCCCAAAGTTCTTGGAAGAACGCGCTGGAAAGAATCTCTCCTTCGAAATTACTGGCTAATGGATCAGGATAGCTGGTATCTTCATCAGCTTCATCAGAATGAACCGCAATTAAAGGCTTGCAGTGCTCCTGATGATTTGTCTCCTTGCGGACACGATCTAACAGACGCCACTTGATTCGCCTGAAGGCATAGGGACCAAACAGCTCGAGGTCTTCAGGTGAATGTGTTGCAAAGAAATCCTCATATGCTTCTACATATAGTAGACAGCCTTCCTGATACAAGTCTTGATAGTCGCTCCTTGATGGTGAGATACCAAGGTTTTTCAATACTCCATGAATTAACCTGGTATTATCATCTTTTAATAGGTGTTTAAATGCAAAAGTAGATATCTTATTATTCATTTTCGAATCACTCCAATTAGTTTGAATTGATTCAAGGCCTTAAATCATTTTCAGAGTACACAAAAACAACGTTTAGAGAAACCTAGAGGAAAGTATTAAAAAGATAGTTCAAAATTAATATAGTAATTTATTAGGAAAAACTTTATAATGTAAACAAGATATAAAAGGGGTTGCAAAAATGTATATAGGGTAGAGGGGGGAGCAAATGCATCATGAAAAGATTTTATTTCATGGATTAGATCTTGATGAAATTATTTTCAATTCAGAGTTGGATATGAATGCAACGATTAATCCGCAAAGTACGTTATTTATTTTTAATTGTCTTGATTATAAGAAACTAGGCTGTAAATCAATCTTAGTTGACAAATACAGGGGAATTATCAGAACTAACAAGGAGACTAAGAAGTTAATTAATCAATTTGTTGCCAAGCAGGCAATTGGCTTCCTGGGAACAAGGGTGATGGCACAAAATCAGGGAGGGTTACCATATGTCTATGGTAAGCAAGTCATAATTCCGCTTGCCGGAGCCACGCAGCATTCGACTGACTGGTTGTTGATGAATAATGTTGCTGGAATTATGTTCACAGAAAATAAAAGGAATATGAGGGTGTTATTCAAAAAATTCTTAGGTGCTCCACTAGAGATGGACTTCAAAGTTAATAAGACAATAGTTAGGAGACAGTTGCGGATAGCGGGAAATATTATGTTGCGACAGAGCAAGCTAGTAGCTGAACTCAATGAAGCATTTCATGATATTAAGCAATCATCTGTTTATAATATTTGTATACCATGTTCAGATCAGGATACTGATCATAGTTCGCTAAAGAGCGAACTAGATGGGGGAATATACTATGTTACTGAGATGGCACTCAAAGGCATTATGGGTAAAGATGTTTCTGAACAATTAATTGAGGATACTATGAAGGACATTAGGAGGAAAAGTAGAGGAATTATCTAAGTATTAAGATAAAGTTATCTATAATGAATTTTAAAAAAGACAAGAAAAAATATTGTATTACATTAGTATAAGATGACGCATACATGAATAATATGTTATTAAAATTATTCTATTTTTAGGCTTGTTATGTAAAAAAAGAAGATTTTGTGAAGTCTATATGCTTTTTTTGTATTTTAATTTACTTAAAAATGTGTATAATTAAAACGTGACCGATTTTTTATTAATAAATTTATTTGAAGGGGGAGTCACAGGCGTGATTGATGATTCACGAGGGAATGGTTTCAGCAATAAGCGAATACTCGATCAAGAAAAACTCAGGAGTCGTCATCTATACCATTTCTGCAAAAGATTGATAGATATGGTGCTAGGTGTCTGTGGTTTGGTAGCATTATCTCCAGTATTACTAGTAATTGCTGGGGCTATTAAGAATGAGGAAAAAGGCGGAACGATTATTTATAGTCAGCAGCGTGTGGGAAAAAATGGAAAGCTATTCTCAATCTATAAGTTTCGTTCTATGTGCATGGACGCTGATAAGAAGCTTGAAGAATTGAAACAGCTGAATGAAGTTGATGGGGCAATGTTCAAGCTGCATAATGATCCGCGTGTTACTAAGGTTGGCAAGTTACTTAGGAGAACGAGTCTTGATGAATTGCCGCAATTATACAATGTTCTAAAAGGTGATATGAGTCTTGTAGGACCGCGTCCCCCGTTGCCTAATGAGGTTGAGGAGTATTCTGATTACGACAAGCAGCGCCTACTGGTCACACCAGGATGTACAGGGTTGTGGCAGGTAAGCGCTAGGAATGAAGTTGGATTCCATGAAATGGTCGAATTAGATTTACAATATATTCAAAAAAGCGGATTACTATATGATTTAGCAATAATAGTAAAAACAATAAAAATAATGATAGTTCCGAATGGAGCATATTAGAGAAGGTAAAATTTATGAAGATAGCAGTAGCAGGAACTGGGTACGTTGGCTTGAGTATTGCTTCATTATTATCACAACATCATGAAGTGACAGCAGTGGACATTATTCCTGAAAAAGTTAAAATGATTAATGAAAGAAAATCACCGATTGTTGATAAAGAAATTCAAGAGTTCTTCAAGAATAAGGATTTGAATTTAAAAGCAACATTAGATGCTAAGGAAGCTTATGAAAATGCAGAATTAGTCGTGATAGCAACGCCTACTAACTATGATGATGTGAAGAACCATTTTGATACTTCAGCGGTGGAGGCTGTTATTAAGTTGGTAATGGAATATAATCCTTTAGCTTACATGGTGATTAAGTCAACGATTCCGGTGGGCTTCACTAGATCAATTAGAGAAAAGGTGGGATCTAATAAGATTCTTTTTAGTCCAGAATTTCTACGCGAAGGTCATGCTTTGTATGACAACCTATACCCCTCAAGAATTGTTGTTGGGTTGGATAACAATGATGAACAGTTGATAAAAGCTGCGCATAAATTTGCTTCATTATTGCAAGAAGGTGCAATTAAAGAAGATATCTCAACATTATTTATGGGATCCACTGAAGCTGAGGCCGTTAAGTTATTTGCTAATACTTATCTTGCTCTGCGTGTGAGTTACTTCAATGAACTTGATACCTATGCTGAACTTAAGGGACTAGATACTAAACAAATAATCGAAGGGGTTGGATTGGATCCAAGAATTGGCAATCATTACAACAACCCTTCTTTTGGATATGGCGGATATTGTTTACCAAAAGATACAAAACAACTATTAGCAAATTACCAAGATGTTCCGCAAAATCTGATTGAAGCAATAGTAAACTCTAATGCTACTAGAAAGGACTTTGTTGCAGAACAGGTTCTACAACATGCTGGATTTTATGATAAATCAAGAAAACAGAAGATAGTTGTTGGAATATATCGGTTAACAATGAAGTCAAATAGTGATAATTTCAGACAAAGCAGTATTCAAGGTGTAATGAAGAGATTAAAGGCAAAAGGTGTTGAAATTGTCATTTATGAACCAACTTTAGAAAGTGGAAGCAGCTTCTTTGGCAGTAAAGTAAATAATGATTTAGATAATTTCAAAGAAAAGTCCAGTGTAATTATTGCTAATCGAATTGAAATTGAATTAGAAAATGTTAAAGATAAGGTTTATACAAGAGATATTTTTGGAAATGATTAAGTGTTATTGTGTGGTTATTCAATTATATAGATTTGGTGGGTTATATTGAGATGAAAGACGTTTTTATAGTAGGTTCAAAAGGAATTCCAGCTAATTACGGAGGCTTTGAGACATTTGTTGATAATTTAGTTAGCCGTCAAGTTAACAGGAATATAAGATATCATGTTGCATGTATGACATTTGCTAAAAATGTTAAACTCTATAATTATAACGGCGCTGAATGTCAGGAGATTACAGTTCCGAATATAGGTGGAGCTAAGGCAATTTTATATGACCTAAAGGCTCTGGATTGGTCACTAAATATTATAAAGAAGAATAAGTTAAAAGATGGAATCATATATATATTGGCATGCCGCATTGGGCCATTTTTGGCAAGATATAAAAGAAAATTTGGTGCATATGGTTTTAAGATTTATGTTAATCCAGATGGTCATGAATGGAAAAGAGCTAAATGGTCGTTGCCTGTACGCAAGTATTGGAAATTTTCTGAAAAATTAATGGTAAAGCATGCAGATTTGCTAATTTGTGATAGTAAATCTATAGAGAAATATATAAAATATGATTACAGCCAGTATAACCCCAAAACTACGTTTATAGCTTATGGTGCAGATATAAGCAAATCAGAGTTGACGGCTAAAGATGAAGAAGTAAAAGAGTGGTTTAAAGAAAAGAAGGTTACTCCGAATGAATATTTCTTAATTGTTGGAAGATTTGTACCAGAAAACAATTTTGAAACAATGATTAGCGAATTTATGAATTCGAATGTTAAGAAAGACTTAGTGATTATCACTAATATTGAGAAAAATAAATTTTACGATATGTTGTTAGAGAAAACTAATTTTACAAGTGATGAGAGAATAAAATTCGTGGGTACGGTTTATGACCAAGAGTTACTCAAGTATATTAGGGAAAATGCTTTTGCTTATATTCATGGTCATTCAGTAGGCGGAACGAATCCGTCTCTTTTGGAAGCACTTGGAAGTACAGATGTTAACTTATTATTTAATGTTGGTTTTAATAAGGAAGTTGGAGAAAGAGGAGCACTGTATTGGGGAAAAAATAAGGATTCGCTTAAAGAACTTATTGATAAAGTTAGTTTGCAATCTGTTCCCGAGCGGGTTAAATTGTCAGAAAATTCCAAGACTAGGATACAACAAGATTATTCTTGGGAGAAAATAGTAAGTGATTATGAAAATATCTTTTGAAATGGTAGGTAAAGAATGATTAATATATTGTACCTTCATGCTGGTGCCGAAATGTACGGTGCAGATAAAGTATTGTTACAACTAGTCTCCAATTTAGACAGAACAAAATTTAATCCAATTGTTGTTCTTCCAAATGAGGGAGTGTTAAAAGAAAAGCTTATTGAAAACAATGTTAGAACTACTGTTATTCCATATCCTATTTTACGAAGAAAATATTTTAATGTTGGTGGCATTATCAAATATATAGCAGAGTATTTTAAATCTTGTAGGTTAATAAATGAGTATTTAAAAAAGAATGGTATAAAGATTGGAATAATACACGTTAATACAATGGCCGTTTTGGAAGGTATTATGCTGAAAAAAAGGTTAAAAGCAAAACTTTTATGGCACGTTCATGAAATTATAGTAAAACCACGACTAGTTTTTAAGGTTTTATGTTTTTTTATTGGCAAATATGCTGATAAATGTGTTGCAGTTTCGATGGCTGTTTCAAATCATTTATTAGGATCAAATTTAGTAAATAAAGATAAAATACAAGTTATTTATAATGGTGTTGATTCAACAAAATTTAATAGTAATATCAAAACTGGTTATTTGTTCGATGAGTTTAAAGTATCAAGAAATTCGATTAGGGTAGGAATGATTGGAAGAGTAAATTCTTGGAAGGGGCAAGATGATTTTTTAGATGCAACAACTGATTTACTTGGTAGGTTTCCAAATTTGTACTTGTTTATTATTGGCAGTGCATTTGAAGGAGAAGAGTGGCGAGTAATAAAACTAAAAAAAAGAATAAATGAAACAAAATTCAGTGAACGAATAGTTTTTTCTGAGTTTAGGAACGATATTAATGCAATTCATAATTTTTTTGATATTTTTGTTTTACCAAGTACCAATCCAGATCCATTACCTACAGTAGTATTAGAAGCTATGGCTTCGGGTAAACCTATCATTGGTTACAGACATGGGGGAATTAAAGAGATGGTAGAAGAGGGTTATAATGGCTTTCTAGTCAATCCTCGAGATAGTCAAAAATTAAAAGAAATACTTAAAAAAATATTGAATAATACAAACCAAAGAAAAAAATTAGGTTATAATTCTCTTAAAAAACAAAAGGCTGAATTTTCATTAGTGAAGTTTTATAATTCTTTTAGTGAAATATATGTCAATTTAAGCGAATAATAAGATTGATTGGGAGGTATTGAATGAGCTATGCAATTTCACTAGTAGTTCCATTTTACGAAGGTAACAGATATCTTGATGGAATTATTAAAAATTTCAATGATATTAAAGACAATTTTTTAATGATAAATAAAGAGATTGATTTAGAACTTATTTTAGTGAATGACAGTCCACATGTAAAAGTTAATGTTGAACTGTTAAAGAAAGCAAACTTTAAGTATAAAGTTATTGCAAATAAAAAGAATTTTGGCATTCATTATTCAAGAGTTATTGGAGTAAGAAATGCTGAAAACAATTGGATAATTTTTTTGGACCAAGATGATGAATTAGAGGTATCAAATTTTTATACTCAGGTGAAATCAATAGACGATTGTGATGGTGAATTTGGTGTTATAGGAAATGGAATGTATGAGTATAAAAATGAGGAGAAAAAAATATTTAAAAATGAAAAAATAGCTACCTTATCTTTAAGGGAAAGTTCATTTTTAAAAATAAGAAATTTAATCACTTCTCCAGGGCAATGTATTATAAACAAGAAGCTTATACCAAACTATTGGAAGGATAACATTCTAAAAAATAATGGATCTGATGATTGGTTTTTATGGATATTAATAAAAAATGACGGTTTAAGATTTAAAATCAATGATACGATAGTATATAAACATAAGCTTAACAAAAATGGAAATTACTCTAATGATTATGATAAAATGCATCTATCGAATATTGAAATGTTAACTTATCTAGAAAAAAATGAGAAATTCGAAAAAAAAAATTAAAAGAATTAAAAAATGCAATAATATTTAAATACAGATGGGACAAAGGAAAAAAGATAAGAAGCAGTTTTAAATATCCAGTTCAGTTTTTCAACAACATTTTTTTTAAGCTTCTAATGATTTTAAATAGTTGAGGTGTACTAATATATGGTTTTTGGATTTGTTATATTGCATTATATGGATTTAGAAGTAACTAAAAAATGTATAGATAAGGTTTTAAATATAAAGTTGAATGGTAATCAAGTAAAAATTGTCATCGTGGATAATGCTTCGCCAAATGGTAGTGGTGAAAAGTTAAGAAGATTAATGGAAAAGGAAAAAAATGTTTTTGTTATTTGCTCAAAAAAAAACTTAGGTTTTGCTTCTGGGAATAATCTGGGATATAGGTTCTTAAAGGAAAAATTCGCAATTGATTTTGCAATTGTCATTAACAATGATATTTTCATTGATGATAATTTAATTCTTGATAAAATAGAGAATGAATTTTTGAAAAGTGGTTTTGATGTACTTGGACCTGATATTATTTCGTTAACGAGTTTTAAACACCAGAATCCAGCGCACGAAAAAGAGTTTACAATTAAAGAACTAAAAGAAATAAAAAGGAAAAATGATAAATTCATAAGATACTATACTTTTTATAAAATGAGGAGCTCCTTGAAAAAACTTTTTTTTAATAAGTTTCAGGACAAAAGGCCTGCTAAATCCTCAAATAAGTATGAAAAGAATAAAAGAGTGAATGTTGTGTTACATGGATCATGCTACATTATGTCTAGAAATTTTATAAAAGAAAACGATTTGTTATTTTACAATAAAACATTTATGTATTTTGAAGAGGATATTTTCTTTTTTATTTGTTCAAAGAAGGGATATAAAATCGTTTATACACCTGGTATAAAAGTTTTTCATGTGGAAGATGTTGCAACTAACCTATCTCAAAAGAATTCAGAAGAAAAGAAATTATATAAAATTAAATTAATGAATAATTCGATTGATGAGTTAATAAGGTTAAAAACAGAGGAAATTAAAAATGAAAATTAAAAATAAGTTAAAAAAAATTAAAAATCTTTTAAAGGCCAATAAACAATTCAGTGAATATAGTATAAAAGAAATTGAAGATGTAAAATATAAATTTTATAAAAGAAAGTCCACAAGGCTTAATCTATTAATTACTTCTGTAAATGAGGAAGATATATTTGCGGGTATTAAGACGGCAATCTCTTTTAGTTCAAATTTAGCAAAATTTATGAATTGCGATATTCGAATTATTGTGATGGATAAGCCAATAAGAGGAAAACTTGTTTTGAAAGAGTATACCTTGGCAAACGGAAGTTCTGAAATTAGTAAAGTAGTTGTTGATCTGAGTAAGCGCGATGATGTATTATCAGTTTCTGAAAATGATATTTTTGTTGGAACGATGTGGCATACTTTGTATGCGTTCAGGAATGTATTTAGCGAATTTACTCTGAATTTTAAAAAAATCCAACTTTAATTTATTTAATTCAAGATTATGAGGCAGGTTTTTTCCCATGGTCATCTAGGTATTTATTAGCTGAAAGTACATATGCAAATAAAAAAATAAAACTATTGCTGTTTTTAATTCTATGAGTTTATACAACTTTTTCAAATTAAGGGGATATTCTTTTTATAAGGAATGTTTTTTTAGTCCCAGACTGAATAATGATTTAAAAAAGATATTGCTACGTGCTAATGAAACTGAATTGAAGAGAAAAAAGCAAATATTGATATATGGAAGGCCTTCAAAAAATAGGAATGTTTTCTCATTAATTTTAATGGCATTAGATAAATGGTATTCAGAGAATAAACTTGCTAGAGAATGGCAAGTTTTGTCTGTTGGTGAAAGTTTTGGCACTATAAAGTGTCCATCCGGTTTAGAAGTAAAGTCTTTAGGAAAACTGACAATTGAAGAATATGCTAATGAGATGTTGCAATCTCAAATTGGAATCTCATTAATGGCTTCACCTCATCCTAGTTACCCACCTTTAGAGATGGCTTCCTTTGGTTTGAAAGTAATTACCAATAATTTTGCAAATAAAGATTTAGGAAAATTTAGTACTAATATTTATTCTTTAAAAACAGTTACGATTGAAGAATTATCAAAAAAAATAGTTGAATTAAGTAGTCAATCAGATTGTGGAATTTTAATGAAGACTGGTGAGTACTTAGATGATGATAATCTGCAATGGAATAGTATATATAAAGAAATCAGAGAAACATTAGAAACAGGTAATTAGATTTGGAGGCCAAAAGTTTTGAGAATCGTAACTGCTTTTTTTTCAACAGTCTATGGGTACATTTATAAGTGTAGAACGTTGTTCAAGGAGAAATATTATGTATCTGTGCTAAATTTAAAAAATGATTCTAAAGTTGTGTACCCAACAAAAATAGTTGGAAGTGAATTTATAACCGTAGGGTCGGGTTTCTACTTGGGAGGAAATTCAAGATTGGAAGCGATAGAATACTATCAGCCTAGTGGACAACATTTTAGTCCACTAGTTATTATTGGTAATAACGTAAAGATACAGGGGAGATGTCATATAGGCTCAATAAATTCTATAGTTATAGGAAATGGTGTTCTTATAGGAAGTGGTGTATTTATTACAGACCATAGCCATGGTGATGGATCAAAGAATGAACAATTTATTGATCCCACGTGTAGAAATTTAGAGTCCAAAGGTAGGGTAATTATTGGTGAGAGAACTTGGATAGGGGAGTATGCAATAATTCTACCAAATGTTTCCATAGGGAAAAATGTAACTATAGGAGCGCATTCAGTGGTTACTCATGATATTCCCGATAATTGTGTAGTAGCAGGTGTTCCAGCTAAGATAGTAAGAGAAAAAATATGAAAAAATCAGTTGGAAGAAACGCCATCTTAAATGTCGTTCGACAAGTATCAACGATTGTTTTTTCAGTGATATCTTTTCCTTATATTTCAAGGGTTATTCAACCTGATAATTATGGTAAAATATCTTTTTCAACTACTTTTGTTAGTTACTTTTCCTTAATTGCCGCTATGGGTATTTCAAATTATGCAATTCGTGAAGGAGCAAAAATAAGAGATGACAAAGGACGTTTAAATAAATTTGTAAATGAAATATTTACAATTAATATAATTTCAACTATATTCGCTTATTTTTTATTGCTAATTACGCTCTTTCTCTGGTGGCAAGGGCTTAAAATATATTTTTTATTAATTTTTATACAATCACTATTAATTTTTGTGACCACAATAGGTGTTGAATGGGTATACGGAATATATGAAGACTACTATTATATTACGGTAAGAAATGTGGTGGTTCAACTAATTTCCATAGTTTTAATTTTTTTACTTATAAGGTCTAGAAATGATTATATTATGTACGCTGTTATTTTGTTGGTCGCTAGTGGTGGTGGTTACATTTTCAATTTTGTACACGTAAGTAAGTATGTAACACTAAAAATTGTAAAAAAAATTAACCTCCGAAAGCATTTGAAACCAATTCTTTTTCTATTTGCTAGTAGCTTGCTAATTTCTATATACGTAAGTTCTGATATAACATTGTTAGGTGTTTTTGGTACTAATAAGGAAGTAGGAGTTTATACTGTATCGGTCAAAATTTATACAATAATGAAACAATTTCTCAATGCTGTGGTTGCGGTTATTCTTCCTAGTGCTTCACATCTTATTGGAAACAAGTTGTTCAAAAAATATAATATATTGTTGGATAATATATTGCAGACAATAATTTTTTTTGCAATACCTTTAACTGCATTATTAATAGTCAATAGCAAAAATATAATACTACTAATTTCTGGTACTGACTATCTTAGCGGTGTTATGGCTTTGAGAATATTAAGTTTAGCCACTGTACCGTCTTTAATTGCTAGTTTTTTTGTTACAACAGTATTGTTACCATATAATAAAGAAGAAAAAATATTTATTATCACAATTGCTAGTGCAATTTTTAATGTATTACTAAATCTTTTTATGATTCCAATTTGGGGTATCAATGGCGCAGCGTTTACGACTTTTATGGCTGAAACTTTAGTTGCTTTTTTTTCTGTTATATATTCTAGAAGATTAATTACGATAAAATTAGTTAGTTTAAGTACATTACAAGTAATTACTGGTAGTTTCATAGTTGGATTTATTTGTTATGTTACTAATTTGTTTAACCTTTATTATTTGTATAGCTTGATTTTGAGTTCGACTATCTCAATTTGTGTGTATCTAATTATTATGAAAATCCTTCGTAATAGTGTATTCCACGCTATTTTAAAGAAAATTAAAGGAGAATAAAATATAAGTGTTCAATTTAAATGCAAATTCAAAGATATATATTGTCTCACCATATTATAAAACAGGTGGTCCTAGAAGTTTTCATCAATTAGCAAATAAACTTGTTGAGTTAGGATTTAAAGTGTTTATTATTTATGGGAATCATAGTAACCTTATTAAAGTAGATAAGATTTTATATAGTGATTGTAAAGCGGACATTGGTTCGAGTGTAGAAGATGATAGTTCAAACCTTATAATAACATCCGAGTACGATACTGGTTGGCTTCTAAGATACGATAGAATTCAAAAATGTATATGGTGGTTATCATTGGATTACTATTTAGTTAATAATCCGTTAAATATGGCTAAACATAAAATAGCCACAAAAAAATTTAGTAAATTACTTTTCTTTGCTATTTTTTTGAAACATTTAGTTAGACTCTTAAGAAGAGGAAAGTATGGGAGATACTATCCTGTAAAAAGGCTTATTGAGGTTAATCATATGTTTAATTGTGAATATGTTAGAGAGTATTTGATAAAAAAGGGAGTTTCTGACGATAAAACGAGTTACCTCTGTGGACCAATTGATTTATCAAAAGAAGAATACAGTTTGAGTACTCTAAAAGATCTCAAAGAAGATATAGTATGTTATAATCCGGCAAAAATGAATTTAGTATATTTTGAAAAAGTAAAAAAGGAAATTTTAAAAAGAAATAATAAAGTACGATTTGTTGCAATTGAGAATTTAAATCATAATGAAGTTTGGAACTTGTTAATGAAGAGTAAAGTATATCTTGATTTTGGTTATTTTCCGGGACCAGAAAGGCTACCTCGAGAGGCTGTTACGGCTTATTGCAATCTAATAACTTCTAATACTGGAAGTGCTAGGAATTCTGAGGATGTTCCTATAAAAGAAGAATATAAGTTTGAGTTGTCAAAATATAATATCACTAAAATTGCTGCCAAGGTTGAGGATATGCTTTTTAATTATACAAGTGAAATTAGAAATTTTGATATGTATAGAGTGAAAGTGTACAATCAGGTGTCTGGTTTTACTGAGAGTGTAAAAAAAATATTTGGAGATTGTTATGGAAATAATAAAGAAAAAATATGACAGTTGTTTTGTGGCTATACTTTTTTTCTTATGTACTATCTTTAGAATTAAAATGTTTGAAGGAACTGTTGCCTACTTAATTGGAATCTTTTTTTTCGTATTTTATTTTTGCTTTTCGATGAATGATAAACGAATGTTTAATGATAGAAAATTATTAATACCGTATTTTTTATTTGCATTAATTTTGATGATAACTCTTATCATGGGCAATGATAGATTTAATAGTTGTGTACAATTATTTTATTTATTCATTTGTTATTTAGCTGGTAACTCATTTTCATGGAAAGAAGAGGAATTAAAGAGCAATTTATTTTTTATAAGAAATTTTGTTTTAGTTAGTGCTATATATGGAATTTATGAACACAGTATAAAATACAATATTTTTGCGTATAACTATACTTTAATGAGTGGAAATTTGGCAAGATATTATTGGCAATTTTCACAAAATAATTACAGAGTAGCAAGTTTTTTTCTTCATCCAATAATTTTTGGGATTGTTCTTCTATTGGCTTTTTGGATCACATGGTTCAGTAGAGAAAAAAAAATCATGAAAATTGTGATTAATACTCTTTTTTTTGTAAATATAATTTGGACTATGAGTAGATCTATTTGGTTAGGCTTTTTGGCATCTTTCATTTTTTATCTTATTTATTATGTTAATACTAAGAAGAATTTCAGGACATTTTTTATCTCACTAAAGCAAGTTATTTGGACTATTGTTTTAGGCTTTTTAACAATAGTCGTAATTTTTACACTTTTACACTTGTATGCAGCTACTGTGATTGAAAGATTTTCCGATGTAGGTACTGATAATTCTTATCTTCAAAGGGTTGGCACTGCTCAATATTTTATGGACTATTTTTTGAATATAAAAAACTTTTTTTTGACTGTGCTAGGACATGGGCAAAATAGTGCAAATAAATTTATGCTTACATTACATGTTGTAGCAGATAATTTTTCTACTACAGATAATCAATATTTATCTAACATTTATAATTATGGTTTATTTGTTAATGTTGTTGTTACATACCAAGTTATTTTGGCTTTTTTAAATTCCTCAAAAAGAAGCAATTTTTACAGATTTATTTGTGTAATAATGTTCGGAGTACTTATAGCCATGTATTTTTTTGAGATATTGGACTTTATTACGTTAAATTGGTTGTTTATTTTTCTACTGGGTTATTTACTAAGTAGTAAAAAGAAAGTAATTAACTAGATATATAGTGTATTTAAAAAGGTTCTGTAAACGTTATTTATAATTTTTTAAAATTATTAGCGTGTTTTAAGGGTAAAATTAAAAATTTAGGAAGTGTTTTAATGATGAAGGGAATAATTTTGGCCGGTGGTTCAGGTACACGCTTGTATCCATTGACACGTGCGACATCGAAACAATTGATGCCAATCTATGACAAA
>NZ_BACP01000009.1 GCF_000260415.1 Liquorilactobacillus mali KCTC 3596 = DSM 20444
CTAAAGCAGACAGCGCTGATTTCTCAGAGGTAGCAAATCCAAATATTGCCAATTATGAGGTGATCAGTAATGATGCCCCAGCTAGTGATTTGACGAAGGTCGCAGCACAACAGGTCACGAATGATAGCTCAGATTTGAATTACACAGTTGTTTATAAGTTAAAGGAAGAAAAAGCGACGGTTAAATATATTGACGATACAACTAATACGACTTTAACCAGCAAGGATCTTTCTGGAGCGTTTGGTTCAACTGATGACTATAGAACAGCAGACACAATTAAGTATTATGAGAATAAAGGATATGTTCTTGTTAGTGATAACTACCCAAGTGATGGTGTGGTTTATGATCAAGATGGGGTTATAAAGAGTTATGAGGTACACCTTGTTCATGGAACAACTCCAATCAATCCAGATAATCCGCAAGAACCTGGTGAGCCAATCAATCCTAATGATCCAGATAGTCCTAAATGGCCTGACGGAACAGATAAAGATTCATTGACAAAGACAGTTACCGAAACAGTTCATTATAAGTATGAAGATGGGACTCAAGCAGCACCAGACAAGACTGATTCAGTGACCTTTGAACATGAGTTCGTGATTGACAATGTAACTGGTGAAATTATCAAAGATAACGGTTGGAAGGCAGTGAATGACGACACAACATTCGATACTAAGGTCTCGCCTATAATTGATGGGTATACAGCCGATAAGAAACAAATTGATGAAATTACCGGATTAACCCAGAACAGCGCAGACGTTGTTGAGACGGTCATTTACACAAAGAATGCTGAACCCGTTATCCCTGACAAACCAGTAACACCAGATAAACCAGTAACACCAGAACAACCAGTAATTCCTGCAAATCCAACGACACCAAGCAATGATAAGGGTGGCAGCACAAACAGTAACACACCAACTAATAGTAATGATGGTGATTCAGCGACAGCAACCCCATTAAGTAATGTTACTACGAAACCTGCCTCATCAAAGAAAACGGTAGCTAAGGTAACAGCTGCAAAAGCAAGCTTGCCGCAGACTGGTGATGAACAAAGTAGTAAGGTGTCCGTCATAGGTGCAATCTTAATTGCTCTAGCAAGTATCGGTACACTATTTGGATTAGGCAAAAGAAATAAAAATGAATCAAAGTAAATAACTAGCTATGCAAGAAAGTATTAGCGCAGACTAGGCAATGAACAGGAAACCAGGATGAAATATTTCTGGTTTTTTGTGTACAATAATTGTAAGAAAATATTCAGCAAAATTGTTGAGAAATAGATAATTTTAGAAGATATTGCAAATCATGATTTTAGTTTAGTGTTATGTTCTAACTTAAATAGTATAATGATTGTAATATCGATATAAAGGAAGTATGGCTAATGTATGAATTAAAGAGAGATTGCCCTATCGGTGTCTTCGATTCTGGAGTAGGTGGTATTAGTGTTCTTCGTGACCTGTACCGTCTTATGCCACAAGAGGACTATCATTTTTTCGGAGACTCAGATAATGCACCGTATGGAATTAAAACGACTGATGAAGTTAAGGAATTAAGCTTTGATATTGTTGATCACTTCATTGAACAGAATGTTAAGGCGATTGTGATCGCCTGCAACACTGCCACTAGTGCCGCTGTTAGGGACATTCGGCAAGCTCATCCAGATCTTTCAATAATTGGACTTGAACCTGCCATTAAGCCGGCTGTACTGCGGAAACCTAATTCACAGATCTTAGTGATGGCAACACCATTGACACTAAGAGAACAGAAATTCCAAGAATTATTGGCACAATATAAAAACCTCGCAGATCTGGTATTAGTTCCAGCACCAGATCTTGTAGAATATGTGGAGAAGGGTGATTTGGATTCTCCTGCAGTAATGAATTATCTGGAAGAATTATTATCACCCTATAAGGAGACGGCGGACTCTGTGGTATTAGGTTGTACGCATTTTCCATTTGTAAAACCTGCAATTCGGAAAGTAATGGGAGATAAGCAATTCATTATTGATGGCGGCCCAGGAGCATCAAGAGAATTGCAAAGAATCCTGCGGGACAAAGAATTATTACAGCCATTGAGTCATCAAGGAAGTGTAACCTTCGCTAACAGTGAGGTAGGTACGGGCAAGATTGAATTGAGTAAGAGATTGTTTGAAGCTTAAAGAAATATGGTTTATATAGAGTTAATAAGGTGACTTATGGGATGCGTTTATACGGAATAAATAGAAGAACTGTTTCAAAATATAACTTTTGACCAACCGAATAGAACAGTAATCTCTGCTATATCAAATAAGTCAATTGTCTAGAGTAGGAAAAAATAATAAGAAAAAATAGATAGCATATTTTTTAATAAACTGTGTTTG
Source organism: Liquorilactobacillus mali KCTC 3596 = DSM 20444 (assembly GCF_000260415.1). Classification (GTDB taxonomy): domain Bacteria; phylum Bacillota; class Bacilli; order Lactobacillales; family Lactobacillaceae; genus Liquorilactobacillus; species Liquorilactobacillus mali. The sequence continues at coordinate 2,354 of NZ_BACP01000009.1, forward strand.
AATAAAGAAACCACCGCTAAATGAAGCACTTCAGTGTTTCAAAAGTAGGTGGTTTTTTTATATTAAATAAAAAGCAATGTTTACTTGTGGAACACGTTTATACGGAATAAGTAAAAGAGCTAGGTTAAAATTTCACTTTTGACCCAGCTCTCATTAGTTTAATCTTTGTTATTTTATATAATTCATTCCATTCGTGGACTTATTTACTTAATTTCGAGAGATTTGTTCCGTGTAGATTTTTATAAATCATGATTGTAGAATTTCTATAATGCTGAAACTGTCACATAAAATATGCAAAATTTTTGTTTAAAGACAGTATAAACCATCACATAACTGTGAGATGGTTCATATTATTACTTTCTTTTTATTGAAAAGAAATTAAAAGATGTGATTTTTTTAACGTGAATGCCTTTTCTTATTAGCTAACAATGCATTTAGACAGCAAGCATACGCAATTCGTGTAAAACCGCTGTTTATACATTTATATTTGCTATCATTGGTTTAGGAAATTATATCCATAATAAATCTTATACGTTGGGGTGAATTTAATGGTTAAATCTTTTAGATCTATATTTTGTTTAACAATAGCTGTTGCTCTTAGCATAGTATTTTTAGTTGGTTGTTCGTCAAAATCAACTTCCACTTCAGCTTTAGTTCCCAAAAAGCTTGTAAACTCAGGTTATTTGACATATGGAACTGCTGCAACTTTTCCGCCGTTCGAGTACATGGATGGGAAAAATTATAAGGGATTTGATATTGATATGGCAAAAGAAATCGCAAAGGAGATGAATTTAAAAGTAAAGACTCAGTCAATGGATTTTAATGGTTTGATTCCCGCGTTAACAGGTAACCGTATCGATATTATTAATTCTGCTATGTATGAAAATGCTACTCGAAAGAAACAAGTTGATTTTATTCCATATCTAAAAATTAGTAATGATATAGTTACAAAAAAAACGACTAAGGAAAAATTCAAGTCGCTTGCAGCCCTTTCAGGAAAAACAGTAGCTGTAACCCAAGGTGCAATTGAGGCTGTATATGTAAATCAAGAAAACATAAAGTTGAAAAAAGCTGGGAAAGCAGTAATTAAAGAACTGTCATTACCAAAGGCCAGTGATACTTATGTAGCTGTTAAAAATGGAAGAGCTGATGCATTCCTAGATTCATCTCCAGGTGTTGCATATTTGATGAAAAAAGAGCCAAATACTTACAAGATTCAAGCTTCATTTGGTGAAAAAACCACTATTGGAATTGCAGTAAATAAAAACAATAAAGATATGAAAGTGAAAATCACTAAAGCAATTAAAAAATTAAATAAAAGCGGTAAATTTAACAAGTTAATGGCAAAATATGACCTACCTAAAGAGTTAAATTATTATAAATAGATAGGAGAAGATACTATTGGAATTTATATCGGGAATTTTGAGCAATTTCTTCTCATCTGAATATTTAATGGGTGCAGTGAGAACAATTGTCCTTACACTAATTTCACAATGCTTAGCAGTTATTTTAGGACTGATTCTAGAACTACTACGACGGACAAAAAAGCCGATTACCGTAAAATTTGTTAATTTTTATATATGGCTTTTTAGAGGAATTCCAGTACTTGTACAATTAATTTTTGTTTATACTGCTTTACCTCAGGTAGGAATAAAGTTTGATAACTTTACATCAGCTTTAATTGCACTTACGTTGAATGAAGCAGCATATATGGCTGAAATTATTCGTTCTGGATTTGATTCTGTCGATGGAGGGCAACAAAAAGCCGCTAAGATGTTAGGACTGAGCAAAACAGAGATTATGAAAAAAATTACTCTTCCTCAAGCACTTCAAGTGATTGTTCCTCCTACTGCCAACCAATTTAATGGGATGTTAAAAACATCTGCATTAGCTTCGGTTGTTGGTTACTCTGACTTATTACTTACAGCACAACAAATAGCAAGTGCCAATTTTGAATATATGAGTGCATTAACAGCTGCGGTAATTTATTATTTGATATTCACAACAATATTTACTTATGTTCAGAAAAAAGCCGAACAAAAGTTTAACTATTTGCAATAGATAATATTAAAAGAGGTGATGTTATGTTAGAAGTTTGTGAATTAAGCAAAGAATATCAGGTTGGGCATAAAATACTGAATAATATATCATTCTCCGTAAAAGAGGGAGAAAGGGTCGTAATTATTGGACCTTCGGGATCTGGAAAGTCTACTTTATTAAATTGTATTGCAGGTTTTGAAAATATAGCTAGTGGAACTATATATTTTCAAAACAAACCTGTTACTGAAAATTCCAGTAAATCTGATAATCATAGAAAGGATATGGGAATGGTATTCCAATCATTCAACCTATTCAAACATTTGACAGTTTTACAAAATATCACATTAGCACCTGAGCTTGTTTTGAAAAAAAGCAAAAAGCAGTCAGAAAAAATAGCGAGAAATCTGCTTAAAAAGGTTGGGTTGAGTGATAAAGAAGATAGCTATCCGGCGCAACTTTCTGGTGGGCAGCAACAGAGAATAGCTATTGCAAGAGCAATGGCTATGAATCCAAAGATGATGCTATTTGATGAGCCCACATCGGCTTTAGATCCAGAAATGACAGTTGGAGTTTTGAAAACAATCAAAGAACTAGCCGATTCTGGTATGACTGTTATGATTGTGACTCATGAAATGGATTTTGCAAAACAGGTTGGTACACGTGTTATTTTTATGGAAAATGGATTAATAGTTGACGATGATCCTATCAAAAACTCTGAGATTGAAAATCCTAGTAATAGATTAATTGAATTTTTAGATAGTTTAAATATAAATTACATTTGATTTTTAAGGAGTTGGACCCATGAGAGATCCGTTAGTTGTAGCCCTTGCTCAGATTAATTCAGTGCTTGGGGAATATAGAACCAATATTGAAAAAATTGAAGCATTTACAAAAGATGCTGTCAGTCAAGGTGCTGATATCATTGTTTTTCCCGAACTTTCTTTATCAGGATATGATTATTCATATTTTGATCATATAAAGAAATATAGTAACGCAGAATTTGAAAGTCTAAAAGAAGTAGCAATTAAAAACAAGATTGGGATGGTTGTTCCACTACCTATATTCGAGAATGAAAGAATCTATAACGGTGCCATTGTTTTTGATAAAAAAGGAAATGTAGTTGGAGAATACAAAAAATTTTTTTGTGGGAAGATGAGGAAAATTATTTTAAACCTGGAAGAGAACCGCTGATTTTTGAATTTATGGGTTGGAAACTAAGTATTCTTGTTTGCTATGATGCAGGGTTTCCTGAAATGTCTAGATACCTTGCATTGCAAGGAGTTGAAGCAATACTGATGCCGTCAGCATTTGAAAAACTTGATAGATACAAATGGAATATATATTTTAATTCTAGGGCTCTTGAAAATAGTATTTTTATTGCAGCAGTGAATCATATTGGGATTGAAGGGGAATCAAACTTTTTTGGTCATAGCAAACTCATTGACCCATTTGGCAGTGTTATTGTTGAAAGTCTAAAGAAAACAGAGGGAATAATAGTTGGAGAATTAGACAAAAATTTAATTCAGAGTGCACAAGAAAAAAACAAATACACTGAAAATTTAACAAAAAATATAAAGGAGTTTGAAAAATGGAAAAGATGATGGCATTTGAACCTGCAGAATTTAAGACACGCATTCAGAACTTTAAGGATAAGTTAATTGAACATAATATTGATATTGCGTTAGTTAATACACCTGAGAACATTTTCTATTTAACAGGTTACCAAAGTCCTGGATACTACATGTATCAGGGACTTGTGATTCCGGTGAACGGAGATCCATTATTGGTCCCACGTGCCGCAGAAATTCCAAATGTAATGTTATATAGTTGGTTAAATGAGGATAATATTGTTTCATATGACGACACAGTAGATCCAATTTCAGTTACAATAAAATGTCTAAAAAAATATCTACAAACTAATTCAAAATTAGGAATTGAAATGGATTCTAAATTTCTGTCAATTAAACAGTTTAAGCAAATTGGAGAAAACTGTCATGCAAGTATAGTTAATATTCAGGGAATGATTGAATCTCTTCGATTAATCAAATCCCCAACTGAGATTAAATACATTAAAGAAGCATGTCATGTTGCAGATAAAGCAATGGGAGCAGGGCTAAATGCAATTCATGTAGGCGTTAATGAAGATGAAGTTGCTGCAGTTATGTTTGAAAAAATGGTAAGTTCCGGTGGCGAGTATTTAGGTATGGAACCCTTTGTTTCATCAGGATATAGATCTGGTAATATTCACGCTGCTTGGGGACATAAAGAAATCAAAAAAGATGAGACCATTTTAATGGAACTTGCGGGTTGTAGAAATAGGTATCATGGAGCCATTATGCGATCGGCTTATACTGGATCTAATCCTAGTGATGATGTGAAAAGAGCAACTGAAGTTTGTATTAATGCATTGAATGCTGCAATCAATACAATTCGTCCCGGAGTAACAAGTGGTGAGGTAGATGAAGCTTGTCGTGGATTAATCGAGAAGGCAGGATTATACAATAATTTTAGAAAAAGAACAGGTTATTCAATTGGTATAGCTTTTGCACCTGATTGGGGTGAAGGACAAATAATGAGCTTACAAAAAGATGATTCAGGTATTTTAAGAGAGGGTATGGTGTTTCATATGCCTCCAGCAATTCGTTTTCCAAATGAATATGGAGTCGGATTTAGTCACACAGTTTTGGTCACATCAGATGGATGTAAACCTTTAACTGCATTAGATTGTGAACTAAAGCTTATTGATTTGTAGGAGAAATACTGTGGATAATAAATTTTGGGATAGTGAAAGTATAAGGATATTGCGAACATTAGTCGAAACACGCTCATATACATCAGAAAAAAATGAATTAGTTATTTCAAAAAAACTATTCAAGGTATTAAAAGATATAGGTTGTGAAGTCGAAGTTAATAATATTGCTTCAAATAGAGCAAATGTCATTGCACGTGTTAAAGGAAACGGCAGAGGAGGGAATATAGTTCTTAACACTCATATGGATGTTGTACCTTCAGGTAACGGTTGGGGAAACTTTGATCCCAATAAATTAACCATACAAGGTAATAGAGCTTATGGTCGAGGTACAGTGGATGCGAAAGGGCCATTAACTTCGATGATCATGGCCATTGAGTACATTATACTGAACAATATTAAATTAAATAATGATATTACATTAATTGCTGTTGCTGATGAAGAAGGGGCTAGTTTAGGAGCTCGATTGCTTCCAAAAATTAAAGCAAATTTTGCCGTTGTTGGTGAAGCGACAAATAAGACAATTGCTGTTTCACACAGAGGAAGTTTGAGACCAATAATTTCAGTGAAGGGTTTGGCAGCACACTCAGCAACGCCAAGTTTGGGTGTAAATGCCATCATATGTATGTCAAAGCTTATTGAAAATTTGGATAAGTTTAATAAAAATGTTTTATCAGTTCGAAAACATAAATTTTCAGGGTCACCAACTTTAATTCCAACAATTATTAATGGGGGGATAAAGGAATCGATGGTTCCTGACTATTGCGAGGTAGTTATAGATAGAAGATTGATACCTGGTGAAGACAAGGATACCGCAGTTAAAGAAATAAATGAAGTAATAAATGAAACGTTACCGCTAACTGATCCAAAATGTGAAATGAGTATTGATAGGTTTTTGGAAACTACTGGTGATCCATCGGAAATATCTACGAAAAATTTAGTATTAGTACCAGCCAAAAAAGCGATTGAAGATGTCTATGGATCTGTAGAATTTTCAGGATTAGATTGTAACTGTGATATGTCGCATTTTATGAGTGAAGGTATTACAACTTTTGTATATGGACCAGGTAATTTTAAGATGGCGCATCAGCCAAATGAGTATATTGAATTGAATGAGTTGATTAACGGGATGAATGTGTATAAGAATATAATTTTGAATGCAGATAGGCAATATATCAACTCGTGAAAGGAGGCAGAGACTTGATATGGATAAAAAAAGTGAAAGTTTTGCAAATTGGACCAGAAAAGTAGGGCCTTCTGAAACTGCAGATATGGAAGAACGAGTAGATTATTTGAAAAGAAAGGGAGAAAATATTTATTCATTTGCACTAGGAATGCCAAATTTTTTTACACCTGAATATATAAAAAATGGTGCAAAAGCAGCTATTGATAGTAATAAAAGCTTTTATACAGCAACTTCTGGAATAATGGAGCTGAAAAGGGAAATTACTCATAGTTTGTATGAAAAAAATAATGTTGATTATAAAACTAGTGAAATTGTTGTTACAAATGGAGGAAAACAGGCTGTTTTTGATGCACTGTACTCAATGTGTAATCAAGGAGAGGAAGTAATGATCCCCAGTCCATACTGGGTATCTTATATTTCACAAACAAAGCTGATGGGTTTTAAACCGATAGTAATAACTACTTCAGAGAAGAATGGATTTAAAGTAAGTGTCGAAGATTTAAAAAAAGCGGTCACGGATAAATCAAAAGTATTAATTTTAAATAGTCCAAATAATCCAACCGGAGCAATTTATGGATATGACGAATTAGCTGATATTGCGAAGTTTTGTATTGAAAACGACTTATATGTAATTAGTGATGAAGTATATTCCGAATATATCTATAACAATAAGAAATTTATTTCTATTTCATCATTTGAAAAAATGAAGGATAGGACTGTTGTAGTTAATGCTTTTTCTAAAACATATGGTATGACAGGGTGGAGAATTGGATATTCCGCCTCTAGCAAACAGTTAGCATCATTCATGACAATTTTGCAGTCTCACTCAACTAGTAATGTATCTTCAATATCTCAGTATGCAGCAGTTACTGCATTCGACGATTCCGTTGATAAAAGTTTTAAATTGAGTCACTTAAGATCTGATTTTAAAAAGAGAAGGGCTTTGGCTGACAATATCTTGTCAGAAATAAAAGGTTTTAAGTATATATTACCAGAGGGGGCCTTTTATTTTTGGATAGACATTTCAGAATATATAAATAAAAATTTGTCGGGAACAGTTATGAAAAATGCAACTGATTTTGCAAATATTGTCTTACAGAATACTAATGTTGCGCTTATGCCAGGTGATAGTTTTGGCGATAGTAGCCATATTCGCTTATCTTTTTCGATTTCCGAAGAAAAAATAAGAAATGGACTTTTAATTTTAAAAAATTATTTAAATAAGGAGATGGTATAAATTGGTTTTTAAACTTAAGGGTGTCTATGTTTTGGCAATTTCTCCGATGAAAAAAAGTGATAAGACTTTAGACTTTAAAGCCTTAGAAAGAAATCTGAATCATTTTATTGATGCGGGTGTAAATGGAATTGTTGTCGGTGGTACCTATGCTGAATATCCTAGTATGAATTATGAGGAACGAGTTGAATTATTTTCTAATGCAAAGGAAATTATTAATAAAAGGGTACCTTTAATATGTTGTACAGCATCTAGCAATCCTGCAGAAGCATTAAAACTAAGTAAAAAAGCTAAAGAATTAGGTGTAGATGGTGTAATGGTCACAGCACCATATGTTTCTGAAGTTAGACAGGACGATATAATTCGATTTTTTGAATACTTAAGCTCAAATGTGGATATCCCTATTTTTATTTATAATAGTGCAAGTATTGGTATTTCACTGTCGCCGCAGACTATCGAAAAACTTGCTAAAATCAAAAATGTAAAAGGAGTCAAGCACGGTTCAACAAATATTAGGGAATTAATAGAAGTAAATACACTTGTTGGGAAAGAAATAGCAATATTACCTGCTTCAGATAGCATTGCGCTCGGTGGCTTAGGAATTGGACTTCCAGGATTTACGTCGACAAATGCTAATTTTATGATTGAGGAATTTGTTAAGTTTTACAACGAATTTACAGCTGGTGATTTAGTTGCCGCACAAAAGAGATTTTATAATTGGCAACCAATTTGGGACTTAGCCAAAAAGTTTGGGCAACCCGCGATGGTAAAAGCTGCAATGGAAATAGTAGGATTAGATTCTGGACCAGTGAGACTTCCTTTTAAAACACTAGGTTTAGACGATAAAAAGGAAATTGAGCAAGTAATTAAAAAAACTATGGGGTGATGTAGTGGACTTAGAACTAAATGGCAAATCTGCTCTTGTACTTGCATCCAGCAAGGGATTAGGTAAAGGTACAGCTGAAAGGCTTTTCAAAGAAGGTGCAAACGTATTAATAACAAGTAGAAATGAGGACAGTTTAAAGCAAGTAGTCGAAGAGTTTTCTGAAATTGAAACACCTTATAAGAATAGTATAGATTTCTGTGTCTGCGATCTTTCAAAAGTGGATGATATCAATAATTTAATTACTGAGACTCACAAAAAAATCGGTACAGTTGATATTTTGGTAAATAATGCAGGTGGTCCTAAGAGTGGCAGGTTTGAAGATCTAACAGATGATGATTGGGAAAAGTATTTTTATCTTGATTTATTAAGTTATATTCGTGTGACACGACAATTGATTCCAGATTTAAAAGAAAATAAGGGACACGTAATAAATATATTGTCTTCTTCGGCAAAACAACCCATTCCTAACCTAATTCTTTCAAATGTCTATAGACTTGGGCTGTTGGGCTTTTCTAAAACATTATCAAAGGAACTTGGAGAATACGGGGTACTTGTCAACGCAATATCTCCCGGCAGAATTGCCACTGACCGGGTTCAACATCTTGACGAAGTCAAAGCAGAAAACCTCAATAAGCCTATTGATTATGTCCAAAATAAATCGCAGGCAAATATTCCACTTGGAAGATATGGAAAAGTTGAAGAATTTGCAAATGTGGTTGCCTTTTTAGCATCTAATAAAAGTAGTTATATGAATGGTAGTTTAATAGTTGTTGATGGTGGCAAAACTGATGCATTTTAGTTTGATAGAGGGGGGCTAAAATACTTGGTAAGTATAAATTCTATAAATATATACTCTTGTAAAATTCCTTTGATTCACTCTTTTACCCATGCATCTTCTGGAAAAGTAAGTAGACTAGATGAAGTGTATATTGAGATAATGACAGATGATGGAACAACGGGATGGGGAGAAGTTAGAGGAAACTGTGAATACGTAACAGGAGATACGAGTGAAAGAATAATCTCTATTCTATCTGGTAAATTATGTCCATTATTGATTGGAAAAAATCCCATTAATAGAAATGAAATAAATTCAGTAATAGAAAAAGAAATTATTGGTAATTCAGGAGCAAAAATGGCAATTGATGTTGCACTTTGGGATTTAGAGGGTAAGATATTGAATCTACCATGTTATGACTTGATTGGTGGCAAGGTACGTAACTTTATTCCTAGTGATGCGAACATAGCATTTAATGATATTGAACATACCATAAATGAAGCACGAGAATATTTAGAAAAGGGTTTTAGGACGTTAAAAGTCCGTGTTGGTATGAGTCATGAAATGGATGAGGCCAGAGTTGCTGCTGTTAGATCAACAATAAACTCATTTAATACAAACGATGATAAGAAAATCAGCTTATTTGTTGATGCAAACGGAAAGTGGAAAGCAAAAGAAGCATTAATTATGTCTAATATTTTTAAAAAATATGATGTTGCCTGGATGGAACAACCAGTTGATGAAACTGATATTGAAGGCTTAAAATTTTTAAAAAATAATGCTGATCAGGAAATATGTGCAGATGAAAGTTGTAAGTCGATCAAAGATGTTCACGAAATTGGAAAGAACAATGCAGCAGATGCGGTTCATCTAAAGTATATTAAGGCAGGATCATATGAAAAACTTAAGGCTATGATTGACATTGCTGAAGTAAATCATCAAGATTATATGCTTGGTCAGATGGATGAGGGAAGGCTTGCTACCGCAGCAATTTTAAATGTTGCAGCAACTGTCAAAGGCAATAAGTTTGAGGTCTCATGTTTTAAACATGTTAGTGAAAAGAATGATCCAGGTAAGGGAATTCGATTAAAAGATGGTGGAATTTATTTAGGAAATAGTCCAGGTTTAGGTATTTGTGTAGACAAAAGTTTATTAAAGTTTGAAAAAAATTGTAAAAATTTTAATTATTAAAACGAGTGTAACCATAATTTTTGAAATGACTGCGTAAAATAAAGCAGTGGAAATACTGAAAAATATCATGATTAACAGTGTTTAGTTAGGCTCCCCTAAGAGGGGGCCTCTTTGTGTAAGTTTGAGATTTTGTTGATACTAATAAAAGGGGCT
>NZ_BACP01000008.1 GCF_000260415.1 Liquorilactobacillus mali KCTC 3596 = DSM 20444
TTTTTTGGCTGTGCATGTTTATAAACATGCTTTGGAGTTTAAGTTTATTGTTAGATTTTAATCTAGTAATCAAATTTATTAATATGTCATAAAGCAAATATATTTTTTTCAATTCAGATATAAAATATTGAATACAGAATTGTACTATATTTATTTCATATTTATTTTACTATTTTTCTCACGAAATTTTTAGTTGCCAAAAGTTATGAATGTGTTATTTTAATTATTGCTGATATTTTACAAGTAAATATTTTGCAATTATTATCGATGTGGGGTGAGTCCGATAAATTCATTCAAATACAATGTTTCAACGAATTTGAGAAAACAAATAGTGCCAGTTCCTTCTAGTATCGGAGAAGCAAGTGGGATCTCATTTATGGGAAGAAAAGTCAAATCTATAATTTTCACGACAGATATAGCAATCGTCAGGAATACAAATGCGGATGCAATCTGGGCAGTATATCCATTCACGCCAGATCCTGCGATCATGCAGGCTATACATGTCGCCTCCGATAAACCTGTTTTCTCGGGAGTAGGCGGTGGATTAACAAGTGGCAAACGTTCAGCAGACATGAGCCTTTTTGCTGAGAGTTGGGGAAGTCTAGGTGTGATAGTGAATGCTCCCACATCTGTAGATACAATTAAACTGATAAATGATGTCGTTGATATTCCTATTATTATGACCGTGATTTCGGCGGATATTGATTTTGCTGAGAAATTTGAAGCTGGGATCGATGTCATTAATGTAAGTGGTGGTCGGAATACTGCTAAAATAGTTAAGGAAATTAGGATGAAGTATCCAGAAGTCCCCTTGATTGCAACAGGTGGTCATTCGGATGAATCTATTTGTTCGGCAATTGCTGCTGGAGCAAATGCAATCATTTATACACCGCCGACAACAAGCAGTTTGTTTTCTCGAAAAATGAAGGAATATCGTGAGTTTGGATTCTGATCACTCAAGTATAAATAATCACGATGAAAATAATTCTCCATAAAAATATTTAATTTAAATTTGGTTTTTTATTGTAAGTGGTCTTGATTTTGTTATATTATTAACTTGTGAATTAAATATGAAATGTACAGATTAGCAATGTACGGCGAATAATATTTAATGATTAGTAATGGAGGAGAATCGATGTATGAAGACAAAACAAGAGAATATTTTTTCTTCGAAAACGCTTAGTTACTTCTTGCAATTGGCCGAAACAATGAGTTATACGCAAGCAGCGCAGATCCTAGGAATTACACAACCAGCATTGACGCAGCAAATAAAGAAGCTGGAGAGAACAGTTGGAGCACCATTATTCTATTCTGTTGGTAAAAAGCTGCACTTATCGGATGCGGGGTATACAATGTTAGATGCAACTCATCAAATTTACGAAACATTGAACCGTGCAACAGATGAGATTCAGCAATCAACTAGTGCTGTTCAAGGAGATATCAGTGTTGGGATTCTAGCTTCGGTAGAAGATCATGTCTTTACTCAATTCGCGATTGAATACTACAAGCAGCATAGTGATGTCAAGATCATTTATCATATGCTGACTCGCAAAGAAATTTGGGAACTTCTCGAAAGCAATAGTATTGATTTGGCTGTAATGTATTTACCAGATGACAGTATCAAGAACTGGAAACCATATGAATCTAAGAAAATCATTGAGGAAAACTTGATTTTCTTACATAGTGAAGATGAGTTTTCGAAGAAACGTCGTATTAAATTACGTGATACCTTGAATCGTGATTGGGTAACTTATCCTCCTAAATATTATTTGAATAGTACATTGCTTGAAACTTACAAGAATTCTTTAGTTGATAAGCCACATAGTGTTGCTCATTTTGCCACTCCGGAACAGCTTTTTGATTTTGCGCAGGCAACAGGTGTCAATACTGCTTTACCGACATCATTTGTGATTTCACATCAAAATGAAAATGAGAAGAAACTCAGTGAGGCACATTTTGACCCAGAAATCACTTTTGATTTGTCTTTTGTTTTTCGTAAGGATAAAGATCAAATTCCACGAATCGCAAGTTTCTTGGCAAGTTTCGATGACTTCCTAAGTGAAAAAAATTATATTTCGCGCTTGACAGAAATAAGCAATCAAGGTTAAATCAAATTAGAGAACTAAATAAGTAAGAATGGAGATTTTTTCGATGAAAGAACTTGTTTTTGGTCACAAAAATCCAGATACAGATGCGATCGTTGCTGCTAAAGCTTTTGCATATTTGCAAAATCAGCTTGGCGCTGATGCAGAAGCTGTTGCATTGGGTACACCTAATGAGGAAACAAAGTTTGTTCTAGAACATTTTGCTGAGAAGGCACCACGCGTGGTGACAGAAGTGAGCAAAGAAGTTGATGCTGTAATGCTTGTAGATCACAACGAGGCTCAACAAAGTGTTGATGATATTAAAGATGTTACAGTCACACATGTTGTTGACCATCATCGTATTGCTAATTTTGAAACAGCTGCTCCACTGTATTACTATGCTGAACCTGTTGGTTGTACAAGTACAATCATTTTGAAGCTGTTCAAGCAAAATAATGTGGAAGTACCTGCTAAACTGGCTGGTTTGATGTTGTCTGCAATTATTTCTGATACTCTATTATTCAAGTCACCTACAACTACGCCTGCTGATGAAGAAGCAGTTAAGGAATTAGCTAAGATTGCTGATGTTGACTATGAGACATATGGTCTAGAAATGCTCAAGGCAGGAACGAACCTTGGCAGCAAATCGGAAAAAGAATTAATTGATTCAGATGCAAAGTCATTCAAGCTTGGTGGCAAGACTGTTAGAATCAATCAAGTAAACACTGTTGATCTCGCTGAAGTTTTTGCACGTGAGGCTAAGTTGCGTAGTGCAATTGAAGAAGAAAGTGCTGAAAAGGGATATGACCTGTTCCTGTTGATGGTTACAAACATTCTTGATAGCAATACACGCCTACTAGTTGTCGGCGAACCAAAAGATGTTGTTGAGAAGGCTTTTGATGTTAAATTGACAGATGACAAGGTTGATCTTCCAGGCGTTGTTTCACGTAAGAAACAAGTTGTACCTCCACTGGAAAAGGCATTTTAGTTAAACATTAAATTTAAATAAAGCAAGCACAAAGGTAATTGTAAAGATTATTTTTGTGTTTTTTTTATGTTACTATATAAGAAAATTGATTGTGGAGGGGTCTTATTAGATGGCAGATTCTTCATTTATTCATGAGATTATTAAACCAACCAATCCATTATCTGTCTGGATGTATTTGCATGATAAAAAAAACGTGACTTATGTTGCTCCACATTGGCATCAAGCCATTGAGTTATCGTATACCGTTTTTGGAACAATAGACGATTTCGTCATAAACCAAACACATTTTAAAACAAATTGCGGTAAAGTATTGGTTATTAATTCGCAAGAGGTACACAGTGTTTATGCAAGAAACAGCAGAAGTCAAGCAATTTCAATTATTTTTCCTTATCCGTTAGTTAGTAGATTATATCCGCGAATTGAGGATCAGTTCATTGATATCAATAATACAGAAAAGTTTGACGCAATCAAAAAAGAAGCATATATCAAATTACAAACAAATTTATTCAAATTGTACCAAATAATGAAAAGCGATGATGATTACAAAAATTTAAAATTGGAAGCAACCAGTATTGAAATTTTACAGTTGCTTATTGAATACTTCACTGAATCAAAGAGTGAGTACAATAAAATATACGGAACAAAGGAATTTGTTGTGAACAGAATTCAAATGATCACAAAATTTGTTAATGAAAATTACTATCGAAAAATAAGTCTGGATGATATTGCTACTGAGGTAAATGTCTCAAAAGAATACTTAACAAAGTTTTTCAAGAAGTATATGGATTTGACAGTAGGACAATATATTACAAATGTTAGAGCCCAAAAAGCTTATTACGATATTCTTGGAAAGGCTGGGAACTTAACACAGGTTGCGACCAAGAATGGATTTTCCACAACTAGGGCCATGAACAAAGCATTTCTAGGGATATATGGTAAAAACGCGAGCATGATTTATAAAGAGGATAATAATTGACAAGTCTTAAGATCATATAGAGCTTTTTTAAAAAAAGTTCGTAGTTTAAAATGAAAGCGTAAACAAAAAGGAGGGAACGCTATGCCAAAACAAAGTGTATTAGACGAAATAAGGCAGATCCGGGTAGATTGGAAAAAAGGGGATGATGAGCGGGATTCTGGATTACCTAGAGAAGTTGCTGGGGTAAAAAGGATAAATGATATTGCTTATGGACCTGATCCAAAGTGGAATTTGTTAGATATCTATATACCACAAAATGTTGATGGAAGAATACCAGTTATCATTAGTATTCATGGTGGTGGTTGGTGCTATGGTACAAAAGAAACCTATCAGTTCTATGGACTTGGAATGGCACAAAGAGGTTTTGCCTTTGTAAATCCTAATTATCGCTTAGCTCCTGATGTCGTTTTCCCAGAAGAATTGGATGATGTAAACCGCTATATTCATTGGATTGATGAACATGCAGATGAATATGGACTAGATAGAAATAATGTTTTCTTGGTAGGAGATAGCGCTGGCGGCCAAATGGCTGAACAATACGTTGCAATTATAAAAAATGAAGATTATCGAAAAAAATTTGGATATAAGTTGACTGATTTAAAATTCAGAGCAGTTGCCTTGAACAGTGCTGCCACTTTTGTATTGAATCCAGGAGTGATAAGTGGAGCACCAGAAGCGTACTTTACAGACAAAGTAGTTAAAGAAAAGTTGGATATGCTAGATACAGAAAAATACATTTCTTCTTCTTTTTTACCAACGTACATTTCGACGGCAAATGAGGATTTTCTCAAGGAGTTATCGATCAAATTTGATAGTTTCTTGACAGACCTTGGGGTAGAACATGTTTTTAAGGAGTATGGTGATAAGAATAATCCACAGTCACATGTATTTTTGATCAATCAAAAAGATGAAATCGCAAATCAAGCCAATGATGACGAAGCTGATTTTTTCAAGAAATTTATTGTTGAGTAGCTAATGAATAGGAGGTAACCACATGGGTAATATCAAAGACAAGTTGAGTTTCAAGGCCTCACTGTTATCTATTTCTTTGTTCTTAATGATGGCACCACAAATTTCATCAGCTTTACCATTGATGTATCATGCTTTTCCAGGAGTTAGTTCGGCAGGAGTTGATACTTTAGCAACCATTCCCAACTTTGGGATAGTGATTGGTCTGCTGATTAGCCCTTTTATAGTGCGATTTATGAATGCCAAGCCAACAATCATAACTGGGTTGGTGATTACACTGATTGCAGGAACATTCCCGATGTATTCAGCAGGGTACACAGCAATTTTAATTTCAAGGTTATTATTAGGTTTCGGAATCGGTCTCTTTAATTCACTGGCAGTTAGTCTTATTCCAGAATTTTATAAGAATAATGAGGAAGAATTGGCAGCAATGATCGGTTATCAAAATGTAATGGGAAGTGTTGGTGCAGCACTTGCATCATTCCTACTCAGTTATTTAGTTACTATCAGTTGGCATGCGGCCTTTGCAATTTACTTTTTAGTAGTACCGGCATTGATATTGTTCACTTTATTCGTACCACTTTCAAAAAATAAGGATAATACGGCTAAGTCAAAGAAAAATGTTGCAGAGAAACAAAGCATAAATGGAAAAGTAATCCTGATTTCAATATTAATGTTTTTGATCTTTATGTTTTACATGCCAATATCTTTTGCTTTACCAAGCTTCATTGTTAATGAAAAGATTGGAACATCTAGCACAGCGGCCGTGATTGCAGGGGTGTCGACATTGGTTGGGATTCCTATTGGTGCGAGTTTTGGTTTCTTCTTTAAAAAACTACATGATAAGGTTTTTCCATTAGGTTTTGCACTTGTTGCACTTGGTTTTGCATTAGTAGCAATGTCTCAAAGTCTAGTCCTACTAGTTATAGCTGTACTCATATTAGGTTTTGGTTTTGGCATAGGAGTACCATATATGTACAATTGGTTAGACTGGGCAGCACCACAAAACTCAATCAATTTAGGTACAACAATCGTATTGGTTTTGGTAAATATTGGTTGTTTCATATCTCCAACGGTTATTAGTGGTATTGAAAGTTTGTTTGGAATGGATTCAGCAAGAGATATCATGATTTTAAGTTCAGGTGCCTTTGTACTGATCTTTATCTTCGCGTTGACTCATTACATTAAGGTTCATAATCAGCAAGTGAAGACCAATTAAGTCCTTTTGTTTTTTCGAATTGAGCAGCTATATTGATCTAATTTGTGAAAATCTAAAATGTGACTAGGATGAATAGATTAATTCGAAGTTACAAGGAGGTGCGCCAAGTTCGTTGGCTTATTACACTTCCTTATTTATCTGTAAAACATCTGATTGCTAAACAGCTCAGGATTCCATTTTAACGGTAGTAGTTTTTCTAAGATTCATTGGATTTAAATTGTGATAAAAAGTAAGAAATAATAATATTTGAGAAAGAGAGGGAATTTTATGCGTAACTATCTTAGCATTGATATTGGTGGAACCGCGATAAAATACGGATTACTTGATCATTCTGGGAATATTAGTGAGAAAGATACAGTGGATACTCCACAAAATCTGGAAGAGTTCAAACAAACCATTAAAAATATTATTTCCAGATATAAAGGCAGAGTATATGGAATTGCATTTAGTGTTCCTGGTAAAGTCGATTCAAAGCAGGGAATTGTATATTTTGGAGGCGCATTACCTTTTTTAAATGAGTTTAACTTTGAAAAATTCGTCCGCGAAGAGTTTGGCGCAATACCAGTTGGTGTGGAGAATGATGGTAAATCTGCAGCACTTGCAGAAATGTGGTTAGGAAATCTCAGAGATGTAGACAATGGGGCGGCAATAATATTAGGTACGGGTGTTGGTGGAGGAATAATTATTAACGGAGACCTTCTACCAGGTAGCCATTTCCAGGCTGGTGAACTTAGTTTTATGATAGGCAACTTTAATAATGTAGATTATAAAGAGTTTGTAGGTACGAGTTTGTCAGCTGTCAAGATGATAGAAAAAATTGCATTGAAAGAAAAATTGGAAAATAAGAAAGACGGGCGAGCAGCATTTGCGTTGATAAATAAAGAAAATGCTGAGGCTATTGAGATTTTCAGAGAATACTGTAAAAAAATTGCATTATTGATCATAAACGTTCAAACAGTTGTTGATGTGACAGATTTTGTAATTGGCGGTGGAATAAGTGGTCAACCGGTACTCATAAAAACTATTAACGAAGAGTATGACAAAGTACTAAATAAATTGACTTTACTAAAGGACACTTTAACTAGACCACGAATAAAAAAAGCAAAGTTTGAAAATAGTGCCAATCTTTATGGCGCACTATATGGATTATTACAGAAGATTGATAATAATTCATAGTATTTAACAAAAAATATGGTAAATGATAAGTAAAGTAGCATGATGCAATAGTAGTAAATGGAAGTAGCTCTACTTGTTACCATCCATTTCAGAAAGTTGATACTGATTTAGAAATATGGAAATATGAAGGAGAAAAATTAATGTTTGATATTAAGAAAAAGTTTCCAGATGGCTTCCTTTGGGGAGGCGCTACAGCTGCCAACCAACTTGAAGGAGCTTGGGACAAAGGTGGTAAGGGACCATCAATTGCTGATACATTGCCAGGTGGAAAAGAGCGTTTTGCGATTGCAAACAGTCAGAAATTTAACTGGAAATTAGATAGCAAGGAATACACGTACCCTAATCATAGAGGAATAGATCATTATTATCGATTTAAGGAAGACATTAAGTTGTTCGCAGAAATGGGATTTAAGTGCTATCGCTTCTCAATTGCCTGGTCGAGGATCTTTCCCCAAGGTGATGAAGAGATTCCCAACGAAGCAGGATTGAGATTCTACGATCGACTGATTGATGAATGCCTGAAATATGATATTGAACCTGTAATCACTATCTCTCATTATGAACTGCCACTGAATCTTGCGAAGAGCTACGGTGGATGGAAGAATCGTGATTTAATCAAGTTCTACGAGCGGTTTGCTCACGTAGTTTTGGAACGTTATCATTCTAAAGTACGCTATTGGATGACATTTAATGAAATCAATTCAGCATTTCACTTCCCAGTAATGAGCCAAGGGCTTGTTCCTAGTAGTGGAGCAAATGATTTCACAAATATTGTTCAATCTTGGCATAATCAATTCGTAGCAAGTGCGTTGGCAGTGAAGATAGGGCATGAACTTGATGAACATCTGCAGATAGGATGTATGATTTTATATGCAACAAGCTATGCATATGATGCTAATCCAATAAACCAATATGCTAATTTGAAACAGATGCAAGACTTCAACTTCTTTTGTGCAGATGTCCAAGTAAGAGGTAAGTATCCACAAACAACAGCACGAATGCTGAAAGAACATGATGTTGATCCAACCGCATTGGAGATTACAGATAAGGACCTAGAATTGATTGCGCAAAATACCGTTGATTACATTGGATTCAGCTACTATATGTCTAGGGTAACTGATGTAACTAGTGAGCATGGTGAAGGCGTTTCTGGTAACCTGATAGGTGGGGTAGCTAATCCATTCTTGAAGAGTAGTGATTGGGGCTGGCAGATTGATCCGAAAGGGCTACAGATTGCACTTAACGAATTATATGATCGCTATCAAAAACCGCTGTTCATCGTTGAGAATGGTCTAGGTGCTAAGGATATTGTCGAAAAAGATGGTGCGATCCATGATGACTATCGAATTGGTTATCTGAAACAACATATTGAGGCAATGCGAGGAGCAATTGCCGATGGAGTCGATTTGATGGGATATACGCCATGGGGCTGTATTGATTTGGTCAGTGCATCAACTGGTGAGATGAGCAAGCGTTATGGTTTCATTTATGTAGATTTAGATGATGAAGGAAAAGGAACACTTGATAGGTCGCGCAAAGATTCGTTTTATTGGTACAAAAAAGTTATTGAAAGCAATGGTGAAGAATTGTAAAAGATGTAGCGAAAGTGAATAGTAGTCATTGCTAGACAAAAAATCTGATTTATGGAACACGTTTATCCGGAATAAATAGAAGAGCTAGGTTGAAAGTTAACTTTTGACCCAGCCCTTTTTTATCGCTTTTTATTATTGGAAACCAGTAAAATCAACTATATGTTGTTAATGATAGTCTGTCTATAATTTGTAGGGGACACATTGTATAAGGCATGGAATGCATTATATAAATTTCGATAATCGCTAAAGCCACATTTTTCAGCAATTTCTGACATTGTCATTTTTGAATTTGACATTAAATTAATTGACTGATTTACTCTAACTGAGTTCAAAAAAGACTTGAAGGTAATTCCTAGACTATTCCTAATTAGTTTTGAGCAATAAGTATCTGAGTATGAAAAATGGAGGGCAACATCATGCAGAGTTATTTTTTCTGAGTAGTGTTGATTGATGAACTGAATAAACAAGTTAATGAATTTCAAATCTTCATTTGAGTTACTATTTTCGGGCACTTGCTTATAATTGTTAAATAAGAAGTTTATTGTATTTAATAATAAAGAAAAAATTTGGATGTTTTTTGAAATATAATTATCTTTTGAATTCTCTATTTTTGTGAGTAATTGTAATTTGGATTGCAGTTCTGCAGAGTTTGATGATCGATCTTTTACAGTATTTAGATTAAACAGAAATTTCTCTGAATATTCGCCAAAGGTTAGCGATTTTAAGAATTTTAGGGGAAGCTGAATACATAAGATCCAATTACGTTCGGTACTTTTAGTCTCATGGACAACATTAGGATTTATGACAATTACATCATTTTTTGAGAGGATATACTCTTTATTTATGAATTTAACATTAAGAGAACCTTCAAGACAAAAGAGTAACTCAGTACTTTGGTGCCAATGAAATGGAAAGCTCCTTGTCAGATCAAATGCATGGAAGTCAAATAATTTAAAAGGATAGTCATTTTGTGTAAGGATTAGTTCATGGGTAATTTGCATTATTATCACCTCTCAGAAATTTGATACAAGTTAAGAATAACAAAATTATTGGAAATGACAAATAATTATATACTTTCCATTAACAAGTTTCATTGCTGAATTATTGTAAGCGCTATATTATGTAAATGAAAAGAAAGGAATGATAAGAATGAAGGACAAAATTACAAAGTTTTTTAATAAAGTTTCACCTGGATTGAATAAACTCGGAAATAATATTTATTTACAGACGATCATGGGAGCAATGATGACGCTTCTTGGTCCAATAATTCTGGGATCATTTGCAGTTTTGGGAGCAGTTTATGCTGCAAAATATAATTTGACAGCTATTGCTAATTTATTAGGGGTTGTCAATACTTTAACAATTGGTTCCATGGCCCTTTATTTGGCATTCTTAATGGCTAAATTTTTAGCCAACAGTATGTTGAACGATGATGATGGGACTGCAGCAGGAATTATATCATTAATGAGTTTCTTGATTATGACACCGCTTGGAAAAATAGTGTCAAAATCCGGATCCGTTGAAGCTATTCCAACAACTTGGTTATCATCTCAGGGTGTTTTCTCAGCTATTATTATTGGATTGTTAGTTGGTCGCGGATATGTATATATTAAAAGACATGGGTGGACAATAAAAATGCCAGAAGGTGTTCCACCAATGGTTTCTCAAGCATTCGCAAGCCTTATTCCTTCAATTGTGATTGGAGTAATAGCAGCAATTATTTCATTCATATTTACATTGACAAGTTGGAATAGTTTCCATCAGATGATTTTTAATCTTATTCAAACACCACTCAGCAATATTGGTGGATCTGTCTGGGCTATGATAGCTGTGACGTTGTTAATGCAAATATTATGGTTTTTTGGAATACATGGGACAAATGTCATCTTACCGCTAGTTACTCCCATTTGGTTATCGCTTGATATGCAGAATCTTGCCGCTTTTAAAGCGGGAAAAGAAGTTCCAAACATGTTTGGACTTGCATTCTTCAATGTTGTTACTTGGGGTGGAACAGCATTAGGGCTTGTATTGCTGATGTTATTTGTTTCTAAGAGTAAAAGATATAAAGAAATGGGACGATTAGCAATAATTCCCTCACTTTTTGGAATAACTGAACCTGTCATCTTTGGAACACCTCTAGTTTTGAATTTTGATTTTCTGGTTCCTTTTGTAACTAATAATACGATTGCCATAATTATAGCGATGATTAGTACAAAACTAGGTATAGTAGCTCCTTTTTCGGGGGCACAGGCTGTATTCGGATTACCGCTGGGGCTGCATGCTCTTGTTGGTGGACATATTTCAATTGTTTTCTTACAGCTATTTATTCAATTGGTACTATCGCCATTACTATGGTTCCCTTGGTTCAAGAGAGCAGATAGAAAGGCATTTATTGAAGAAAACCAAACAAAATAATACTAATTAAATGTAACTATGTACAATGGAGGCAGGTAATCGTATGAAGGAAAACGAATTGAGAAGTTTATTGAATGATTTGTCCTTAGAAGAGAAGATAGGACAACTGGTACAATTATCAGGTGAATTTTTTAAAGCAGATGATATTTCGATCGGGCCTCAACAAAAGTTAGGTATTACCCAACGAATTGTTGATTTGACGGGTTCTATTCTAAACGTTGCTGGGGCAAAAGTCACAATGGATATTCAGAAAAGACAGATGGAAAAGCAACCGCATCATATTCCAGTGCTGTTCATGTCAGACGTAATATATGGATACAAAACAATTTATCCTATTCCATTAGGTTTGGGTGCTACATGGAACCCAGAATTAATAAAGAAAGCTTTTAATACCGCTGCGAATGAAGCCGCAGCGGCAGGAAATCATGTTACTTTTGCACCAATGGTAGATGTAGCACACGATGCTCGTTGGGGCAGAGTGTTGGAGTCACCTGGCGAAGATCCATTCCTCAATGCTTCCTTTGCTAAAAATATGGTTGAGGGTTTGCAGGAGGATCTAGTAACTGGAGAAGGGCAGATTGCCTGTGTAAAACACTTTGCGGCCTATGGTGCCGTTGAGGCAGGAAGGGAATATAATACTGTTGATATGTCGCAAAGTAACCTATTTCAGAATTATCTACCACCTTATAAGGCGGCTCTAGATGCTGGAGCAAAAATAGTTATGACGGCATTAAACTCATTAAATGGAGTTCCAGTAACCGCAAATAAAGAAATACTAGTGGATTTGTTAAGAAAAAAATGGGGCTTTGATGGAGTAGTTATCTCAGATTATGCATCAATATATGAACTAATAAAACATGGTTTTGCGAGTGATGAGTTGGATGCTAGCCAAAAAGCATTTGCGGCGACTGTTGATATTGATATGAAGTCTTCTTGTTATGCTAATAATTTAGAGCCATTGCTAAAAAGTGGGAGAATAAGTGAAGAAAAAATCAATAAAGCGACATGGAGAGTTCTCAGTATAAAAAATGAACTTGGTTTGTTTGAAGATCCCTTTAGGGGGATTAGTGTTGAGAAGGAAAAGAAGAGAATTCTCTCTAGGGGTGAACGACTATTAGCTAGGAGGGTTTCTGAAGAGTCAATTGTTATGCTAAAAAACAAAGATAATATTTTGCCATTGAATAGTTCTCTGAAAATAGCATTGATTGGGCCATATAGTGATAGTCAAGAGTTGCTGGGAATGTGGGCCGTTCATGGAAATTCGAAGGATACTGTTAGCATAAAACAAGGATTTGAACAATATGTTGAAAAAGAAAATCTACTTGTCGCAAAAGGTACTGATCTTATCGATGACAGTAAAATATTACGTGAAATGAATTTTCTAAGCGAAGAACAAATAGAGAAGATTGTTTCTTCAGAAAGTGTCAGAAAGAGCAATGAGAAGAAAGCTATAGATGTAGCAACAAAATCTGATATTGTAGTGATGGTTTTAGGTGAGCATACTTTAGAATCAGGTGAAGCGGGATCAAAAACCAATTTACATTTATCTAAGAATCAAAGGCTGTTGCTAAAAAAAATTAGCAAGCTTGGTAAAAAAATTGTTTTGGTAGTAATTAGTGGGAGACCGCTCGTACTCACAGATGTTGAACCTGAAGTAGATGCAATATTAGAAGCATGGTTTCCTGGTACGGAAGGGGGGAACGCAATTGCTAATATAGTTTTTGGTAAAGCTAATCCATCTGGAAGATTGTCAATGAGCTTTCCTTATGATGAAGGGCAAGAACCACTATACTACAATCAGTTAGTTACGGGCAGACCAATAAATAAATCACAACATGTTGGAAGATATGTTTCAAAGTATATTGATAATCCCAATGCGCCTCTTTATCCCTTTGGATATGGACTTTCATATAGTCAAATTGAATATGGTGAAATAGTCCTAGAAAAAAATAAAATTAAGTTAGGAGAAGATTTGAGAGTACAAATTGAGCTTTTCAACAATAGTGCTTATGATTCTTTGGAAACTGTTCAAGTTTACTTGAATGATAAGGTTGCAAGTGTAGTCCAGCCAGAAAAAAAATTAATTGATTTTAAGAAAGTTCATGTTAATGCGAAGTCAAGGGTAACTGTTGATTTTACAATTAAACCAAATAGTTTATCGTTTTTTAATAATAATGGAGAAAGGTTAATAGAGAAGGGAGCATTTACACTGCTTGTTGGCCGTAATTCAGTCGATTTAGCAGAAAAGAATTTTGAAGTTTTCTAGGTAACATAATTCTTTGTGGTGAGTAATAATTTCTAAATTTTTGTCATAGTTATTCATAATTTACATTTTGAGCAGAGTATTCTTATATCAAGCACTTTCTGTAAGTCTTTGTCTTTATATCCTTAATATAGTATAATTAATTTTAGATTTTTAAAAGTTGATAGATTTGAGGAATATTGATGAGTCAAGAAAAAAGAATTGAATTAATTAAGAGATTACTGGATGAGAAGCAGGAACTAACCACAAAGGACATAATGGCTGAATTTGGTGTATCGCAAGATACCGCACGACGTGACATAGTGCTTTTGTCTGAACGAGGCGAAGTAAAGCGGACGCATGGTGGAATTTTACCACTTGATTTTGGAAATAAAGTACCTAACTTTCAAAGCCGTCTTTCAAGATTTACCGAGCAAAAGACCAAGATTGCATTAGAAGCATTGAATTACTTTCATGCACATCGTGTTTATTTTGTTGATGCATCTACAATTTTGTTGAAAACATGTCAGAATTTGAATTTACCGATGACAATCATTACACATTCATTAGATAATTGTATGGCGCTTGCCGAGGAAGGCAAGGTCAATGTTAAAGTTCTGAGCGGAACTTTAGACCACCAAAACCGTTTCTTCCATTCAAGTGCAGCAATTACTGAATTAGAGAATGTTGCGTTGGATACAGCTTTTATTGCTGCATCTGGGATTGATGAACATGGTATCTACTTACTTAATCAAGAAGACGCAGAAATTGTCGGAAAGGCTGTTGAGCGAGCACGCAAGGTCATCTTAGTGGCGGAACATCAGAAATTCATCAATAATTCTTACTATCGGATCTGCTCTCCAGATAAGATTTCAATGTTTATTACTGATCGTGAATTGACTGTCGCAGAACGTGCAATCTTCCCTGAGTCGACAAGAATACAGCTTGCTGGTGAGGTTGATTAGGGTGGCATTAAACGTATCCTGTGCAATAGCTTAGATACAGGACTTGCAAAAATTATGAAAATATAATAGTATTTTAATTATATAGTTAGTATATTTTTAATTCTACTAGCTGAGTAACACTTTGTTTTGCAGAATAATAGTTTTTGTAACTTGTTTCAAGTAGCTAGTGTTTGCAGGAGGTTGATTATAGTGGATATCAGTTTAGGCGATGAATTATTTGATAAGATTTCAAACGGTACTAAGACGGTTGAAGTTTTTCTCAATGACGAGCAAATGAAGCATTTTGGTGTAGGTGACACACTTGCCATCCATCGAAAAAGCGACAACGAAGATGTGATATTGACGAGTGCATGGAGCATTAAGAAATGCCGAACAATGACAGAACTCTACCAACGGTACGCTCCAGAAGCAGTAGGAATGGCGCCCAATGAACTATCTGGGATATATGATTCCGATACCGTAAAAAAGCAAGGATTACTGGCAGTTAAGATGAAAGTTTTAAGGCCAAATTATGAATAGATAAGAATGAATTTGAATAAGTATGAATATGAACGTTTCGCTTTTAGCGATGCGTTTTTTTATTTATTATTTAGGTACCTCTAAAAATGAAAGCTTTATGACAAATTTGGTCTGGCAAGTACAACCGCTACTATTATTATAATGCATGTAGATTACCTTATAATTTAGCACAGAGTAAAGATACCAAAAGTAAGAAAGTTTTAAATAAAATGATGAAGTTCTTTATAACGAAAGAGTATATTGCTGGTGGATATACACTTAGTGGTCGACAACTGTCAAATTATCAGTCCGCTAGCTTTGGTGCACCTATCTTCTATGCTGCCAAGGATTCACAGAAGTATAACAAATTAATTCAAATGGAAAAATATATTTTTATGCAAAAACTCGAAGCAGATAATTATTATCAGTCTGCATTAATAACTTTAGCCAGCGAGAAGTTCTTAAAAAATCAATGATTTGAATTCTTAAAATGAAAAAGTCTGTATTCTAAGATATCTTGGGATGCAGGCTTTTTTGAAATTATTTAATCTGGGAAATGTCAGATTCCAACCTTAAAAATATGTAATCTATGCGCAAAACAACAAAATATCCTATCATCTCATTATTTTTATTTCATACTGATGCATCTTGATTTGCTTGAAGATAGGTATTAGTTACCAAAAGGTGCTATATAGTTTAGTGAAGATATTTGTCATTTCTAGGCAAGATTCTTTTGTTCCATTTGCAATCCAAAGTGTAAAGACATTAAAAAGAGCTCCAGATTGAAGATATACCTGATATTTTTCAGGCTTTGTTGCGGCATGACTATATTTCAGCATCAAGTCATTTAATTGTTTTAGAATTTGATGACTAAGACCTGCATTAATGAGAGTTGCATACAATGTACGATGATTGAAAACTATTTCAAACAGATTAAAGATAAATTGCTTAGGATTATTAGTTTTACCTGAAACCGGATCAACATAGGGTTTCAGCCCTGAGTTGACTTCTTCTATAAAGTTATCGATTAAATCATTCAAGATTTCATCTTTGGAATTGTAGTTATTGTAATATGCAGTCCGAGAGACACCAGCTAATTTAACAATTGAACTGATCGTTATTTTTTCAAAATCTTGTTTTCTTAATAATTCAACTAGCGCTGTAGCAATGGCTTCGCGTGTCAATCGATTGACTTCAGAATTTGATTTATTTTTCATTTTTATTTGAATCTCTGAGAACAAGTTGGACATTACAAAATCTCCTTTTTTGTACAAGTTAGGGTATAACTAGCTTTTTTTAATTGTTGCAGTTTTTCCAATACTTTATACTACAAGTTAACATATGATATTACATTTGTAATGTCTAAAGATATTGGGGGAGAATTTATGAACTTGTTTATTAGTTTAATATTATTAGTATTATCTGGCATGACTTGCTTACTCACGGGTTATCCCATTGCAACAGCTGCTATTTCGCTGTTTGCAAGCTTAATGTTGTGCACGTATATAATGGTGTCAAAGAAAACAAGAAAAAGATTGGTAATATCACTATTTTTAATTTCCGCATTGTTAGATTTAATTTATATTGTTACTTCTTGGGTACCAACTGTTTGGGTACAAGTCATTTTGTATCTCATCATGAGCCTGTACTTTATTTTAAAGATGAAAATAGCATCTTCTGTGGGTAAATATGTCACAAGGGGATTATTAATATTATTAGTTTGTCTGATTAGTGGATTATTATTTATTGATATTTCTAGCAATTCAATTGCTATCACCTTGAATAGCAGCGATAAACTGCCTACTGTACGAATAAAAAAACAAAAATTAGAAAATCAGAAATCATTGCTGGCCGATATGAATACCATGAATAGTTTTGGTAGTCGCTTGACAGGTTCTACGGGACAAAACCAGTTTATTGACTGGCTTGAAAAACAAGCCAGAAAAATGAATTTGGCTGTTCACGAAAATAAGTATAGTTTTTTAAATTGGACAGAAAAAGATAGTTCACTTTATGTTAATAAACAAAAAATCTCAATATCATCTGTGTATCCTTATTCGGGAAAAACAGGTAGTAAAGGAATCAGCAAAGAATTAGTTTACACAGACAATAATAATCTTGATAGAGCTAAAGGAAAAATAGCCGTTATACAAGTGGATAATACAAAAACGATACCTAAGCAGTTAATCATGAATCAACAGAGTTCTTTTCCTAAGGGCACACATATTACTTCCAACGATGGAGATATTACTTTATCGGCTGCTCTAAGAGCCACTAATCTAAAAAAAGCGAGAAAAGCGGGCGTAAAAGGGGTTATTTTAGTTTGGAAAGGTGCATCTGATTCAAAAGTAAAGGAACAATATCAACCTTTTACAACTGATTATGCTGGTGTTCCGGCACTTTGGGTGAATGAAAGCGAAGGTAAAAAGGTAATTAAGGCTGCAAAGGCACATCAAAAGGGGAAAATTACATTAATAGCGACACGTAAAAGGGTAAAAACAAAATCATTTTATGTTACTATACCGGGAAAAAATAAAAAGGAATCCATTATTATTAATACGCATACCGACGGTGTCAATGCAATTGAAGAAAACGGGGCAATCGCATTGCTTGCAATGATGCGCTATCTAAAAGATCAAAAACCTAATAAAACACTTGTTTTTGCATTTGTAACGGGCCATTTTCGCTTACCTGTTTTTAAAGGGACCTCACAAGCAACTTCGACCTGGCTTAAAGATAACCCTCAGGTTTGGGATGGCAAGGGGAAACACCTCAAAGCTGTGGCTGCAATAACCGCAGAACATCTGGGTAGTATGGAGTGGAAAGACAATAAAAATGGAAAGTTCAGCCCAACTGGGAAAATACAAACTGAATATACTTATGTGGGCAATCAAACAATGAACGAAATATGGATGAAAGCAGTAAAAAATAGAAAATTAACTAGAACTGTTACATTAAGAGGACATAATGGTTTTGAATTCGGTGAAAGTCAGCCGCTTTTTAATGAAAAAATACCAGTGATTGGATTGATTCCCATGCCAGACTACTTAACTACAAGCAGCAAGAATTTGGAAATGGATAAGTTTAGCGTTAATTTGATGCATCAACAAATTAGTTCTTTATTAAAAGCAACACTAACTATTGATCAATTAAGTTCAAAGCAGTTAAAGGGGCAAAGCTACTCGTATTTTATCGGCAGATAATCTCTTTATAGAAGCTTATCCTTGAATGCAGTATCAAAGAACTGATAGCCCACTTTACAATAGATAAACAAAAGCGTACCATTCAAAGTGTAATTATTACTGTTTAATTGAAAGGGAGGAATCATTAATGGTAAAGAAAAGAATTTCACGCGGCAAGTTCAATAAGTTACAAAAATTGTCTAATGATCACGGAATTATCGCTGCACTCGCGATCGATCAACGCGGTTCAATGAAGAAGATGATGGAAGCTGCTGCTCAACAAGCTGGGAAGAAATATAATATCGAAATGGTATATGAGTTTAAGGAACTTGTTTCGCAAGTTTTAACCAATCATGTTTCGGGTATTTTACTGGACGAAGAACTAGGATTTAAGGGAATTAAGTCTAAAGCAAAACAAACTGGCTTGATCTTATCCTATGAAAAAACGGGCTACGATGTTAAAACTGTCGGACGTTTTCCTGAGTTATTACCAAATGAAAGTCTACACCGTTTATTAAATAAAGGAGCAGATGCTGCTAAAGTTCTGGTCTACTATAATCCTAATGATAAAGCAGAAATAAATGATGTTAAGCATGCCTTTTTGGAACGTTTGGGTGCTGAGGGCCTAGCGGCTGATATTCCACTTTTTGTGGAAATTGTGACATATGATGATGCAATTCCAGATACAAAAAGTGTTGCTTTTGCTAAAGAAAAGCCGCAACTGGTCATTGATTCAATGCGAGAATTTTCTAAGGAAAAGTATCATATCGACGTCATTAAGACCGAAGTGCCAGTCAACTTTGATTATGTAGAAGGTTACACTGCAGACGGTGTTGCCCCACTCTATACTAAAGAAGAAGCGGCCAAATATTTTGCTTCAGCCAACAAGGCAGTTGATCGACCTTTCATCTACTTGTCTGCGGGTGTCAGTGCTGAGACTTTTCGTAATGAACTGACTTTTGCTGGAGAATCACATACAAAATATAACGGTATCTTAGGCGGACGTGCAACTTGGCTCCAAGGAGTTCAAGTTTATGCACAAAAGGGTAGAGATGGATTGATTGAATGGCTCAACACACAAGGTAAGCAAAATATTACTGAATTGAATGATATTCTGAATGAGGGTGCCACTCCTTGGTATGACTGGTATGGTGGATTAGATAATATTGAAGTCTTCGATAAAGATATTATGAAATAGTCAATGCAGGTAGTGTAGGCCCTTTCTCAGATCAAGTGTGTGATCAATGGTTTTGGACAAATTATCTGTTGGTTAGAGAACTTGATATGGACTAAGAATTTAAAATTAGAATGATACTTATCGCGGCAATAATAACCGAAACTTCAATTAGTGTAAAAAAGTAGATAATTAATCACCACTCGTTCTTGAGAAGTAATTAATTATCTAAACCAAAGCTGTTGTTAATTGTTGAACTATTCTAAAAGCATATTAAATATTTCGACCCTGATTAAATAATTTATCGGGGTCTTCTTTGTCTGCTATAGCCTTAAGCTTAGAGGCTATATATTCGGGCCAAACACGAGCATTTTCTTCACTGCTAAGATCACTTGAGTAAGCACCATACACACCGGTGCCTAATTTTAATAGTGGTTCAAAATTTTTGTTTGCTTGTGCAGCGTCATCCTTAGCAGACCAAAGTGCAATAAAGCCCACAGCATTTCGGCAAGTCCATGCGGTTGTCATGGCATTTATAGTATTTAAAGCTCCTCCAATGTAGCGTAATTCTATTCCCAATGAATTAAAATTATTTAAAATATTGGTTATTTCCTTAGCAATCTGAGGAGTAAATGCTCGTACTAACGTGTTTTTCACATACACAGCTTGTTGACCAGTGTGTGGAGTATGTGGTGCTACTACCATATCTGCATAATTCATAACCTTTTCCTGATGTTTGACCACCCCAGCAAGTTTAGAAGCTTGATTAAACCAAATATGTTCATTTTCATCCTTGATCCCTGCCCATATGTTGGTGGCCTGTACACTGAAGTTACCCACGTGGTGATTTGAATTGGTAATCATTAGTAGACTAGTTAAGTTTTTAGGAGCACTACTGATCCATTCTTGCCAATCATGAATGAAGTCGCTGAGATTGTTTACTGAGTAAGTGACGGTTTGTAAACAAATTGGAGTCTTAATGCTCTTTGTTTTATCGATTAACTTGTCTGCTTTAAATAAGAATTCGGTCACGATCCCTATTTGTGAACCACCGCCACGAATTGCCCAGAATAGTTCAGGATAATGGGTCTTATCAGCCACGATGATTTTTCCAATTGCGGTTACTATCCTAGCACCAATTAAGTGATCAATTGTTAGACCAAAGCGACGCACAAGTAATCCAATTCCGCCATAAACTGTTAGTCCGCCAACACCAGTATCTCCGAAATCCCCACTGGAAATAACTAGGTTGTACGGAGACAATTTTTGTGCCACATCTCCCCAAACAGCACCAGCTTGTATTTTTGCAATTCCCTTATTAGCATCAATTATTTCAACTTTGTTCAGGCTGCTAATGTCTAGTATAATTCCACCGTCATTGACCGAGGTCATTGTGATACCATGTCCACCACTTCTCACAGAAAATGTAATTTTCCAATTTTTCTGTCTTCTAACCTCGCTAACATATTTTATTGTGTCCACTATATTTGTTTCTGTTTTTGCCATAATAATAAGCAAAGGAGTTCCGACACGAAAGTAATTGGAACGGACTTGCTTATAGGTAGGATCACTTGGAAAAATGGCAAGATTTTTTAATGAGTTAGGCAGTTCTGGCCAATTATTATTTTGTTTAATTTCCATATTTTTCTCCTTAATAGATAAAAAAGTGTAAATCCCTAATTGATTAAGATAATCTATCATTTTTTGAGATAGTGATTCATATTTTAGCCATTCATGTGTAGCTTTGCTGCTCCATTTGGTCTTTTATAACCCAAAAGGTTTTTAAATATGATTTTTGAACGTATGTATTATTTAGAATCGGATGAATCGTTCTTGCTCACTACTTTAATTCTAGTACTGCTAAGCCGATGTATCTTATAACAGAATCGCAGTAATGTAGTTTTTTGATTCATATTAATACTTGGGGGATTAAGTTATGAATGGGGAATTTGATTTAAACTACTTTAGAGAAAAAATCTTAAAAATGAATAAACAGGATTTTGCCGACCTGATGGAAATCGATGTGATAACACTTGAGATGTGGGAGGGAGATCCTGATAATCTTACAATGAGAATATATAAGGAGATAGCTGAAAAAACTGATTATACATTGGAACAACTATTTAATTTTAAGGAGCATGTGCCCCTGCCTTGGAAACTAGATAATAAAATCACTGAGAAAAGAGAAAAAGTGTTAAAAAAAGTTCTCGAAAATGAACAATCTTTTGAAGAAGCACTGCTTGAGATTGAACAAAAAGAACTAGAAGAAGGGTTTGAAATCAATGTAGCGGAGGTAAAAGGATATTTTGAAGAATTAAAAAAGATTGGCCCGTTATGCAGTAATAGACTTCGAAAACCGCTAGTAGCTTTTATAGGTGCATCTGATGCGGGGAAAAGTTCACTGATAAATGTCATATTGGGAACAGATTTATTACCGATGGCGTTTCAACCAATGACCGCCGCAATCAATTATGTATATCATGAATTAGACAAACCAGAAAATATTGGCGATGAAAATAATACAGTTGTGGTTAGGACTAACCATGAACAATTGGTAGACATCTCAAATTTGGAGAACATTATTGAAACTGGCGAACACGTTATTGCAATCGGAAGAACAAATCTAATTCGAGAATATGGTCTCAATAAATACAATGAAGAAATAAATGAAGAAAATAATCAGGGACTTACTTATATTTTTACTTTTATAGATGCACCAATATTAACCGGACTTGCGTTCATTGATACTCCTGGAATTAGCGCAAATGAAAAAGACAACCAGACAGCACTCAAGGCCTATCAGTATGCAGATGTTACGATCTATCTATCACAAATGTCCAGTTTTTTACGGGAAGAAGACATGATATTCATTAAACAAATTATTGATTCTTCCTCCAGAGAATTTGACCAAGATGGACGCGTGCCATTTAATAATTTATTATTCGTGGGAAGTCATGCAGATTCTGTTGGAAACAGTGATATAAGTGAGATCTTTAATCGCGCGGTTGCAAGGTTTTTAAATGTTCAAACGAGTACATATTTTGCTAAATTTGGACCGACATATAATCAAGAAACATTTCGTAAACGCTTTTACGCATCTGATATTAAGGATCCACGGCTCTCACAACCGTTCAAGCAAGCATTCATTGCAATGATGGAGAATATTTTGAGTGTCAAAATAAGGCAAAGCAGATTGGTACAAAAAAAGGCGATAGAAGAAATGATTAAGACAGGGAAGAAAATTGAAGAACACCTGACAGCACGCATTAATTTTCCAGCAACGAAGGAAAGCCTTAA
This sequence comes from Liquorilactobacillus mali KCTC 3596 = DSM 20444, assembly GCF_000260415.1. Classification (GTDB taxonomy): domain Bacteria; phylum Bacillota; class Bacilli; order Lactobacillales; family Lactobacillaceae; genus Liquorilactobacillus; species Liquorilactobacillus mali. The sequence goes on from NZ_BACP01000008.1 coordinate 22,778, forward strand.
AAAGTACAAATTTCAACAAATAGAAGAAGAGTTACTACGATTATCTAATACGAAAAAGGAAGTTTCTATTAGAGATTTTCACAATGCCTACGCGAAGATATTCACTATAAATTCTATTGAAGGACTAATCAAGAAGAAAGAATTCAAGAATAATCAAGAAGATAAGAAAAAGATTTTGTTATTACTACAAAATATGGTAGATGAAAAACTTCAAGCAATATTAAAGGAAAACTCGGATGATTTTTCCAGTAAAATGGATGGCTCAATAAAAAAGTTCAATGATTTTTTTAATTCTGAGAACTTTGACTTTACTAACTTCTTCATCAAATCTTCTACGGATGTGGCAACCAGTCTAGGAATTTATGGGGCATTCTCCATATTATTTGGCAGCTTGGGTAATCTTGGAGGGTATCTTCTCTTTATGCAGACAGCTGGTTTTTTGAGCTCAGTTGGGTTATATGGCGGAACTGTGTCTGGAACAGCGACGGCAATCTCTGCCATTGGGGGGCCACTAACATTGGGACTGGCGTTAATTATATTCTCTGGTCTTGTGGTTTTCAATATTTTTGGCGATGGTTGGATGAGAAAGTATGCCAAGCAGTTGGTCAAACAATTTGAAAAGTTAGGTGTCGAACAAAAATACAGCATGGAGATTATAAGATACTGGGATGATACTGCGAAAATTACGGCTGAGGCAATAAAAAAAGTTGAGGAGGAATATGCGCAGCACCAAAAGGAGACTGCACAAATAATTCAAGCAGAAATACCTTTTTTAAGAGACTTGGTTCAACTAGTGGAGTCTGTTAAAGTAGCTGAAGATGAAAAGATTTTGTGATTTGAATTGCATAGATATTCTAAATGGGACTGGAGCGCAAGTGATATTTTGACTCAGTCTCGTTTATTTTGTCTATTTTTATGAAAAAATACGGATGTTTATTTCCAGAAGCATAAAAAAAGACTAGATCAAAAGTTGAATTTTGACCCAGTTCTTTCATTGATTCCAGATAGATGTGTTCCGTATAACATGCTATGTTTGTAATTTCTTGTTAATACTCAAATTTTACCGATTTATATCCTACCTTCAATTATAATTAAAAATAAGTTATTTGCTTTAAGTTGGACATAAGGCAGCTTCTTACAACATAGGCTATTTGAATATTACCAATTGAATTCTTCTTTAAAAATATTTTTACTACTAACTTTAGTTTTTCCTAGCAATTTCTCCCAGTGATGAATTAGTGGAATAGGACCACTGAGTAAAAACAATGTGTGATTCTGCCAATCATTCGGCAAATGGTTTAAAACAAAGTCATCGGAAAAACGTCCCTGTTGCCAGAAACCAGTGAAGTTAGTATGTTGATTCCACTGGTTTAACTGGTGTTGGTACAACAAATCAGTTTGGTGATGAGCTGAGTAAAACAAATAAATTTTATGAGATAAATTATTGGGAATTAGCGAGAATAAAGGTGTTACTCCAATTCCACCCGTTATTATGACCAAGTTTGAAGTACAATCATGTTCTGCAATAAATGCTTGGTATCGGCCAAAGCCACCAGTGACTTTGGCGGTTACCCCAGCTTTGAGAGTCTTCAGTCTATCGGTAAAATCTCCGTCGGCTCTAATTGTCAGTTTGAATTTTCCATTTTTGTCAGGGAGACTGACCAGAGAAAAAGGATGTGGTTCGCGTAATTTTGATATATGTGGAAAAGATAGGAAAACAAAATCTCCTGCCTGTAAGTTAAGCTGCTGACTTTGACGCCCCCCAAAAGTCAGTTCACGTACACGCGCAGATAAACTGTGATTTTGAATTAATTTAAGTTCCGCTTGTCCCTTGCGGCCGTGCCAGTTAATTTTTGTTTTCAAATAACTAAGAGCTGTTAATAAACTTAAGCCGTCAAACCAGATCATGAAGGATGTAATGGATCTGATATAGTCAATTAATTGGACGTGAATAAAAACTAATATGACGGCTGCCAAAAGTAATTTATGAAGCAGCATGGTAACTTCGTGTTTAAAAACCTTTTCAAGAATTTTTTTGAATTTCGATAGCAAAGAAAAGCGACTGATTAGCCAGCCAGCCAAAAACAGCAGTGAATAACCAATTAATCCGGTTAAGATAATTAGGGCCAGATCGCCTGTTTGTTTGATTAATCCAGCTGAATGGGTTCCAAGCTTATGAAGCCAGGCCAATCCTAAGGCCGCAATTGCAATTATTCCGTGAAGTTGATATATACTGGGTAGACCTACTAGGCGATCCAGCCAGCGCGGTTTCGTGCTCAAATAAACGGCCGCAAGCATCCATGCATATGCAATGACTCCACTGTAAATAGCGAGCATTTCATTAGCCGCCATTCCTTGCAGTCCTGCAGAAATGGTTTGTATAAAGGGTAAAGGTACAACAAAAAAGAAACTTAACCAAAAAAGAACTAATTTATATTGTATTTTTCTCAGCATCTGCAAGCCGCCCTTCTGAAAATGGAATAATAGTCTTTGATGTAATCATTAATCCGGTTAACTGATGTTCAGTTAATAGATTAATGAATTTTTGCTGGCCAGCAGCTAAGGCAGTTGTTGCCCAGATATCTGCCCAGGTCAGACCCTCAGAAATTATAGTAGCTTGAAGGAGAGAATGATCTGTCAAATTAGAAATATGTTGGCCACGCTTGCTAAAACCAGAAGTAGCAGCAGCCCCATTTTTTAATTTGTAAACGGCACTCAAACTATGGAGTTGTTTAGGATTTTCGATTCCAATTTCCCAGTCAAAAGAAGATTCTGGTTGAGTAGCAAATTGCAAATCTCCGCCACCATTCAGTGAAATTCCAGTCACTTGAGGATGACTTGTAAGAAAAGGGGACAACAGATTATTAAAAATTTTCTCAATTGCCCAGCCTTTAACCAAACCTGTCGGATTAAATTCAGATGCATAGTAAGGATCAAAGAAACCGGTAGTAGTTTTAGCCGCCCTTTTGGCTAGATCAAAGACGGTATGAAAGCTTGCATTTTGCATAATCTGTAAATCACCCGCTTGATATTTTTTTAATAATGAATCCTGCTTAAAAGGAGAAAAAATGTGATCAATGACTTGCAATTCTTGCTGCACCTGCGCCATTAGGTAATCAATCCAGTGGTTTGCAGCTGATATCCGTTCTTCACAAACCAATGTTAAAGTGAATGGAATATTCATCATATTAATTACACGATCGTAAAATTGATAATCTTTTTTGATCTCAAGTTAATTACCTCCTATTAATTGTAGTGATTAAGCTTGTCGAGCTTCAACTAAGGCACTTTGCAAAGAGCCAGTAAAGCCCTTCCAGGTTTCGGTTGCTCCTGAAACTTGTTGAATATTTGCTGATTGACTTTTAACTGCTTCTTGTCGGTAAATTGGCAAGACTCGCTGATTAATTTCAACTGAATGTGAATGTGTATTCGGATATTTAAGAACGGTAATTTGAGTAAGTCGATTGTCTGTAATTTTAATTTTCAATTGAACATTTCCCCAGGCGGTTGTGATGCTTTTCCCAACATATTCACCATCTTTATAGTTCTGTTGGTTGCTGGTACTGCTTGATGCAGTCGAGCTAGTCGAGCTTGAGTTACCGTCGGCTGTTGCACTCCGACTTGTTACACTGTTGCTTAGGGGTTTATATAAGACAAAATAGCTGTCTAATATAATAGATATTGCAATTGCCAATGATAGGGAAATAGCTATTATTTTATGATACATATTTACACCTCTACTTCTAAGAAGTTGATCAATTCTTTCTTTAGGTAATATGCCAAATTATGATATAAAACTATCTATAATTCATGAAGATAATCTGAGAAATTCTCAGAAAAGAATGAGCAACAGCTGATATAATAGAATTAGGTAGAAAGATAGAAAATATTTTTATCAAAAATATGATTGATGCAGATTCTGTTAATATCAGAATTTGCTTTGGGGGAAATATAGTGAGTAAAACAATTTTATTAGTAGAAGATGAACTCGGACTGGTTGCTTCTTTAAAAAAAGAATTAGAATTTGAAAATTATCAAGTTTTGACTGCTTCTGATGGCCTAACGGCTTTAACTGTTTTTGATAAGAAACAAAAATCAATCGATTTAATAATCTTAGATTGGATGTTGCCCAAGTTAGATGGGCTAGGTGTGCTTAGACGAATTAGACGCGCTTATGATATCCCAATTATCATGCTAACAGCTCGTGATTATACTGGAGATAAAGTAGCCGGGCTAACAGGCGGAGCAGATGATTATATTACTAAGCCATTCGATATTGAAGAATTGCTTGCTAGGATAACAGCTGTTTTGCGGCGGCCAAGGCAAATAATTGACAAACATCAAGTTTATCAGCTTGATGATCTAATACTTGATACTGGGAAACGCCGCATTACAAGAGACAATCACAGTATTCAGCTAACACAACGAGAGTATCAATTATTAATGGAAATGTTCAAGGATGTTGGTAAAGTCTTTACACGTAATGAATTGTTGGACTTGGTTTGGGGTAGTGATTTTGAGGGAGAGCCTAATATTGTGGATGTTTATATTCGTTATTTACGGAATAAAATTGATGAATTTCCAAATTCAAAAAAACTAATTCATACCGTTAGAGGTGTTGGCTATTCACTAACAGATAATTAATGGGAAGTGACCCTAGATGAAAGCAAAGATTAAAAAAGAGCAAAAAAGCGATTCAATTATGCTGCGCAGTTTTCTATTGCTGATAACGGCAATAATTGTCAGTTTTAGTATTATTACAGTGTTTGCAGTCGGACATCAATTGCTTGAAACTAGCCGAGCAACTTCAGATAATATTATTAAGAGTCTAGAAAGAACTGTGATTGATAGTGATCATGACTGGAAACAATGGCGGTTCAACAGTACTTTGAATACCAGTACAAGTTATGTGCATGTTAGAAATATACGACGTCATGCCAAAACAAGAAATTATTATTCTCCTGATGCCAAGAGCTTGTTGAAGATTAAGCCCCAAAATCTTTTTTTAATTCATGGACTCTATTATCGTCCAAAAATTGGTTTTCTGCTTTATAATACAGGGCATGCCAAGGGAATTAAATATAGTTTGTGGATAAAATTAGATTCACAGGTAGAAATTTTGGAAAGAGTTATTATCATTACTGCAATTGTATTAGTTTTAACGCTATTAACACTACCGCTGTACATTAGACTGATTGCCCAGCGATTAACAGGTCCATTGAGCCAGTTAACTAAAAGTGCTGAAGCGATTTCTGTCAAGAAGATTCAAACAGCTGATAAGTTGCCAATCCCGGAAGCACCAACGGAAGTTAAGCAGTTAGCTACTAGTTTTAACCGGTTGCTGACAAGCTTATATGATAAAACGGAAAAAGAAAAAATTTTTGTTTCGAATGCTGCCCATGAGCTACGAACACCGATTGCTACTATCCAAAGCCATGTTCAATTAATTCAAAGACACGGCCACGACCACCCAGAGATCGTCTACGATTCTTTAGATTACGTATACCAGGAAGCTGCACAAATGACAAAACTAATTGAGGAATTGCTGACGCTCTCACGGACGGATAAAATGACTTTGATTCTTCAGAAATATGATATTAGCCAATCCCTGCAAAAGCTTATCAAGGAGTTAAACTTGCTTTTTCCGCAGCAAATAATTACTCATATTCCAACTAAGATGATTGTAAAAGGGCATCAAAAAAGTATCGAGCAGATTCTAATCATTCTTTTGAATAATGCTAGCAAGTATTCACCTAAAAACTCAGTGATTGAAGTAACACTTGAAAAAAATGACAATAAATTAATTATCAAGGTTGCTGATCATGGAAGAGGAATTACAGAACAAGATAAAAAGCATATTTTTGAAAGATTCTATCGTGCAGATGATATTCGGGGATCAATCACTGGAACCGGGTTGGGGTTGGCAATTGCCCAACAACTAACTCTTTTAAATCACGCCACTTTAAGAGTTGCGAATAATCAAACACAAGGCACTGTTTTTTCTTTAGAATTTAAAATTAGTTTCTGAAATAATTTAATTTTGGCCCTTAGCCTGCTAGTCGTTCAGCTAAGGGCTTTTTAGTTTCTAAAAAAGTCTCATAATCTTCTCAGTAAGCGTTACTTTTAGCGATAAATAAAAGTTGCTAAACTTGAAAATGTCCAAATGAGGGGAGTTAAGAAAGGAGAGATAAGCGCTGTTTTTAATAAAAAAAAATTTTGGTTGGTTAATAACTGGGATTATCTCTTTAATTTTATACATTATTTTACTTCTGCTTGTTTATTCAAAAGCAACATATTTCAAGTCTTTAGACACTAGTTTGCAACAATTTATGCTGACTATGAGATCAAGTGGGCAAAATCAGTTTTATCCCATCGTTTCATTTTTCAGCAACTTTGCAAGCACTTCTGTGTTAATAATTATCATTGCATTTGCTATCTGGCAGTATTTTCAACGAATAGTAAATGCCGTCTGGGTAATATTTGTCCATTTTAGCAGCATGCTGCTGGCACTATTAATTAATTGGATTTCACAAGAACTGCATCTTAATGGATATCCTGCGCTGGTATTAATTAACGAACATGTTCTGGCAACGGTCATCATTATTCTGATTGTCCTAACAATTATTCTCCCAACACTTGTCGATCAAGAAGTTCAGTTATTAACAATCTTGCTAGCTTTTTTGTGGCTGGGAGTGGTGATTACCGCACAGCTGTACGAGGGGAAAAGTTCTTTTACCGGAATGCTGGCAAGCTTGCTAGTAGCGCTCGTTTGGTGGGAAATCATGCGGATAATTTATTTTATCCGTAACTTCTAAATTTGTACATTGAAGAAGGAAATTAAATATGAAGAAATTAACAATTGTTGTACCGGCACTTAATGAAGAAGAAGTACTGAATAATACATTGCAAAGGCTATTAAAGATTGAAAGCAAACTAATTCAAGCTCAAATTCTTGACCATTCGTCTGATATTTTAGTTGTCGATGATGGCTCGGTTGATCAAACATGGAAAATTATCAAGCATTATCATGAAAAAAATAAAGGTATTAAAGGAATTAAATTAAGCAGAAACTTTGGTCACCAGAATGCATTAATTGCCGGGCTTCAAGCAACCGTCATTTCAGCTGATTTGGTAGTAACCATTGATGCGGATTTACAGGATGATCCAGAAACAATTAATGAAATGATTAATTGTTTTGCTGGTGGAGCTGAAATTGTCTATGGCGTCAGAAATGATCGAACCACGGATACTTGGTTCAAGCGTAATTCTGCAGGTCTGTTTTATAAATTATTAAATTTACTTGGAATTAAGTTGATTCCTAATCATGCAGATTTTAGATTGATGTCGCAGCGGGCGGTTAAAACCTTTTTGCAATATAAAGAACGTAATTTGTTTATCCGTGGAATAATTCCATTGCTAGGTTTTAGCACAGCTAAAGTCTACTACAAGAGGACTCCGCGGTTAGCAGGAAAATCAAAATACCCACTCAAGAAAATGTTGGCTTTTGCTTGGAACGGAATTACGTCATTTTCAATCATCCCTGTGAGATTCATCTTGGCACTAGGCATTTTCACTAGTTCCCTGGGAGCCGTAATGTTCTTTTATTCGATTATAACTAAATGGCTGGGGTTAACGGTTCATGGGTGGTCTTCTTTAATGGTTTCCATCTGGATTTTGGGTGGCCTGCAAATGATTAGTCTGGGAATAATTGGTGAATATATTGGGAAGATAATGACCGAAGTAAAGCAGCGTCCACGATATACCATTCAAAGTTATCTAAAATAAGGCAGTTCGATCAAGTAGGCAATGTTTTTAAATAGCAAATAAAGGGGTTTCGTTGTTAATGATAAATTTAAATAGCTTTATAGTCGGCATTGCTGGTCAAGGAAATTGGATAATATATGTCGTATTATTTTTAATAATTTTTTGCGAGACAGGATTGGTAATTATGCCATTCTTGCCCGGTGATTCTTTATTATTTTTGTGCGGGTCAATGGCAGCTTTATCCAATTCATTTTTTAACATCCAAGCGTTGATAATTTTATTATCGGTGGCGGCCATTTTAGGTGACAGTTTGAACTTTGAGGTTGGAAAGTATTTTGGAAGGTCTTTTACGCAACCCAAATGGGCAAAATGGATTAATGCTGCTTATCTGAAAAAAGCAAACAGTTTCTTTAAAAATTATGGTGCCAGTGCAGTTTTTCTAGGTCGCTTCGCTCCCATAATCAGAACCTTGATTCCGTTTACTGCTGGAATTGGTAAAATGCCATATCATAAATTTGCTTTTTTTAATATGTGCGGTGGCATTGTATGGGTTAGTTTTGTTCTTCTAAGTGGCTACTTCTTCGGGAATATTCCACTAGTAAAAAATCATTTTGAGCTATTAATGATAGTAATTATCTTAATTTCGCTATTTCCAATTGTTTTATTTAAATTCAAGAAAAGTCAGCATTCTACTACTCACAGTATGGACTTGAAAAGAAGTGATTTGGATGAGAAAAAATAAATTTTTAACAATAGTTGGTGGAGTAACGGCATTATTGTTTATTTCCCTGACGATTAGTATTAAAACTTCGGCGATTTGGCTGCAGACACTTGATACAGCAGTTCAAAATCTGATAGCACCTGCTGTAAATCCCGTCGCTACGAAGTATATCAGCTTAATTGCCATTCTAGGTAGCCCATTTATTGATATCTGCTGGACAATACTAATTGCTTTTTTATTGTGGCGGAAGGAACGCAACTTGATTAATGCGGGGTGGTTGCTGATTACCCAGTTCAGTGGCTGTGCAGTTGCTTTAATGATAAAGGAACTGGTTCACCGCTCTAGGCCAGCAAACCAAGTTATCAAGAATGGCGGTTTTAGCTTTCCAAGTGGCCATACTTTTGCAACAGCGATTGTTGTTTTAACAGTTCTTTATTTCATTGTTCCTTGGCTGCAAGATCAAGAACTGCAATTCGTTATTTCTTTATTATCAATTGGTTGGGTGATTCTAGTTGGATTTACACGATTATATTTAAGAGCACATTTTTTTAGCGATGTTTGCGGTAGTCTGCTGCTAGCCATTACTTGGTGGGAAGTCATGAAGCTATTTTATTTTAGATTTTGGGAAAAGATGCTTTCAAATGAATAGAGAAAATTGATAAAAGGCAAAAATTTTTTCGAACATAGGAAATGACATACTTTACTCAATTAATTAAGGCAGGAAACGCATATGAAGTATTTTAAACAATTTTTTATAATTTCTTTGGGAATATCCTTGATGATTGGAATTATTTCAAATTTATTTTATCCACAGAATCTCAGCGAAACATTAATTGTCATCGCATTATCGCTAGGGATTGGCTTTTGTTTACCAAAATTTGCTTGCTGGGCGAACTCACTCTCAAAAAGCAGGGTTTCGCTAATAATTTATCTGGTAATGGGTCTGATTTTAGTCATACAATTGCTGATTCTAATCTTTTTTCCAGCAACCGTTTACCATGATCCGTTTCGTGTGCTTCATGAGGCGGAATTACTGAGTCACAATCATCCTGATTGGGATAACTCAACATATTTTTGGCGCTACTCCAATAATGTTCCCTTGGCTTATTTCTTGTCATTGTGGCTAAAGCTGACTAATGTATTTCAGATATCGACTAATGCTGCATTACACATACTATCCTTGCTTTTTTTGGATGGGTTCATTATTTTAAGCTTAAGAACCTGTCTGAATTTTGTTAAAAGTCATACACAGGTATTAGCATTAGCTCTTTTTTTCCTATTAGGTCCGTTCGCCTATACGTATTACCTGCAAGTTTTCTATTCTGATTTGCCAATTTTGTTGATACTGTTATTGACCTTTAACTTGTTAGCACGCTGGCCTAAGAGTAAAAAAGCTCAATTAGTTAGTGCAATTTTTTTATTTCTGATAATTGTTTGTGGTCAGTTAATTAAAGCTAATCTGATTATTCTTTCAGTTGCAATTCTGATTTTAATTATTGATTTATTTATGTATAAAAAACAGATTTTGAGAAAAATGATTGTCCCGCTCGCCGTGATCTTATTTGCTTTTGCGGCAACATTTCCAGCTAGTCAGGCAGTTAGTGCCGCTGCAAGTTTCAAATCCAACAGCCGTTATCAATTTCCGTTGACCCATTGGATCTGGATGAGCTACAATCCTGTCAGCCATGGTACATATGATGGTAGTGATGTGGGGAAAATGATTAGCTTGCCATCTAAGGCTTCCCGACAATCATATATTGCCAAGGCTTTGCCAGAGCGTTTAAGCCGCTTAGGAATTAATGGAATATTACGACAGTGGGTTGCACGCGTTGGAATTTTGTTAAGTGTTAATGACATTCAGAGTGCTTATACTGGGGGCTTTATTCAAGTACCGCGAGTTTATGTCAATTGGCAGTCAAAAGTACACGTTTTAAGTCAGGCAATTATGCGTAGTGGCTTCATCTGGATCTATTTGATTACTTTAAGCAAATGTTTAGAATTGCTTAAACGGCAGACAGCACTTGATTCTATTCGTGAGCTGGCTATCATTACAGCAGTCGGCTACGTGTTTTTTCACATGCTGTTGTGGGAGTCAGAAAGTCGCTATGGGCAGGCTCTTTTACCATTATTATTAGTTATCAATACTTTGCCCATACAAGAAGCAAAGATCCAAAAGGTCCAAGAAATACAGGGTAGATTGGGTAGTTCTCTGCGCACTAAGCTAGGCCCGCTTGTTGTTTGCCTGATTGTGGTTTTGAGCAATCTTGTTAATTGGCATGGATCTGCAGGGCAGATTATCGCTGCACAAAGAAGCCAGCTTTCCTTGCAGTATCACGCGAAGGAGACTTGGATAGAGCCTGGGAAGGTTGTTTCTCAACAAATGGTCATCAAACACGAAGCTACGCTATTTTCAGTGGCAGTTCCGCAAGGTTCAAAATTATCCGGAGAATTGATAAATTACCGGACGAAGCGCCATTATCTGCTAAAACATGGATTAAAAGCAGGCAGTTCATCGTTAAGTTACCATGGTAAAATCGCAGCGGGTTCTTATCAAATATTTTTAGTAAACAAGGATAGTCAGATGCAGCCCATCGAAATTGTTCAGACTGTCAATTATCAACTCGCACCATATCCAGTCAAGATGAATGCACAGACGGTCAGATTTGCATCGTTAGTCTATAAGGCGACTTACAGCAATAGGAAAGTTTGAATTGCTTTATTTCTTGGACTTGATGAACTAGAATTAGAATGAATTAGTTGACTAATAAACAAACGAAAATAATGATTTTAAATGTTAACAAATAGGGGCAGATTTTATGAAGCAGTATAATAAACTGGGAATAATTTTAGGAATCGGGATAGTTACGGTAATTATTCAATTTGTTTTAAGACAGCAACTTCTTGCACAAAGTATCATAACTCTAACAGGGATTGTTTTTGCACTGATGATGTTAAAAGAAATGATTAAAGCGCTTCACTCCGGCGATTATGGCGTTGACTTATTAGCAATTACAGCTATTATTGCTACATTAGCAGTCGGTGAATATTGGGCAGCGATGATTATTTTGATAATGCTGATTGGTGGCGATTCATTAGAAGAGTATGCTGCCAAAAAGGCAGGTTCAGAATTAAAATCATTGGTAGATAATTCACCTCAGATTGCGCACCGGATTGTGAAGCAACAACAAGATGATGTCAAAGTTGCTGCTGTTTTAATTGATGACCATTTAGTTGTCAAGCCGGGTGAGGTAATCCCAGTTGATGGTCATGTGATTCAAGGACAAGGGAATGTTGATGAGTCCTCTTTAACAGGTGAATCACGACCTGTAAGTAAGCGGGTAGACGATAAATTGCTGTCAGGAGCAATCAATGGTGATACGGTTTTAGTTATGCAGGTTGATAAATTAGCTAAGGATAGCCAATATCAGCAACTGGTAAAGTTAGTCAAGATTGCTGGCAATTCTCCGTCGCATTTTGTGCGCTTAGCCGACCGCTATGCAGTTCCTTTTACTTTGGTAACTTACCTAATTGCTGGAGTTGCTTGGTTTTTGGCTAAGGACCCAGTTAGATTTGCTGAAGTTTTAGTGGTTGCTTCCCCTTGTCCTTTGATCTTGGCTGCTCCAGTTGCGATGGTTTCGGGAATGAGTCGTTCGTCAAGAAATGGGATTGTTGTAAAAACGGGAGATGTAATTGAAAAATTGGCAACAGCCCAAACAGCAATTTTTGATAAAACAGGTACAATTACTAAGGGATACTTAACGGTTGCTCAAATCAAATCTCTAAGTGAACTTACACCAACCGAATTGTTGAGTCTAGCAGTTAGCTTAGAACAAAACTCTAATCATATTTTGGCACGTTCATTAGTTAAGTATGGACAAGAGAACCATGTTGAGTTGCAAAGTTTTACTGATGTTTCCGAGATCGTTGGTCAAGGTCTTGTGGCTAAGCAAAACGAAAAATTGATTAAGGTGGGAAAGTTAAGCTTTGTGACCTCAGCTAATCCAAAATTGGATATCCAACAAACCGCTGTTTATCTTTCGGTTGATCACAAGCTTTGCGGCTATGTGACTTTTACAGATGAAATTCGGCCAGAAGCTGAGCTGACAATGCGACAATTGAAGCAATATGGTGTAAAGCATTTGATGATGCTAACTGGCGATCAGATTACAACAGCTCAAAGTGTAGCTCAAAAAGTGGGTATTATTGATGTGCAGGCCAACTTGTTGCCCCAAGACAAAATTACAGCTATTAAAAGCCTGACTGAGGCAATGCGACCAGCAATTATGGTTGGTGATGGAGTCAATGATGCACCTTCTCTGGCGATGGCGGATGTGGGAATTGCTATGGGAGCACATGGATCCAGTGCCGCAAGCGAATCAGCAGATGTTGTTATTTTGAAGGATGATTTAAGACGAGTCGCGAAAGCAGTCGAAATTTCCCAAAATACAATGAAAGTGGCTAAACAAGCAGTTTTGATTGGAATATTTATTTGTGTATTATTAATGTTAATCGCAACAACTGGTATTTTACCAGCATTAGTTGGAGCGATGATGCAAGAAATCATTGATACGGTTTCAATTTTATGGGCCTTGCGGGCAAGAGAAGGTCAGCGTCATAGAACTTTATAATAAAAATTACTTGAGGTGTTTTTGATGAAAAAAATATACTTTTTATGCACTGGAAATTCATGCCGCAGTCAAATGGCAGAAGGATACGCTAAGGCATTTTTGCCACAAAATAAATTTGAAATTAGAAGTGCTGGAGTCGAAGTCCATGGTTTAAATCCTGATGCAGTTAAGGTGATGCTTGAAGATGGAATTGATATTTCGCAGCAATATTCAAAGAAAATTGATCTTGGCTACTTTAAATCTTCTGACTTAATTATTACGCTTTGTGGGGATGCAAAAGACAAGTGCCCTGTCATTTCTGCTGAAACGCAGCATCTTCATTATCCGTTGGCAGACCCAGGGAATGCAGTTGGAAGCTATGAAGAGCGGCTCGATGTTTTTCGAAATATTCGTGATAAAATTAAAAAAATAGTACTTAGTTTAGAATAAATATGAGGGTGCGACATAGGTTGGTAAAATTTGAGTAGTAACGAGAAATTACGAGCATAACGTGTTCCTTGCTATGAATAATTCGAAGTTAGACGGAGAATTTTGACTTACGGAACACGTTTATCCGGAATAAATAAAGAAGACAGGTCAAACCTTAATTTTTGCCCCAGTCTTGTTCCAACGATATGCTGAGAAATTTTGAATTACGTGTGTTTGGCATGCTCGCCATCTTCTTTTATTGTTAACTAATTAAAATTAATAGTTGACAGTTAACTTTTGAATACTTACAATGATTGTTATCAAAGTGAGAAGAGGTTAACTTATGAATAATCAAAGACTCCATCTTTTAGTATTATCAGGAATTTTATTAGCAACAATGATTGTTTGTTCACAGATTACGATTCCATTGCCAATCGTACCACTTACAATGCAGACTTTTGCAATTGGTTTGGTTGCAAGTCTGCTGCCAGTTATAGACAGTTTTACTGTTTTATGCATCTATCTAATAATGGGTGCTGTCGGGTTACCTGTTTTTGCAGGGTTTTCTGGCGGACTAGCAGTCTTTACGGGACCAACTGCAGGGTATCTCTATTCATTCCCAATAATGTGCATAGTGATTGGTGCAATTTTGAAGTATTGGGGCAAGAACTATCTGTCACTGCTTACTGCAAATATAATTGGAATGTTTGTAGGTCTAATAATGGGTTCCTTGTGGATGATACCAAATCTGCATCTTGGCCTGAAGGCGGCACTGATGACAGGAACGATCCCATTTATTATTCCAGGAATTATCAAGGTACTATTAGTCGTAGTGATTGCACAACGTTTGCAAGGTGTAGTTCAAAAGCAGTTGGCAAAGTAGTGTAGACGACTAAAATATATAAAGCAAAATATTTTTAGAATGTGATATAATGTTCTTTAAATTCAAGATTTATTGATTGTAAGGAGCATTCTAATGGGAAATAGTAAATTTAATGAGAAAATTGAACAAATTGGTATTTCAGATATTCGGCAATTTGATACTGATACAAGTGATATTCCAGGAATCATTAAGCTGACTCTTGGTGAACCTGATTTCAATACACCAGAACACATTAAGAAAGCCGCTATTAAGGCAATTGAAGATAATCAGTCGCATTATTCTCCTAATGCGGGGATTCCGGCGTTGCGTGAAGCAGTAGCATCTTATTACAACGAGAAATTTGACTTGAACTACACTGCAGAACAGGTTGTCACAACGGTAGGTGCAACGGAAGCAATTGCGGCTAGCCTGCAGACGGTTATAAATCCAGGAGACACTGTAATTGTTCCGACCCCAATCTTTCCAATTTACATACCGATTACAAAGGTTAATGGTGGTAGCGTCATTTTGGTTGATACAAGTGATGACGGTTTTGTCTTAACGGCTAAGAAGTTGGAACAGGTCATCGATGAACATCCACTGGCCCATGTTAAAGCTGTTGTCTTGAATTATCCAAGCAATCCTACTGGAGTAACTTATTCACGCAAGCAGATAGAGGAACTGGCAGAGGTTATTCGCGAGCGTGATCTTTGGGTGATCAGTGATGAAATCTATGCTGAATTGACATATACTAAGAAACATTTTTCTATTGCGCGTGCCATTCCAGAGAGAACGATCTTGATCACAGGTCTGTCAAAGTCACACGCCATGACTGGTTGGCGAATAGGATATATCTTAGGACCGCAAGATTTCGTTGATCAGGTTGTGAAGTCACACCAGAACTTTGTCACAGCATCTACGACCATTTCACAATTTGCAGCACTTGAAGCGATGACTAATGGTAAGAATGATAGTAAGACGATGTTAAAAGAGTATGGAAAACGGCGTGACTTCATGATTAAGGAACTAGCAGAAGTCGGTTTCAAGGCAGCAAGTCCAGATGGTGCATTTTATATTTTCGCTAAGATCCCAGCTAACTGTTCGCAAGATTCTTGGACCTTTGTGCGCAGCTTAGCTAACGAGGCTCATGTTGCAATTATTCCCGGTGTGGCATTTGGACCAGGTGGGGACGGTTATGTACGTATCAGTTATGCGTCAAGTCTTGAAAAATTACAGGAAGCCGCAAAACGTATTAAAGAATATGTGAAGAATAGAAAGTAAATAAAAAGGGAGTGTGACATAAGTCGGTAAAATTTGAGTACTAACAAGAAATTACGAACATAGCGAGTAATTTACTATGAGTAATTCGAGGTTAGACGGAAAATTTTGACTTATGGAACACGTTTATCCGGAATAAATAGAAGAGCTAGGTTAAAATTTCACTTTTGGCCAGCTCTTTTTTTGTGTCAAAAATTAATAATAATTTCATAATGGTATTTTATGGAATTATGTTAAAATTATTGCTTTATAAAGTCTTTTTTATTCTCCGTTTTTTTAAAAAAATAAAAAATAAAAAACAAATAATGTTTATTTGCAATTTATAATCGAACTAATTTAGTAGTTTTTTTAAAAAAATCAGGAGGGGTTAAAAATGGATTCGAAAAAGATACACTACAAGATGTATAAGGCTGGTAAACGCTGGCTATTTGCAGGGATCATTGTAGTTAGTTTTGGTTTAGGGAGTAGTGTTGCGGTTACGAAGGTAAATGCCGATAGTACTTCTACAACGGATGCAACAGCTAGCGATAATACATCAGTCGCAGGTACAAGCCAAGCATCAACAAGTACGAGTGGAGCATCAAGTAGTAGTGAAACAGCGAAGTCAACCGAGACCTCCGAAAGTTCAAGCAGTGACACAACAAGCGCTACAGAAACATCTGAAAATACAAGTAGTGCGGAAACAAGTGCTACAGAAACATCGGAAAGTACAAACAGTTCATCAACGAGCACGGCAAAAACTTCAGAAAGCACAAGCAGTGCTGCCACTACCTCTGAAGATGCAAGTAACTCCGCAACAAACACAAGTGATAGTAGCTCCACGACAAGCAGTTCACAAAGTTCAACTACCGAAAGTACGGTGGATAGTAATAACGCAACAACTGCAAGCAGTACAAGTTCAAGCAGTACAAATTCAAGTTCAAATAGTAGTGCGGCTGTGAGTTCATCAACTGAAAGTACAGCAGATACAACGACGGTTGGTAACGCTGCGGCAACTACAAGCAGTGATTCCAATAGTGTCCAAGTTTCTTACACAACATTGCTTGATCAGTTAAAGGCTAACACAGTTCTTGCAAGCGAAAATGATAGCTTTGTAGAAGTTACTAAGGATAATTTTCTTGATTATTTTACACTCAATGGTTCAGCAACATATGATGCAACAACGGGTATTGTGACATTAACACCAGATGAAAATAATCAAGTAGGGAATTTTTCTCTTAATAGTGAAATAAATATGAATACCAGTTTTACCTTGACTGGAAGTGTGAACCTCGGTTCTGATCCTAATGGGGCAGATGGAATCGGTTTTGCATTCCACACGGGAAACACTGATGATATTGGTAATGCGGGTGGTAACCTTGGAATTGGTGGCCTGCAAAATGCAATTGGGTTCAAATTAGATACATGGAATAATGGTTATCAAGCACCTAATAAGGACGTAGATGGTGCACAGGTTTCTTCCACTGATTCTAATGGTTTTGGTTGGAATGGTGATTCGATGAGTGCTCCTTATGGGACATTTGTTACTACAAGTGATCAACAAATCAAAACAGCAGATGGCACTGAAGTTCAAAGATGGTGGGCAGAAGATCAAACTGGGACTGCTCAATCATTAAGTAAGGCCGATATCGATGGGCAATTCCATAACTTTGTTGTAAGCTATGATGGCAGTACACGCCTTTTAACTATTGAGTATACGCAGACAGATGGAACTATATTAACTTGGAGTACTACTGTAGATTCTTCATATGAAGCAATGGCAATGGTTGTCAGTGCATCAACAGGTGGAGCAAAGAACTTACAGCAGTTCAAAATAGATAGTTTTGATTTCCAGCAAGCAGCGACAGTTAATGTGACATATGTTGATCAAAATGGTAATGTGTTAGCCACTGGGGAAGTAGATTATCCGGATGGACCATATGTAACTGGAACATATACAACAGAACAAAAAGACATTGCAAATTATAAATTCATTGGGATGGCCGATGGTACAAATACAACCACAGGCTTAAGTAGTATTAATGCAAATGGAACCTTAAATGAAAACGGTAATAATGGGACTGTCGTTTACGTCTATGCGCCTGACTATCAAGCAACTTCGAAAACAGTTAATGAAACTATTAACTACGTTGATCAAAATGGAAAAACAGTAGCGGAATCATCCAAGTCAGCCGTAACTTTTGTTACAGTAACAAATCCAGTAGACGGCAGTGTAACTTACTACTACAAGAGTGGAGCCGTTGATACACCAACAATTGGTAATGATGGAATACCAGAGGGCGAAGGTTGGACACAGACAGATAGTGGCAGCTTTGCTGAAGTAGCAAATCCAACCGTTGCTGGTTACAAGGTGATCAGTAATGATGCACCAGCTAGTGATTTAAGCAAAGTCGCAGCACAACAGGTCACGAATGATAGCTCAGACTTGAACTACACAGTAGTTTATGCGCCAGCCTATGCAGCAACAACAAAAACAGTTAACGAAACAATCAACTATGTTGACCAAAATGGCAAGACAGTTGCGGATGCCTATAAAGCAACGCCAATAACCTTTGTGACGGTGACAAATCCAGTAGATAATAGTAAAACCTACTATTATAAGAGTGGAGCCGTTGATACACCAACAATCGGTAATGATGGAGTACCTGAAGGAGAAGGCTGGACT
>NZ_BACP01000007.1 GCF_000260415.1 Liquorilactobacillus mali KCTC 3596 = DSM 20444
CAATAAGATGCTGATTGAGAAGGTGACAAAGTGATATTAGTTACAGGTGGAAGCGGACAACTTGGTTCGGAATTACGATACTTGCTTGATGAAAAAAAGATCGAATATGTTGCACCAAGTTCAAAAGAATTGAATATTACTGATGAAAAGAGTGTTATGCAATATGTTGAGAAACTTAGACCTTCAGTAATTTATCATTGCGCAGCTTATACAGCAGTCGATGCCGCTGAGGATGATGGCAAAGAGCTAAATTATCTGGTTAATAATGTAGGTACTGTCAATATGGCGAAAGCAGCTGCAAAGGTAGATGCAATTATCATATATATTAGTACCGACTATGTCTTTGATGGTAATTTGACTGATGGAGAATACACAGTCGAGGCACAAACTAACCCACTGAATGAGTACGGTAAAGCCAAGCTTGCAGGTGAGAAGGCAATCCAAAATTTTGCAAGTAAATACTATATTATCAGGACGTCATGGGTATTTGGTCAATATGGCAAGAATTTTGTTTTTACAATGCAACGCCTTGCGAAGCAGCATCCAAAGGTAACCGTTGTCGCGGATCAGTTTGGGAGACCAACTTGGACGAGAACACTTGCAGAATTTATGACTTATGCAGTTGAAAATCACGTTGATTACGGAATCTATCATCTTTCAAATGACAACACATGTACATGGTATGACTTTGCAAGTGAGATCTTAAAGGATGAAGATGTTGTTGTAGAGCCGCTAACAAGTGAGCAATTTCCACAAAAAGCAACAAGACCAGCACATTCAATCATGGATTTAAGTAAGGTAAAGTCTACAGGATTTAAAATTCCAACATGGCAAGACGCACTAAATGAAATGTTAAACCGAATGTAATACAGGTGTATACGAGTTATGAAAGGATTTAGAAAATGAATAAGTATGGGATTGTTGTACTAAATTATCTGAACTATGAAGATACTATCGAATGTTTAGATACAATTAGGGATCAAACATTTAAAGATATACCAATAGTAGTGGTCGATAATGGTTCCCAGAATGGGTCTGTTCCTGCAATAGAAAAGGCAATAGCGAAGTATAAGAACATTTTTTTTATTAAGTCATCAACAAACCTTGGCTTTGCAAAGGGGAATAACTTGGGAATTAATTATTTACGTGAGCAGTTAAATGTAGATAATGTATTCTTGTGCAACAATGATTTAGTTTTTTCTGATTCTAATTACTTGGAACAACTTGTCAGTTTAAAGATTCCAGATGATGTAGGTGCAATTGGAACAGCAATTATTGGTAAACAAGGATTTGATCAAAATCCTTTAAGTGAAAAAACATCAGAAAAAGATCTTACGGAATTGGTAAACAATTATGAACATCCTGATTTAAAAGAAAAAATCAAACAAATGTTATACAAAAATTTTGGTGATCAGATTAGCAAAATTAAGCATATGAAGAAATCCAAGGTAATAAAAAATGAAGAAACTGTTGTGTTATCTGGGAAAGACTATCTTCATGGTTCAGCGATTTTGTTGACGAAAAATTATTTTCAGAAGTTCCCAGGTTTGTATCCGAAGACTTTTCTATATGGTGAAGAAATTATTCTAAAAGTTTTGTTTGAAAAAGCTGGCTTAAAAATGCTTTATGTTCCAGAGTTGGTCATAAATCACAAAGAAGATAAGTCATCTGCGTTAAGCTTTGTAAATAGGGCTAATATTGTCAATAAGTATAGGTATGAAGGGAATAAGATTGTCCTTCAGGTGTATGGAAAGTCCCTCAGTGATATTCAGGCTGATTTTTCAGAAGTAGGTGAATAGATTTGCATGAATGGTTAGCAAAGAAAAAGTATATCACATATGTAGCAGCACTCTAATGAATATAAAAAATGGGAGATTTTTGTAATCTTCTAAATCATTGGAGTGTAAAAATTGAAAATTAAATATCATAAAAATATCAAATACAGTTACTATTACAGCTTTTTTTCTTTCTTTGGAGTGACAGGACTTTGGGTGATGTATCTGCAGCATGCCGGTTTGACACTGTTTGAAGTCGGTCTATGTGAAAGTATTTTTCATATTGCAAGTTTTTTGTTTGAAGTTCCAAGCGGATTACTGGCTGATCGTTTTTCATATAAAACAGTATTGGTTGCAGGCAGGGTCGTGTCAATTTTATCGGCTGTGATAATGCTCCTTGCACATTCTTTTTGGTTTTTTGCTTTTAGTTTTATACTAAGTGCATTCTCATATAATCTTCAATCTGGAACGATTGATGCGTTAATGTATGACTCGCTGATTGAGAATCAGCAGACTTCTGATTTTCCAAAGATCATCAGTAAAACTGAAATTATTTTTGAGGTTGCAGACACATTTGGTGTTGTTGCAGCGGGCTTCTTTGTTCATTGGCATTTTGAACTAACTTATGTAATTGCGATTTTAGTTGGAATGTTGGCACTTGTTTCAGTGTTGTTTTTGAAAGAGCCGCTCAAGAATAATCAAGTTCAAACTGACACTGTTGACGCTGTCAAAGAAGCGGAGTTAACGATTATTGAGTTAATTAAATCTTCTTGGTCCATTTTGAAGAAAGAAAAATTCTTGCTTAACTTGATGATATATCAGGCTGTGATTGATTTGATTTGTACTAGTTATTATTATTACTATCAATCTATCATGAAGAGTAATGGTTTTTCTGGGTTTATGATCTCTGGGATTATTATTATTTCTTCGGTTATGGCTGTCCTTTCCATTAGCGTAACTCCTAGGATTACAAGATGTTTTAGCCAACTAACTATCCTGCGATTTCTAGTAGTTCCAATACTAGGATTAATCTCCTTAATGTTTTTTAGAAATGGGATAATTATGCTGCTGTTGTTCATGATTCTCAGGGTATTAAGCGCTGTGGTTGGACCATTGTTCAGTAACTATTACAATGATCTAATTGAATCAAAACAAAGAGCAACGCTGCTGAGCGTCGCGAGTGTGATTTTTTCAGCTTTTATGATTGTGTTGTTTCCGGTGATCGGATGGTTGATTGATCAGATTGGTTTTGCAATTACGTTTGGAGTTATAGGAATTGCGATATGTGTGATAACCTGCGTAAAAAAATTTTTGATAATAACTAAATAAAATAGATAAAACAAGGCACTTAGTCGAATATCCTAAAGTAAGAGGTATCAAGATTGTGACGATAATCTTGATATCTCTTTTACTATACTTAAATTGAGATTGAGGCCATCAATAACAGTGGAATAAAAACTTCGAGTGTCAAACTGGCCTATCAACACTTAGCAAACAATTAGACTTAGGATGTTGGTCTTTAAGGTCGAACATAGAAAATGAACGAATCTATGCTGTTATTACCTCAAAAATATTTGGAAAGTGATAAAGTGCATGTTTTAGGCATTGATGTTAGTATAGGGAAAAGTAGTTGTGCTCTTTTACATGAGCATACAATTATTAGAAAATTTAAAATTGTTCATAATAAGTCCAATCTATCAAAGCTTAAGTCCGTAATCAAAAAAATTTACCAGTTATGGCAGTATTTGAAACGACGGGTACCTATTCAAGAATTCTTACCCAGTTCTTTAACGACGATGGAGTGAAATATCTGGGAATAAAGTCTTTGAAATTTTCAATTCGTATGGCAGGACTATGGAGACAATAGGCTGACCAATCAAATGCAGTCAGCCCCAGGCTATCGAATAGATGACACTAATTCATGACCTGAGGCATACTCAAAGCCATATGAGCAGTTTCATTTGATGGCTCATCGATACTGGGAGTTAACTAAGGAACATTCACGGATTATTAATCACTTACATGTAGCGCTAGATCAAATATTTTCGCAGCTAAATGAAATATTTAACCCAATTCGATCGGTACTTGGGTTAATTTTTGCGAGTCTGTATCCTCATCCAGACTTTAATGCGATATGTTCCCGAAACGATGGCTAAACAAATCACTGTTGTGTAAGTCCTAAAATCCATTTGGATTTAATTGTACGTTGATGTAAGCAAGTCTGGCAGATCGGTCAATTATCATATCATGCACAATCTGTCCTTTATGATTGCCTAAATTCATGGCTATTGTGAAGAGATTCGGTCGTATAACCAAAAATACAACTCATTGAAACGGCAACTAGTTACTTACTCAAAAACATTCCCTGAATTTAATTTGATCAAAAGTATTCCATGTACAGGAGAAATATTCACGGACCTGTTGTTAGGATTTACAGGTAAAATGAAAAAGCTCTCCAGATATAAGCAGTTGAGCGCTTACATTGAGATTGATTTACGACGAATCCAATCTAGAGATTTTACGAAAGTTGCTTGGATTAATTGGAGCGGCTAAAGCAACGCTTGTTTGTGTGCGAAACAATAAACCATCCGCTGTGCGGGCGCAGAAAACAAGGGGTTCTTGCTCATCAAGTATGTAGTGAAATGATAGCAGAATTAGTAATTAGGACCATGAAGGAAGCTGTTCAGAATACCAAGGAACCAATTTTTTACACAGTAATACGGGTAGCTAGTATACTAGCAATCAGTTTGAAACCTTGCTAACCAACTTAAATATCAAGCATTAGAGGATCATCTATACAATAATACTTATATTGAGAACTTTCATTCAATGTTAAAATTAGAACTAGTCTCTCGAACAAAGTTTGAAAGTATCGAAGAAATAATAGCCAGTATTGATTGTATGTATACTGATATAATGAGGAACGAATTAGTTTGGTTCAATCTACATAAAAACAGTTCAAGTTATTGATATAGGAGCATTTTACAAACTATGCTTTTCTCACAAAGTAAAATATTCTTTTAAAGAGAAAGAAGAAGCCAAGAATTTCTAAAATCTGCATAATTGGTATATCGCATGAGATATAGTCATAGAATTTTTTCATAGACAGGAACCTACTAAACCATTCTACACCAATAAAAAGTGCCAACTCACTTGAAAGCAGACTGATTATAATTATCGCTAAAGAAAGTAGATTAAAGTTTCTATTTAGGAGTTGCAAAAATGCATCAAACAATAATAATAAAATACCCAGAAATCCAGTGACAAATAATAATTCGCTAGTAGATTGATAAAATTTTGTAACATAATTTTGTAAAAAATTAACAAATTTTATTGATCTTTTTGCAAAGAAAGTATTTATTGTTCCAGGCCAAATAATAGGTGAATGAGTTATTTGGCTCATTCTTAATATTTGATTAAATGTGCCTGTAGCCTCATTTACATTAAGCCTGTTATATTTGTATGTAATCATTGTGGCTAAGTATTCAGGAGTATTATTTTTGAACCACGTCACATCAGAGAATTTTAAACCTTGAGCAACTGATGAAAGGTAAAAGCGATTAGATTTTTTAAGTTTACCAGTGTTAAAGGCTCTTAATAATTCATAGTGAACTTTTTTATAGAAATTATTGGCCTGTTTTCCGCTTTTATGGGCATATAAATTATTAAAAATATTCCTAAATTTCCAAAATATTATGTCTCCAGGATATTCTTTAGTTTGACCACTCTGATAATCAGTAAATGAATTATTTATTTGACTTGAATATTTTTTTAAAGTGGGACTATATTGTTCCGCTTTTTTTATTGCAGATTCGGAAATCCAAATGTTAGAACTGCCCTTTTCATTTTCTTGAATCACTAAGAGATCATGAAGAAAATATTTATAATATGTCCCGGATCTATCCGTTATAGTGTATTCACCATAATGCTTATAATTTATATTTTTGTATAAACATGTAACTAGAATTAGCGAAAAGATTGGTAGAAAAACCCAAAGTAAATGACTAGTGATCGTTTTGAATTTATGATTTTTGAAAATTAGAATGGTTATTGATGTACAGATAGTCATCATTAGAACAAAAGGCATTAGCCAAATAGAATCTTCCTTTAAATAATAAAAAAAAGGCAAACTTAGACTAGAGATTAGTGACCAAAAAATAATTTTTTTATCTTTCTCTTTTGCACTAGCATACAACCCTATAAATGAACCAATTACAAGAATGGTGGCACTTACCAATACGCCACCCCGATATATTTTTTGAACATTTTCTTGATGGAGCATTATCGGTGAGTATAGTAAAAAAATTAAATAGTAAATATGAAAAAGCCTTACTTTTGGATACCTTATATAAGGAATAACATAACGTAATTAGGGACACCAAATAAAATAAGATTAGTGCAAGTCTATAGGGTATCCCAAGTATGTAATTGATTACTAAGAAGAAGCTAAAAGATATAGATTTTACTAATGTAAGGGAATTGAAAGAACCTAGCCAATGCCCTGCAAGTAGATCTTTAGCATAAATTGTATAAAGGTAATCATCTGCTACAGCATTTCCTTGGGCAAAAAGTGGTATCTTAAGAGAAATCACGATTCGTATAATTGTAAAAAATGATAAAAGAATTAGTAAGCGTCTTCTATATAAAAATTTATAAACTTTGTTCATAGCAAACTTCCCTTTTTAACATATTAAACGTTATTTTTAATAATTTTATAAAAATCTGGAACCAAATTACTATGACATATGTTTGAAAATAAATAAATTTATAAATAGGTCAGTATTTTATAGGAAAAAATTAAAAATTGGTAAAATAATATGATATACTCTATAAAGTTATAAAAAATATGGGGTGAAAAAATTGGACGATTTGGCCATTTTAATTCCTTGTTATAATGAGGGAATTACAATTAGGAAGGTTGTAAGAGACTGTCTGAGAGACACAAAAAATATTGACGGAAAAGTAAATATTTATGTTTACGATAATAATTCTGGAGATAACACTGTGAGTGAGGCTCAAGCAGCAGGAGCTACAGTCAGACATGAGTACCAACAAGGAAAAGGAAATGTAATAAGAAGAATGTTTAGGGATGTTGATGCTAAGTGTTACATTTTAATTGATGGTGACGATACCTATCCAACGGATACTATTTCAAAAATGTATAAATTAATTATTGAGAAAAATGTAGATATGGTTGTAGGAGACAGGCTTTCTTCTAGTTATTTTGAAGAAAATAAACGTCTATTTCATAATTTTGGAAATATAATAGTCCGTGGGAGCATAAATTGGTTGTTCAAAAGTAATATTAGAGATATTATGACCGGATATAGAGCATTTAGTTATCAATTTGTGAAAGCATATCCAGTAGTTTCAAAGGGATTTGAAATAGAAACTGATATGACGATTTTTGCTATCGAAAATAACATGGCTGTTCATAATGAAATTATTGAGTATAAGGATAGACCAAACGGAAGTGAATCTAAACTTAATACTTACAGTGATGGGTTCAAGGTACTCAAGCGAATTTTAATCTCCTACAGAGATTATCATCCATTAGTCTTTTTCTCAGTGGTGGCGATGATCTTGGTAGCAATAGCGCTATTTCTGTTTATTCCAGAGATTTGGCTACCTTATTTGAAAACAGGGCTTGTAGATAAGATACCAACTTTAATTGTTTCGGCCTTTCTTATTATTGGGGCAATTGTTTCTTGGTACAGTGGGTTAATACTTGATTCAGTATTACAGAAAGAAAAGAGGGAATTTGAATTCAGATTGAATTTAGTAAGGAAAATTCAAAAATAATTAATTAAAATTTATATTATAATGAGGTAACAATGTTGATTAAACGAATAGTTAGAGAAAAGTTAGATATCTGCTTATCCATTTTTTCTGAGTATAAGATGCTGGTATATGCTTTAATACTGATTTTCTTTTTTTCACTTTTCTTGGCACAAAAAGATTACTTAGCTTTAGGTAAAAATAGTAGTCCAAGTGATCAAACTGTGGAGGTAACAAAGCATGTGAAGAGTAAAGTTTCTTTTACTTCTTCAAAAGTATATTCCTTGTTGTTGAAAATAGATGCAAATGCAAATGCAAGTAGTAATGAATTTACAGATATTAAATTAGTTTCGGATAAAAAAGTGCTTTACAGTACAAGAATTCGTAATAATGTAGCTCTAAGCCAAGATGGTCCCAATGGAGTTGGAACTAACTTTATTTTAAATAATAAAAAGGGACTTAGTGTAGATAAAGGCAAAATTTATGAGGTAGTCATGACGACAAATGCTATTAAGGGGCATTATATGACTGCTCATACAGATAATAATGGATTTATTTGGAATAATGTCATATATAATTGGATACCAAAAGAAATGTTAGCAAAATTGCTCATTGGATTTCAGACAATTATAGCAATTATTATTTTTGGAATATTAAAATTTACCAACAGAAAAAAAAGAAAATTAAAAATAGAAAATATTTTTTTACTTATTTCTGTAGTCCTCGTTACATTATATACATTCCTTGTACCGGCATTTAGAGTTCCTGATGAGTTTGGACATTTTGTAAGGGTGTATGGAATACTACATGGCAATCTATTGGTTCCTTTAAGTGGTAATCTGACAGTTCCACATAATTTAATTCCAGTTTTAGATCCCGTAAATAATACACTTTATGAAACACTTAAAAACTTTAATGTCCAGTTATCTAGTAATAAAACTAATATGAACATAGTTAATATGGCACTTTATTCACCACAATCTTATATTTTTCAACTTTTTGGTATGGGTACCACGAGCCTGTTTACGAAGAATCCATTTATTCTACTATATAGCAGCAGATTGATTACCGGTTTTTGTTGTACGTCAATTCTTTATCTATGTATTAAATTCATTCCATTTGGGAAAAAAACATTAGTTGTTTGTTCACTATTGCCAATGAATATTGCTGAGAGGGCTAGTCTTTCGGCAGATGGATTTACCTATGTAATCGTTATTGCAGTCTTCACATTTGCTTTATATGTATCTTTTAGGAAAGAAAATATGGGCAAGAAACTAATCGGATTAATGTATATTCTTCTATTTTTTCTAGCCTCGTGCAAAGTTATATACTTTATAATTGGTGGTATAATAATACTTATTCCAAATAAAAAATTTGGTAGTTTTTCAAAAGGACTAATACACAAGACTGCAGGTGTCCTATTTGTTGGACTTACAGCAGTAGGTTGGTTAAAGATAGCATCGAAATATTTAGTTAATACGCAGGGTGGAAGTAGTTCATCGGAAAAGGTAAGTTATATTATACATCATCCCTTTTGGTATATTGAGTTAATGAATAAAACACTTTGGATGAATTTGCAAAATTATACGGGCCAATTATTGACAGGACCGTTAGGGGCATTAAATATTGAAATAAATTATGGCCTTACAATATTAATTGCTTTCGTATTGCTGAGGACTATATATATCGAAAAAGAGTCGATAAAAAGCATTAGTATAGATTTTATTAGAAAAAATTATATAAATTTAATTTGCTTACTAAATATTGTTCTTATTTTTACAAGTCTTTTCATTCAGTGGACACAAGTTACAGGTAATATTGGAGATACTGCTAGCATTATTGGTATTCAAGGAAGATATTTTTTACCAATATTACCACTGTTTTTAATTGCGCAATTAGTTCCAAAGAATATAAATGGCCTTGAAATACAAACAATAGAAAATAGGAATATGATATTTTTTGCTGCATTAATAAACATTCTGGTTTTGGCAAACATATTTACAAGTTTATCAGTGTAACTGTTTTTTCTAGTTCATAAATTGTAAATTTAATTCGAGTCCTTAAAAGGGTTATCGAATGGCGTAATCGTAGTCTCTGTCGTTTGTTTATTTTTAGTTGCTTCTAAGTTAATATTTGGCACGTATTTTTCTAGACACTTGTTCTGGTTCTTTCAGTGTTGAACCAAATTAATATAATTTGAGATTCTGAGAATTAAGTCCTCAAAACTTGAGAAGTGCGTTTGAAAAATAAATTTTTGTTTTAATAATGAGTAAAAAGTTTCTGTTTGGCTATTATCGTAAAAATATCCTTGCTTAGAATACGAATGGGTGATTTGATATTGTCTAAGCAAGTTTTCAACATTTCGGCTCGTATATTGTGAACCTATATCTGAATGAAAATATGCTGTTTTTTATGATGTTCAAGTGCTCGTTTAACTATATCTACTACTAGTTTGGTATTCATCTGTCGTCCTATTTTATACGGGAGTATCTTATGAACCTTTGGCTCATACACTGAACTAAGATATAGCCAAGTTCCAGGTTGTAGCTCAAGATAAGTAATATCAGCCCACCAAGTACTAGCTTTTGGCTTGTTTTTAATCAGATTGGGATGTTGTAAATAATCGGTATGAATACTAGTTTTTTTAAAACGTCGATGCTTGAGAGAGTGAATCTTCATTTCTTGCATTAGCCGAAAAATGCGTTTGACACAAATTATAATTCCCAGTCTATTTAATGCTAGTTTGATCTTGAATAACCACAAGCGTGATTGTTTTCTTCCCAAATTTTTCGAATGATTTCTTTTAAATGATTGTCAACACAATCGTGTTGACTAGGTTGCTAGTTCAACCAATGGTAATAGGTGGTACGAACTAATCTTAAAATTGCAAGTGTTAAGATAGGCGAACTGGTCCTTAGCGAAAACAAAGATTTTAACTCGCCCGTATGCTTTTTCAGTAACACCGCTGCAGCTTTTAAAATCTCCAATTCTTCCTTGAAAAGTGGTTCTTTTTTGTAATTTTTTAAGTTCTTTAGGAGTAATTTCAGTTTCATCATCAGGTTCAACAGATCTGGCATCTTTAATCCAGTTATGAATTGATGCAGGAGACACTGCATAAAGAACGAACTGATCTTTTTTCCTCGGTGTGCATTTTGATAATGCTTGCTTTAAAATCATCAGTATATTGTTTTATGTAAAAATCCTATTGTAGTCATTTTATTGTGCCACAAATGTCTAAATATTTGTGTACGAAATACTTGGATAGGAGCAGTCCAAAAAACATAATTTTTAAATTATTGTTTGTGATTATAGGGTAGAGATTGATGTAATTACGAATAATTAAGAAATTAATTAATACTAAAAAGATAAATAAAGGGTGTTGTTTTAAAATTAATTGTGACTTATAATACAAATCTAAAAATATATTTTGTACTATCTAATAGTGGATGAAGGTAGATATATTAAAATGTTTTTTGTAATTTGTGAAATCTATTGCTTATAAAGAGAAAAAGTGCTATTATTCAATTGTGGAAAGCGCTTGCATAACAATCGGATTTGACTTCATAAGGAGGCACTTAATGATGAAACAACTTGAGAAGAGAGTGGAACCAAAGGCATGGGAAGGATTCAGTGGTGGAAATTGGCAGTCAGAGGTCGATATTCGTGACTTTATCCAACAAAACTTTAAACAGTATAACGGTGATGAATCATTTCTTGAAGATGCTACACCAGCAACAAAGGCACTTAATGACCGTCTGGTCGCTTTAAAGCTTGAAGAACGTGCTGCTGGTGGTGTGCTTGATGCAGATACAAAGGTCGTTTCGACAATTACTTCCCACGGCCCAGGATATCTTGACAAAACACTTGAGAAAATTGTTGGACTTCAAACAGATAAACCATTAAAGAAGGCTTTGATGCCTTATGGTGGGATCCGTATGGCAAAAGATGCACTTGAATCTTATGGATTAAAGCTTGATCCAGAAATGGAACATTTCTTTAATGACTTATCAAAGACACATAATCAAGGTGTTTTTGATGCTTATACTCCAGATGTTAAGAGAGCACGACATTACAAGATTGTAACTGGTCTTCCTGATGCATATGGGCGTGGTAGGCTCGTTGGTGATTTTCCAAGAATTGCACTTTACGGAATTGATTACTTAGTTGCATCTAAGTTAGATGATTTAGACAACTATGGTGATGGTGAGATGACAGACAGTGTAATCCAAATGAGAGAAGAAATCTCGGAGCAGATTCGTGCGCTTAACCAGATTAAGGATATGGCTGCATCATATGGGTACGACATTTCTCAACCTGCTACAACAGCGCAAGAGGCAATTCAATGGCTTTACTTTGGTTATTTGGCAGCAATCAAGCAACAAAATGGTGCTGCAATGTCAATTGGCAGAGTTGATACTTTCATTGATATTTTTGTTGAACGTGATATTGAGCGTGGTGTATTGAATGAAAAAGAAGCTCAAGAGTTAATTGATCAGTTTACAATGAAGCTTCGGATGGTTTCCTTCATCCGTACACCTGAATATAATTCATTATTTTCAGGCAATCCGATCTGGGCAACATTGTCATTAGCAGGAATGGGAATTGATGGTGAGCATCATGTTACAAAGACAGCCTTTAGATTCCTAAACACATTGAAGGATATGGGTGCCGCTCCCGAACCCAATATTACGTTGTTATGGTCACAAAAGTTGCCAGATACGTTCAAGCGTTATGCAGCAGCGGTTTCAGTTGAAAGTTCAACTATTCAATATGAGAATGATGATTTAATGCGTAAACAATGGGGAACTGACTATTATGCTATTGCTTGTTGTGTATCGGCACAGCCAGTGGCTAATGGAATTCAATATTTTGGAGCACGTGCAAATCTTGCTAAAACAGTTCTTTATGCAATTAATGGTGGTAAAGATGAGATTGGAAAGGCTCAAGTTGGACCAGCTTACGAACCAATTTCGTCTGAATATATAGAGTATGATGAATTCATGCGAAAATTTGATGCAATGCTTGATTGGTTAGCTGATGTCTATGTCAATGCATTAAATACGATTCATTATATGCATGATAAATATTATTATGAATCAGCACAGCTTGCCCTTAAAGACACAAGATTAGATAGGACATTTGCAACTGGTATTTCAGGACTATCTGTTGCAGCAGACTCAATCTCAGCAATCAAGTATGGGCATGTTAAGGTTATTCGTGATGAAGATGGCATTGCAGTTGATTTTAAAGCGGACAATGATTTCCCACGTTATGGCAATAATGATGATCGGGTTGATGAAATTGCAGTATGGTTGGTTAAGTCACTTTATACGAAAATGAATAAACATCACCTGTATCGTGGTTCTAAGTTGTCAACTTCTGTTTTAACAATCACATCAAATGTTGTTTATGGTAAGAATACAGGGACAACGCCTAATGGACGTCAGAAAGGTGAGCCTTTTGCACCAGGTGCCAATCCAGCATATGGAGCAGAAGAAAGTGGAGCATTGGCTTCATTGCTGTCAGTAGCTAAGCTTCCTTATAAATATGCTACAGATGGTATTTCCAATACTTTTGCTGTAACACCATCAACGTTAGGTCATGATGAAGATTTACAAAAAGATGCTTTGGTTAACATGATTAATGGATATATGAAGAATAATGGACATCATTTAAATATCAATGTTTTTAAGCGTGAAACATTACTAGATGCTCAAGCTCACCCTGAGAAGTATCCAACATTGACAATTCGTGTTTCTGGTTATTGTGTATACTTCGCAGATTTAACTAAAGAACAACAAGATGATGTAATTTCGAGAACATTCCATCAAAGTATGTAACATAGATAAAAAAACTTTAATTAGAAAAATTCAGCACTTGAATGTGATGAGATAAAAGGGATTGGGGCAAGTGTGGGAGCCACAATCTCTTTTATTTTTAAGCAGTTAGGAGGGAAGAAGGATGTTACAAAGGCAAATGCATGAACGTAAAGTTCCAACGCGCGATGGTGAATTAATTGGATATGTGCATTCAACAGAGAGCTTTGGTGCAGTTGATGGTCCAGGTATTCGATTTGTTGTCTTTATGCAGGGATGTAATATGCGTTGCCAGTTCTGCCATAATCCTGATACATGGCGTAAGAATGTTGGTACTGAGATGACAACAGATGAAATTCTTCGGATGGCATTACCTTATCGTCAATTTTGGGGTGAAAAAGGTGGTATTACACTCAGTGGTGGCGAAATAATGCTTCAAACAGAATTTGCTTTGGAATTATTTACAAAATGTAAAAAGTTGGGTATTAATACTTGCTTAGATACGTGTGGGCAACCATTTACTAGACGTCAACCTTGGTTTGATAACTTCAATAAGTTAATGAAAGTTACGGATATTTTATTGGTGGATATTAAGCATATTAATTCTGATGAACATCGTAAACTTACTGGATTTAGAAATGAGAATATCTTAGATATGTGCCAATTTTTGTCAGATATCAATAAACCAGTGTGGATACGTCACGTGTTGATTCCGGAGAGGACCGATTTTGACAATTATTTAATTCAGTTAGGCGATTATATCAAGACACTGCATAATGTTGAGAAGGTAGAAGTCCTTCCATATCATACAATGGGAGTGCATAAATATCGTGAGATGGGGATCAAGTATAAGCTTGATGGCATTGAACCTCCAACTCCAGAACGTGTGAAGAATGCAGAGAAACTACTGCATGTTGCAGATTATCGGGGATACTTGGAATGAAGATATAAGATTCAACAATTATGTTTTTAAAAGAGTCGGAGCAAAATGAAGTGCTTCATAATTGTTAGACAAAGAGTCTAATGATTGTGAGGTACTTTTTTCATGACTAAATATAATTCAAAACAATCTGGAAAAGCGAATTGAAAACATGGGTGGAGTTATTGAGGTGTTTCAAATCCTGTATAAAAACAATTTTAAACATAACTTATTTAAAGTCTAATATAGCATATTAGTAAATCAATAAGATGGATTCAAAAGAAATAAAGATAACTAATTTGTAATGAAAATATTTATAAAGGAAAGATTTGCAGATGATTATATGAATAAAGGAAGATTTAACGCTGTAGAATATTGATTATACAATTAATTGGTCTATCCCATTTTATTTTGTTTCAAGAGATGTTATAATTCCTTACATCTAGTAAAAATAGTAAAGCTATGCATTTAAGTGAATATTTACTATAATGAAACGAGGTACCATTAAGCAAAACTGCATAGATATTATGTTAATCAGATAAAAAGGGGGATTTTTTATAATGGGTACACCAAATATCGTTTTAACTAGAATTGATAATCGTTTAGTACATGGACAGGTCGGTGTTGTTTGGACCTCTTCAATTGGTGCCAATCTTTTGTTAGTAGCAAATGATGATGCTGCAAAGAGTGAGTTGCAGCAAGAATTGATGTCAGCAACAGCAGAAACTTCGGGTGTAGGTATTCGTTTTTGGTCATTGAAGAAAACTATCACCACAATTGGGAAAGCCAGCCCAAGGCAAAAGATATTTTTAATTGTCAAAACACCGCAAGATGCACTGAACTTGGTACAGGGAGGAGTTCCGATTACTGAACTGAATATTGGCAATATGCATTACAGTGAAGGTAAGGTCCAGCTTACAAAGAAGGTCTATGTCGATCAAGATGACAAAGATGCGTTTAACAAGTTGGTCGAATTGGGGATTGATGTTTATATTCAAGATGTTCCGGAAGAGAGAAAAATAGCAATTAAGGATGTGATTTAGATGGCAGTTACATTGACCCAAGGTGTTTTAATAGCGATCTTTGCTATTATCGCCGGGATTGATTTTTGGTTAGAAGGTTTTTACATATTTAGACCCATGATTGTATGTACCGTTACAGGTTTCTTATTGGGTGATTTGAAATTGGGGATAATTGCAGGAGGACTGACTGAGCTTGCATTTGCAGGGTTGACTCCCGTTGGAGGTACTCAGCCGCCTAATCCTATTATGGCAGGAATAATGACTGTTGTTATCGCACATACCACAGGAAATAGTCCAGCAACGGCAATTGGTTTATCATTGCCTTTTAGTATTTTAATGCAATATATAATTTTATTTTGTTATTCAATTTTTTCTGTATTTACAAAGAAGGCTGATGAGTATGTTGCAAAAGGAGAATTTCGTAAATTTGGAATGATTGTACTTCTGCCAACTGTACTCGTAGCCTTATTGTATAGTGCTTTTTCGTTCTTGAGTGTGTATGGAGCACAAAATTTAATGAAGACATTGGTTAACTCAATGCCAACATGGTTAAGTCATGGCTTTACGATTGCAGGAGGAATCTTACCCGCTGTGGGTTTTGGTTTGCTGCTCAAGAGCATGTTGAAAGTCAAGTATGTTCCATATTTATTATTAGGTTTTACCGCGGCATGTTTCATAAAATTCGGAAACTTAATGCCTGTTGCAATTATTGGTGCCTCTCTTGCTTGGATTGAATATGGTAGGGAGAAGAAGGAGCAAGAGGTAAACAAGAAGTTCAAGAACATGGAGAAGTCGCTTGAAAATGTTGGAGGTGAAGAAGATGGAATCTGAGAAAAAAGCAAGAAACAAGCTGAGTAGAAGAGATATTACTAAGCTAGGGCTCCTATCTTTATTTAACCAATCAGGGATGAATTATCAACGGATGCAAGCTGATGGTTGGACTTTTGCGATGATTCCATCATTGAAGAAAGTATATGGTGATGATAAAAAGGGACTCATTGAAGCAGTAAAATCTAATTTGCAATTTATAAATACTAATAATTATGCGGCTCCGCTACTGATGGGTCTTGAGGCTTCACTAGAAGAAAATGGTGAAGAGCGTTCAACAATCGATGGCTTGCGTGTAGCTTTGTTTGGTCCAATAGCTGGAATTGGTGATGCAATTACTTGGTACACGATTTTACCAATTGTTGCTGGTGTAACAGCCTCTTTTGCAAAACAAGGAAGTATTCTTGGGCCATTAGTATTTTTCATAGTGTATGTTGCAATGTTCTTGGCAAGGATTCCAATAGCTCATTTAGGATATTCAGCCGGTACAAAGGCTATCTCGAAGATACATGAGAACTCGGCGATTGTTGCACATGCGGCTAGTGTTCTTGGATGCACGGTTATTGGGGGATTAATAGCAACTTATGTCCAAATTGATGTGGTCACTAAAATACAGGTGACATCTTCTCACACGATTTCAATACAGAAAGAATTCTTTGATAATATCTTTCCTAATATTCTTCCACTGGGGTATACATTCCTATTATACTGGTTACTGAAAAAGAAGAATGTTAATCCTGTGACTTTGATAATTCTAACATTCTTACTATCAATTTTATTTTCGTGGATGGGAGTTCTTTAAAGATGCAGATTATTGTAACGGGTCATGGCAATTTTGGAACTGGGATTAAATCAACAGTCAAGTTGCTTGCAGGGTCAATTCCAAATGTTAATTATGTCGACTTTTCTGCCAATATGAATGAAGAAGATCTGGCTGATGAGTTTGAAAGTCTTTTAAAAGAAGAGGCTAAAGCGGTTTTTTTCTGTGATTTAATCGGTGGAACACCGTACAAGCAAGCGGTGTATAAGAAAGAAAAATATGATGTTGCAGTCATCGCAGGTTGTAACGTAGGTTCATTGTTGGAAGTTGGTTTGCAGACTAACTTAAGTGAAGCCAGTGATGTACATTTAGTTGCACAGAATTTGGTTGAGGCTGCAAAAAACGGGATTCAGGAATTTGGTGTCAGAAAGACTCAAATTTTAGATGAGGCAGATGAAGACGGTATTTAGAAGCGGACGAAGGTGCTGCTGTATATGAAATGTGTTTATATGGAACAGGTAGAGAAGGGGCT
>NZ_BACP01000006.1 GCF_000260415.1 Liquorilactobacillus mali KCTC 3596 = DSM 20444
CTTTTTTTGTTTGTTTCAGTGTTTATTCTGTAAAAGCTACTGAAATAGATAGTTGGTATATTGATGATAGTACACGACCTGTTGTATCTGCTGTTGATGTCTCCTCTCATCAAAGTGGACTGACCGAGACAAATTATCAAAATCTCAAGTTACTCGGTGTAAAAACGATTATCGTAAAAGCAACGGAAGGATCATCATATACAAATTCATACGCTCTTACACAAATGAAATACGCTGCAAATGCTGGTCTAAATGTAGCATTATATCAGTACGCAAAATATACTACTGCAACCGAGGCAGAAACTGAGGCCAATTATTTACTGACATGGTTGAAAGAAAATAATGTTAATACGGATATTTTAATTTTTTCTGATATTGAGGCGGAAGCAAGTGAAGTTTCATCAGTTGGGAGTAACTTGTCCGTATTTCAAAGTGTTTTGTTTAGTGGAGGTTATACTAACCAGGGGTTTTATGCATCAAAAAGTTCAACATACTTATCTAGCTTGGTAGCAGTTGGCAGACAATTGATGGTAAAAAGTACTACTTTTATAAAGACGGTAAATTATTAAGAGAAAGTCAAATTATTGATGGCGTTAAATATTACTTTAATGCATACACGGGTGTTTTAGAAAGTTAAAAGGGTACAATTTTATTTTTAGATTATAGATTCTCCTGGACAGAGTGCTTAGGATAAATTGGTTTTGTCTGTTATGAAAAAATAAAATTCGAAATATTATTTATAAAAAATTAAATTCAATAAACAGATAAACAGAGACTTGCTTTTTTAGTAGCAATTACTCTGTTTTTTGTGAGCATAATAATCTACTGGTACATCGAAGAAGTATAATTTTATGATAAGAAGCAAAATTGTTTTGAAATAATTATTAAATATACGATAAAAAATATAATTTTAAAAATTAAATTCTATTTATTAAGGAACTGTTAAATTAATATATATCTTTAGGTGCTGATCATTTTTATATTTATGATAGTATAAGTACATATGTAATTTACTGAGGTAGTAGCATTACCCAGAGATGGCAATTTAAATTTTTATCAGTTTTTCAAGAATTACATGATATGTTGCCACTCTCAGCAAATTTAAGTATTTTCATATTTTTTAGAGTACAACATAATATGTATATTTGTTAAAGGGTAATCAAGAGTTATTGATTTTGATAGATGAATATAATGCTTAAAGTTTCTTAACGTTGGGAGATTATCCACTATCTGTTAAAAAATGGGCTAACATTTTAATATATTGATTAAATGTGAAATCGTTGCAACTTCTGGTCATTAAGCCATAAAGGTGTCGTTTTTCTAACGTTAATTGAGATTTACCGCTGTATCGTCTATAATTACACTTGGTTTAGTTTTTAATAAAGAGAACTTTTAATTTATGACAATTAATAGTTGTCAAATATGTGGATTATAAAGGAGCAAGATATGAATGTTGTTCGCAACTACTTGTATAATGCTGGATACCAGTTATTACTTGTAATGTTACCATTGGTCTCAATAACATACGTTAGTCGAGTTTTGACAAATACGGGAGTTGGGATAAATGCTTATACAAACTCGATTATTACATACTTCGTTTTATTTGGAAGTTTAGGAATTAATCTGTATGGTAATAGGCAGATAGCGTATTTAAGAGAAGACCAATATAAAATGTCAAAAACTTTTTGGGAAATTGTAATTTTAAGAGCTGTAACTGTTATTGCAGCTTTTCTCGCATTCTTCATATATCTGCCATTTAGTAAACATTCTCTATTGATGTTGTTTCAGTCACTAAATTTATTAGCAGTTATGTTTGACATTTCATGGTTTTATATGGGAATTGAGGATTTCAAAAAAACGGTAACCAGAAATACTCTGG
The DNA here is from genome assembly GCF_000260415.1 of Liquorilactobacillus mali KCTC 3596 = DSM 20444. Lineage (GTDB taxonomy): Bacteria > Bacillota > Bacilli > Lactobacillales > Lactobacillaceae > Liquorilactobacillus > Liquorilactobacillus mali. The sequence goes on from NZ_BACP01000006.1 coordinate 1,880, forward strand.
TGAAACTAATTTCATTGGCTGCTATTTTTATTTTTGTAAAAGATAAAAGTGATATTGGAATATATATTATTATACTTGGTCTGGGTTCATTATTGGGGAACTTCACACTATGGCCATTTATTAGGCATCTTATTATTAAGGTACCACTAAAGGATCTACAACCCTTTAGGCACATTAGGCCATCTATTGTATTATTTATTCCGCAAGTCGCTATTAGTGTCTATGCTGTTCTAAATAAAACGATGTTAGGTCAGTTAACTAGTACCGTTAATTCAGGATACTACAATAATGCGGACACTCTGATAAAAACCGTTCTAGCAGTCGCTACAGCAACTGGGACAGTCATGCTACCACATGTAGCAAATGCGTTCGCCAATGGAGAGAAAAATAAAGTAAACCAAATGTTGTATGACTCATTTGATTTTATTTCTTTTTTAACGATGGCAATGATGTTTGGATTAGCTGGACTATCAATTCATCTAGGACCGTATTTCTTTGGAAAGGGATTTGAAGCAGTCGGAGGGGCAATATTACTTGAATCACCTGTTATTTTACTAATAGGATGGAGTAATGCAATCGGGACCCAATTCTTATTGCCGACAAATCGTACAAAAGAATATACAAATTCCGTACTTGTAGGAGCAATTGTTAATATTATTTTGAATTTACCACTAATTTATTTTGGAGGATTAGCAGGAGCTGTTTTGGCGACTGTAATTTCAGAAATATGTGTGACAGGCTACCAGCTTTGGGCGATCCGGAAGGAAGTCGAGTATCGAAAGCTATTTCAAAATGTTAGTAAGTATTTTGTAGCAGGAATTGTTATGTTTGTTCCTATCTTCAAAATCAATAATTCAGTGAGGACAAGTGTGCTTTCACTTTTTCTAGAAGTTCTGCTTGGAATTATTATTTATTTTGGTATGATCTTAATTTTAAAACCAACAATTGTGGATAAAGCTAAGCAAATGTTGAAAAAAAAGTAGAGCAGCAATTCTAAACTTAAGGAGAGTTCTTTCTAATGGCAAATTATGTTGTTACTTCTGGGGAGCCTGGTAAAATGGGTGGAAGCAAAGCGAAAGAAGATATAATCAACTTTTTAGCAAGGGATAACTATATTTCTTTTATGATAAATCCATACCAGACCAACAAATTTTCAAGAATCTGGTACACGCATTTTCGTTTAAAAAAATTTTTTTCAAATGATGAAATAAATAATGTAATATTGCAACACCCAATTCCTTCACCATATATCGTTGACAATTTTGTCAAACGACTAGAGAAAAAAGAAAAAACTAAATTAATTATTTGGATTCATGATGTACAAAGTTTACAACGTAATGGTGATGGGAAAAAGCAGGAATGGGAGATTAAACTTTTTAATAAAGCAGATGTATTGATAGTTCATAATAAAAGAATGCAAACTTGGCTTAGAGAAAAAAAGGTATTAACACCAATGATTGTTTTGGGAATTTTTGACTACGATAATCCTGTACCAATCCAAGAAAACGTACCTTATGAAAAGACTATTTGTTTTGCGGGGGCGTTGTTTAAATCCACTTTTTTGTCTAAACTTAAGATGAAACATCAGCTTTACACATTTGGTCCAGATATGCCCAAAGTGCATTCGAGCAATATAATTTATTCAGGCCAGTTTACGCCTGAGGAATTGCCTAGCCATTTGACACAGAATTTTGGTTTGATTTGGGATGGACCTGAGATTCAAACTTGCGCAGGAACATTTGGACATTATCAGCTCTTTAACAATCCGCACAAAGCCTCACTTTATATAAGTACAGGAATTCCAGTTATCATTTGGAGCAAAGCAGCACTTGCGGATTTCGTGTTAGAGAATAAAATAGGAGTAGTTGTTGATAGCCTTGAGGAGCTAGATGATTTGTTAGATAATCTGTCAGAAGAGGATTATCTAGTTCTAAAGGATAATGTTGTTAAATTGGCAGAAAAACTGCGTTCAGGCTATTTTACGAAAAATGTTATTAAGCAGTTAGCCGAAATTTAATTTTTGGAGGACAGATATGAAAGGAATAATTTTAGCTGGTGGTTCAGGTACACGTTTGTATCCACTGACACGTGCGACATCGAAACAATTGATGCCAATTTATGACAAG
>NZ_BACP01000005.1 GCF_000260415.1 Liquorilactobacillus mali KCTC 3596 = DSM 20444
CTGTTTGATATTTTTCTGCTAAGGCAATGGCCTTATTTTCATATATCCCCATAGCAACACACCTTTATTTGTTGTCTTTGTGATGTTTCCAAAAAATTTGAGTAAGTGCGATTTTAAGTTTCTCCTTGTTCACATCGGTAAGCTTTTCATTGGTATAAGTCATGTCTTTTTCATCTTCTGATGTGATGTTGTATCACTAGTGTCTTTTGCCGAAAGGTATAATCTGTTGACACATTAAACAGCTCAGACAAAGCTTGCACAGCATTTATATTAGTCTCTGTCTTATATCACATCACGTTCCTAAGCTCTGATTAAAATTTTTCTCTCTAATTCTCTTGGCTTTTTTGTTATCAGGATTGAACAAAAAATGACTAATTTAGAAAATTTGTATTTTTTGCTTCCCAATCTTCTAATTTAATACCAACTCAAAATAAATAAATTCCAACCATAAACAAAGTACATGGATAACAAATTCCAAATGTAAAAAAAGTTAGAATTAATCCTATAATGTTCCAGCTAATATAAGATAGTAGGCCACCGTAAAAAAGAGTTTTGACCATATTTTATTTCCATAATGTATTCTTCAAGTATTTTCACAGCTTTTAAAATCATCAGAATTAGGCCTTAATATTTTCTTAACAATTAGATAATACCACACAAAGAATTACAACATATAATATTTGTAAAAAATATCCAAGACGTGGTAATAGCTATAAAAAAATAAGTCTTAATCTTGACTTCTCCAAAACAGAAAATTAGGAATTATTTTTTTTGCTTATGATAGCTTTACTAATAATAAGAACATCTTCAGCAAGGAAGACCATGTCTTCATATTTTTCGTTAATGGATGCCAATCTTATTTTTCTATTTTCATGGTAAATCCCCATATATGTAATTCCATCATCTTAATAAAAAAATCACAATTTGACTATCTGTATCAGGTGTTGGCTGATGATGAATAAATGCTTGTAAACCTTGTTTAAGCAGAGACCCCATTGAATCTCCAGCAATTCAATTTAAAAATGTGGACTAATGCCATTGCGAGCAAAATTAACTAAAATCAAACCAAGTAGTCATAAAATCATTAATGTTAAATTCATATGCATAAAACGTTGGTTATGCAGAAAAAACGGAATAATGCTATATTGGACATGAGATAGGAGGTATTAATATAATACTTTTCTTGGCGAAATCGCTTAGTGTAGCGATAAATTTAAAAATGTAAACAAAATTTGTAAGGAGGAAAAATTATCATAGATAAAAATGAAGATTTGCAATATCGACATATGATTAAGGGAGAGCTTTATCATCAAGATAAAGTTTTGTTTGAGCTCAATATGCAGGCACGTGATAAACTTTTTGATTACAATCATTTAAGGTATCGTGATCTAGACAAACGTAAAGCAATCTTGAATGATTTATTAGGTGAAGCTGGGGAAAATATTTTTATTGAATTACCATTGCAGGTTGATTATGGATTTAATATTCACATAGGTAAAAATTTCTTTGGGAATAACAACTTAACAATGGCCGATGCTGCAAAAATAGTCATTGGCGACAACGTGCTAATTGGTCCTTATACAGGTATTTATACTGGGGGACATAGTATTGATCCAGGACTTAGGGCGAAAGAAGGCGCAGAATATGCCTTTCCGGTAACTATCGGTAATAATGTTTGGTTGGGAGCAAATGTTACCATTACACCTGGTGTCACAATCGGTGATAATACGGTGATTGGTGCGGGGAGTGTTGTTACAAAAGATATTCCAGATAATGTTGTAGCATATGGCAATCCTGCAAGAGTAGCAAGAAAAATTAATACTCAAGATAGAAAATACTATTTTCATGGTCATAAGACCTCACAAGATTTCATAGATAGATTAGAGCGAGGAGAAGTCTTTCATCGATAAAACACATATTATTAGTAGGTAATTAAGGTGATGGGAAGTAACAATTAAAAGAATGCTCTCAATCGAATGGCAGTCAAAAAATAGGGTAGAAATAAGTTTTTAAATTTAGTACATTACTGCTACACTTAATACCTATACAAAAAAGCCTGTATATCATTCAGAAATGTTGATATGCAGGCTTTTTATTTCGCGTATTTATATATATATCTTGAATTTTGTTCAGTGCTTGTCCCTAGAAATTAATAAACAAAATATTTTTTGGAGACATTCGGTCATGTATTCTTTTTGTTCATTAGTAGACTTGTACTTGGTGAGGATTGTATGCCATTATCGTAATGATTTTCTGTACCCAGCGGCTTGAGCATCTGCTTCACTATTAAAATATACAGCGTTAGATGAATTCATGTGATAACCAGCTTGACCTGGGACATGATAGATATGCGACTGAGAATTTCCAATAATTTTACCAGATGTTCCGGTGTAAAGGTCATCACCACCACCGTTGTTATTTGTTGTTTGAGCCACTGTAGCTTTTGAAGTTGCAGCTGCACGGCTGCTGGAAGCAGCAATTGACTGTGAAGTTGCAATTGATGAAGCTACCGACTGGGAAGAAGCTGTAGACTGAGAAGAAGCTACAGAGGCAGCAATAGAAGAAGATTGTGCAATACTAGAACTAGAAGCTAAGGATTCACTTTCGGACTCTGATGAAGCTATGCTTGCTGATTCTGAAGCAGCAATAGATTCACTTTCAGATTTAGCAGCAGCTTTACTTTCAGAATTAGCTTTTTTAATAGATTCCTTTTTTGTTTTTTCTTTCTTTTGCTTAGCTTTATCAACTTTAACAATTTTTGTACTGCTTTTTGATGAACTTGAACTATTAGCACTAGAAGTATTACTGCAACCTGCTAATGTTAATGCACAAAATATACTTAAGAAAATCCCTAATTTTTTCATAATGTTACTCCCCCAAATAATTTCAGCTTTTATAGTCATCAGTTTTGGACTAAACGTGATATAAATTTTGACTATTTAATCATTAATTATCCCATCACCACTTGAGGATTCAGTACTTTCTTCTGAGTTTTGCTGTGTTTTGTTTGTTGGTTGACCATTATGATCAAGATAACCTTGATCCATCATATATTCAGTCTGCATTTCCCCAGAATCTTTCATATCATTAGATGTGCTTTTCAGAGCATCATATTCTGACATGCCCTCATATTTTATTTTATAAGCCACAGGAGACATACCATATTTATTTAAGAAACCTGTAAGAGTATTTTCGTCATAAGATATAGAACTACTATTGCTTGAAGGCTGTACTTGAGCACTTTGAGCACTGGTGAATTGCGAGTTCTGTGAGCTAGAGTTCAATGTTATGGTTTTATTTTTTGTTTCTAATTTAATTTTTGCTTCGCTTTCTGCTTTGGACATGCTCTCAGACTCTTTTTTCTTTTTCAAAGTAATACTTGCTGTTTTTTTGCTTGATTTTTTCGTCATAATGATCTCGGATTTTTCTTTAGACGAATTACTTTTTTGTTTACAGAACTATTATTTTCGCATGCAGCAAATAGAAGAGAAGAAGTTGCCATTAAACCAAATAAATATATTTTTTTCATTTTTATTTTCCCCCAAAAACAAAATTTTACATTTAGTGGGTAATATTTGATACTTGAGTTCATTCCTAAATAAAAGCCCACAAAAGGGCAATTAATTAAAGATCTAAACACAATCAAACACATGACCAGAATTTGCATCAATGTGACCTTAATTGATTTAGAATTAGGATAAATTAGATAGTTGATTATATCGTCTATTTTCAATATTGTTGTTCGAAATATAAAAAGACAGAAGAATTTTGATAACTAAAGATATTGACTCAATTATTATGTATGATTTAACAAGAGTTAAATTATTTTATTTGCTAAATTATATGTGTTTTTGCAACCAAAGTAGTTATTTTTATGCCTATAATCAATTGAAATACATTTATGCTCCAATATTTGAATCTGTTTTTTAATAATATAATATCATAAATAATTGATAAATTATAAAGTTTTTTAAAGATAATGAAAAAATTAGAAATTACTTGGAATATAAAAAAAGATGTTTTATTTCTAATTATTATGTTCATGATTTAATGACTATATTTGAAGAAAATACACTTTCAAAGATGTGGTTAAAGGGAAGACTTTAAGGTTTGAGCTTGAGGTTGAAGTAGCCATATAAGATTATTATTTAGGGAGGATTACTTTAAGTAGAAATAAAGTGTAGTATTTGAAAGCAAAATAAGGAGATAAGTTTGAGGATAGTAAAAGTGTGGTGGGATTAGGGAACACGTTTATACGGAACAAATAGAGGAGTCAGATCAAAAAATAACTTTTGACCTGGCTCCTTATGAGAAAAGCTTATTATAATTTAGTAGACAAAAATCGTATTAAGTGACTTTATCATTCGACACAGTAATTACGTTCTGTAAAAATTAATTTGGAGATTCATCATACGATAAATTGATGAAAAGGGCATTGTTCAACCTGTTGATTGTATAAAGAACCTTACCAATCAAAGCAGAATCTTCAAGGTCTGCTTTTTTTAATATAAATGATTCCTTACTTAAAAAATCGGATAGAGGGTGGAATTGAAATTCTAATTTATTAAGATTTTCAACACGGTAGAGATGAAAGAGGAATCCTTCATCCCTGGAAGTAAAGGCAACGATATCCTTTTCTTTAATATAATCCAATTTATTCTTTTTTAGTTTAGCTATACAAATGATATCATCATTTTTTAAATATGGATTATCACTTGCAGTTAGTAACGCACTGTATTCCAGTTCGATATTGGTGTATTTTTCATCATTGATACTGATAACTATATCTGAATTATGCATTTTGAAACTCCTTCGCTAATTATGTTTTTTTACTGCTTATAACGTAAATTATTTTTCATTTTGGACGCAAATACAAAAAAACAGAAATTTTTTGGTAATACGTAATTAAAAAATTAACTTATTTCAGAGGTACTGATCCTTATTTTCAACTGTATTTTTATATGCATCAAAGTAAAATACGCATAAAAGTTTATTAATGAATTTATTTTTTTAATTTAATTCAATCAATTGTAATTTTCTAAACTTTTTTCGTATTAGCATAGACGTTTCCGTATCAGAGGTTAGTTCAAAATAAAAAAATTGAGCTTCCCATAAAAATAGGGAAACCCAACTTTTTTCTTTTACATTCTAATAAAACTTAGATCTACCACGGTCGCCTAACAAATGCCAGCAGCGATGCAAGAACATCAACAACCCAACCCAATACTTTAAGAATAGCGATACAAATTTTCTTGAGCAAATTAATCAATTTCTTTTACCAAAAGAATACTCTCACTTTTAATATTTGTATAGTAAATTTAAGATATTTTTAAAAGAATACTAATTAATTATTTTGAAATATTTGTAATTATCAACGTACCTATCATTTATAAAAAATCTGTTGCGCTCGGTAACAAAACGTGTGAATCCCAAATTTTCATAGAATTTTATGGCTGTGGGATTGGTTGAGAGTACGTCAAGATTTATTCGTTTAATATTATGTTTTTGGGCTTTGTTGATCATTTGCATAATTAATTTTTGGCCGATCCCTAATCTTTGATATCTTTTTGAGATAAAAACTTCAAATTCAATTATATCTTTTGAGTTATACGAAGGGTAATAAATTAATGCCCCAACAACCAGATTTTTCAAGGTTGCAACTATAGCCGTACCATGGCTGACTTTTTCGACAAATTTATCATAGTCTGTGCTGGAGTAAGGGTAAGGGTCTTCAGTTAATGTCATTACTTCACGGCTGATTTGCCAAACTGCTCGAATATTTTGACTGGTTAATTTCTGAAAAAACAATTCCATTTTAAATACCTCCTACATAACATAACCTTTTTTTATAGTATAACTTATAAAAACTTAAACTCTTGTTGATATCATGAAGAAAAATGAGGGTGATAATATGGAACTTTTTAGAGCTGTCAAAAATGCATTTTTACCATCTGCATTATTTTGGATGGGCATGTACTTGGTAATAAAATTATTAGTAGTATTAATAAAGTAACCGGATTGTCAGAAATCAAGTGGCAGGGATCAGTGTTTTCTTTTTATTTGTAAAAATTTCTTATTAGAAATAGTGAGTTGTGATAAAAATATCATCACTCATGCTATAAAATCATAAAAAAATGAATTGGCCCCTAAAGTCAGCTTTTTTAGTTTGCTGATTTTGGAGGTCAATTCAATAATAGCCATATGCATTATATGAGTGAGTATATGATAGTACTGCTTTAATTCACGGTTGCTTTTGTGCTAGTTAGAATAGTGAGCTAATTATCTTTTTTCTGTTGTCCATAATACCAAAGATAGAGTCCATATAATGAATTTATGAACATAATAACTTGAAGAACAAACATGGATGTTGATGCAGGACTAACAATTTGCAGTTGATTATACCAAATAATTATATTGACTATATCCAGTGTAATCCATGCAATCCATTGTGAGCGGTAGCCATATGTCATTAGTACTTGTCCCACAATGCCAAGAGGCAATAGGGTGGCATCTAAGTAAACTTGGGTTCCGTTTAGTCTTTTGCTGAAAAAGAGTACTACAAAATAAATGATGAAGGTTACAACTAACCAGAATAATCCGTTCAACCAAGTGAAACTGCGGGAAGTTAATTCGTCTTTACTGGACTGTTTACTAATTTGATTATGCCAAACATACAGGCCAACAAATTGCATTACTAAATAAAATGATTGTGATGCAATGTCGCCAATTAAGCGATTGTTAATTGCAATTATCAACCAAACCACACAGCCGAGCACACCCCAACTATAATTAGTCAAGCGGCCTTGATCAACGAGAATCAAGTTTAGGACAACTGCAATTCCTGTTATCAAGCCAATCCAACCAGAAAAAGTATAGTCATTACCAAAAGCAAAAGAAGCAACTGTCGCAATTAGCATGATACTCATTATGATTTTTGTAGTTCTACGTAAAGTTTTAACCTCCGAAATGTTTTTTTGAAGATTAAAAACTTGTGTAAGTGCTGCAAAAAAGTTAGTGATAAATTGTGAAAAAGTTGGCAATGATTCTTTAGTGGGTTCTTTATAAGTCTTTGAAATATTTTTCATACTGAAGATCTCCTTAGTTGTTTTTAGACAGCCGTGGTCGGACGCAACGCTGTTAATCATATAAACTCTTAATGAATTCTACCCCTGTCTTGACACCTAGTCAATCACTTTCTCGTTTGTATGATTTTATCTAATAGTCTACAATAGACTTTGAACTTATTGTACATAGGCAATGTAGTTCATTTGAGGAGGGTTTTTTTGAAAGAAGAAACAAGATTTATCCAAATTTTAGGACGTATCGCGACTGTTCTTTCAGTTTTAATGTATGTTTCCTACGTTCCACAGATTATCAGTAATTTGAATGGTCAGTATGGTAATCTGATTCAACCGCTAGTCGCAGCAATTAACTGCCTGTTTTGGTGTGTTTATGCCTATTTTAAGATCGCGATTGGCCGGTATTTTTAGCAAATGTACCAGGTATTTTTTTAGGAATCATTACTTTTGCTACAGCATTACATTAAAAAGTAAGCAATTGCGCGGTGTAAAGCTTGTGAATTTTTTCATTTTACACAACTTTTTTTATTTAATAAATAAGATAAAATGAACATATAAAGCAGATTGGTAAATTGTCGTTACAGATTAATTTGTTCACAGCTAATTTGCTTTTTAAATAGACCTATAACATTCCCTATAGGTCTATTTTTGGGAGCTGACTCGAAAATTTAATTTTGAGCCAGCTCCTATATTTATTCGGGAGTATGACAGAAGTTGACAACATTTAAATTTTACCGACTTCTGTCATACTCCTCATTCCTGTTACAAAAAAGAACCTCCAAAAATGAAGGTTCTAATTGACAACTTATCTTTAAATATGATATACACTCCTACACTAAAAAATTCCCAATTTTTATTTTGAGCCCTTGAGCTTGTAACTTACAATCAAAAGGTTATTTTGTTTTTTGGGATAATTAACTTTGCTGGTTTTACGCTTTGCTTTGTGAAAGCCTAGGGGTGATACGGAATTACGAACGTTTGCATTGCTTAGCATATTTACTTTTGGTGGTTCATTAGTAGTTTGTTGAGAAGTACTGTTCTTTTTTTTGAGTTTCACTGTCTGTAAAGTTTCTAGTTGACGAATTTCCTTTTTAGTATGGTGCTGAGCATCAATAGAAGATAAGTTGGAAGTCAGTGGAACACTTAAAATGACAAAGGGGAGAGCAATGATACAAACAACTAGTGGGCCCCACGAAGTCTTTTTTAAATAGGCAGTGACTAAGAAAATGACGATACAAATAGAAATCGTAACGGCAAATGTAAGTAATAATAGAGATAACATATTATCCTCCTGTTGAAATAGTTCTTTGATTCAAAGATAACGATATTGCGTAAGTATGGCTGATCTATGAGGAAGACACCTCAATGGAAGTCATAATTTTTACAACACAACCTAATCTTACGACAAAATATAATTAAGTTACAGGGTAAATCGTAATTATCCTTTTGATAAAGTTGTAATAAAGTCAGTTATACCTTGATTAAGTAATGAATTTGGACTTGAACCTGGTAATCCATTAGGGATGGGCAGGTTTATTTTTTTATAATAGGAATGCCATTCAGGTAATATTGAACCGTTAGGCCCAAATGACATGGGTGTTTGGGCAAAGATATCCTTGTACAAGGCACAGACAAATTCAGAGCAATAATAACCCGGCTGTTCAGCTATAAAACTACTATTATATGGCTCCCCCAGTAATGTTTTACCATGCTGGATTGCAGATTCGTGATCAATATTACTATTTTTAAGTCGATATACATCAATGCTTTGCTGGTCATTTAAAAAGTCGGTCAGTGACTCTCTAATGCATCCCTTTGTCGGTGTTGCATGTAAGACAAATAGTCCTTCCAAACCATGTTCTAACACACCCACGTGGGTATAATTTTTACGAGGCTGAGGGCGTGTTACAGCCTTGACGACTGTACTTTTGGCAATTATTTGCGATAATTTTTCATTTGTATCTGGGACAAAAAGTAAATCACCGCTTTTTAGCGATGCAAATGGTTGTTGCAATTTCATTTTATGTAATTCCTTAATAAAGTATTATTCTAGTTCTCGATTTACCATTGGTTTGATGTCGGAGACAAGAATCCCATTATACTTGAACCAGTCAAATCCATTGCGGTCTTTACCTTTTACTTCATTCGGTAATGCATGATAGAAATCATAACAGCATATTGCTGCTCTTGAAAGAGTGTGTGCTTTTCCACAGCAACACAAAACATGATTTTTTTCATCGATTACAGTAACGACTAGATTAGGATTTTCTTTAAAAGTCAGTTTTGCTCCAGTAGGGATACTGAGATATTTAAAATTACGATTTGGGCGTGTCCCTATTCGTCTTTGCACTACCTTAAACGTTTTTCCAGTTATTTTTGCATTATATTCTTCTGGCCTAATCCATAAAGCGTTTGTATCATTGAAAGTCAGTAATTCAAAAATATTTTTTACTTGATTGTAAGTAGCTTTGAAAAACTCCTTTGAGGAGCTCTCACGTTTGTCAGCAAGTGCCTTATGTAAGATACGTTCGGCTTTTTTATAGTTTTCAAGGTATACCGCAAAGAGCAATAACGTAGGTTTACCTTCTGGGATTCCAGTATCATTGAATTGTGCCAATCTATGTTCAAGATTTTTTGTTTGACCAATTTTGATATATCCAGGAAATGCCTTATTTTCAAAGGCGTAGACAAATCCATGATTTTCACGTTCATCACTATTCATTTTATCACAATCCCTTGAATCAAATTTATCAATTTGGTGTAATATCCTTTCGCAATTTTATTTAATCTCTGTATGCCAGTCCCCATTATCTTCAAAATAGTATAATTCACTGTTTTGACTCGTGAAAACCTCATACAGTTCTTCAAATCTGGCAGCTAGATTGGCTGAGAGAAGATTTTTCTGGTTAACCCAGAGAATTTCGCCTTCGGAAGAAGATTTGATTTGTCCTGTAAACTTAGAAGCCTTGTAAAGAAGTACAATGTAGCGTCCATCTTCATCAGTTGTAAATTGCTTTATCCCGCAAAGTATTGGGTCTTGAATTGTCAGTCCCGTTTCTTCGTATACTTCACGGATAACTGAATCGACGAAAGATTCCTTGGGTTCAACATGTCCTCCCGGGAAAGTGACTCCCGACCAATTTTTGTTTTTGCGCTTTTCAATAAGAACCTTGTCTTGATGGGTAAGCATACAAAGGTTTGTTAGAGTTGCTTTTTCTGCCCGCAAATTGTTTCACCTCTTTTTTTGCAATTATAACACAGTAAATTGGAGTGAGATTAGACATGTGTAATGTTTATGCTAGAATATTGCTATGAGCGACATTTACTGAGAGGCAGAAAAAACAGATGGAATATGCAGAATCTAAAAATCTTACTGACAGGCAAAGATTAGAAGTAAAACAATTAGTTGAAGAAGTTCATGAATTTGATGGTTCAAAAAAAGCTCCGTATTTAAGCAATCAATTTAATTTCTATCCACAAATGCCAACTTTTTTTTCAGCTAAAAGTGCTGGAAAATTAGTTGGCTTTGTAATGCTTTATGCAGACGGAGACACTACTGAATCTGTCGATGTATTTATGATAGTGGCACCACAAAACAGGCGTCAAAAGATGGGAACGAAGCTTTGGCAGAATGCATATCGTGTTTTACGCGAGTTCGGCTATCAGAAGTGGGAATTCATTGCTGAGAAAAGTTTCTTGGATAGCAATCCAGATTTTTTAACCAACCTCAGTCTGGAAGCGGATGCCGATCCAGAATATCAAATGAGGCTTAGCAAAAATGAGCAAGAATTCATGGTTACACGAGCAGACTTAGAAGTCCGCCCGCTTGAGTCAAAAGACATTCCTACGCTCGTACCAATTTATACAGAATCTTTTCCCGAGTCATCAGCAAATGAGGCAGCTACATATTTAACAAAGGGGTTAGCGGATGCTGCTAACAAAAATTTTGTCTTGGTATATGACAAGAAGATTGTCGGATGTTGTTCTGTTGACGTTAGTGCTGAGGTTGAATATTATCTGTATGGCGTTTTCGTCGCCAAAAAATACCGTAATAAAGGATTTGCACGCAATCTTATTGTTAAAGTAATCAACTGGTTTCCAGCAAATGACTTACAAAGAAGAGATTGTGTGCTTGCGGTTGATGGTTCAAATCCGATAGCGTTGCATTTATACAAGAGCATCGGGTTTAAAGCAGAAACCGAGGTTTATTATTTATATGGAAAACAATAGATTGACCGAATTTTATAGAACTTTGAACAGTGTAAAATGGTGAAAAATGAAAACCGTTAAGTGGACAACACAGCTTTTCACCAATAAATAAAATTAGCTTAATTTGCTGCAGCCAATGCCTGTTCTAGGTCTACAATCAAATCATCTGCATCTTCAATGCCAATAGCTAGACGAACAAGATTTGGTGAAATACCGCAAGCAAGAAGTTCTTTGTCTGATAATTCTGCATGGGACATTTTGGATGGCAGTTCAGCAAGACTCTCAACAGCGCCCAAACTTACTGCTAATTGAAATAATTTCAAACTATTAACAAATTTGACAACATCAATGTTTTGAACTTCAAATGATAGGACTGCTCCGAAATCCTTACATTCTTTTTTGGCAATCTCGTGTTCAGCAGTTCCTTCAATTCCTGGATAATTAATTTTTTTAATATCGGCTCTTTTTTGAAGAAAAGCAACAATTTTTTGCGTATTTAATAATTGTCTATCTAAACGCACACTGAGAGTTTGGATTCCTCTACGAATCAAATTAGAATCTTCAGGGGAGAGAACGCCTCCAATGGCATTCTGAGAGAAATACAACCTATCTGATAATTCTTTACTTTTAGTGACCACGATTCCGGCGATTACGTCTGAATGGCCACCAAGATATTTGGTGGCGGAATGAATAACTATGTCTGCACCCAGATTCAGTGGCTGCTGAAGGTAAGGGGTCAAAAAAGTATTATCCACGATAACTAACAAGTCATTTTCTTGCGCAATTTCTGCAATACTGCGCACGCTTGTGACATGAAGAAGCGGATTTGTGAAGGGCTCGAAGTAAATAGCTTTGGTATTAGGCTTGATTGCGGCTTTTACCGCAGCGGAATCTCTCGTATCAACAGCTGTAAATTCGATATTCCAGCGCTTGAAGAACTGGTTAAATAGGCGAAATGTTCCACCATAGATTTGGTCTCCAATAATTAAATGATCCCCAGGTGAGAAGATTGAAAGTACTGCGTGAATGGCTGCCATCCCAGATGAAAATGCAAAGCCTCTATCCCCATTTTCAAGTTGTGCAACCAGTTTTTCTAAAAATTCGCGCGTTGGATTTCCAGAACGAGCGTAGTCCCAGCGTACTTTAGATTCTGAATCGGGATAGGCATATGTAGTTGAATTATAAATAGGTGGATTAACTGCTCCGGTCTTATTTTCGTTACAGGGTAATCCGTGGACAAGGTTAGTATTGAATTTACTCATTTAAAAAAGCTCCTTTATTCTAATGCATTTTTTAGTTCGGCAATCAAATCCTTACTACTTTCGAGACCGACTGAAAGACGCAGTAAGTTATCAGTGATGCCTAATTTTTCTCTCTGTTCAACTGGCATATCATGGTGCGTCTGCTTTGCAGGCAAGGTAACTAATGACTCAATTCCGCCAAGACTTTCTGCAAATGAAATTATTTTTAATCTGTCAAAGAAAGCAGCCAATTTAGTCTTATCTTTCAGATAAAAACTAATCATTCCACCTTTGCCAGGATAAAGGACTTTTGAAACAGCGGACGAATTTGATAAAAACTTAACGATATTCTGTGCATTTTCTGTATGTTGATGCATTCTGAGTGGAAGTGTTTTGAGACTCCGTAAAAGCAGCCATGAATCAAAAGGATCGAGGACTGCGCCTGTGGTATTAAAATTAAAAGTCAAAATGTCGGCTGTTTTTGTATCCTTGCAAATAACTGCACCACCAAGGAGATCATTGTGACCAGAGAGATATTTAGTGGCGCTGTGAACTACGATGTCGGCTCCAAGATCAAGTGGCTTCTGATAAATAGGAGTATAGAATGTATTGTCCACAATGACTTTTATATTAGAATTGATTCCATGAATTAGTGCGGCTATTTCTGCAATATCAGTTTTTTTCATAGTGGGATTTGAAGGTGTCTCAATCCACAGGGCAACAGTTTTAGAAGTGACTCTTTTAATGAGTTCGTCATTGTTTGTTCCATCCCACTGTGTAAATTTAAGGCCATAATGTTCGCTGAGATGATCAAAGTAGCGAAATGTTCCACCATATAGATCATCTGTTGAGATGATTTCGTCACCACTTTTAAAGAGGGAGAAAACCAATTCGATTGCAGCCATTCCGGAACTTAATGCGAATCCTTTTGTTCCTTCTTCCAGTAACGCGAGAGTTTGCTCTAATGTTTTTCTTGTTGGATTAGCCATCCTTGAATAGGCATACTGTTTTTCGTAGTCAAAATGATCTACATCAGATAGTTTGCCATGACGAAAGGTCGATGAGAGATAGATAGGTGTCGCAACTGTTCCGTATGGATCTTCTTGACTGTGATTTCCGGCTTGGGCTAAAAGTGTTTCAATTTCATATTTTTTCAAGTTAATTATTCCTTCCAAGAGCAATTGATTTTTTTATTTCAGTAATATCATCTAACCACTGGCGATAGAAGCTACTAGCAGTCGCTGACCAGGTATCAGTGGGCTTGTTGTTTTCATCAAAGTAATTACTTGGTTTATGCGGTGCAAGCCCCGCAAGTGAATCACGCTTATATTCTTGTGCCAGAGTATCGATTTGATATTCTAGATGACCTGTTAAGTAGGTTGAGTGTAGTCGTTTGTTTTGAATTAAGACGGCTCCAATCTCACGACTTCCAGCCACAATTGTTCCATCAATAGAATTTTGTAATGGGATTGTGAAGTAGCGTGAATGCGGGATGGTCAATTCATTGGTCGTATAGACCCCTGAAATCTTCTTAGTAAGCTGCTGACCTTTGAAAATTCCTTCGATTTCTCCAGCGGCATACGCACTCCAGCAAACAAAAAGGCTCTGTTGCGTATGAGTTTTACGCCATTCTACTATCTCTGAAAATTCATCCCAATAATCAATCGTAGCAAAATCCAAACGATCTAACGGTGCTCCGGTAACAATCAGGGCATCATAGTAGTTTGAATTAATTTCATCGAAAGTTGCATATTTTTCTAATGATTCACGTGCATTGTTTTTCAAAGTATGGGTTTTGGGCAAGCAAAAGGTTAATGTGATATCTCTTCTTGAGTTTTTCAACAAAGAGACAAACTGGTGCTCGGTTTCCGCACGGTTAGGCATGAGATTTAACAGCAGTACTTTTAATGTTTCTGGATGTTCAATATTTGTATTTTGAGTAAATCCATTAGTAATGTAAATTACAGCCATTTTAATGCGCCTCCTTTAGATATTTGTCACTTTTATAACTGGATTCTGTTTCTATAACTACAGACAAGCCAGTATTAATGGCGACGTGATTTGTTTCTGAATAAAAAAAGCCCGCAGTCTAAAAATAGACTGCGGGACGACTCATCGTGGTACCACCCGGTTTTCAGCTTAAAAGCCCTCATACGCACAAACTGGATTCTATGCGCGAACACTGTAACGGGTGTACCCGTGTAAGATTTACTTTAGCTACTATGTTTAGCTACTAAGCTCACCTTGCCTAAACTCCAAGACCATCTTCATACCTTCACGATAACCGAATCTCAGCATAATCGGCTTTCTGTAATATCGCTCCAAATACTACTTATCTTTTCAACGTTAATTATTACTAATTAGATTAAGACTAATTTAAAAAAAGGTCAAGTATTTTCATGGCTAAGAGCTGAAAATAATTGTTTTTTTGCTTATCAAACTTTTTTGACATAATTAGCGTATATTAAAAAGGTGAGAAGTGGTAATAGGAAGTAAGCTAGAAAATGTGTAAAATGTGAATTTTGAACCAATTTCTTTGTTGGCTCGGTACAAAGGTTTTTCATAAGTCAAAATTTTCTGTTTAACTTCGAATTATTCATAACATAGAGCACGACATACTTTCAATTTTGTATTTGTGCCGGTTTTTACGTCTCATGGAATACTCTCCATCATGGTGGGGAGCTTTTTTGAAAATACAAGGGTTTAAGATTTTCTTAAAATGCAGTATAATACAAGTTTGAATTACATACGTTGTTCCTGTAAAAGAACAGAAACATACCTGAAAGCGAGGATACGTCATTATGGCGCTATATATCTTTTTGATTTTTGCAGTCATCTTACTGGATCAAATAGTAAAGTTAATAGTAGTAAGCAGCATTCCACTGGACAGCAGTGTTCAATTTATTCCGTCCGTTTTATCGGTGGCTCATATTCGTAATTATGGAGCAGCATGGAACATCTTCACTGGGCAGAAATGGTTTTTATTTTTAATAACCATTATTGCCCTAGGTGTGTTAGTTTATCTTTTTTTGAAGCTATGGAAAAATTGGGTGTATGCGCTGGGAATCAGTTTGATGATAGGTGGAACCTTAGGTAACTTCATTGATCGAATCAGAATAGGATATGTAGTTGATATGCTGCAACTTGATTTTATTAATTTTCCTATTTTCAATGTTGCTGATTCAGCACTATCAATTGGTGTAGTGGTTATTATAATTGCCATGTTGCGGGATGATAAAAATGACTGAAAAAAAGATAATTAATGAACAAAAAGGGCGACTGGATAAAGTTTTGACTGAATTTTTTCCCCAATATTCTAGATCACAGTTAAAACAATGGCTGGTTGAAAGAGCTATCTTAGTAAATTCACAGCCCGCAAAACCTAACTACAAAGTAAAAGAAAATGATCAAATTGAACTAACTATTCCACCGGTTAAAGAAACTAGTATTCAACCTGAAAATATTCCATTGGACATTGTGTATGAAGATGAAGATGTCCTAG
The DNA here is from genome assembly GCF_000260415.1 of Liquorilactobacillus mali KCTC 3596 = DSM 20444. GTDB lineage: Bacteria > Bacillota > Bacilli > Lactobacillales > Lactobacillaceae > Liquorilactobacillus > Liquorilactobacillus mali. The sequence goes on from NZ_BACP01000005.1 coordinate 16,032, forward strand.
TTGTTAATAAGCCTCAAGGTATGGTGGTCCATCCTTCACCAGGACATCCAGATAAGACGCTTGTTAATGCTTTGCTGGCACATAGTCCATTGTCAACAATTAATGGTGAGTTCCGTCCCGGGATTGTCCACCGTATAGACAAAGATACTTCAGGGTTGTTGATGGTTGCTAAAAATGATCAAGCACATCGTAGTCTTGCAGCACAATTGAAGGCCAAAACAAATATTAGAGAGTATATCGCTTTGGTCCATGGAGTTATCAAGGAAGATAACGGGAAGATTGACGCACCGTTAGGACGCTCACCAAAGGACCGAAAGAAACAGGCCGTTGTTTCAGGCGGGCGAAATGCAGTGACGCGTTTTTCAGTTATTAAACGTTATCAAAATTATACATTGATCAAATGTATTTTGGAGACGGGGCGTACTCATCAAATTAGAGTACATCTAAAGTATATTGGACATCCGCTTGTCGGCGATCCTTTGTATGGGCCATCTAAAACAATTAAAGGCAACGGACAGTTTTTGCATGCTGGTAAACTTGGATTTAAGCATCCAAGGACTGGTAAAGAGTTGGTTTTTGATGTACCCTTACCAGAAATTTTCAGAAAAACATTGGATTATCTTGACAAACAGGATAATCTCTAGTAACTTAATACGTAATCAAGGTCCTTTAAACATAGTCCTGTGAGGCTAAGAAGGCAGTGTCTTAATTGAACTCGGAATAAAGACAGAAGTCTATCACTTAGCCTGCATTTGGCTAGGTGGTTTTTTTATGGACAAATGACAAAAAGGAGAGAAAAAAATGGCTAAAGAAGTTGTTGATTCAATGGCAATGAAACGTGCTCTAACTCGTATGACTTATGAGATTATCGAAAAAAATAAGGGCATCGAAGATTTGGTAATTATTGGAATTAAAACTCGAGGCATTTATCTGGCAAAGAGAATTGCACAACGTTTACAGCAGCTTGAAGGGGCAAACGTACCTGTTGGCGAACTTGATATTTCATTATATCGTGATGATCGCCATGATGCCGCAAATAAAAACGAACCGATTGTTAATTCGGCAAAACTTGATTTTGATATTACTGAGAAACAAGTTATCTTAGTTGATGATGTATTGTTCACTGGACGTACAATTCGTGCAGCCCTTGATGCATTGATGGATCAAGGACGTCCCAAGAAGATTAATTTAGCAGTATTGGTTGATCGTGGACATCGTGAGTTACCAATTCGTGCAGATTTTGTTGGCAAGAATATCCCTACATCACTTGACGAACAAATTGCGGTTGAAGTTGAAGAAATTGATGAAAAAGATTCAATCATGATAGAAAAAATTTAATAGCTGCGACCATTTAATTGACTCCAGAGAGAGCAAAAAGGTTGATGAACCGGTTTCTTATTAAAAGAGAAATCTGGTCTGACCTTATGCCGACCTGGATCAATCAAGATTCAGGTTTTTTTGTATAGCATAGAAGGAGAATAAAGATGAATTCAAGTGAACAAAAGGAATTTAGAAATGATGAGGCTTTACTAGACATTAAAGATCGACCAAGCTTTGGTCATTGGCTGGTTTTGTCGATTCAACATTTATTTACAATGTTCGGGGCAACGGTTCTCGTACCGCTCCTGGTGGGGATCAATCCGAGTATTGCATTATTCAGTTCGGGAGTTGGAACCCTAGTTTACATAGCATGTACTAAGGCAAAGATTCCGGCTTATCTTGGCTCGAGTTTTGCATTTATTGCTACGATGCAGACTTTAATTAAGGCAGACGGTTATCCGGCTGTTGCACAAGGTGCTATCTCTGCAGGCTTGGTTTATCTAGTAGTTTCTTTGATAGTCAGCCGTTTCGGCAGCAAATGGGTCGATAAGGTTTTACCGCCAGTTGTTGTTGGACCGATTATCATTGTGATTGGACTTTCAATTGCTTCAACAGCTGCCACAGATGCAATGATGAACGGAACTCATTATGATTTGAAATACTTTGTAGTAGCAATTTTTACCTTATTAATTACCATTATTTTTAATATGTACCTCAAAGGCTTTCCAAGTATGATACCAGTATTACTAGGAATTGCATGTGGTTATCTGGTTGCATTAGCAGTTGGAATCGTTGATTTAACACCTGTTGCACAAGCAAAATGGTTCTCATTGCCTGCATTTGATGCAATGTTTGTCAACTATCATTTTAAATGGTATCCAGCAGCAATCATCGGTATGGCTCCAATTGCTTTCGTAACAATGACTGAGCACATGGGACATGTAATGGTGCTAAATAAATTAACAAAGAGAAATTTCTTTAAAGATCCAGGCCTGCATCGCACATTATTCGGTGATGGTCTATCCTCGATCATTGCGGGTTTTGTTGGTGGTCCGCCAACAACTTCTTATGGTGAAAATATTGGAGTACTTGCAATGACAAGAGTGCATAGCGTGTGGGTACTTGGCGGAGCCGCATTTTTTGCAATCTTATTCAGTTTCGTCGGCAAAATTAGTGCATTAATTCATTCGATTCCAAGTCCTGTAATTGGCGGAATCAGCTTCTTATTATTCGGAATGATTGCGTCGAATGGCTTAAGAATCTTGGTAGACAACAAAGTAAACTATGAATTAAAGAGAAATTTGATTATTACATCAGTTATCTTGGTTATCGGGATTGGTGGAACTTACTTGCAATTAGGAAGTTTTCAATTGACAAGTATCGCATTAGCAACAGTCTTTGGCATAATTTTAAATTTGGTTCTTCCTGAGAAAGCAATAAGCGAAAGGTAGGAGATAAGGAATGTTAAAGGTAGGAAGTCACGTTAAGTTACAGCACTTTGTAACTGTCAAGGATCTACATGATGATCAAGTTATGGCATTGATTGAACGCGCAATTTATTTTAAAAATGGTGGTGCAGTACCATATTTTGAACAGCCGATTTATGCCGTTAATATGTTTTTTGAGAACAGTACACGAACACATTGTAGTTTCGAGATGGCTGAACGTAAATTAGGATTACAGGTAATTCCATTTGATCCTGCTACTAGTTCAGTAAAAAAAGGCGAGACTCTCTATGACACATTGCTTTCTTTGAATGCAATTGGAGTTAATCTAGCGATTATGCGTCATCGGGAAAATGAATATTACAAGGAACTAATTGAACTTGAACCGACACAAAAGCTTGATATCGGGATTGTGAACGCGGGAGATGGCAGTGGACAGCATCCTTCTCAATCGCTGCTTGATATGATGACGATTTATGAGCAATTTGGAACATTCAAGAACTTAAAGGTCGCAATTATTGGTGATCTGAGTAATTCAAGGGTAGCACGAAGCAATATGCAATTATTAAAGAAGCTCGGAGCACAAGTTTTTTTTGCAGGACCAAGTTACTGGTATTCAAAAGAATTTGAAGAGTATGGTGAGTATCTTGGAGTCGATAAATTAGTTTCACAGGTGGATGTGATGATGTTACTGCGTGTTCAGCATGAGCGCCACACTAATGAGACTGGTTTCTCTGCTGCTCAATATCACGAACGGTACGGTTTAACACTGGAACGTTACAAGGAAATGAAGAAAGATGCCATAATAATGCATCCTGGTCCAATAAATCGTGGAGTTGAGATTGCTTCTGAATTAGTCGAAGCACCTAGGTCAAGATTTGTAAAGCAAATGCAAAATGGTGTGTACATGCGTATGGCAATGCTCGAAGCAGTTATCGCTGGCAGACATCTGGGAGGACTTTAAAATATGGACTTTTTACTTGAAAATGGGCTTGTATATCAAGCCGGTAAATTACAAAAAATGGATCTGCTTGTGCAAAATGGTGTAATTACTGCTTTTGGACAAAATCTTGGGCAATTGTTTGAAGATACCAAGAGAATTGATGTTTCAAATAAATTAGTTTCTCCCGGACTTGTTGACGTACACGTTCACTACAGAGAACCTGGATTTACTCATAAGGAAACTATCAAAACAGGTAGTCAAGCAGCGGCACATGGTGGATTTACAACAGTCTGTGCAATGCCCAACCTAAATCCAGTTCCAGATACGGCAGAACGATTAGCAAATGTAATAACTAAAAATGAATCTGATGGTGTTGTTCATATTAAACAGTATGCGGCAATTACTGCGGGTTTAAAAAGTGAGCAAATTAATGATTTGGCTGCTTTAAAAGAAGCTGGGGCATTTGCCTTTAGTAATGACGGAAGTGGAATTCAGACCGCTGGGGTTATGTACCAAGCAATGAAGCTAGCGGCTAACCTAGATATGCCACTTGTTGAACACATTGAGGATAATTCATTACTGTATGGAGGAGTGATGAATGAGGGCAGGCGAGCACATGAGTTAGGCCTTCCTGGGATGCTTGGCTTGAGTGAATCATCTCAACTAGCACGAGACTTAATTCTTGCACAAAAAACAGGTGTACATTATCATGCATGTCACTTATCGACAAAAGAGAGCGTTGAATTAATGCGTCTGGCTAAGTCAAAGGGGGTTAATGTCACTTGTGAAGTTGCACCACATCATCTCTTATTGAGTGACGAGGATATTCCAGCAGACGACGCATATTTCAAGATGAATCCGCCATTGCGTGATGAGAACGATAAAGCGGCTTTATTAGCGGGTCTGCTAGATGGCACGATTGATATGATTGCCACTGATCATGCTCCGCACAGTCATGAAGAAAAAATTGGTGGAATGTGTCAGGCATCCTTTGGAATTACCGGAAGTGAGACAGCTTTCACATTGCTGTATACGCATTTTGTAAAGAGTGGCAAGCTAACACTGGAAAAGTTGTTGGATAAGATGAGTAGTGAACCTGCAAAAGCATTTCGCATGAAGAGTGCAGGAGAATTGTTGATTGGCAGGCCTGCAGATATTGCTGTTTTTGACCTAGATACAGAATATGAATTAAAAGAAGAAGAGTATTTCTCAAAGGGTACAAACACACCTTTTACGGGTGAAAAAGTGTACGGTAAGACAATTATGACATTTGTTGCTGGAGAACTTGTTTATCAAAAGGAGGACTGAACTTGAAACGTTATTTGATTTTAGAAGATGGCAGCATCTTCAAAGGGGAAGGTTTTGGTGCAAATATCACAACTACTGGGGAGGTCGTCTTTACGACAGGAATGACAGGATATCAAGAAGCTGTCACCGACCAGTCTTTTGCAAATCAAATATTAGTATTCACCAACCCTTTAATTGGTAATTACGGAGTGAACCTTGATGATTATGAATCAATTGAACCTAGATGTAAGGGCGTTATCTGCCACGAATTAGCCCGTACCTCAAGTAATTGGCGGCAACAAAGCAGTTTTGCAGATTTCTTGGTACAGATGAATATCCCGGGAATTAAAGGAATCGATACACGTGCACTGACGAAAAAACTGCGCTCTGCTGGAACAATGAAGGGGAGAATAATTGATTCCACTGATGATTTTGAACATGCTTTCTCACAATTAAATGCAACAGTTGTTAATGAAAATCTTGTTGCTCAAGTATCAACAAGTAAACCTTATCCGAATCCTGGAAGCAAGCGCAATGTAGTGGTAATTGATTTTGGATTGAAGCATAGTATCTTACGGGAATTGGCTAAACGGGACTGCAATACAATCGTATTACCATATGATGCTACGGCAGAAGATATCTTCAAGCTAAAGCCGGACGGTGTTTTGCTAACTAATGGACCTGGTGATCCTAAGTCACTTCCTGCAGCTATCAAGATGATTCAAAAAGTTGAACAGAAATTACCTCTTTTCGGAATTTGTCTTGGACATCAACTGTTTGCACTTGCTAATGGCGCTGATACGTTCAAAATGAAGTTTGGTCATCGCGGTTTCAATCATCCTGTTAGAGAAATCGCGAGTGGGAGAATCTGTTTTACTTCACAGAATCACGGCTATGCAGTAGCTCCGGATTCCGTTGATAATGATGTAATGAATATTACTTACCGTGAAATCAATGATGGTACTGTGGAAGGATTGCGCCACAAGAATTATCCGGCTTTCAGTGTGCAGTTCCATCCAGATGCAGCACCTGGTCCGCATGATGCAGTAGATATATTTGATGACTTTATGCATATGATTGATACGAGAAAGGATGAACGTAATGCCTAAGAGAACTGATATTCATAAAATTATGGTGATTGGCTCTGGCCCAATTATTATTGGACAGGCAGCTGAATTTGATTATTCTGGAACACAGGCTTGCATGGCACTGCGTGAAGAGGGATATGAGGTTGTTTTGGTCAACTCGAATCCAGCAACAATTATGACTGATACGGAAATTGCTGACAGAGTATACATCGAACCACTTACAACTGATTCTGTTTCTCGTATCATACGTCAAGAATATCCTGATGCAATTTTACCAACACTTGGTGGGCAAGTGGGATTAAACATGGCAATGTCACTATCCGAAGCAGGAATACTGGATGAACTCGGGATCGAATTGCTTGGAACCAAGCTGACAGCCATTAACCAGGCTGAAGATCGTGAGCTATTCAAGGAATTGATGAATGATTTAAACGAACCTATTCCACCATCAAAGACCGTTAATACAACACAAGAAGCACTTGACTTTGCTGATGAAATCGGCTATCCAGTAATCGTTCGCCCAGCCTTTACAATGGGCGGCACTGGCGGTGGACTTTGTGATAATAAAGATCAGCTAGCACAGATTGCTGCTAATGGTCTGGATTTGTCACCTGTTACGCAATGTTTAATTGAAAAAAGTATTACGGGGTATAAAGAAATCGAGTTTGAAGTTATGCGTGATCATGAAGACAATACGATGGTCGTTTGCAGCATGGAAAACTTTGATCCAGTTGGAATTCATACAGGTGATTCGATTGTTTTTGCACCAACGCAGACATTGGCTGATCGTGAATATCAAATATTGCGTGATGTTTCATTGCGCCTGATTAGCGCGTTGAAGATCGAAGGGGGGTGCAATGTCCAACTAGCTCTTGATCCTAATAGTTTTAATTACAATGTTATTGAAGTTAATCCACGTGTTAGCCGTTCCTCAGCACTTGCTTCTAAGGCAACTGGCTATCCCATCGCTAAGATGGCGGCTAAGATTGCAGTTGGGTTGACCTTGGATGAAATTAAGAATCCCGTCACGGGAACAACGTTTGCAGAGTTTGAGCCCGCACTTGATTACGTTGTAGCTAAGATTCCACGCTGGCCGTTTGATAAATTTGCTCGTGCGAACCGTAAATTAGGGACACAGATGAAGGCCACCGGTGAAGTAATGGCTATCGGTAGGACTGCGGAAGAAGCGCTTCAAAAGGCAGTTCGTTCTCTTGAAATTGATGAAAAAGATCTGTTTTCTGATGAAGCACAGGCAGCGACTGATCAAAAACTTGAAGAAAAAATCATGCATCCACAAGATGACCGCATCTTCTACTTGACTGAGGCATTCAGGAGAGGCTATACGATCGAAGAACTACATGAATTAACGAAAATCAATGCCTATTTTCTTGACCTACTGAAACATATTACGGAATTGGAAGTTGAAATCTGCGATAATCCAAATAATTTAGAATCACTTGAAAAGGCCAAAAAATACGGTTTTAGTGATATGACAGTTGCGAAACTCTGGAATTCAAAGGAAAGTAAGATACGTGCATTACGTAAATCAAACAAGCTGATCCCTGTGTACAAAATGGTTGATACTTGCGCAGCTGAATTTGAGTCACAGACCCCTTACTTTTACAGCACTTATGATATGGAGAATGAAAGTGTTCCTTCAGACAGAAAGTCGATTCTTGTAATTGGTTCTGGCCCAATTAGAATCGGGCAAGGAGTAGAGTTTGATTATGCAACTGTTCACAGTGTTAAAGCAATTCAAAAACTAGGATATGAAGCAATTGTAATGAATAGTAATCCAGAAACAGTTTCAACTGATTTTTCTGTTTCGGATAAGTTATACTTTGAGCCATTGACACTTGAAGATGTTCTGAATGTTATTGAATTGGAAAAGCCGCTTGGAGTAATTGTACAATTTGGCGGACAGACTGCAATTAATTTGGCTGCAGGTCTGGTTGAAAATGGTGTTAAGATTCTGGGAACAACGGTTGAGGATCTAGATCGAGCAGAAGATCGAGAGTTGTTTGATCAGGTAATTAATAATTTGGGACTCAAGCAGCCAATTGGAAAGACTGCAACAACACAGGAAGGCGTTGTAAAAATAGCTGCTGAGATTGGCTATCCAGTCTTAGTAAGGCCCAGCTATGTTCTGGGTGGACGTGCGATGGAAATTGTCAACGACGAAACTGAGTTAAATGATTACCTTGAACATAATGCAAAGGCGGCAATCGACCATCCAATTCTTGTTGATGCATATCTTGAAGGAATGGAATGTGAAGTTGATGCAATTTGTGATGGGAAAGATGTCTTATTGCCAGGTATTATGGAGCATATCGAGCATGCGGGTGTCCATTCAGGTGATTCCATGGCAGTATATCCACCACAATCATTTAGTGAAGATATTAAGCAGCAAATTGTTGATGCAACTAAAAAGTTAGCCGTGGCATTAAAGTGTGTTGGAATTATGAATATTCAGTTTATTATCCATGACAATGAAGCATATGTGTTGGAAGTCAACCCTCGTGCAAGCCGAACAGTCCCATTCTTAAGTAAGATTACGGGGATTGAGATGGCACAAGTTGCTACTAAGGTAATTTTGGGACAATCACTTAAAGAACTAGGATTTAAATCTGGTTTGTATCCAGAAAGCAAGACAATTCATGTTAAGGCACCCGTATTTTCATTCAGTAAGTTGGAAGATGTCGATAGTTATTTAGGACCTGAGATGAAGTCAACTGGTGAAGTAATGGGAAGCGATCATACTTTTGAGAAGGCACTGCTTAAGGCTTTTGCTGGAGCTAAGATGGAACTTCCAATGAGTGGAAATGTCTTATTAACAATTGATAGCAATGATAAAGAAGCTGTTTTACCAGTTGCCCAAAGATTCAGTCGTGTGGGATACCGCTTGTTTGCAACAAATGGAACAGCAGCCTTCTTGAAGGAACACGGATTGCATGTAATGAAAGTGAATAAAATCGGTGAAGACGGCAAGTCTGATTTAGATATTTTGAAAATTATCAAGGATGGTCAGATACAGTTGGTCATCAACACAATGAGTCACGATCAAGAAGTAACCTCTGATGGCTTCACAATTCGGCAAACAGCAATTGAGCATAATGTTCCGTTGCTAACATCATTGAATACAGCGGATGCTTTAGGACGAGCAATGGAAAATCGTACTTTTGCGACTGACGTTATAAAATAGTTTTGACAATCGTTATAAAAAGGTGGGGTTGTTTATGAAAAATTCTCGTTTAGCAGTTTCATTACCAGGCTTGGAACTTAAAAATCCAGTGATGCCGTCCAGCGGATGCTTTGGCTTTGGAGATAACAAGTTTGCACAAATGTACGATTTAAATAAGTTGGGTTCAATTATTTTGAAGTCAGCAACTTTGAATGAAAGAAAAGGTAATCCCGAGCCAAGAATAGCAGTAGTAGAAGATGGAGCGTTAAATGCAGTAGGACTAAAGAATCCTGGGCTATCAGTGATTTTGTCACAGAAAATACCTGAACTACGAGCGAAAGTTCCAGACTTGCCACTGATTGCAAGCGTTGCTGGGTCAACAAAATCAGAGTATGTAGAAGTTGCTAAGGCATTGAGTGCGTCAGGGTTGGTTAATGCACTAGAATTGAATATCTCATGCCCAAATGTTCATGAAGGTGGGATGCTGTTTGGAACCAGTCCCAAAATTGCGGCTGAACTAACGAGAGCAGTTAAAGAAGTTACAGATATTCCGGTTTTCGTAAAATTAACTCCTAATGTTACAGATATTGTTGAAATAGCAAAGGCTGTTGCCGCTGCTGGTGCGGATGGACTTAGCATGATTAATACGTCCTTAGGAATGAAAATTGATATCAAGACTAGGAAGCCTGTTTTAGGTAATGGAACTGGTGGACTATCTGGAAGAGCCATCAAACCGCTAGCCGTCAGAATGATTTATCAAGTAAGTCATGCTATTGATCTGCCGATTATTGCCTCAGGCGGAATTGAAAATGTTGATGATGTAATCGAAATGTACCTTGCAGGTGCGCACGCTGTCTCAATAGGGACTGCGCATTTTAAGAATCCGACTGCCTGCCTTGATTTAATTGAAGAATTACCTGCCAAGCTGGATGAACTTGGAATAACAAGCTTGAAATCTTTGATCGAAGAAGTTAGGAGTAATCGATAATGCGAATTGAACGACCAATTATTGCGCTAGACTTTCCCGGCCGCAATGAAACAATGCAATTCTTGTCTGAATTTCCAAAGGATGAATCTTTATTTGTCAAAATAGGAATGGAACTCTACTATAGTGAAGGAACTGATATGGTCAGAGAAATAAAATCATTGGGTCATGATGTTTTTCTTGATTTAAAGTGCCATGATATTCCACATACAGTTGAGAATGCCATGAGAGTTCTTGGAAAGATTGGTGTTGACTTAACAACTTTGCATGCCAGTGGCGGTAGTGAGATGATGGAAGCTGCAAAGACTGGGATACTAGATGGAAGCGGCGGAAAGCAAACTGCAAGATTATTGGCGATCACTCAGTTGACTTCAACAAACCAGCAAATGGTTGAAGAAGAACAATTGATTTCTGTGCCGTTAAAAGAGAGTGTTTTGAATTATGCAAGATTGGCTCAGAAGTCGGGGATGGACGGAGTGGTTTGTTCTGCTCAAGAAGCGAAAAGCATCGCTGAAGAAACTGACGAGGACTTCTTGCGTGTAACTCCTGGGATTAGGTTAGCAGGAGGAGCACTTGGTGACCAAAAACGGGTGATGACACCAGATGAAGCTGCTAGAAATCAAAGCAGTGCAATCGTTGTAGGAAGAGCAATCACACAGGCAAAAGACCGAGTTGGTGCATATCAAACAGTTAAGAAGTTATGGGAGGATGCGAAATAATGAAGCAGGTAGCAAAAGATTTACTAGAAATTAATGCGGTAGCTTTATCACCTAATAGACCATTTACTTGGGCTAGTGGAATTAAAAGCCCGATTTACTGTGATAATCGATTGACGATCAGCTATCCTAAAATTCGCAAGGAGATCGCGAAAGGAATCGCTAACTTAATTCGTGATCTTTTTCCAGAGGCACAGGTAATCGCGGGAACTGCAACTGCGGGAATTCCACATGCTGCATGGATTGCCGATGAATTGAACTTGCCAATGATTTATGTACGTTCCAAACCCAAAGATCATGGTCAAGGTCGTCAAATCGAAGGTGTTGTTGAAAAAGGACAGAAAACAGTTCTGATCGATGATCTCATCTCAACAGGTGGGAGTGTCCTAAAAGCTGTCGAAGCTGCTCAAAATGAAGGTGCGGATGTAATCGGTGTTTGCGGAATCTTTAGCTATCAATTAGCAGCAGCAAAGGAGAATTTTGCCGCGGTTAATATCCCTTTTGTAACGCTAACCAACTATAGCGAATTGATTGAAGTCGCTGTTGAAGAAAATCAGATTACGGCAGAAGATCGCAAATTGCTGCATAAGTGGCGTGAAAATCCGAAAGGTTGGTTAGAATAAAGTAATACAAAAAAGCTGTAACCTAGGTTACGGTTTTTTTTATATTACTTAGCTACTGAAATGTACAATTTAATTCTTACTTGCATGTTCTAAAATTATTTACTAGAATTACAAGTGGTATAGCTTTAGAAAAATAATATTAATTATAGGAGTAATTAGATGATATCTGTTGTTGTAGCAACGTATAATGGAGAAAAATTCATTACCGAGCAGCTTAATTCGATAAAGAATCAAAATTGTCAACCTGATGAGGTTATTATAAGAGATGATAGGTCTAGTGATGCGACTGCGGAAATTGTTAGGAAATATATCAAAGAGAATAATCTAATTAACTGGGACTTTGAAATTAATTCTGAAAATAAGGGATACAAAAAAAATTTTTATGATTTATTGAAACTCGCTAAGGGTGATTTAATTTTTCTTTCCGATCAAGATGATGTGTGGATGAATAACAAACTTGCTGTTATGAAAAATATAATGGAGCAAAATAAGAAAATAGAAACACTTAATTCTGGAATACAATTGGTGGACCAGAACTTAAAGCGGATTGAATTAGGATTAAGAAAAAATTTCTATAATGCAAATTTTATATATTCAGATCATAAGTTAGAAGAGTTAAATTATTTTAAATTGGAAGATATGATTGAAAGAAATATCTCACCTGGGTGTTCAATGTGTATTACTAAGGAATTAAGAAACCAATTTATTACTACCTATAATTTTGTATTGCCTCATGATTGGTACATGAATTTGTTGGCATCTTTGAATGGAAATTGTTGTTTCGTAAATATAAAGTTAATAAACTATAGAATACATCAAAAAAATACGATTGGTTTATCAACTAAGTGGGATATTAGGACTAAATTACACTCGTATGAGGAGGATCGAAAAAAAAGAATAAAAAAATTTGCTGAATTATCCGAATCTTTTCAAAATATTGTTGATAATTATGAATTGGAAGAAGGGGAGAAGGTTCGTTTACAAGGGTACCTGAAAGCAAGGCTTGATTTTTTGATTACACCAAACTTATATAATCTCAATAAGTTACGCAAATTTCCGGAGTATCTGCGGTCAACTACATTACGTGGAAAAATTTGGAATTTAATATTGTCATTACATTTAGATAGATTTATACTAAATAAATAATATAATTTTGATTAAAAAGTTAATTATTAATGATTTGGTTGCATGAAGCCTGACCAAATATTATTACATAATTAGGATATTAGATATGCTAGGTAGAGAAAGAAGGAGTAAAGCCTTAGTA
>NZ_BACP01000004.1 GCF_000260415.1 Liquorilactobacillus mali KCTC 3596 = DSM 20444
CCCATGAGATGGATGCTGTTAAGCGAATTGCTAATAAGGTAGCTGTGATGGAAGATGGACGAATTATCGAACGTGGTGATTTGATTTCTATTTTCACTAATGCCAAAGAAAAATTAACGCGCGAATTCTTAGGTGGCGGTTCTGCAAAAGCAATTGCTACTTTGCAGGAATACGAACTTGGAAAATTAGCAGAAGATGAGCATTTGGTGCAGCTCATTTATATGGGTTCAAAAGTTAGTGAGCCAATTCTGGTTAAACTTTATCGCGACTTTAATGTTGAGGCTAATATCATTTATAGTAATATCGAAGTTTTACGCGAAACTCCAATTGGTACGCTTTTCGTTGTTCTGAAAGGAAAAGAGGAAAGCCGTGTCAAAGCAATTGCTTACTTGAAAGAGCAGGGAGTTATTATTAAGGATGTTAAAGAACAGGATGTGAAGAAGAATGGCTGAACTATTTGCAAAGTATTTTCCTAACGTTGTTTCCCAAGGCTGGAGTGGTGACGGAGGTTGGTTGACAGCTATTGGCGAGACCTTTTATATGATTTTTTGGCCAGCAATTTTTGGTGGATTACTAGGATTGTTCTTTGGAATCGGATTGGTTCTGACAGATACAGATGGAATTTTGCCAAATAAAACGTTTTTTGGAATATTTGATAAGATTGTATCTTTCTTCAGAGCTATTCCCTTTATCATTCTGTTGGCTTTTATAGCTCCTGTTACTAATTTTTTAGTTGGGACACAAATTGGTACGCTTGGTGCCCTGGTACCACTATCATTAGGGCTTTTCCCTTTCTACGCACGCCAGGTTCAGGTTGCTTTGAAGAGTGTCGATCACGGAATTATTGAAGCTGCACAATCAATAGGGGCAACTTTTTGGGACTTAGTCTTTGATGTCTATCTGAGAGAGGCGCGTTCAGAGTTGATCCGAGTTACTACTGTAACAATGATTAGTTTAGTTGGTTTGACTGCAATGGCTGGTGCAGTTGGCGCAGGTGGTCTTGGTAACATGGCAATTGCCTACGGTTATGGGCGCTTTGCAAATGATATTACGTTTGTAGCTACCTTTTTGGTATTAATCATCGTGTTGATTGTCCAGTTACTTGGTGACTTTCTGGCCAAAGTTTACAACCATAAGGCAGTCTAATTTTGAAATAAATAGTTCATTTTTAGGATTGTGGATACACTTATTGTTGCTAAATATTTAATATGAATTGTAATAAAAATAAAAAGAGTTGTGACCAGACTGATATTTGGTCCAGCTCTTTTTTATACTCAAGTTAAACAGAATAGCTTGTGATGATGAATGTTAGTAAAAATTAAAAATTTGACAATTATATTACGGTATCATTACAAGCACGTGTTTTGATTGTGACAATCTTTTTTCTTTAGTAAAATGGTAATAGGTTATGCATGCGGAGGTGCTTGCGATGAGTTCGTTAGATAAAACAATGTATTTTGACTTTGGTGATAACCACCAGAAGGATGTACATGAAACTTTAGTGACTGTATACAAAGCTTTAGAAGAAAAGGGTTATAATCCAATTAATCAAATAGTAGGATATCTTCTTTCGGGGGATCCTGCATATATTCCAAGACTTAATGATGCACGTAATCTGATTAGAAAACATGAACGTGATGAGATTGTTGAGGAATTAGTTCGTTCCTATCTGCACAAGGAGGACAAGAAGTGACGAGATTAATGGGACTTGACGTTGGTTCTAAGACCGTTGGTATTGCAATCAGCGATTTGCTTGGATGGACAGCGCAAGGAATTGAGATTATTCCTATAGATGAAGATAATGAAGAATTTGGAATTGAACGTGTGAAAGAGCTGGTTCAACAATATGAAATCAGCGGTTTTGTGGTAGGATTGCCAAAAAATATGAATAATACTTCTGGACCAAGAGTTGAGGCATCGAAAAAATACGGTGAGTTACTCAAAGAAACGTTTGGATTACCAATTGATTTTCAAGATGAGCGACTTACGACTGTCGCTGCAGAAAGAATGTTAGTTGAACAAGCAGATACATCGCGCAAGAAGAGGAAAAAAGTAATTGATAAGTTAGCAGCGGGTCTGATTTTGCAAAACTATTTAGACAAAAAGGGTCCTCTTCTACAGAATTAATAAAAATTATGAATATGAGGTATTACATGATGAATGATAATGACAACTTAATGACTTTAGTTGATGAACATGGAAATGAAACATTGTACGAGGTATTGTTTACCTTTGAGTCGGATGATTACGGCAAGTCATATATCTTGTTAATCCCTGCTGGGGCACAGCCAGAGGAACAAGTTGACATTTTGGCATTCTCATTTGATCCAAATGAAGACGGGGAAGCTGTCGATGCAGAGTTACATGATATTGAAAATGATGATGAGTGGGATATGGTTGAAGGTGTACTCGATACATTTTTGAACGATGAAAATATGCAATAGTCAATGTAGATTTATTTTGACATTATGTTGTTAGTTGAATTCTTGGGGGCTGGGTCGAAAGATATATTTTGACTCAGTCCCCATGTTTTAGCCTTGTACTATTCAAATTAATGAGGTATTAGTTGGTAAAAAGTTTGAGTATCAACTTCAATTATTAACCTATGTTGGCTTTTTAAGAGATTACCGCAATAAAGATTTTGTTTTTTACTAAGATAATTGACAATGACACAGATTTTTAGCGATAGTATGCTAAAATTAACGTCAGATAATCCAGTATGGGAGGGGTTATAAGAATGTCTGATGAAAAGCGCCGGTTTAGGGCAAAAATTGCCGGTGATGACTATACTATTATCGGAAATAGTACAGACGAACATATGGATACAGTAGTGAGCCTTGTTGAAGAACAATTCGAAGAGATTCAAAGGCTGATGCCAGGCCTAAGTAAGGAACGTGCTGCTGTTTTATTGGCAATTAATGCCGTTTCAGATCAATTATATAAAGAAGAAGAGATTGAAAAGTTGCAAGCGTTGCTAGACTCAAGAGGAAAGTAGGTGATTTGATGATATTATCTGTAGTCCTTATTGTGATATTATTTTTTGCTTTCATCCATGGAATGCACCGAGGATTAATATTAATGCTGCTGAATTTAGTTGGATTAGTATTATTGTTTTTCATTGCGCATAGTTTTGCAGGAACAGTCGGTGGTTGGCTGCAGCAATTGGTAGAATCTTTCAATCAGAGTTCTGCAACGTGGAGCGCAGATCAAGGAACACTAAGTGGCAGTTCAACCTTTTACTATGGGTTAGCATATTGGTTGATTATGCTCATAGGTGGTTTTGTAATTTATCGAATAATCAGAACCTTTAATTTGGTGAAGAAGATTCCTGTAATTGGACAGCTTAATGCTTTAGCAGGTGGAGCAGTTTCAATTATATTAACTTATTTGATTATGTTTGCAGCTTTGATTGTAATGCAGTCCTGGCCAACTACAAGTGTTAGAGAGACAGTTTCCGAATCAGGTGTGGCTCAATTTATTTTGGAAAAGACACCTGTAATGTCACAGAATCTAAAGGATTGGCTGCAGGAAAATGATAGTAGTGTATAGGGGGAAGTTTTGTGAACAGTAAAACTTTGAAGACACTAGAGTTTGCAAAAGTCAAAAACAATCTATTGCCTTTTATAAGTACTCCAATGGGGGAGAAACAAGTAACAACACTTGAACCGAGTAGTGATATAGCAGAAATTAAACAACGAATTGCACAAACGAGAGACGGTGCAGATATTCTGAGAATGAAGGGTGCAATTCCTGTTCCCAAGTTGCTGGATATTTCACAGTCATTAAAGCGACTAGACATTGATGCCAGTTTAAATGGTAAAGAATTAGCAGCCGTCAGTAAAGTTTTGCGTGCAACAAACGAAGTTAGAAGATTTTTTGTGAAACTCGATGATGAGGCAATCGAATTAGCTTCGCTGGATGAACTAGCTGCGGATTTACAAGTTTTGCCCGAAGTCAATAAGCGTTTATTAACCTCAATTGAGGGCGATGGTCACGTAACAGATGAAGCTTCAACTGCTCTGGCTGGTATTAGACGTTCAATTGCAGCGATTGAGGGTCAGTTGAGAGATCAATTAAATGTGCTGGTTCACGGCAACTCATCCAAGTATTTAAGTGATGCAGTTATTACGATTAGAAATGACAGATATGTAATTCCAGTTAAGCAGGAATATCGCAGTCACTTTGGCGGTGTCGTGCATGACCAAAGTGCTTCAGGTCAAACGGTTTTTGTTGAACCTAAACAAATTGTAGAATTGAATAATCGTTTGAAACAACAGCAGTCAAATGAAAAAGAAGAAGTTGCACGAATATTACGGGAACTTTCGCAATTGATTGCACCTTATACAACAGAAATTCGCCAAAATGTATATCTTTTGGGTGTTTTTGATTTTGTAAATGCCAAGGCACAGTATGCTGCACAAATTAAAGCAACGGAACCATTACTTTCAACTGAAAATAAGGTTTATTTACGGCAAGTGTGGCATCCATTGCTTGATATGAAAGCAGCAGTGAGAAACGACATTATGTTAGGCGATGACTACAGAGCAATTGTCGTCACAGGGCCGAACACGGGTGGGAAAACAATTACATTGAAAACACTCGGGTTAGTTCAGCTTATGGGACAAGCGGGTCTTTTTATACCAGCCTTTGAAGAAAGTCGTATTGGAATTTTTGACAATATTTTCGCGGATATTGGGGATGAACAGTCAATTGAACAAAGTCTAAGTACTTTTTCATCGCATATGACTAACATCGTTTCAATTTTGTCCGAAATTGATGATAAATCACTGATTTTATTTGATGAATTGGGAGCCGGTACAGATCCACAAGAGGGTGCAGCACTTGCGATTTCAATTCTTGATTATGTTGGTTCTAAGAGTAGTTATGTAATGGCGACAACTCATTATCCAGAACTTAAGGCCTATGGATATGAGCGTCCACAGACCATCAATGCCAGCATGGAATTTGATATAGAAAGCTTGAAACCGACTTATCATTTGTTATTAGGAATCCCGGGCCGCAGCAATGCATTAGATATTTCTAAGAAGTTAGGGCTGGATGATGTCATCATAATGCAGGCAAAACAATTAACTGCAGGACAAAATCAAGATTTAAATGACATGATCCAAGATTTGGTTGCCAAAAGGCATCAGGTTGAAGAAGAGTCAATAGAATTACACAAAAATCTGGAAGAATCACGGAAACTTCACGATGACTTGGGAAAAAAATATGATGAATTTGTAAATCAACGTGAGAACTTGCTTGATAATGCAAGAAGAAAGGGTAATGAAATTGTCGAACAAGCAGCCAAAAAGTCTGAAAAAATTATCGCGGAATTACGGAAAATGAGGCTGAATGCGGGAACGACTATCAAAGAAGATAAGCTGATCTCTGCGAAAGCGCGTTTGAATGCACTTGAGCAACCTACTAATTTAAAGAAGAATAGGGTTTTGCGTCGCGCAAAGGAGAAACAAATCTTGAAGCCAGATGATGACGTACTTGTGAAATCATATGGACAACGTGGCGTATTGCTACGAAAGGCTGGCAATCATGAATGGGAAGTCCAGCTAGGTATTCTCAAGATGAAGGTCGCAGAGGGTGACTTGGAGAAAGTCAAGGTTGAAGAAAATAAGAGAACGGCAATTAGAACAAGTGTTAAATCAGCTAATGCAACACATGTATCCCCGACCTTGGATTTACGGGGGGAACGCTACGAAGAGGCATTGGTGAAAGTCGATCGATACTTAGATGCCGCCGTTTTGGCAGGCTATTCAACTGTAACAATTGTCCATGGTAAGGGTACTGGAGCACTAAGACAAGGTATTACTGATTTTCTGTCGCAAAGTCGAGCAGTGAAGAGTTTTAAATTTGCTGCACCCAACGCGGGTGGAAATGGTGCAACTGTGGTATATTTTAAATAGTAAAGCAGAAATATTGATTTTTTTGTATAATCTGGTATCATTTACTTACGAAAGGATAGTAGGAGGCGGTTTAATTGATTAAAGAATTAACAGATTCAACATTTGAAAAGGAAACTAGTACAGGTGTTACATTGACCGATTTTTGGGCAACATGGTGTGGTCCTTGTCGGATGCAGTCACCAGTTGTAGAACAGTTGGCGGAAGAAATGGGAGATAAAGTAACTTTCGCCAAGGTTGATGTTGATCAAAATCAGGCAACAGCAAGTGAATTTGGAATTATGAGTATCCCTACGCTATTGATTAAGAAAGATGGTCAAGTCGTTGATACTTTGGTTGGTTATCATCCAAAGGAAAGATTACAGGCTAAGCTAGAACAATATATTTAATAGACGTTAATAAGAAATGCAAGAAGTCATTTGACTTTTTGTATTTTTTTATATAATAATTATATAAACAATATTATACGTCATATAATATTGTTAGATGTAAAGCTAGTGGAGGTCAAACTATGAAAATAAAAATATCAGCAGATTTGCTGGATGGAATGGTTCTGGCATTACTGGCCCAAAAGGATTATTACGGTTATGCATTAACGCAAAATATGCAAGCTGCGATTGCTATTTCAGAATCAACGATGTATCCAGTTCTACGCCGCCTGCAAAAAGATGGTTTTTTAACGACTTATGATCAACCTTATCAGGGAAGAAATCGGCGTTATTATCAAATTACAGATAAGGGAATTGAGCATCTTCAGGATGTTAAGAAGATGTGGGAAAGTTATAAGTTAAGTTTGGATCAAATCTTTTTTGGGGGAAAGGGAGGAAATATGAATGGATAGTCAAAGGTATCTGGAGGAATTGAGTAAGCTGTTAAGTAGTTTATCAAAAGATGAGGTTGAAGCAGCAGTGGACTTTTATTCTGAATTTATTTCTGATGCGGGGCTTACGACAAGGAGTGAAATTGAAACACGATTAGGAACACCAAAACAGTTGGCACGTAAGATAATGGCTGATCATTCAGTTAGAATGGATGATGAAAATGAAGAAAAGGTTAAACCCGCACGTATAAACTCAAAAATGATTTGGTTGATAGTTTTAGTAATATTGTCATCGCCAATGACACTTGGGCTTGGCGGAGGCCTTTTGATCGCATTAGTAGCAATTATTCTCTCAGTAATACTTATGGTTGTTGTCATATTTGCTGGTTTGATCGTTGGAATGGCCGTTACGCTTTATGTTGGTATTTCATTGCTGTTTCAGAGTCTAAATACCGGACTTTTTTACATTGGCATTTTCCTGATGTTTTTGGGACTCTTGCTGGTGTTATTACCGATTACTTATTGGATCTGTCGTGTTATCTTGCAATGTATAGCTGATTTTGCACGATACTTGTACAAAAAATTCAGAAGTAAACAGGATGGTGGCAAATAAAAATGAAGAAAACAATAATTGCGGGATTTTTTATTTTGATGATTGGAATCCTCTTTACTGGGTATGGGTATATGAAGAAAGGTGCTAACCCATTATACATTGATGATTGGAAGCCCAAAGTATTAACAAAAGTAGCAAGCAAGCAAGTCTTATCGAAAAATGTTAGTTTTAAAAAAATAAATATTAAAGATACCACAGATGATATTGTGATTACTAGAGGTTCACATTATCAAGTCAGCTATCAAGGGATTAAAGGATTTCAACCAAGTGTTTCGCTTTCCAATGGAAGTTTAAATATTCGGCAAAAAAAGAGTTTGAATAACCTCATTAGTATTTCAAACATAAACGAAGGTGGTCAAAAAGTGATAATTACAATTCCCAAAACAGTTACGTTACAAGACATTAGCGCAAACGTCACTGAAGGGGATATGGATATTCAAAATATTAAGACTCAAAAAATAGAAGTTAAAAGTATTGATGGTGATATTAGTATCATAAACATGACTGCAGATAGCCTTAAGATATATAATGAAAATGGGGATATTGAGATAGGGGCACAAAGTAAGATTACTGAGGGGTCATTCTCATTAGTAAATGGCGACCTAACCGCGCATGAGAGTAGTTTCAGCAATGCTAATATGACTAACTCATACGGTGATATTGAACTTCTTAATTCAACTGTTAATGGTGGACAAGTCAAACTTACTGAAGGTGATTTTGAAGGTAAAAAGCTTGGTGTAACCGGCAAATTCAGTGTTACTAATAGAGATGGCGATAATACGATATCACTCTCAAATAGCAGTAACATAGGATATTTGATGAGTACTAGTGATGGAGATAATACTTTATTTGGAAAAGATGTTGGGAGTCAAGTGACAGAAAAAACTAATCTAGTGAATCAAATCGAGTTAACGAATGAATCTGGAGATAACGAAATAAATTAAGGTGGGGATAAATGATGAAAAATAAGAAATTAATGAAGTCAAAAGATAAGGTGCTTTCAGGAGTGCTAGGCGGGGTTGCAGAATATTTAGATTTAGATAAAGCACTCGTGCGGATTATTGGTGCAATTCTAATAATTTTTCCGGGTCAATTGATTATTGGAATAGTTATTTATATTATTGCAGCAGTGGTTATGCCAGAAGATGATGGCAGTAATCATTCGGATGACAATGTTGTTGAGGGCGAGTTTCGAGACAAATAAAGTTTAGTAGGCATGATACAGTGTATCTAAAAAATAAAAAAGGAGCGTGACAAAGTTTGCATTTTTGTACCGCTTCTTTTTTGTGGAGCTAGGCGTGAACATTTTGTACTTTAGACAGGTATTAGTTTATTTTTTTACAGAAATATTACAAAATTAAACTGATTTTACAAATTCTTTAAGAAATCTTATGCGAAAATCACTTGTAACAACTTACAAGAAATGTAATCATTGTAGTTATATAAATGTGAATTAATTGCGAATTAATTGTGAATTTTATATGAGTCTAAAATTATTAATAATCAAGGGATTTGGGGGGATTTTGTTTGAAAGAGTTTAGTAATATGCTGATTAAAAACGAAGTTACAAAATTTCTTTTTAAAACTGTTTTTTATGCAGTTATTATAATGGGCTTAGTGTACTTATTTAGTTATAGCGGCATGACTGGTCCGCACTTTATTTATAACGAGTTTTAAAGGGGGATGGTTTAAATCGTGAATATTATTCAACAAATCGACAAATGGTCCGAAATAATACCAGGTGCAACTGTTTATGATTATCTGGGTGATAGGAGAACATATTCAGAGTTGAGAAAGATGTCGGATTCTTTAGCTCAGAAATTAATAGATTTAGAATTACCCAAAAAAGCACCCATTTTGGTATTTGGGGGACAAACTTTTGAGATGCTGGTTTCTTTTTTAGCCATAGTAAAAGCGGGTCACTCATATGTACCGTTAGATTGTGAATCGCCAAATGAAAGAATTATACAAATTGCCGAAATAGCAAAACCTGCTGCATGTATTGCTGTTGAAAAGCTACCAGTAAAAATAGACGGTCTCACTATATTGGATGGCGAAGAACTGGCAGAGGTCTTTGCTGGGGAGGAAAGAGAGTTTGATGCCACTGAATATCAGGTTAGTGGTGATGATATCTTCTACACGATCTTTACTTCAGGGACTACTGGTGTACCAAAGGGAGTACAAATAAGTGCTAATAATCTACAAAGTTTTTTGAATTGGATGAAGAGCGATTTTGGAATTACAGCTGGAAAGACATTTTTGGCACAGCCAGCATACTCATTTGATCTATCAGTGATGTCTATTTATCCTGCATTAACACAAGGCGGAAAATTGACAGTATTACCAAAGAAGGTAACTGCTAACTTTAAAGATCTGTTTGAACTGCTACCAAAACTTAAACTAAATATTTGGGTCTCAACACCTTCATTCATGGATATTTGCTTGCTTGATAAGCATTTCAATGAAGATAATTATCCCACAATAACACACTTCTTATTTTGTGGGGAAGAATTAACACATGAAGCAGCAAAGAAGTTGAATGAGCGCTTTCCAAATGCAAGTATTTATAATACGTATGGCCCGACCGAGGCCACAGTTGCTGTCAGTCAAGTTCTAATTGACGAGAATATTCTTGCAGATTATCCAAGATTACCAATTGGAGTTGCTAAGGAAGACACTGAATTATTGATTGTGGATGAGGATTTGCATGAAGTACCAAACGGGACATCAGGTGAACTGCTGATCATCGGTCCAAGTGTTTCCATAGGTTATTTGAATAATCCTGAAAAAACACGGCAAGCATTTATCAATTATAAAGGAAGACATGCTTACCGGACTGGTGATTTAGCCGAAGTTGATAATCAGGGTCAATTGTTATATCACGGCAGAATTGATTTTCAGGTAAAGCTCCACGGTTTCAGGATCGAACTTGAGGAAGTCGATCAACACTTGAATCAAGTTTCATTGGTTAAGCAGGCTACATGTGCAACTAAATATGACGCAAATCATAAGGCTACGCAGATTGTGGCCTATGTAGTACCAGAGCCAAATGATTATAAATCAGAATTTGCGTTGACAAAGGTGATTAAAAAAGAATTAATGACTTTGATGATGCCGTACATGATTCCACAAAAATATGTTTATGTGGAGTCACTACCACTCACCAATAATGGCAAGGTTGATCGTAAGAAGATTCTGAATGAGGTCAATAGCTAATGATTAATATGCAGCCGTATCAAAATCCAACATATTTTATGTTGATAGCACTAACGCTGTTACCAATAGTTATTGCAAATCTATATGAAAAGAAGATTTATTGGTACCAGACACTTATTTCTTTTGGTTTTCTATTGTTATCCTTTGGAGGAATAAAGTGGCATCAAGGAATTGCCTTGATTGTCTATGTTATTTTTGAAATATTTCTAATCAAGCTGTATTTTAATTACAGGGCAAAGTCTAATAACTCATGGATATTTTATTTGACTGTTTTTGTAGCTATTATCCCCTTGATAATTGTTAAAGTTACACCTGCAATTTATGGCGGACAAGTCTCAATTATCGGTTTTTTGGGAATTAGTTATATTACTTTCAAAATTGTCGGAATGATTATGGAGATTCGTGATGGGGCAATAAAGGAATTCAGATTGGGGCAAACGATTCAATTTTTGCTATTCTTTCCAACTATTTCTTCAGGACCAATCGACCGATATCGTCGATTTGTCGGGGATTACAATAACCAGCTTTCTCGCAAAAAATATTTGGATTTACTTGAAAAGGGAGTTTGGTATATTTTTCTGGGTTTCCTCTATAAATTCTTTATAGCGTACTTTTTTGGCACACTTTTGATGCCGCAGGTTGCTCAGAATGCACTGGCTCGTGGGGGAATATCTTGGTGGCTTGTTGCTTACATGTATGTCTATTCAATGGATCTGTTTTTTGATTTTGCAGGCTATAGTTTGTTTGCAGTTGGGACAAGTTATATCATGGGAATCGTTACTCCAATGAACTTCAACAGACCATTTGCTGCGGCAAACATTAAGGAGTTTTGGAATAGATGGCACATGTCATTATCGTTTTGGTTTAGAGATTACATTTATATGCGATTGGTATTTTTCATAATGAAGAATAAATTAATAAAGAGTCGCATAACAATCGCGAACCTAGGCTACTTAACATTATTTCTGATAATGGGATTCTGGCATGGAATAACCTGGTACTATATCGTTTATGGACTGTTTCATGCGTGTGCAATCATTGTTTGTGATGCGTGGTTGCGCTTTAAGAAGAAACACCGACAACAAATTCCAAGCAATCGTTTTACGAAAGCTTTTGCTATTTTTCTGACATTCAACACAGTCTGTTTTAGTTTCTTGATTTTCTCAGGTTTCTTGAACACGATGATGTTCCATCATATTATGAAATAAAAAGGGGAGTTTTTTAAATGAAAGAAAAAATTATTGAAATTTTGCAAGACTTGACCGGAAGTGAGGAGGTTGCAACTAACCTCGATCTTAATCTCTTTGATACAGGACTGATTGATTCAATGGCGACAGTTCAATTGTTACTTGAATTGCAAGCACAATGTGGGGTCGATGTACCAGTCTCAGAATTTGAGCGCAGTGAATGGGAGACGCCTAACAAGATTATCGCGAAAGTTGAATCATTAAAAGCATGAGCGTGTTCAAAAGATTATTCTTGATTTTTGGCCCAGTTGTGTGTGCAGCCATAATTGTTCTCGGTTTCTTATTTTCCCCATTCAGGCCAGATAAAATCTCACAGAGTACGATTCAAAAGGCTGCTCTTTCTCAGTCGCCACAGGTTTTTAAGGGAATGGCTGTTAAACGTGCAGCTTTTAGGGAAAACTACGTTCCTTTTTTTGGATCATCAGAGCTTTCAAGAATAGATGCACTTCATCCATCAGTACTGGCACAAAAATATCACCGCAGTTATCGTCCTTTTTTATTGGGGACAGCAGGAACACAATCGATAACTCAGTTCTGGCAGATGCAAGGGTTTGGTAATGAATTAAATAATAAAAAAGCTGTGTTTATTGTTTCGCCACAATGGTTTGTTAAAGGGGGAATTGATGCTGCAGCATTTAATTATTTTTATCCTCGTCCAGAAATCGTGAGCTGGTTACTGAAGGCAAAACCAACAACTGAGAATAGATATGCCGCTGAAAGATTATTGGCACTGAATCCTAAAGATTCTACGGACGAAATTGATGATAGTGTCTTGAGAATTGCTGCTGGTCAGCGGCTAACTAATTTTCAAAAAACATATCTGCACTTAGTGAAAAATGAATTAGACCATGAAGATCAATTATTTTCAACAATCTCGCTAAACAACCGAGAAGCGTTGATTAAAAAAAGAGAAAAAGAACTGCCTAAAGATTATAACGAAGCTAAACTTGATAAGATAGGATATGAACTTGGCAAGGCAAATACGACCAACAATTCATTGGATATTGATAATAATTTTTGGAAACATAAATTAAAACCGGTTTACAAAAAGTTGGCGGGGGAACAAAAAAACTTTAGTTATATCAAGTCTGTCGAATATTCAGATTTTCAGCTTGTATTAAACGAGTTTGCAAAGCATCATATAAATGTCCTGTTTATTATTCCACCAATTAATGAAAAGTGGGCAAATTATACTGGGTTGTCAATGTCGATGATTCAAGACTTTAATAATAAAATTACGTATCAATTGAAGTCTCAAGGTTTTACACATATTGCAAATTTGACTAATGATGGGACAAAACCATACTTTATGCAAGATACAATTCATCTTGGATGGAGGGGATGGCTAGCTGTCGACCAATATGTAAATCCTTTCTTGACAAAGAAACAGACGAAGCCGCAATATAAAATGAATAATTATTTTTATACAAAAAAATGGCAGAATTTGGATTACTAATTTTAATAGGATTCTTTTTACCAAGTAAAAAAGAGATTTTTGCAAAAATAATGTTTTTGCGAAAGTCTCTTTTTTTGGAATGATTTTTAAAATGAAAAACAGTTTTTCTATAAATAATAAAAACTTAATTGCAAATTATTCAGAAAAATGAAGTGGTTCTTTTTCAGGAAGCAATGCGATATCAATTGGATCACCAGGATCTAATTGAACTAAGAGCGAAACAACACTGTTCCTTTTTTTGATATCTTTGATAATAGCCTCACACACGAAACCGCTTTGCAGTTGAATTGTTTCTGCAAGAAAGCCGGCTTCTAATAAGAAATCAGCTTGTTCGCTAACTTCATTGCGCAACTGAACAGCATCACCTGATAGTTCAAAGAGTTGTTGCTTTTTATTACTCTTAATTCGTTTTAAATTTCCCCAACCAGCTTTAATAAAGAAGACCGTCAAGTCATCGTCTTTAGCAAGGTATATTTCACGTGCTAATCGCTTTCCTGCCCAATAAAGAATATTATGATTATCCCCAATTAGTTCGGGAACCAAGATGTCACGTATTACTTCATAACCAAGAGTATTTGCTAACTCCTTTTTTTGTGACAGTTCTAAATACTTATTTACATCCATGACGACTCTCCTTTAATTCAATCTATCACCTAATTATACATTGAAATACCTAAGAAAGTTGTAACTAATTTAAAATTTAAATAATAGTGAAGATTTTTGCTACTAACAAGGTTTATCTGTATAATTAATGAAGAAAACAACATTATTTAATTGTGGGGTTCGTTATGAAAAAAATATTGATTGCAACAAAAAATGAAGGAAAAGCTCGTGAATTCAGGGCTTTTTTTGAACCAAAAGGTTTCAAGGTTGAGACTCTAAATGGATTAAAAGAAGTACCAGAGATTATTGAAAATGGACAAACTTTTGAAGAGAATGCTTTGATTAAGGCACAGTCGCTGACGGATGTGCTGCAGACAGTTGTAGTAGCTGATGATTCTGGATTGATGGTAGATGCCATTGGCGGTGAGCCAGGCATCTATTCTGCACGTTATGCAGGTGATCATGATGACAATGCTAATAACAAGAAGTTACTTGATAAGTTGAGGGATGTTCCTGATGAAAAAAGAACTGCAACATTTCATACTTCACTAGTCGTTACTCGTATCGGGAAGAATCCGCTTGTAGTTAATGGAGATGTTAAAGGAAAAATTTTGAAAAAAATACGGGGTGATGATGGTTTCGGGTATGATCCGTTATTTTATTTACCCGAACTTGACAAGACTTTCGCAGAACTAACACCCGCCGAAAAAAATAAGGTTAGTCATCGCGGGCGAGCAATCAAGAAATTAAGTGAAAAATTTGATGATTGGTGGGTTAAAGAATAATGGGTGAAAAAATACTAGTAGTTAGTGATAGTCACGGAGATCGTGATATCTTAGTAAAACTTCTGGAAAAGTATAAGGGACATGTCAGTGCAATGTTTCATTGTGGTGACTCAGAGCTTGAACCGGATGACGAGTTGTTCAATGATTTTCATGTGGTAATTGGAAATTGTGATTACGATCCTAGATTTGCAAAGAAAATAATTGTCAAGGTTGGTTCAGAAACTGTTTTGCTGACTCACGGGCATCTATATGGTGTAAATAGTGGATTGAATAGTTTGAATCTCTTGGCACAAGAAAACAAAGCAACGATTGCACTATTCGGCCATACTCACCTCCTAGGTGCAGAGATGAACAATGGCTGTTTATTCCTTAACCCTGGCAGTATTAGTTTCCCAAGGGGGAAATATAGCCATATAGGCGGAACTTATGCGTTGATTGATGTTGATGCGCAAAAGCTGCATGTACAATTCTACAATCGCGCATTTGAACCTGTTCCTGACTTAGCAGTTGATTATAAAAGAGGTTAGGAAAAAATGAATACAGATTTGAGAAAATTGTATATTAGATTATTGAAATGGAGCGTAACTACGGTTTTTTTCATGGTTTCACGTCAATTCGTCAATAGTCAGATATTTGATATTGTTATAATTTTCTGTGTCTGTTACTGCATAATCATCTTCATGTTTTGTTTCTATCTTCAATTTTTTGGTAAAAAATAGTGTTGACATTACTCAAAATGAATGTATAATAATAAGAGTATTTTGCCCGTTGGTCAAATTGGTTAAGACGTCGCCCTCTCAAGGCGGAGTTACGGGTTCGATCCCCGTACGGGCGATATGTTGAAGCAAAATACGTGTCCATCATTTAATTAGGATGGACTTTTATTTTGCGGAAGCAGAACCAGTTTCCTTGTCCTTCAATGATATTATGTATATATTGACAAGTAAATGAATAAGTATTACTATTAAATAGTTATTTTTAATTCATTGGGCATTCGCCAAATTGGTAAGGCAGCGGACTCTGAATCCGCAATGTACTGGTTCGAGTCCAGTATGCCCAATACCTATATAATTGAAGCCTGTATATCATTCAGAAATGTTGATATACAGGCTTTTTTATTTTTTATCTTCGTATTATTTTCATTATTTACAATTTTAGTGTGCATAGAGTGCACATGAGCATATGATACTCTTAAAAATTCACAAATGAG
This sequence comes from Liquorilactobacillus mali KCTC 3596 = DSM 20444, assembly GCF_000260415.1. Classification (GTDB taxonomy): domain Bacteria; phylum Bacillota; class Bacilli; order Lactobacillales; family Lactobacillaceae; genus Liquorilactobacillus; species Liquorilactobacillus mali. Next base: position 15,869 of record NZ_BACP01000004.1, read on the forward strand.
GTAAACCTTTCCGCAGTGTCTTGTTTTTGCTCTTTTGTAACTGATGTATAGATATCTAAAGTTGTGCGTATATCCCTGTGTCCTAATTGCGCTTGTAACTGTTTTGGGGGCATTCCACCTTGAATCGCTAATGTTGCATAAGTGTGCCTAAAACCGTGCACAGGGATGTGTTTAAGATCATACTCTTTAGTGATTCTTGTCATCCAAACACGAGGCTTGTTGGGATTATGCATCTTGTTTATCGTCGAAGCAAATACAAGTTGCTTTTTAGAATTAGAATTAAACCCTAATTGAAATAGATCCACTTTTTGCAATTTATGCCACTTTCTAAGTACTTCAGTAGTCTTATTATCCATGAATATAGTGCGTTCGCTGGCTTCTGTTTTCGTTGACTGAATAACTAATTTACCATCACCATTTGACTGTGTTTTGTTGATATTAATTTTCTTTTGCGAGAAGTTAATGTCTGACCAATTAAGAGCCAATGCTTCACCTTTACGCATGCCAGTAAATGCAAGTAGTCTAAAGAAAGTATATGACTGAAAGGATCCAAACTCATGAAGACTATCTAGGAACATCTTTAATTCGTCTCGTGTGTAGTATTCCTTTTTTGTATCTCGTTTCTTTATGTCTTGTTGTTTCGCTTTAGGTACAATTACAGCGGATGCCGGGTTTTTATCTATGATTTCCATTCTAACAGCATATTCCAAAACAGTGCTCAGACCGTTAAAAAACCGTTTGTAATTATGTAACGGTTTTTTAAACCAAAAGTTTACAGCATTCTGGCAATCCAATGTCCTTATTTCAGGTATATCCATATCCTTAAAGATAGGTAAAATATGATTTTCAAAATTTCTTTTGGTAGTAGTCCAGGTTGATTCTTTAGTTGTAAGTTTATAGTTTTCAAACCAAAGTTCATATACTTCTTTGAAGGGATATCTTTCATTTTTTTTGTAGGATTGCTGGATCTTTTTTTCAAATAATTCTGCAGCGAGTTTTGCCTGTGTTTTTGTTAAAAATTGTCCTCGACCTACACGTTTTCGTTTTTTTGTAATTGGATCTGTATAAAATAATTGGAAACGCCAAAATGTTCCTTTTTGAGTTTTATATTTAGAAAAAGAGGCCATGGGCCAACAAACTCCTTTCTGAGTAATTTGCTTGGTTTGTACGCAAAATATTGTGAATTTATGCGATAACAGGGGATAATTATAAAGAAATGTGTATTAACTGCTTTAAAATACGAACGTATGTTCGATTTGTGTGTTAAATAAAAGCCCCCGAAAGGGCAGTTATTAAAGATTTAATGTGAAATCAAATGTGTGACTTGAATTATCGTCATCATAGTCATTGGTATCATAGTTACCATCAATTTTAGCTCTTATAGATTTTAGACTCGATGTATCTTTTATAGGAACAGTAACTGTGCCAGTTTTTGTTACTCCGTTACTTATATCTCCGTCCCAACTTTCTCCACTATCTGCTTCGTGTTGCTCGGATCCATTGTATATATATGTGCCTTGAGTTGGATATACAGAAACATCACGATTGGCTTTTACTGAAAAATATAGTCTTACGAAGCCTTGAGCTTTAAATGTTCCGTCATTAGCCGACTTATAAGTTGTTGGACTGTCAAGTGTGTAAAGAACAACTTTGGAAACGGAAATCGTAGCAGCATTCCAAGAAGTATCTGTATAGTTAGTAGAGTATGTTTTTGCTTTTGAATAATTGTAGCTCTGATAATCAACTGTTATTTTTTTAGAAGTTGTTGATGATTCAGTACTTTTTTCAGAATTAGTAGTTTGATGCCCTGATGCTTCAGATGTGCTATTACTGTTAGAAGAACTTGACCCTTTTTTGTTTCCCCCTGCAAGTCCTAATGCAAAAAGCAGAACTATAACAGCTAATACCCAAATCCACCACTTTTTATACCAAGGTTTTACCTGAACATAAGTATTTCCTTCTTCATCTTGAATTTTTTTAGACATTATAATTTCCCCCAAGAAAATGCTATTTTGAAACTACATTTTTTGCTTTTTTGTTAGACAATATATGCCAAACTAAGAATAAAGCCCCAATAATAAGTGCTAGCCAACCCCAAACTGTCAAGTCACCATAACTTCCAGCGTTTGAAACTCCCAGTAACCATGCTAAAGCTAAAAGAATAAAATTAGCAATATCTGCACCTAGCTTTTTAGCTGATTTGGTGGCAAGGTAAACTATTCCAGCGACAAGGTACAAAATACCTACTAGTATTCCAGCAGAACCACCATGTTGATTATTACTTTCTAAAGAGTTTCCTAATCCAGTAACCATTGATTGTAAACCGATAAAAACAGAAAGAACAATCATTAAAATACCAAAAACAAGTTTCGTAGTTTTCATATGTAACTCCCCCTAAAAATTCAGCTTTTATAGTCGTCAGTTTTTGGACTATGGAACTAAAGCTTTATGGTGAATTTTCTTCCACAGTCTATACATATGGCTTCGTATTTCTTTCCTCGTTTACCTGCGAATCCAGCGATAGTACCACCAATTCCATATAAAGCACCACCAACAGCAGCCTTACCAAGAGAAAATGCTTTGCGTTTATTATCAATCACTTGAATATTATGAGATTTGCATTTTGGACACTTAGGAGCATGGCGGTTATATTTTTTCTTCTCAGTTTTTTGAACGACAATTTGTTGAACAGGTTTTGGATCATTTGAAGAGTTATTCTTTGTATTGTCTGGTAAGTTATGGACAAATTTCTCAGCTTCTTTATACTTGGCATCTTCTTTTACACGCTTTTCAGCTTTTTCCCTAAAAATAGGGTGAGTGCCCTGGAATAACCAAACAACTAAAAAAACAATGATTCCTATATGCCACCAGTGGAGAAATAAAATATTAATAATTCCAACAACTAAACCTGAGAGCAATCCAGTAGCAATGCCTCCTGCTGGGTCGCCTTTCCAAAATTTAGGTTCTTTCTCTTCTTCCATAACTAATCCCCCAATTAATCACTATTTAAAAAATATTCATACGAAACACCAAACTCTTCAATTGAAAACTTTTCCAGCAGACCATTGCAAATC
>NZ_BACP01000003.1 GCF_000260415.1 Liquorilactobacillus mali KCTC 3596 = DSM 20444
ATTCTTTACTGCAATGTTTTAGTTTATGAAGTAGGTGATGATGATGCTGAACTATGATATATCGAGATTAAAACAAAGAGTTGAGTTTGGATTGGTTAAGTCAGTTGAGGACGATAATACAGGCGACTATAAGCAAGAGTTTGTACCACAGTTCAAGTTATGGTGTGGTGATTATACACAGACAATGACACAACAATATACTTTATTAGGTAATGACCAACAGAACTTATTAACGATAGTTGTAAGACACAATCCAAGTATTAATGATACTTTACTAGCAAAGTTGAACGGTGTCTTGTATGATGTGGCAGCAGTCAATAGTGATAGTCAGATAAATGCGTTCGATACGGTAACATTGAAGCAGAGTAGCAAGAAAGGTTAAGCAATTGCGGTGGTGTAATAGCCATCGCTTTTTATTAGGGGTGATAAGAATGAGTGTACCAATGAAACAATGTAATCATGCTGGTTGTAGAACGTTAGTACCGTTTAATGAACGCTATTGTGTTAAACATAAGCAGGAACTTAACAAGTATAGATATAATAAGCGTATGTACAACTCAAATGAGAGCAAATATCAGCAGTTTTATAAATCAACGGCATGGCGAAGATTAAGCAGACGATTTTTGGAAAATAATCCAATTTGTGTGAAATGTTATGAAGATGGGGTAATAAGGAAAGCTGACGTTGTCGATCACGTACAGGAAGTTAAGGATAATTGGTCAAGAAGATTAGATGAAAGCAACTTACAAGCATTGTGTAACTCTCATCATAATACAAAAACACGAAACGAACGAAAAAAACGAGAGTAAAAATCTTTGAAACGCTGATATATCAACAATGGGGGGCCGTGTAAATTTCAAAAAGGAGCGACACAGTTACCTCAACGTTTATAAAAATCCCTTTTTAAAATTATCAATCGAACGTTTGTTTGCATTTTTTCAATAAAAATGCTATCATTATGATATAATAAAGATATTATAAATTGATTTCAGATATATGTAAGAGTAGTCGTTGCTAGGAATGGTAACGGCTTTTCTTGTAGATAAATTTAAAGCGAAAGGAGCTGATTGCATGGGTAGAAAGGTAAAACAACTTGCAGATATGAGTAAGCATCTAACCAATGAAGAAATTGAGCAACGTAAGGATATGGAAAAATCTTTATTTGAGTATCCTGAACTTGATAACAATGCGCCTGATTGGTTGAGTGGCAGAGCCTTAACAGAATGGAATAGGATAGTGCCCTATTTAAAGCAAAATACGCCCGTATCAGAGCTTGATAGAAGTTTATTAGCTAGTTACTGCAAACTATATTCGGTTGTTCAGACATGCAATACAGACATTACAAAGCATGGTTTAGTAATAACCAACAAAAGTAATGGGTCAAAGAAGAAAAATCCATACATTGAAATTATGAGTACAGCTATTAAAGATATGAAAGCCATCGCCAATGATTTAGGAATGACTATATCTAGTCGGGCAAGAATGGAATTGCACAAAGCCAAGTCTGATAAACCAAAAGATGAATATGAAGCGATGCTATCATGATTAAATATGTTGATGATGTGCTTGCTGGTAGAATTCTAGTTGGTAAGAAGATTAGACTAGCTTGCGAACGTTTTAAACGTGATTTAGGGCGTTCTAAGACAGATGAATTTAATTACTACTATGATGAAGAAGAAGCTACAAAAGCTGTTAAATTTATCGAGAGCCTGCCAAAAACGGATGGTAGTAAGTTGGATATGCAACCATTTCAAGAATGGATAATATCAGAATTATACGGCTGGAAAGAAAAGGATACAGGATTCAGGCGATATGATCGTGCTTTTATTTCAATGGCCAGGAAAAATGGTAAAACTTATTTGGCCAGTGGCGTAGCTGCTAATGGTTTATTAAGAGAAAAAAGCCCAGCAATGAATAGACAAGTCCTATTTGTTTCTAACGGCTTAAAACAAGCTAAATTGGGTTACAATATGCTTTCTAGTGGCTTAAACCAGGTTCGAAAGAAGTCCAAATATATGCGCCAAAGAATAAAGGTACAAAAACAAGAAATTGAAGATTTGGAAAGTGGTAGTAAGGCGATTGCGTTGGCCAGTGATACTAGTACGCTTGATGGTTTTGCAGGAACTACTATTGTTCTTGATGAATGGCATGAGGCCAAGGATAGAAAAGTATATAACGTTTTAAAGTCAGGGCAAGCACAAGAAGATAATTCCTTACTTGCAGTTATTTCAACATCAGGGCTTAATTTGAATGTTCCAATGCACGCTGAATATGAAATGCTTAATGATGTTTTAAATGGTAAAGCAGAGGCAGACAGGTATTTTATAGCTATCTGGGAACTAGACGATAGAGAAGAAGTATACGACCAAAATAATTGGGTAAAGGCTAATCCATTGTTTAGCGAGCCAAAAGTTAAAAAGAAAATGACTGAAAAAATAAAAGCTGATGTAGATTTGGCGATTAAGCAAAATAATATGATCCCGATTCTAGTTAAGAACTTCAATATGTGGCTACAAGCCAGTGAGGATAGTTATATAAGCGCAGATGATTGGAGTGTTGGCAAGGTTAAAAGTATTAATTTGAACAATCGTGATATTTATATTGGTGTTGATTTATCAAAAAGTAATGATTTGACCGCAGTTAGTTGGATAATTCCGACTGGTGACGGTCATTTTTACTGTGATAGTCATTCATGGATAGGCACTAAATACGGCTTAGACAGCAAGATAAAACGTGATGGTATTGATTATCGCAGTATGGAAAGAGCCAAAGAGTGTACCATTACACGTTTAGAGAGCGGAATTATTGATTATGATGCAGTCTTTGAATATATCCAGTCAATAATTGGTAAATATAATTTTAGAGTTAAAGCAATTGCATATGATCCATATAATTTTGATGCATTATTAACTAAATTTGAGAAAGCTAATTATCCGCTGTTTGAAGTAAGACAAGGAACAAAGACCTTGAATATACCAACTAGAGATTTCAGAGAAAAACTTTATGATGGCAAGATTCAGCATAATGGGAACAAGATATTAGCTTATGCAGTCAATAATGCAATTTTAAAAGTTGATAATAATGGCTGGCAGATTGATAAAGCAAGAAATAGTAATCGTATTGATCCAATCGCTGCATTAATAAATGCTTATGTTGCTGGCATGGATTATTACGAAGAAAGTGAGGCGAACCAACACGCAAACGATTATTACACGAGTGCAGAATTTTCTTTCTAAATATATTCAAGGCGTTTTATTAGTCCTAGGAATGTTGCTTCTAATAATTGGAGTGGCATTTACATGGGGCTTTTTTATTGCAGTAATGTTGGCGGGGTTGTTGATGATTGTGCTGGCATTCCTGATTAACTATGAAAGGAGTGAGGGATAATTGAGTTTTTTTACAACCAAGACCACAAGCACAACACAAGATCCGTTTTTAGATGCTTTGGTAAGTTTATCGAGTGACGATACAAATACATTTGTAAGTGCCAGCGTACTAAAAAATTCCGATATATTCGCAGCAATTAATATCATTGCGAGTGATATCGCAAGTAATCCAATCTTATGTGGTACTGATGCAATAGATAAGATGATTAACTCAAAGCCAAATAGTATTATGGACGGTTATCACTTTAAATATGCTTTAGCGGTAAACATGTTGCTGAATGGTAATTCATTTGCACAGATTTTACCAGGCAATCAACTTAAATTCATACCCAATAACAAAATGGTCGTTGAACAAGATGATGTGAGTGGAGTCTTAACATATACTTACTCACCTGATGGACGAACTAAGCAGCAGATTGAGCCTGTCAGCATACTTCATTTCAAGTATTTCACTAGAGATGGAGTTACTGGTATTAGTCCATTGTATTCATTAAAAGATGAACAAAATATTCAGTCTGCTGGAAACAAATTGTTAACAGGTTTCTTTAATCAGGGAGTTCATGGCACAACAATTGTGAAAGTCCACCAATCAGATTTGGGGAAAGATGCTAAGGAAAACATTAGGAAGAAATTTGATGAAGCAACAACAGGAAATAACTCACTTAATTCCGTTGTGGTTGATGATGGTATGGACGTTTCAAATTTACAAATTAATACTGATGTTTTAAAACTGGTTAACTCTAATGACTGGACAACTAGACAAATTGCTAAGGCATTTCAGTTACCAGTTGAACGGTTAGGGTTAGAGAATGAGCACTCAAACACCGAGCAAAGTAATATTCAATATCTTAAAGGCACTTTGCAGCATTATTTTGATTGCTTTACAAGTGAGTTAGCTTTCAAGTTAGATAAAACATTTAATTTCAATACTGATAAATTGCTTAGTTTAGACCCACAAGACCAACAAACAATGGCTGCTGCTGGTTATTCTGGCGGAGTTTTAACCAGAAATGAGGCACGAGATAAACTAGATCTTCCAGTAACAGACGATGGCAATATATTTGTAAATATTAATAAGAATGGAGCTGAGAATAGTGAAACAGGACAGAAGATTAACGGTTGAAGCTGAACTTAGAGCAGATCAACCACAAGCAGAAACACCAGAACAAGAACAACCTGAACAAGGGGGTGCGCAAAATGACGCAGACCCACAAGGTAAAGTTATTTCAGGCTATGCGATTGTGTGGAACTCACCAAGTAAAGATTTAGGCGGATTTACAGAAGTAGTTACACCGCAGGCACTTGATGGAGTGGATTTATCAGATGTTTTAATGCTGAATAACCATGATTATAGCCAAGTTTTAGCAAGCGTTAAAGCTGGCACGTTGGAACTTGAAACAGATGATAAAGGACTTCATTTTAAAGCCACGTTGCCAAATACGACCTATGCAAATGATGTTTATGAGCAAGTGACGGCTGGCAATGTTGATTCATGCAGTTTTGGTTTTGAAGTGAATGATGGTACAGATACATGGACAAAAGATGATGATGGAAACATTACAAGAACGATTAATGCAGTTAAGAGTTTGTTTGATGTTTCCGTTGTCGCTGTACCAGCATATGACGATACCAATGTTCAAGTAGATACACGTAGTTATGAAAAATTTATCAATAAAGAAAAGGAAGATGATACTATGACAAAGAAAACAATTATTGATCCAGAAAAGCAGACAGAAACACGTTCATTTGAAGATTATATTCGTTCACGTGGTGAATTACGTGATGGAATTACAACATCAGGAGCGGCTGCAGTTATTCCAGAAGAAATTATCACACCAGTATTTCAGTTAAAACAATCAAAATACAACCTTGCACAATATGCAACGGTTAAACAAGTTTCTACTGGTTCAGGTCACTATCCAATCGCAACAAGTCAGCAAACCGCAGTTTTAGCAACTAAGGAAGAACTTGCAGATATTGCAGATGTTGACGCAAATATGTTTGCTGATGTTCCCTTTGATGTAAAAACACGTGCTGGTAAGATTGCACTATCTAATGAAGTTGTCGAAGATGCAGAAGTTGATATTGTTGGTGAAGTTAAAAACCAGTTACAACAGTTAGTTGATAATACTGATAATTCTCAAATTATGACGCTGCTTACTGGTTCAAACTTTGCTAAGGCAACCGCAACGGGTGTAGATGATTTGAAGAAAGTCTTTAATGTAACGTTAGACCCAGCGTTAGATAAGATGTTCATTGTTAACCAATCAGGATTTAATTACCTTGATACCTTGAAAGATTCCGAGGGTCGTTATCTGTTACAACCAAACCCAACTGCACCAAGTGGATTTAGCTTGTTAGGTGCACCAGTTGCATTAATTAGCGACAAAGTGCTTGCTAATAATTCAGATGGTTCATTCCCTGTGCTTTGTGGAGATATTAGTCAAGCGGTAGCAGTATTTAGACGTAACCAAGTAACAGCACAATGGGATAAGTTCGACCAATTCAGTCAAGGTCTATCCGTTATCGTTCGAAACGATTACGAAGTAATTTCTAAAGATGCAGTAATAAATATTTCACTTAGCGCACCAGCAAAATAACATATAAGTAATTTTAGGGGGTGGCTGAAAATTCGGCCACCCTTTTTATACATATAACTAAAGAATTTAGGAGGTGAGAATATGGCAATAACACCAGCAGATATTAAGGCAAGTCTTAGGATAGAAGTTTCAGACGATGATGATATGATTCAACAATATATAGATAGTGCTTCAAACTACATTCAAACTGCGGTTTCAGCCACAGAGGAACAACTTGAAGCGTATAACCAGTATTGGTTTGCAGTCAGCTTACTAACTCAATTTTGGTATCAGAACAGAGCAACGGACATGAAGAATACACCGTATCAGGTTGTGTCAATGATTCAACAGTTAAGAGGGCTAATAGAGTAGTTTTATGCGAACGTATGTTTGTATTTTATTGAAAAAAGTCTTATAATATAGGTGTAGGGAAAGCCTACAATTGACAAAATAAAAGATTCGTCCACTGATTTGTGTCGAAAAATATTCAATATATGCGCCGGTTTGAGGTGTGAGTGATGCGCAGCTTATGACTTCAATTAATTCGATTGTAGGCTGGTATTTGGGTTTTAAGGCATAGGATATAGTTTCAATGTGTCGTTAATTAGTGCTTTTTTATTCATAATGTGGTGGGCTGAAATGCCCACCCTCCTTACATATATCTGGAATTGCTGAAAGGTGATTCCTATGAAACAAGAAATAAAACATATAAGAAACATATTAAAAGAGTATGCAAGACTTAAACGTGATATAAGGGCGTTTAGTCAAGTATCTAGTCCAGTAATAAGTGGTATGCCAAGTCATTCATATGGGAATGGCACCGAAAAAAGCATGGTCAATCACGTTGATCTAGCTTATCAAATTAAACAAGTTGAGGACGCTCTAAAGGCTGTAGAGGATCCACGTTATAGTTTTATCCTTAATGAGTACATTATTAATAAGCGATATTCAGTGGAGGACTGTTGCCACATGTGGGGAGTATCAAGAAGTAAGTTTAATTACATGAAGAACAAAGCACTTGAAAAGTTTGTGGGAGGATATACTGGTGAAAAAAGCACTGGCTATAAAGGCTAGTGCTTTTTTGTAACAAAAAAATTATTTAGAATTAACAGTAATTAGACTAACTGGTTCTAAAACATCTGTATCTTTTATATCTATAAAAGGTAATGCTAATTTGCTTTCCATAGACGATACATTAAATAGCTTTTTACCAATAGGATCATGACCAGAAAGTTTTAGGTCACTTACTAACTTTATAGTGAGGTCGAAGAGTAGAACGTTACTTTGCTTCAAAGCAATCGGTACACCAAATGGAGTGTCAAATTTTGTAAACCACGTGTTTCTGACTAATTGCAAGAATGATTTCTCAATTTCACTAATATAGATAGGATGTTCATCTAATTCACCTTGAGAATATTTTGGGTAAGAGAGAACAAAATGTTCTTTATAGCGAAGTGTATTACCAATTAAAAATCTATCGTTAAGTTTCCATACTATTTTAGGGGTTTCAAAAGAAATTTGTCTTGCTACAAGTAATTCCTTGGTAAGCCCTAGGGCGTATTCAAATGCCTGACATTCAACTAGTTTCATAATTTTCACCTCCAATGTATTGACATATTTGTAATTATATAACTTTATCAAAAAAAATGTCATTTATTATGCAAAAAACTGCTACTCGATTGAGTAACAGCCAATTAAATTTATTAGGATTTTTTTGAATAAAATGTTAGTATATATGCATAAAAGAAAGTGTTTTCTTGACTCACTATTGACTCACATTTTTTGAAAATACGTTAAAACTATTGAAAAGACAAAAATAAAAAAGCCTTGATTTTCAAGACTTTTGACGATATATGATAACCGATATAAACTATCCATGCGCCACGTGGGAGTCGAACCCACATTACAAGAACCGGAATCTTGCGTGCGATCCATTACACTAGCGGCGCAATTACTCATACTATTCTACAAGAAAGAATTCAAATTTACAAGTTGAAAAGATAGGTGAAATTTTATGCCCCACAATCAAAGTTATGGATATGGGCAGATTCAAAAGCAGATTCAAAAATTTGCCATGACGCAACAAATGCAGCAGTCGATCCAGATACTGCGTTATAGTACTGAAGACCTTGCGAAGTATTTGAAACAAAAACAATTGGATAATCCTTTTGTTTCCATCAAGGAAACAATGAATTACACGGGTAATTCAACTGACCTATCAAATGCAAAAGTGAGTCAGTTGGATATGGTTATGAATAATAAAAGTCAGTCTCTTTATGATTATCTACTATCACAGGTCCATTTGACTATGAGAAAAACAAATCTTAGGAGCTGGGTCATTTATCTAATTGGGCAACTTGATGAGAATGGATATTTAAAAGTTGACTTAGAGGGATTGATTAGAAAAACCGGTGTTGAATATATTACGATGATGGACGCAATGACTTTATTGCAGCAACTAGACCCACCTGGTGTTGGTGCACGTTCTTTGAAAGAGTGTTTGCTCCTGCAAATCCAAAATATTGAAAATGCTCCCATTGAGGCGCAACTAATTATTGAAAATGAGTTTGAAAGTCTAGTTGAGCAAGACTGGGATAAAATTGCAGCTGATCTATCTATAGACAGAGAAAAGGTTTTGAGTGTTGTTGAATTTATTAAACGTCTGACTCCAGCACCAGGTGCAGCTTTTGAACAAGAAAATGTTGGGTATGTTTATCCTGATTTGATAATAAAAAAGATTTCTGGAACGTCTGACTTTAGTATTAAGCCAACTAAGAAAACAAAGCCACTAGTTGTTTTCAAGCAAGATTACTATAATAAATTTGCAACGGCAAATGAAACTGAAGTAAAAAAATTTTTGAAGGAAAAGCAAAAAGACTTTCAAGAGCTTATCAGAGATATTGAATTGCGTGCAGAAACAATTGTCAGAGTGGCAGAGGTTATAATTGAACGTCAGCATGAGTTTTTCGAAAATGGTGACAGACAGTTGAAGCCGTTTCTATTAAGAGATGTAGCTCAAAAGTTGAATTTACACGAGTCTACCATTAGTCGTGCGGTTAATGGCAAGTATTTAAGGTGTGATTCGGGAGTGTATGAACTAAAATATTTCTTTAGGCGGCCTGTGAACAGTATGGAACAAGATATTTCTGTTGATACGATAAAAAAACATATAACTGTGATTGTGGCGGCTGAAAATCAGCAAAAGCCCTTGTCAGATATCAAGATTGCAATGAAATTAGAGAAAGTTGGGATAAAAATATCCCGTAGAACCGTTGCGAAATATCGAGAGGAATTAAGGATAGGCAGTTCAACTCAAAGAAAAAAGATTTAATTCATACTTACGCATTTTGAACACAGGTAAAAATATTTTATTGTTCGCTACTAGGAGTAGATTTTAAAATTTTCTTCATTAAAATTCGGAATAGTAGAATAATCAAGAAAAAAGTTGGCATGAAATTAAGCTATTAACGACTATTAATAACAAGACCTTACTCACTTGCATTAGGTGTGAAATATTGCTATAATGCAGTTGTTGATGAGGGTATGAGAACAATTAATTAGAGAGAAATTGTTGTTGTACTTTTGTTTTTTGACTAGCTGGGTCGCTTAGCGACACCATTGGACAATATTGGTCCCATTAGGAAGGTAACTATGATGCATCAGGAGTTTGAATGGATTGAAAAGATTGCTCCCGACATGGTGGAAACCATGGTGCAACGGTTCATGATATTACGTTATATCTCTTGGATGGGGCCGATTGGTAGGAGAGTTCTTTCGCAAGAATTTGGTTTAACAGAACGGGTACTTAGGACCGAGACTGATTTTTTGCGCGGACAGGGCTTGATTGCTTCAACTAGGTCTGGCATGATTATTACTGGAAAGGGTCAGGATGTTATTCAGGGCCTTCGAGGGTTGATGGATCAGTTCGCAGATATAAGGCACCAAGAAGTTGAGCTTTCGAAGAAATTAGGCATTGAAAAATGTCTGATTGTAGCAGGTAATTCTGATGAGCAACCAAGAGTTATAGAAGAAATGGGTAAGCTTGTTGATGAATCATTAGTTGCTATTTTACCGAGCGGCAAGAATGTGATTGCTGTTATGGGAGGAATTACGATGGCGGCTATTGCAAAGGCTCTCACGAAAAGAGTTGGCGAAAATCGTGAATTGCTTTTCGTACCTGCCAGAGGTGGTGTAGGAGAGGCTGTTGATATCCAAGCCAATACAGTTAGTTCACAAATGGCGATACATACTGGTGGACAGCATCGTGCGTTGTATGTACCTGAACAGTTGAGTGAGGAGGCATTTGAACCTTTACTCAAAGAACCAGCAATTCAAAAGGTAATTGGGTTAATTCGAAATAGTGATGCTGTTATTCATAGTGTGGGAGATGCTATTCGGATGGCTAAAAGAAGAGATATGCCTGTTTCTGTGATTGAAATGTTGAAAAAAAAGCATGCAGTTGGAGAGGCTTTCGGTTATTTTTTTGATGAGCTAGGTAATGTGGTGTATAAGATTCCAAGAATTGGATTGCAATTAGAGGATCTCACCGATAAGAAATGTGTGCTTGCGGTTGCTGGCGGTGCTTCAAAGGCTAAAGCTATTGCGGCATACATGAGACATGCTCCTAAACAAACTTGTCTGATTACTGACGAGGGAGCAGCAAACTTGATTTTAAAAGAGTAGTGTTTAACCAACACACTTTTTAAAATAAATTTTTTATTTCCTAAAGGAGGAAATTTTAGTATGACTACTAAAGTAGGTATTAATGGTTTTGGCCGTATTGGCCGTTTGGCATTCCGCCGTATTGCTGAGACTTCAGAAAGCTTGGAAGTTGTTGCTATCAACGATTTGACATCTCCAGCTATGTTGGCACATTTATTGAAGTATGATACAGCTCATGGTCAATTCGATGCTGAAATCTCTGCTACAGACAATGCACTTGTTGTTAATGGCAAAGAAATTCCTGTATACGCAGAAGCAGACGCACGCAACATTCCTTGGGTTAAGAATGATGGTGTTGATTTAGTTCTTGAATCAACAGGTTTCTACACATCAGAAGAAAAGGCATCTGCACATATCGAAGCAGGCGCAAAGCGTGTCCTTATCTCAGCACCAGCTGGCAAGATGAAGACAATTGTTTACAGTGTTAACGATGACACATTGACAAATGATGACAAGATTGTTTCTGCTGCTTCATGTACTACAAACTGTTTAGCTCCTTTAGCAAAAGCTATGAATGATGCTTTTGGTATTAAAGCTGGTACTATGACAACAATCCATGCTTACACAGCTACACAAAAATTACAAGATGGTCCAGATCGTGGTGGTAATGTTCGTAACGCTCGTGCTGCTGCTGCTAACACAATTCCTCATTCAACTGGTGCTGCTAAAGCTCTTGGTTTAGTTGTTCCTGAAGTGAAGGGTAAGTTAGATGGACATGCACAACGTGTTCCAGTTATTACAGGTTCATTAACAGAATTAGTTACAACTCTTGACAAAGAAGTAACTGTTGACGAAGTTAATGCAGCTGTTAAGAAAGTTACAGATGGTAACGAATCATTCGGTTACAACGGAGACGGAATCGTTTCATCAGATATCATCGGTACAACATTTGGTTCAGTATTTGACCCAACTCAAACACAAGTTGTTGGTTCAGGTGAAGGCCAAGTTGTTAAGACTGTTGCATGGTACGATAACGAATCTGGTTTTACAGCACAAATGATCCGTACTTTGGAAAAATTTGCTAGCATGCTTTAAGATTTAGCTGACGCTAAGTTTTTAAATGATTTAGTTCATTGAGGCGGGGGGAGGCATAACTCTCTTCGCTTTTTATTTTAAAAAAATGGAGGATTACAATTCATGGCTAAACTAACTGTTTCTGATTTAGATGTTACGGGTAAAAAAGTTTTAATTCGTGTTGACTTTAATGTTCCTATTAAAAACGGTGTTATCGGAAATGATAATCGTATCGTTGCCGCTTTACCAACAATTAAATATATTGTTGAAAATGGTGGTAAAGCTATTCTGTTTTCACATCTTGGTCGTGTTAAAACTGAAGAAGACAAGAAGGAATTATCACTTCGCCCAGTTGCTGAAAAATTAGCTGATTTGATTAAAAAACCTGTTACATTTGTGCCAACAACTCGTGGTGCACAACTTGAAGAAGCAATTAACAAGATGAACAATGGCGATATTTTGTTGGTTGAAAATACACGTTTTGAAGACTTAGACGGTAAAAAGGAATCTAAGAATGATCCTGAATTGGGTAAATATTGGGCATCACTTGGTGACCTGTTTGTAAATGATGCTTTCGGTACAGCTCATCGTTCACACGCTTCTAATGTAGGAATTGCAAGTAACATGGATCAAGCTGCTGCAGGGTTCTTGCTTGAAAAAGAAATCAAATTCTTAGGTAATGCCGTTGATACTCCGGTTCGTCCATTTGTTGCCATTTTGGGTGGTGCAAAGGTTTCAGATAAAATTGGTGTTATTGATCACCTTCTTTCAAAGGCTGATAAGGTTATTATCGGTGGTGGTATGACTTATACATTTTATGCTGCTAAAGGCATGAGCATTGGTAACTCATTGGTTGAATCTGATAAAATTGATCTTGCTAAAGAAATTATTGAAAAAGCTGGAGACAAATTAGTGTTGCCGGTTGATTCAGTTGTCGCTGAAAAATTCGATAATGATGTACCTAACAAGACTGTTGATGGCGACATTCCTGCTGGATACATGGCACTTGATATTGGACCTAAGTCAATTGCTCTGTTCAAAGATGTTTTAAAAGATGCTAAGACAGTTGTTTGGAATGGACCTATGGGTGTGTTCGAAATGAGCAACTATGCTGAAGGAACTCTCGAAATTGGTAAGTTCTTGGGTACACTTAGTGATGCTACAACAATTGTTGGTGGTGGTGATTCAACTGCTGCTGTTCAACAATTAGGTGTAGCTGACCAATTAACGCATATCTCAACTGGTGGTGGAGCTTCCCTCGAATATCTCGAAGGTAAGACACTTCCTGGAATTGCTGCTGTTTCAGATAAATAGTTTATAATAGGCAAAATTGAAAGGATGATATAAGTGCGTACACCAATTATTGCAGGTAACTGGAAAATGAACATGAATCCAGAACAAACTGCTGAATTTGTTAAAGCTGTAAAGAATGACTTGCCAGCTACAAGCAAGGTTGAATCAGTGATTGCTGCACCAGCTGTCGATCTTCCAGCACTTTTGGAAGCTGCAAAGGGTTCTGAACTTAAAGTTGCTGCTGAAAATTGCTACTTTGAAGATGAGGGTGCATTTACTGGTGAAACCTCTCCCAAAGTTCTTAAAGAAATGGGCGTAGACTATGTAGTTATTGGTCATTCAGAGCGTCGTGATTATTTCCACGAAACTGATGAAGACATTAACAAGAAAGCTCATGCAATCTTCAAGAATGGTCTTTTACCAATTATTTGTTGTGGTGAATCTCTTGAAACTCGTGAAGCCGGTAAAGCTGAAGAATGGGTTGCTGGACAAGTAACTGCTGCATTGAAAGATCTTTCTGGTGATCAGGTTGCAAGTTCTGTAATTGCATATGAACCAATTTGGGCTATTGGAACTGGTAAAACAGCTTCATCAGACCAAGCTGAAGAGATTTGTGCAGTTGTTCGTAAGACAGTCGCAAAACTTTATGATGAAACTGTTGCTGACAAGGTTCGCATCCAGTATGGTGGTTCTGTAAAACCTGCTAATGTTAAGGATCTTATGAGCAAAGAAAATATTGATGGCGGACTTGTTGGTGGTGCATCATTAGTTCCCGAATCATATTTGGCATTGGTTAACTTTAACAAATAGTTGATGTTTTTTTGCGGCTAACAATTGAAAGTCGTTAAGAAAACCTTTAAAATAGGTTTGGGCGAGAAACTCAAGCCAATCTAAAACTCAAAGGAGAGTATATTATGTCTAGTATTACAGAGATCTATGCACGCGAAGTCTTAGATTCACGTGGTAACCCAACAGTTGAAGCAGAAGTTTATACAGAAGCAGGTGCTTTTGGCCGTGGAATCGTTCCTTCTGGTGCATCTACTGGTGAACATGAAGCTGTTGAATTACGTGATGGTGACAAGTCACGCTACATGGGCAAAGGTGTAGAAAAAGCTGTTGCTAATGTTAACGACATTATTGCAAAAGAAATTGTTGGTTACGAAGTTACAGATCAAGTTGCTATTGATAAGGCTATGATTGCTTTAGATGGTACACCTAACAAAGGTAAATTAGGCGCAAATGCTATTTTGGCTGTATCAATTGCTGCTGCACGTGCTGCTGCAGATGAGTTACAAGTACCTCTTTATAACTACTTGGGTGGTTTCAATGCTCATGTTCTTCCAACACCAATGATGAACGTTATCAATGGTGGAGCTCACTCTGACAACAAGGTTGATTTCCAAGAATTTATGATCATGCCTGTTGGTGCAAAAACAGTTAAGGAAGCAATCCGTATGGGTTCAGAAACTTTCCATAACTTACAAAAATTACTTGCTAAAGCTGGTAAGGTAACTTCTGTTGGTGATGAAGGTGGATTTGCTCCTGACTTTGAAAATAATGAAGAACCATTGAAGTTCTTGATCGAAGCTATTGAAGCTGCTGGTTACAAACCAGGTAGTGAAGTTGCAATCGCAATTGATGTTGCTTCATCAGAACTTTGGGATGGCGAAACTGGTAAGTATAAGTTACGCTGGTCAACAGGTGAAGAATTCTCTACAGAAGAATTCATCAACTATCTTGAAGGCTTAGTTGACAAGTACCCAATTATCTCAATTGAAGATCCTATTGATGAAAACAACTGGGATGACTGGAAGACAATTACTAGCAAGTTAGGCAAGAAAGTTCAACTTGTTGGTGATGACTTCTTTGTTACAAACACAGAATACTTGAAGAAAGGTATCAAGATGGGGGCTGCAAACTCAATCCTTATCAAAGTTAACCAAATTGGTACATTGACAGAAACTGTTGAAGCAATTGAGATGGCTAAAGAAGCTGGATATACAGCTATCGTTTCTCATCGTTCAGGTGAAACTGAAGATACAACAATTGCTGATTTAGTTGTTGCTACAAATGCCGGTCAAATCAAGACTGGTTCAATGAGCCGTACAGATCGTATTGCTAAATACAACCAATTGATGAGAATTGAAGACCAATTGAGTGAAAGTGTAGCTCAATACAAAGGAATCCAATCATTCTATAATTTGAGTGAACAAGCTCGTCAAGAAATTGAAGGCAAATAATTAAATAAAAGTGTAGTTTAGATTGTCAGTTTTGACTTAGTAATAGATAAATAAATTGACAGAAATTACAATGATTAGCAACAAGGCTGCTACAAATCGAATGATTTGTGACAGCCTTGTTATTTTTTATAGCAAAGGAAAGACATTTCTCAATGAGTTGACTTGCAAAATTTTAAAATGTATATTGCAGATGAGCGTTAAAGAGTAAATTAGTTTTTGACATATTGGTTGAGACCATTATTTCATAAAATAAATCTTGGTGTATAAGTGTTAAAACTGACTGGAAATAAAAGATTATTTATGCTACATTATAATAGATGTAGATTACCTATGGAGTAAGGGGGTATGAGCTTGTACAATTTAATTTTAACTATTTTGATGATTGTTTCAGTATTAATTATTATTGCGGTAATGATGCAACCTGCGAAGAATGATAATGCAGCTTCTGCTTTATCGGGTGGAGCTGCCGATTTGTTCAGCAAGCAAAAGCCTCGGGGATTTGAGGCGTTTATGCAGAAGGTAACGGCTGTACTAGGAGTCATCTTCTTTATTCTTTCATTGGCTTTGGTTTATATTTCATCGCATTGATAAAAAGTAAGGTCTTCTGCTTAATTCTGTGCAGGGGGGATTTACTTTTTTTTTAGATTAAGAACAGCTCTTAATGGATAATCAAGTAAGTAAACGAGGAAATTAATGGAAAATAATATTATTAAGGAAAAGATACTAAAAAAATTAAGAGAATCACCAGATCGTGATTTTCAAGTTCAGGAATTGGCTGAAGCTATTGCTATGACAACAGCTGTTCAGTTTAAGTTTGTTGTGCAAGCATTGGCACAATTAGAACATGACAAGGAAGTTACACTTAATCAAAATGGAGCGTTTACAATTGCAAAGGATGATTCTCTTCCAAAATTTGTTGGGGTTTTTCATGCTAATGATCGTGGCTTTGGTTTTGTAACTGTAGATGTTGATACTCCAGACTTTTTCATCAATCCAACGCAAACAATGGCGGCGTTGAATGGCGATGAAGTTGAAGTTATCATGCTCAGAAAAGCTGATGAAAGAACAGGTAGAGGTCCTGAGGGTAAAGTAATCGGCATTATTAAGCATGCCATCGAGCAAGTAGTCGGTGAATTTGTGACAGATGATGGAGAAGGATATCCTGAGGGAATTATTGGAACAGTTAAGCTAAAGGACCGTAAATTATCGCATTATACTTTTTTGGTTGAAGATAAGGGATTAAACCCTGTTCCTGGAGAAGTAATTTTGGCAGATATTACTGCTTATCCAGATGCACATCTTCCAGGAATTCTTAAGGGGATTGCTGTAAAGGTAATCGGAAATGTCAATGATCCAGGAATTGATATTTTACAGATTGTTTATCAACATGACATCCCCACTCATTTTCCTGATGAAGTTATGGCTGAGGTTGAACAGATTCCTGACCACGTAACTGATGAAGAGCGCAAAGGAAGAGTCGATTTAACTGACCAAGATCTGGTTACAATTGATAGTATTGAATCAAAAGACCTTGACGATGCAGTTACTGCATGGAAAATGGATAACGGCAATTATCACCTAGGCGTACATATTGCAGATGTATCTCATTATGTAAGAGTAGGGACGGCATTGAATGATGAAGCCCTTAATAGAGGAACTTCAGTCTACTTAACGGATCGTGTAATTCCAATGCTTCCTCATAAGTTATCAAATGGAATTTGTTCTTTGAATCCCAAAGTAGAGCGCTTAGCGATGAGTTGTGAAATGGAAATCGATTCTGAAGGCAATGTGCTAAATCACAAGATTTTCCCGAGTGTTATTAAAACAACAGAAAGAATGACTTATGTTGCAATTAATAAAATTCTTGAATCGCATGATGAAAAAACGATGGCACGTTATGAAGAACTCGTTCCAATGTTTGAAACAATGAATGAACTTCATAAAATTTTGCTCAAGATGAGAAAAAGACGTGGTGCAATTGAATTTGAAGACACTGAGGCAAAGATTATTGTCGATGAAAAGGGCCATCCAATCGACATTCAACTGCGTGAACGTGGTATTAGTGAGAGAATAGTCGAATCATTTATGCTTGCGGCAAATGAAACAATTGCTGAACACTTTAATCATTTGCGCGTTCCGTTTATCTATCGTATTCATGAAACTCCCAAAGCGGAAAAAATGCTGTCATTTTTTGAAGCATTATCAAGTTTGGGGATTGAGACATCGGGCAGCAGCAATGACGTAAAGCCTAAGATGTTACAGACAATTTTGAAAAAGGTTGCAGGTAAACCTGAAGAAGCAATGGTTTCGACAATGTTATTACGGTCGATGCAACAAGCAAAATATTCTGATCAACCTTTGGGTCACTTTGGTCTTGGAGCGGATGATTATACACATTTTACGTCTCCAATCAGAAGATATCCTGATCTTTTGGTTCATCGTTTAATTCGTTTTTATGAACAAAATGGAATTAATGATGAAACGAAGGAAAAGTATAAGCAAGAAATTCCTGAAATAGCTCTTCA
Source organism: Liquorilactobacillus mali KCTC 3596 = DSM 20444 (assembly GCF_000260415.1). Lineage (GTDB taxonomy): Bacteria > Bacillota > Bacilli > Lactobacillales > Lactobacillaceae > Liquorilactobacillus > Liquorilactobacillus mali. The sequence goes on from NZ_BACP01000003.1 coordinate 17,760, forward strand.
TAGTTCACAGATGGAACGTCGAGCAATTGATGCAGAGCGTGACACAGATGCGATGAAGAAGGCTGAATATATGGCTGATCATGTAGGTGAAGAATTTGATGCAGTTGTTAGTTCTGTAACAAAATTTGGGATGTTTGTCGGTTTGCCTAATACAGTTGAAGGACTTATCCATATTAGTGAGATGAAAGATGATTACTATGAGTATTTGGATAAGCATATGGTTTTAGTTGGCCGTCATACCAAGAGAACCTATCGAATTGGGCAACCAATAAGAGTTAAGTTAGTCAATGTCAATGTTGATCAAAAAGAAATTGACTTTACACTTTTAAACCCAGAGGATGCTCCTAAGACAGATTTATTGGTCAAAGCTGGCGGTAACGATTCCAGAAGAGGTAATGGTGATAGAAAGTATCAAGGAAATCACAAGTATGACAGCAAAAAAGGACACTCAAAAAGCAGAGAAAAACAACATGGATATCATCCTTTTAAGGACAAATTAAGAAAGAGACACTGATAACTAAGTTTAGGAGGCGTTCGTAATGGTAAAGAAAAGACATGAGAATCCTCCATTGGCTCAAAATAAGAAGGCAAGCCATGACTATGCAATAATTGATACGGTTGAGGCTGGAATTGTTTTGACTGGAACAGAAATCAAATCAGTCCGTGCACGACGGATAAATCTTAAAGATGGATTTGCACAAGTTCATAACGGAGAGGTCTGGTTGATGAATGTTCATATTTCTCCATATGAACAAGGAAATCAGTTCAATCATGACCCGCTTAGGAATCGTAAACTGTTACTCCATAAAAAACAGATTGCCGATTTAGGTAAAATGACTTCGGATAAGGGGATAACTTTAGTACCTTTAAAGGTCTATATAAAAAGCGGATTTGCAAAAGTTTTGTTGGGTGTAGGCAAAGGAAAGAAAGATTACGATAAGAGAGAGTCTATTAAGCGTAAGGACCAAGAGCGGCAGATTCAGCGAACTTTGAAGAATTATGGTTAAAACAAATAAATAATTAGGCATCTCGCTTGTGCTGACCTTTTTTGTATTAACGATTGAATTGATAATTCAGGTTTTCAGCTGTGAAAGCTGTGTAATGTATGACTAGAGGAAAAGTAATTTCGATAAGTAGTATGCGTAATTTGTGAATAAGATAATTAAGGATCAAGGGACTGGATTGAAAGTTAAATTTTGATCTGGTTTTTTTGTTGATTCCAAATAAACATGTTGATAAGTCATAATTTAGTATAAAAAATAAATCTTATTGTTTTGGACGCTACTCTTCTTTTTGTAAAAATAGCACTGTTTTTGTTATTGTACTATGTGAGATGATACTGTGTAGTGTATTTTTTTATTACAATTCTTAAGAAATAGGTAATAATGAAACAAATAAGTAATATTTTGTAAGATACTTGCAACCAATGAAATTAACTGATTGCGTATAATATTCATTGGTAAAGGGGTTAATTCTTATGAAAATAATTGGGGTCGGCACGAAGTACATATTACTAATAGCACTTGTAATGACGACCATGGCAAGCGGGGTCTCTGCTGATACTGTCAACGATTTACAAGGACAGCAGAGTGTTGCTCAAAAAAAATTAGATACAAATAATGATCGGTTGTCTAAAAAGATTACCGCTGTTAATCAGGTGTATCAAGAAATTCAGCAGTTAAATGAAAAAAAGAAGGATACTTCCGCTAATATTGCATCAGTTAAGCAAAAGCTTGCAACAGCAAAAGCGGAGAAGCAAAAGCGTATTACGGATGCTAAAGCTAGGTTGAGAGAACTCCAGTTAAGAGAAGGGACAAATGATACCCTTCAAGTTTTGGAAAATTCTAGTAATCTATCTCAGTGGTTAGGTAATGTTATAGCATTAACTCGTTTGCAGTCTGTTTATAATGATAGCTTAGATGCTGTTAAGCAGAGTGTTAATACAATTGCGAATGATCGTAAGCAATTGCTAACGTATCAAGCAAGTCTCGACACACAGGCAAAAGATTTGGCACTGAAGAAGGATCAGATGAATGCTTCACTGAATTCTTTGAAACAGTTGGTCAAGAATAATCAAGCTACAGTAGCAACTCTTGCTAACAAGGTTTCGTGGGCAAAGGAAAGTGCTGCAAAAGAAGCATTAGCTGCAAAGGTTAGCACTGCAAGTACACAGTCTGCACAACAAGCAAGCGGCAGCTCGCAACAGGCGGCTACATCAAGTTCTGCAGTAGTGTCTTCTAACTCAAGTTCAACAGCATCTAGTGCTTCGACAGCGAGTTCCGCTAGCTCGACAACTGCTACTACTACTAATGTAGCTGCGACGACAACAAGTAGCAGTTCGAAAACACTTGTTATGCAATCAACAGGTTATTCAACAGCTCAGAGTGGGTTGAGTTCTTATAGTGCAACAGGAGTCAATTTAAGTCAACATCCAAGTTGTATAGCTGTAGATCCTAGTGTTATTCCATTAGGAAGTATTGTTTGGGTTTCTGGATATGGTGTCACGGTAGCTGGAGATACAGGTGGTGCAATTAAAGGAAACATTATTGATGTACATTTTTCAACGGTTAGTCAAGCTCAGAGTTGGGGAAGAAGAACAGTTACAGTTAAGATATTGGATTAGTATTAGCAAATAGATTAAATTTTTGTCTTTACTAGACAAATGTGACAGAAAAATAAAATTTGATGTTAGAGGGACTTGATCAAGGGTTAATATTTGATCAAGTTCCTCTAGTTGTTTCTGAATAAACATGTGCTATAGGCGATTCTTCACTTTAAAAAAGTTAGACGAACAAGAATAATTTGAAAAACATAGTAAAAAGGTTATTTTAATTAAATAAAATTAGTTGTTGACCTTTTAATTAAAATGGTTTACTATGTGAATATCAAATGAAAGGAGTCCTTTGTATGAGCATTCAATCGAATAACTACGTAATTGAATTCGCCCTACTACTATGATGGAGGACTCTGACAATATGTCGAGTCCTATTTGTGGTTAGAATGGGGCTTGAGCGGCAGACGAACGTCCCATTCTTAATGAATGGGACGTTTTTTATTACAAGTTTTTTATTATAAACTAGGAGGGTATAAAAATGGAAAGAATACAATTTTTTGATACAACATTACGTGATGGTGAGCAGACAATAGGTGTTAATTTCTCGATTGAGGATAAGATAAACATAGCTAAGCAATTGGTCGAATGGGGTGTAGATGTAATTGAGGCGGGATTTCCGGTGGCATCAAAAAATGATTTCATGTCTGTCAGAAAAATTGGTCAAGAAATAACTGGTTGTAAAGTAACAGGGCTTGCACGCTGCGTAAGAAAGGATATTGATGCTGTGATTGAAGCTTTAGGTGATACTCCTAATGGACAGATTCACGTATTTATTGCTACAAGTCCAATTCATCGAGAAGCAAAGTTACATATGACTAGGGAGGAAGTGATTAAAACAATTCAAGACTGCGTTAGTTACGCCCATCGAGAATTTGAACATGTTGAATTTTCTCCGGAAGATGCTACCAGAACTGAATGGGACTTTTTGGTTAAAGCAATTCGTACAGCAATCTTTGCAGGAGCTGATGTAATTAATATTCCTGATACCACTGGTTATACGAATCCAGAAGAAATTGGTGAGTTATTTGATTATTTAAAGGATAATATTCCTGAATTTGATGAGGTAACATTCTCGGTACACTGTCATAATGATCTGGGAATGGCTACGGCCAATGCATTGGCCGCGATTCGTCATGGTGCGACTAGGGTCGAAGGAACAATTAATGGCATAGGAGAACGTGCTGGAAATACTGCACTTGAAGAGGTTGCTGCTACGTTGATGGTTCGGAAGGACTTTTATCAAGTAAAAACAAATGTTTGCTTAGATAAGACTTTTGAAACTGCTAAAATGGTTAGTCAAAAATCAAAAATGCAAATTCCTAATAATAAACCTATCACAGGGACGAATGCTTTTTCACATGAGTCTGGAATTCATCAAGATGGTTTTTTGAAGTATCATGCGACATACGAAATTTTAACTCCACAGAGTGTAGGGGTTGCTCACTCATCAATACCACTGGGAAAATTATCTGGTTCCCATGCTGTGATTGTTAAGTTGGAGGAGCTGGGATATGAGATAGATAAAGATATTACGAAAGATATCTTTGCTAAATTTAAATCAATTGCTGATAATCAAGCAATTGTTTCTGATAAAGACTTAGTTCAAATGATGGATGAAATCCAAGTGGTTTCGAACAAAAAATGAGGTTATTTCGATAGTAATAAGCTAAAAAATGAAGGTGTAGGCAAACTTTAGAAATCAAAGGGGTTAGGTCAAAAGTTAAAAGTTGACCTAACCCCTTCTGGATAGATGTGTTCCATACTATAGCACATGTAAAATTTAGTTCACTAATTATAAATTATTTTTTACATTTTTCTGGAGATGATTGTAATTATGGTCACCCAATATTGTTAGACCAACATTTCTAAAACCATAACTATAATACAAAGCTTCTGCACGCGGGTTTTCCCAATCAACATTCAAGCCAAGTTTGTTCTTATTTTGCTTTGCAGCCACAATAGATGCCGTTTCCAATAATTTACTCCCAATTCCGTGTCCTTGATACTCTGGATCAACAGCAATTGAATTTAAGTACCATTCATTTGGGAACGCTTCAGGATCGGAAAAAATTACAATTGAAGGAGATAAACCAGCATCTTGTAAGAAGGAATGCATTAATTTATTGATTTTCTTTTCATTTTCAAAAGAGTATCCATACAGAAAACCCACTACTTTATCATTTTCAACTGCAACTGTCGTTTGAGCCCAGTCTGTTAGAAATTCTTGTGTTTCAAATGATTTTTGAAACACAATGTCTAGCTTAGAGCGATCTAATGACTTGATTACATCCAAGTCCATTTCATCAATGATAATATTAAATAAGGAAACAATTGCACTAGAATCCTTTTTTGTCGCTTTTCTAATTAACAAATTTTTCTCCTTTAGAATTTAATCATATTTGACTTGGAATTGATAATGAGCGCGTCGCTTTTTTTGAGATGAACTGGCAAAATAATCTAAAATTGCAACAATAGACAGGCAGAGAGGTTCATTGGTTTCATTATTGATTGCTAACTCTAGGAATTTACCTGAAGGTAACATGACTTCTTGCAATGACATTATCAAAGTTTGTTTATGATAAATCCTATAAACAAACTTAATGATATTACCCGTTACAACCCAATTCAGTCCCTTTATAAGAATCAGATCCTTATTGCCGAAGTTAATCCGTCGCAGGGACCCAACTTTTTTGTCATTGAGAAAAAGGTCAAACTTGGGGAAAATTCCGAAACCCCGTTGTTTGATTTGTGCCAATAACTCACCAGAGATTGCATATACTGATAAAACATCCTGATGTCTGCCCCAATTGCCAACAACAAGGTAGATTGCTTTTGAATTTTCATCCACGATTTTAGTTGCACCTTGAGTGCTAAGGCGATATCTGTGGGCATACAAGTTACGCAATTCAAAACCTCCTTTGAGTTTGGGTAAATAGGCAAATACAATCATTTTTCTTTCAAGACTTCTTCGATAGCTATCCCAACACCATCTTCGGTATTGTTTTTTGTCAAGCGTTTAGCAGTCTGTTTTACTTCAGTGATTGCGTTACCCATCGCATAACTAACACCTGCAACCTTTAGCATCGACATGTCATTGTTATTGTCACCGATAGCCATCACATTATCCATAGGAACATTCATCAGATCTGCAAATGCTTGAAGGGCTGCCCCCTTTTGTGCATTGACATGATTGATTTCAATATTAGAACTTGAGGATGAAGTAACAACAAGAGAAGCAAATTGTTTTAATTCTTCTCTGATTGGATCTAGTTTTTTAGGTCCTTCATTACTGAATGTAACGAATTTATAAACCTTTAATGATGGGTCTTCAATAATTTTCAAATAATCATCAGTGTAATTAACATTCATTAGCTCAAAGCGAGCAGCAGCCATAGAAACTGCTAATTTGTATGGTGTCTCTGGACTGACTTTTGTTAATAACTCAGCAAAGTTTTCAATACGATTTGTTTTGCTGTCAGAGTAAATACCTGCCGATGTAACGATTTCAAAATATAACCCTTTTTTCTTCAACAAATATAAAATGTTACTTGCAAGGGTATCGTTAATCGCAGCAGAGCTCAGGAGGTTGCCCTTCTCGTCAAATACTTGGGCACCATTCAGTGTAATCATTGGGCAAGTAATGCCCGCTTCTTCAATTAAGGGTTTGATTTCTGTATACCCGCGTCCTGAAGAAACCACAAAGTGGACACCGGCTTTTTGTGCAGCTTTGATTGCATCGGCATTTCTTTTCGAAATAACCATATGATCATTTAATAAAGTCCCATCCATATCGGAAGCAATAATTTGTATCATACTTTTTCCCCCATTAATAAATTCAATTCGATTTTACAATCATTTTACCATGAATAATGTTTTTTTTTAGTGAGTTAGTTTTTTTTAAAATATAATCAATAAAAAACCAAGTAAAATTATTATTTTTAAGATCAAATATGATAAAATGGATGCGAGGTGTCGCAAATGAAAACGCTTATTAATAATGACTGGCAGGAAATTTTAGGACCTGAATTTGAAAAAGACTATTATCAGAATTTACATAGTTTTTTAAAGAAGGAGTATGCAAATCAAGAAATTCATCCAGATATGTATCATATTTTCCAAGCATTTGAATGGACTCCTTTTTCTAAAGTCAAAGTCTGTATATTGGGGCAAGATCCATATCATGGATCCCATCAGGCACATGGCTGCAGTTTCTCAGTTTTACCGGGAGTTAAGGTTCCACCATCCCTCCAAAATATTTATAAAGAACTTGAAAGTGATTTGGGAATTAAACCAGTTAATCACGGTTATCTTGAGAAATGGGCAAAACAAGGAGTGTTGTTGTTGAATACGGTTTTAACTGTGAGAGATGGGCAAGCATTTTCTCATCAAGGCAAGGGATGGGAATTATTGACTGATAAGGCAATCCAAAGTTTATCAGAAAGAAAACAACCTGTTGTTTTTATACTCTGGGGGAAAGCGGCACAGGATAAGATTCAATTAATTGATCAAAAGAAGAATGTTATTTTAACTTCAGCGCACCCGAGCCCTTTTTCCGCACACAGGGGATTCTTCGGATCAAGACCGTTCTCTAAGACAAACACGGCACTCATTGCTATGGGGGAGAAACCGATTGATTGGCAATTGCCAGAAAAAATAAATTAGTAAAGTGGAGGGTTAATTATGGAATTATTTGAAGGTTTAGTTGGAAAGATTAAAGGTAAGAATAAAAAAATAGTTTTTCCTGAAGGAAATGATGTAAGAATTGTTAGGGCTGCGGTGAGATTAGCTGAGGACGGCTTAATCAGCAGTGTGGTTCTTGGTAACGAAGATGAAGTGAAGAAACTGGCAGGAACCGACAAGTTACCAAAGAAAATGTCTATAATAGATCTAACTTCTTATTCAAACGACAAATTTGAAGAAATGGTTTCAGCTTTCGTTGACAGAAGAAAGGGAAAAAACACACCAGAACAAGCAAGAAAAATGCTGAAAGATGTTAATTACTTTGGAACAATGCTTGTTTATATGGGAGTGGCCGATGGACTTGTTTCTGGTGCTGTTCATCCAACTGGTGATACGGTTAGACCAGCTTTACAGATTATTAAGACTAAACCTGGAACCACAAGAACAAGTGGTGCTTTTGTAATGACAAGAGGGAGCGAGAAATATTTATTTGCCGATTGTGCTATTAATATTAATCCAAATGAACAAGAGTTAGCGGAAATTGCGGTTGAGAGCGTGCAGACTGCAAGACTCTTTGACATTGATCCTAAAGTTGCTATGCTGAGCTTTTCAACAAAGGGTTCAGCTAAATCTGATGAGGTAACCAAGGTGGCAAAGGCAACCGCATTGGCAAAAGAGTTGGCACCCGGTGAGCAGATTGATGGAGAGCTGCAATTTGATGCAGCGTTTTTAGAATCTGTTGCGGCCAAAAAGGCGCCAGACTCTGAAGTTGCAGGTAAAGCAAATGTATTTGTATTTCCAGAGTTACAATCAGGGAATATTGGATACAAGATAGCACAGAGATTAGGCGGTTTTGAAGCAGTCGGACCGATCTTACAAGGGTTGAACAAACCAATATCTGATTTATCACGTGGTGCTAATGAAGATGATGTATACAAAGTGGCAATTATTACTGCACTACAGGCAATTTTATAGGAAGAAATAATAGAGGATTGATTCTTATGGAACTTAGTGTTAGGAATGCGGAAGAGACAATTAAATATGCGAAACTCTTGAGCAGACTTTTGATGCCGGGAGATATTATTTTGTTAAATGGTGATTTAGGAGCTGGTAAAACAACTTTTACAAAGGGATTAGCTGCTGGTTTGGGAATCACTAAGAATGTAAAAAGCCCAACTTTTAATCTGATCAAAGAGTATCATGATGGCCGTTTACCCTTATTTCATATGGACTTATATCGTCTTGAAGGAATTGGGGCTGGAGACCTGGGACTCGAAGAATATTTTAATCAGGCTGGTGTGAGTGTGCTTGAATGGTCAAAATTTGTAATTGAAGATATTCCATCGGACCATTTGGTAATTAATCTAGTGAAGAATGATGAACATGAGAACTGGCGGAAATTAGAGTTGATTGCAAGAGGACAGCATTATGAACGATTGCTTAGCAAATTTGCTGAGTTAGTCAAATAAGAGTTGATGCTTTTTTATGAATTTTTCAAGTTAGGAAGTTTGTAAAGACTTATTTAAATGGAGAAACCTAAATAGAAATATATTATTAATATTGTGTATAGTAGGAGGTGGGCCATAACAGATCTTGTGTGGTTAGCCTCCTATTGAATTTAAATATTGACGTTTAAATGTTTCCTCTTTATTGTTCTAGTAGCTCGTTTTCATATAGTAATAAATATCACAAAGTTAAAAAACAATATATAGTGTACGTTCATTTTCATAACACTATAAGTTGTATTATATAACCTATGAGCATACAATATATATATTAAGTTAATCATAGGAGGCAAAATTGTGGTTGTAGATGTAGAAGAAAAGAAGAACGTGAAAAGCCCAACATATTTTATTAAGCGTGATGGTAGCAAGATGGATTTTGCTTCCTACAAACTTGGAATAATTTTTGATGAGATGGGTCTGCAAAAACAGAAGAAAACATTAATTAAAAAAATTCTAAAATTAATCGGAAATGTGACTGAAGTTGACGCACATGAAGTTCATCGTGCTGTAATCGATGTGTTCAATAAAGAGGGGTATCAGGCCGAAGCACTTGCTTACATAAAAGTCTACAAAGAAAATGAAGAATATTGGCAGGATCAGACTAATCCTGCTAGTAGATTAGAAAGGCTGCAAGTTAAAGATCCAGCATTGGTTCATGAAAATGCTAATAAGGATAGTAATGTCTTTAATACCCAAAGAGATTTGACTGCTGGTGCAGTTGGTAAGACACTAGGCCTAAAAATGATGCCAATGCATATTGCTAAAGCACATTTGCGCGGAGATATTCACTACCATGACTTGGATTATACACCATGGAGCCCAATGACTAACTGTTGCTTGATTGATTTTAAAGAAATGCTTACAAATGGTTTTAAGATTGGAAATGCTGAGGTGGAGAGCCCGCATTCAATTCAAACAGCAACGGCTCAAATGGCCCAAATTATTGCTAATGTTGCTTCAAGCCAATATGGTGGCTGTTCAGCTGATAGGGTCGATGAATTATTAGCACCATTTGCTAAAAGAAATTATGAGAAGCATTTGGTCGATGCTAAGGATTATATTGATGATAACGATAAATTGCATGAGTTTGCAAAGAAAAAGACAAAAAAAGATATTTATGATGCAATGCAGGGCCTTGAATATGAAATAAATACGTTATTCTCATCACAAGGACAAACACCTTTTACGACATTAGGCTTTGGTCTGGGCACATCTTGGATTGAACGTGAGATTCAAAAATCAATCCTTCAGATTAGGATAAAGGGATTAGGTAAAGAAAAAAGGACTGCAATTTTTCCTAAACTTGTGTTCACATTGAAGAAAAATTTAAATTTAAAACCTGGTGATCCCAATTATGATATTAAAGAATTAGCTGTTGAATGTGCTACTAAGAGAATGTATCCTGATGTTTTAATGTATGACAAAATAAAGGAATTAACTGGTAGCTTTAAGGTTCCGATGGGATGTCGCAGTTTCTTACAAGGTTGGAAAGATGAAAATGAAAAAGAAGTTAACTCTGGCAGAATGAATTTAGGAGTTGTAACAGTCAATCTTCCGAGGATCGCAATCGAAGCCCGTGGTGATAAAAAACTGTTTTGGAAGATTTTTAATGAGAAAATGGGAATTTGTAAGGAAGCTCTTGTGTTTAAGGCAAAGAGGGTGGAGCAGGCAATTCCAGAAAATGCGCCTATACTGTATCAATACGGTGCGTTCGGAAAGAGGCTTAAGCCAGGGGAGGATGTTTCAACACTCTTTAAAAAGAGGCGAGCAACGATTTCTCTGGGATATATAGGTTTGTATGAAGTCGGCACAGCATTCTATGGACCCGATTGGGAAAGTAATAAAGAAGCACATGAATTTACGGTTGAAATTGTACGGCAATTAAAGAAGAATTGTGTGGCATGGTCGGATGAATATGATTATCATTTCAGTGTCTATTCGACTCCAAGTGAGTCGCTGACTGACCGCTTTTGTGTACTTGATACAAAAAGATTTGGCAAAATCAAGGACATCACAGATAAGGAGTACTATACAAATAGTTTTCATTACGATGTAAGGAAGCATCCATCTCCTTTTGAGAAGCTAACGTTTGAAGAAGACTATCCAAAGTATGCTTCTGGTGGCTTCATCCATTATTGTGAGTATCCTAATTTAAGACAAAATCCCAAAGCGCTGGAGTCCGTTTGGGACTGGGCATATGATAAAGTTGGTTATTTGGGCACAAACACTCCGATTGATCATTGTTTCAAATGTGGTTTTGAAGGCGAATTTAAACCCACTGCTAGAGGTTTTGAGTGCCCAGATTGTGGTAATCATGACCCGAAAACATGCGATTGTGTAAAAAGGACTTGTGGATATTTGGGAAACCCATTGCAGCGTCCAATGGTTCATGGTAGACACGCAGAGATTGCATCGCGTGAGAAAAATCTTTTTGATGGGACGGGATATAATGGCTGATAGAATAAGAAAAGCACGTAGACCTAAAGATCCCAAACCAAAAGAATGGTTAGCAGGCGACTTAAGTCAGGAGTTCATTGCTGATTATAAAGCCTTTAATTTTGTTGACGGTGAAGGTGTTCGTTGCAGTATATATGTCAGTGGCTGTAAGTTTGCATGTCCTGGCTGCTACAACAAAGTAGCTCAAAATTTCCATTATGGAACGCGATATACTCAAGAATTAGAAGATTTGATTATGGATGATATTGGTGCGGAATATTGTCAAGGATTGACCTTACTAGGTGGGGAACCTTTTTTAAATACACAGGTTTGTTTGAAGTTGGTCAAGAGACTTCGTAAGGAGTACGGTAACACAAAAGATGTCTGGTCTTGGACAGGTTATACTTGGGATGAATTAATGAAAGAATCGGAAGACAAGCTAGAGTTATTATCATTAATTGATATACTTGTCGATGGGCGTTTTGAACTTGCGAAAAAAGATTTAACGCTGCAATTTAGAGGTAGTTCTAATCAGCGAATAATTGATGTACAAAAGAGCTTGAAAAGTGACAAGGTAGTTTTGTGGGATAAATTATTGCGATAATATTTTTTGATTTAAAGAAGTGAGGCAGGTCTGAGGTTTCGGATATTGATTCGAAACCAAGAATATGCTTCACTTCTTTTGTTATGAATAATTAGAGCTAGTTTTAACTTATTGGAATACGTTTATTTGGAATAAATGAAGAGACTAGGCCAGATTAAATCTTGACCTAGTCTCTTCATAATCTAATTTTGCAGCTGCAAATATTTAAAATTAGTAATTACCGTTTAATGTGTGAATGTCGGCTAGTATATAAATTTTTCATTGAACTTAGGAATAATCATTTGGATCAGCTGCCAATGGTTGATAACTATCCATTTCAGAATCCCGATAATCCCACCATTCTTCGGGATACCCTACAAATCCGGCTTCCAACATCGCGTTATTCAGAATTTGATAGTATTCTTCTTCTTCAGCAGTCCGTTTAAAATTGCGATGGGCACGTGTGGAAAAATCGTCAAAGTCGCTTTGCATCTTGACATCATTTTTATCGGCATCGACCAATGTTAAGTCGAAGGTTACTCCTTTTTGGTGGCTAAAATTTGGATTAGGCTCGGCCACAAAATGCGGATCAGGATAAACTTCAAATAATTTTTTCTGAGCGATAACAGGTCGATAAGCATCCCAAACTTTTAAAAAATATCCTTTCTTTTTGACCAAATCACTTGCAACGGCTAATTTCTGCGCAGTTCCAGTACGCGCAATCGCAGTTGTGAAATTATAGACTATTTGTTGAGTGAAATTATCAGTTGTTGCATATTTTAAATCAACTATAATATCCGAGTCTATTTTTTGAATATTTGTAAATCCTTGCTTAGCTGAGTTCATTTGACATCCCTTCCTTTATAATTTTAATTGTTATGAGAAATAGAGGTTAGCTATGAGTTAATGTACATTTTTCTAGAATATGAATTATCGGAAGAATTATTGGAAGTTGTAATGAAACTGTGGCGTGCCAGCCAATTCTTATATTGAACAGTATTTGTCCAACAAGAGATGACTAAGAAATCAAAATCATGTTCAAGTGATTGACAAAATAAAAATGAAAGAGAACCATCAGGAATATGTTGAAAAGAAGCTAAGTACATCTTTTGCTGCTTTTCATCTAATGAAAAGTGATCAAAGAAATAAGGTGTTTCTTTGATTATATCAAGATTACCATTCAAAATAGAGTAATTGAGGTTGGATTTAAAGAATTTTTTTTCACTGTCAATTGTTATTAGTGCATATTGATGGGGATCATTTTTATCGGAAAACTGAAGAAATTTCTTTGTCTTATTTTGGGCTTTTATACCTTCAATTACATATGATGAACCAAAAGTTAAATGAAGTTTTTGCATTATGGAACCTCCTTGTAAATAAAATATATATGTTATAATTAAACAAAGAAAGGGTGATTAGTAATGAAAGTCACGGTTTTAGGGATGTACGGTGGTTATCCTTATGCGGGTAAAGGGACAAGTAGCTACTTGATCCAAACAAATGATTATAACTTACTTTTAGATTGCGGCAGTGGAGCATTATTGAGTCTGGAACAGCATCTTAATCCTCTAGAACTTGATGGAGTATTGCTCTCACACTATCACAACGATCATATCGCGGATGTTGGAGTTTTACAATATTATTGGCAACTGAATAACCAGGAGATTGCTGGAAAAGAATTACCAATTTACGGACATGCTGAAGATCAAGAACATTTTGCTAGTCTTACTTGGCCAGATGCAACAGTTGGAGTTGCATATAATCCCGCTGAGGAACTTACTTTAAAGTCCTTGAGAATAACTTTTCTAAAAACTAAGCATCCAGTTACTGCGTATGCTGTTAGAATCGAAGATACTGTAACGAAGGAAGTTCTTACGTATACAGCTGATACAGCAGAAATTCCTGAGATGATTCCGTTTGCACATGATTCTGATTTATTAATTACTGATACGAATTTCAGTGCTGCTAAAAAGGGGAAGAAGTGGCATATGACGTCTACTGAATCAGCAAAGCTTGCTTTAAAGTCAGGTTCAAAAAAATTGATGCTCTCACATTTGCCACAAAAAATTTCGGCCAATCAACTAGTGAAAGAAGCTGAGAAGGTTGTAGGTAAGCAAGTTGAAGTTTTCTCTGCGTATGTTGGTCTAAAAATTATTGTTTAAAAAAGATTCAAAAATTAATCATTTTTAATAAATTTTTTTAAATAATATTAAGAGGAAATTTTGTTTGATTTACTAAAAAGGCTTAACAAAGCGCGAATTGTTGTATCTTCTATCATTTTTCGCAAAATATTTTATTATTATCATAATTTTTATCTAATAGTAATAATTACGCTTAAGAACAAGAAATTGTTAGTATCTGTTATTGATGTTGATGATAAGGCAACTACATCGAAAATATTGCTTGTAAGAAAAGTGAAATAAAATATTTTTTAAAATAAGGTATTAATTTTTTGATACAAGTGTTATAATAATGTTGTGAACGATATTAATTTGTAAGCTGTTTTCATGTAAAGGAGCGAAAGAATATGGTTACTTTATATACATCACCTAGTTGTACTTCTTGTCGTAAGGCACGTACATGGTTAAGGAAGCACGACATTCCCTTTAAAGAGCGAAACATTTTTTCTGAACCATTGAATATTAATGAAATTAAACAAATTCTACAAATGACTGAGAATGGGACAGAAGAGATTATTTCAAAACGTTCGAAGGCTTACCAAAAGTTAAATATTGATTTGGATGAAATTCCGCTAAAACAATTATTTTCTTTGGTTCAAGAGAATCCTGGTCTTTTGAGACGTCCGATTATTCTCGATGAGAAGCGTCTGCAAGTGGGTTACAATGAAGACGAAATTCGCAGATTTTTGCCTCGTGAAGTTCGTGCTTTAGAGTTAAGAAAAGCACAGGAACTTGCAGGATTTTAAAATTCAATAAAGTTATTTAATTTTTTAAGGATCTCAGCGCAAGATGATTGCTTTCGCTAAGGTCCTTTTGTACACTTAAGACATGTATAATCCATGTATTTTATGATTGTAGCTATAAATCGAGATTTCTATGTAAATTTTTATCCCACTAGTCTTGTTTTTTAGTATAAAGTGCTTTACAATTCTGTTTTTTTAGTTATCATTAAGCGAGAGGGTAATATCGGAAAGGTGGGTGATCTCGATGGAGATGGAGAAAATCAATGACAACACTATTAGGGTGCTACTTGAAACTGACGATTTGACCGAACGTGGAATTACCGTGCTTGATTTACTGGGCAATCGCAAGGAAATAGAGAGTTTCTTCTATAGTATTTTAGATGAAGTTGATATCGATAATGAGTTCCGTGAAAATGATGCTGTGACATTCCAATTGTTGCCAAATAGGAATGGACTTGAGTTATTTATCAGTAAGGTAAATCCAAAAGATATAGAAGATTATGAATACGATGATGACCAAGATAATCCGGATGATTCAAAAGATGATGATGAGGATGAGAAAGACTCAAAAGATGATGACAAGAAATCAAGAAAATTTTCAGATGATGTGCGTTTCACCTTTTTAGAACCAGATGGAAGTGAAGGCAGAGATATAACTGAGATGATTCACGACGAGTTAATTAAAAACAAAGATAAAGATAGCGGACAGAAATATTTGGGAAATGATGGAGATGGAGTTTCTGAATATTTGAATGATAAAAGTATTGAACGTAAGCATTATGTAATTGAATTTAGTGACTTTGAAGATTTTGTCAGCTTGGCAAAACTTTTGAAAAGTGAAAGTTTAGCGTCTAGCTTGTATTTGCTGGACAATAAATATTATTTAGACTTAATTTTCTTTGTAGATCAAACGGGTGACAGTCACATTAAGGATATTTTGTCTCTGGCTGTTGAATATGGTAAGCGTGTCAGCTTGTCTCACGATATTTTAGAGGAGCGTGGGAAGTGCATACTTTCATCTTCTGCTTTCGAGTTAGCAAGATACTATTTTAAATAAATTTTAGCAATGAAGACTCTTGGTAGTTAGTGCGTATTTAACTACTAGGGGTGTTTTTTTGTTAAAAGCATTAGATGGTGATGGGAGATTGATATGGGCTAGTGATGCAATCAACGGTGGCAACTATTATTGCCCTTTTTGTCACTCGAAACTTCTTATAAAAAATGGCACGCTAAAAAGAAATCATTTTGCTCATCAAAAAAAAGAGTGTCACAGTTTCTCTGAGGGTGAAACAGTTGAACATTTACAAGGGAAGATGGCACTTGCAAAACTTTTTGAGAGGGATCGATATAGTACAGAGATGGAAAGCTATTTTCCTGAACTTAGACAACGGCCTGACATTGTGATTCAAAAGAATTTCCAAAAGGGTATAATCGAGTTTCAATGTGCACCGGTGTCGGTTTCAAAGATGAGAGCACGCAGCAAGGGATATAAGAAGGCAGGATTCAAGTTCTTGTGGATATTAGGACAACAATATCTTTTGAAAAGGAAAATGACACAGCAAATTGCAAAATTTCTCAAATGGAATAGGTCACAGGGATACTACTTAGTTTATTATCTAACAAATAAAAAAATATTTAGAGTGATTTATAATATTCAGCAAACTGATTATCTACCATTGAAATATAAAATAGCTGATTTTGGCACCGTGACTGCGCTTAAAGAATTTCTAACTAGCAAAAATAATTTTGAATTTTGTAAAATTTCTCAAAATGCATGTATAATCCAAGCTAATTTTTTTGAAAGAGACATTCTGCGAAGCCAAGGAAATTTTAGAAGTTTGCAGATTAGGTGTTACTTGCGGAAACAAAATCTTGAAGCTCTTAAGACCTTATTATTTGCTGGCAGATATTCACCGCCAATCTATGCTGTTAAGGAACTATATTGGAAGACCGATTTTATATATCTGAAAAAATTAAATAATATCAGTGAAAAAGATTTATATTGGAAAATAATTTTGGAGCATCAAAAGTATCTGTTTGAAGTACCATTAGTAAATGTAGATAGAATAGCTGATTTACAAGTAAAAGAAATGAATTCATTTGTTGATAAGCAAGGAAGTTAACTGTTAATCTCGTTTTTTAATAATATTGCATTCTGGCTCCAACTATGATTTCATTAATAAAATAAAGAAGTGTTGCTGGGGAGGGCTATAACATGTCAAAAGAGATTTCCAAATTAAAAAGTAGAAGTGAAGTACCTGAGGAATTAAAGTGGGATTTAACAAAGGTATACCAAAACGAAAATGAACTAGCTGAAGATATTAAAGGGATACAAGAAGAAATCAAGAGAGCAGATAAACTAAAAAATACTCTCAAAGATGGGAGTTTGGCTCTTAAAGAAGCATTAAAGACTTATTTTACAGTTGAAAGAAAGACAGTTAAGGTATACGTTTATACGAGTATGCTGAGTGATCAGGATACGAATAATAAAAAAAATCAGGGCTTGTTTTCGCAAGCACAACAACTTTATGCTAAAGTTGCTGCAGCTTTTTCATGGTTTGAACCAGAACTATTGGCGTTAGGCGAGAAAAAATTGAATGAGTATTACGATAATGATCAAGAATTGACAGGATACAAGCAGTATATAAGCGAAATCATGGCAAAGAAAGATCATTTATTATCAGAAAAAGAAGAGAAGCTTCTTGCAGGAGCGTCTGATATTTTTTCTACACCGGAAAATATTTTTGGAATATTGAATAATGCTGATCTTAAATTTCCAACTGTAACAGATGAAAAGGGAAATAAGGTTGAGTTGTCGCATGGATTGTACGGAAAATTTTTGGAGTCTGGAAATCGTAGAGTTAGAAAAGAAGCATTTCAAGGGTTGTACAAGACATATGGACAATTTGAAAATACATTTGCAACTTCGCTTGCAGCGCATGTACATACGCATAATTTTCAAGCGAGTGTCAGAAACTATCCAGATGCAGTTTCGGCTGCATTAAGTACTAATAATATTCCTGTTGCTGTTTACGATACATTAGTTGAACGAGTGAACAATCATCTAGATTTGTTGCATCGCTACGTAGAAGTGCGAAAAGAGGTATTAAATTTGGATTCGGTACATATGTACGATTTATATGCACCAATTACAAAATTACCTGAGGAAAAATATAATTATAAAAATTCAAAAAAGATAGCGCTGGATGCACTAAGTATATTTGGGGAAGATTATGTTCAGACGGTTAAAAATGCATTTGCAAGTCGTTGGATAGATGTTCTTGAAAATACTGGTAAGCGCAGCGGAGCGTACTCATCGGGAATGTTTGATACGCCACCGTATATTTTACTTAATTGGCAGGATAACTTGGAGAGTCTTTTCACGTTAGTACATGAGATGGGTCACAGTATGCATTCATATTTGAGCAATCATAATCAACCGTATCACTACAGTGACTACTCAATTTTTGTTGCTGAGATCGCATCAACAACTAATGAGAATATTTTGACACAATACTTACTAGATAATAGTGATGACTTGCAATTTAAAGCTTATGTATTGAATCACTACTTGGATGGATTCAAGGGAACAGTGTATCGTCAAACGCAATTTGCAGAATTTGAGAGATGGCTTCATGATCAGGACAAGGCCGGGTTACCGTTGACTTCACAAGAACTCAATAATAAATATGCTAACTTAAATGAGCATTATTATGGGCCTGCAATCACTAATGATCCAGAAATTGCTTTGGAGTGGTCGAGAATTCCTCATTTCTATTACAACTTTTATGTATACCAGTATGCTACAGGATTTGCAGCTGCAAGTGCCTTAGCAGGCAAGATTGTAAAAGAAGGGCCTGCAAGCTATCTTGAATTCTTAAAATCAGGTAGCTCTGCATTACCGATTGATATTGTTAAACAAGCGGGCGTTGATATGACAAAACCTAATTATTTAGATGATGCTTTTGTGGTTTTTGAGCAACGTTTGGGAGAGCTTGAAGATGTTCTGGCAAAATTACAGAATTAGAATTGCCAGTTAGTGTAAAATTTTGAGTACAAGAATGATTGAATTAATATGTTGATTTGAAAAATATTAATTATAATAAAGAAGGGGCAAGTCGTGTATTTCGACTTGCTCCCTCTTTACCTCATGTAAAATATTACCTAGATGCACTATAATTTTTAAATTGTGTGAAGCGAGGTAATTGAATTTTTATGAACCTTACTATTTTTGCATAGCATAATTTCATCGTTCAGCTTACCAAGACATAACTTCTCAAGCATATCGTAAGAGGAGCAATCCGTGAGTGAAACACCAAAGTCAATGTTGGCGAGATTGTACAGTACCATTGTTGAATGAGTGGTGACGTTCATCTCAGCAGCCATCTGTTGATCTCGCTTGAATGATTCAATCGTAAACTTGGAATGGCGATCATTCTCAAACATCTCGCAGTCAATTCCGATAGAACCGATAATGTCATGGACGACTTCGTTTGTGTACTTTTTGTCACCATTAAAAACTTTATCCTGAAGATTCAAAAGAAAACTACGCCCATGTTTCTTACCCTGAAAAAGGGCAGCTTTGTAGTCAAGGGAAGCTTGATAGATATCGTTGAAGATTTTGTTTCTTATATCGAGATTATTTAAAGGTAAATTATGCTCACTCAATACATTGGTAACCGTATTAAGATTTAAAAATGGGATAAACCTGAATCGAATATCAATATCAAGATTTTTTACAAGTTTTATAATATTTTTCTCTGATTGATAGGACTTTCTTCCAACCGGATTGATAAATAAATACATTTCTAACACAATTTTTCCCCCATATGAATATACGTAATCTCTCTTATGATTAAATGCTATCTATACTTTAACAAAAAAAAAATAATTCAATAATTGTGCTTATTTTTGATCAAAATAAGTGAGAATTTAGTTTTACTTGCAATTATTACGTTTGCAATAAAGATATGTTAAACTGAGGGGTATAATTTAATCTAGGTTAGAGGGGATTATTTTGAAAGAAGATTGGACAGACTTCTTATTACCTTACAAGCAGACTACATCTGAGTTAAAGGCAAAATTTACATCGTTGCGCGACCAATTTAGATTATCACAGCAACATGTCCCAATCGAATTTGTAACAGCTCGGGTAAAGCCCATAGATAGCATAATTGAAAAAATGCAGCGTCGCAATATTGTGGAAACAAATTTAGAAACTGAGATGGAAGATATTGCTGGTATTAGGATAATGTGCCAGTTTGTTGATGATATCTATCAATTAGTGAAGTTAATTAGAAAACGAAATGATTTAAGTGTCATTGAAGAAAGAGATTATATTGCTAATGAAAAAGAAAGTGGATATCGTTCATACCATCTGATTATAAAGTATCCGGTCCAGCTACTGGAAGGACAAAAGAATGTACTGGCCGAAATTCAAATCAGAACACTAGCAATGAATTTTTGGGCCACAATTGAGCATTCTTTAAACTACAAGTATAATGGCCAATTTCCGGTCGAGCTAGAGGTTAGGTTAAAGAGGGCTGCCGAGGCAGCTTTTCAGTTAGATCAGGAAATGTCAGCAATTCGGGAAGAAATAAAGGATGCACAGCAAGAATTTTCATATCGAAGGGGTAATGATAAAAGATAATGGTTTCATTTGTAAAATATTTTCTTTTATACTATACTCGTGCGATAATATAAAATGGTGGTTAAATTAAGAACGAATTTAGAAGAGGTCGGCTATGAAAATCGCGATTTTTACAAATGATGGGCGTCAATCAGTAAAAGTAACCAAAAAACTCCGAAAAAAGTTTGAGGATACACATTTTGTTATGGATGAAAAAAATCCTGACATCGTTGTAACTATTGGTGGCGATGGGACTTTATTGGCGGCCTTTCATAAATATGAAAGTATCTTGGATACAGTTCGCTTTGTTGCAGTGCATACTGGACATTTGGGATTCTACACAGATTGGCGTGATGATGAGATTGATGATTTGGTTATTAGCTTGCAGTCAGATAATGGCCAATCGGTCAGCTACCCTTTATTGGATATAAGGGTTAAATATGAGGATGATCAAAGGCCAGTCAATCTTTTAGCATTAAACGAAGCAACTTTAAAGCGAAATAGTGCAACTATGGTAACTGATGTTTTCGTAGGTGGCGACCTATTTGAGAAGTTCAGGGGTGATGGCCTTTGTATTTCTACCCCAACTGGCTCAACTGCTTATAATAAATCACTAGGTGGTGCCGTGATTCATCCTAATCTAAAGGTCTTACAGATGACTGAGATAAGTTCTATAAACAATAGAGTTTTTCGGACCTTAAGTTCACCAATGATAATTGCGCCGAATGATTGGGTAACTTTGGTTCCAACAAGTGAATGTGATTATATTCTAACGGTTGATCAGGATAGTTTTCATGGTAGGAGAATTGAACAAATTAGGTTTAAAATCTCAAATAGAAGCATACAATTCGCTAAATATCGGCATATGCAATTTTGGCAAAGGGTCCAAGATGCATTTATTGGGGCAGAGTATGCAAATTAGTTGGTTTTACAATGGAAACCAGCCAATAAGGGTAAAAACATTCTTGAAGCAAAAAAGAGTTTCGCGCCGATTATTGGCTACAGTTCGTTCTGATGGTGGCAAATTACTCATAAATGGTAATGAAGGTAGAAAAATTGATAAGATGGTAAGCGGGGATTTGCTAGTAATCAGCTTACCATCTGAAAAAATCAGTCCTTTTCTTGTGCCTTCATTTGTACCGCTTAATATTTTGTACGAGGATCGCGACTATTTGGTTGTTGATAAGCCAGCAGGTGTTGCGTCTATTCCTTCTGCGTTGCACAAGGAAGATTCACTTGTCGCGCGGGTACTGGGATACTACCGGATCAGGGGCTATAAGGAAATTGGGCCTCACATAGCAACGCGACTTGATCGTGACACCTCGGGGATTGTATTGTTTGCAAAACATCGGTATGCCCATGCGATGATTGATGAACAATTAAAGGCACATGAAATTAAGAAATTTTACTATACAATATTGCAAGGAAGTATGGCAACAAACCACTTACTAATAAATTTACCACTTGCTCGAATGCAAGGATCTCTTGTGAGAAGAATGGTTGCAAAAAATGGAAAATATGCGAGCACCGAGTACTGGAAAGAATCTGAAAGTCAGAACTATGTTCTTTGCAGGATACAGTTGCACACGGGCAGGACTCACCAAATTAGAGTTCATAGTGCATTCTTGGGGATGCCACTTGTAGGGGATACATTGTATGGTGGAGTTAGTAGGCTTCCACTGCAAAGACAGGCACTTCATTGTCAGCAGGTGACTTTTTTCCATCCATTTCTAAATAAAGAATTAACAATTACAAGTAAAATTGCAGATGATATGCAAATGTTTATTAATAACGAGTTCAACGTTAAGGGGTGATAATTCATGGGAGATAGAGAGAAGAGAGATGCAGATATAAGAGACAAAATTGTTAATTTGCTTGATCAGCAACAGGCAACAAAATTTCACCAGCAGTTTGTAATGCTTCATGTGTATGAACAAGCATTAATTTTTGTTAATTTAGATGAAAAACAACGAGCAAGGGTGTATCGCTATCTCACTCCTGCTGAATTAGCCGATACCTTTAATGCGATCGAGGAAGAACCTGAAAATGTAGCAAAATATTTTCAAGAGATGTCAACTAAGTATGCTGCTGGAGTAATATCTGAGATGTATACTGATAATGCTGTTGATATTTTGGCATATGTGGATAATGTAAGTTTAAATAAGTACTTAAGGCTGTTGCCACGGGAAAATGCTGCAGAAATCAAAGAAATGCTGCACTATGAAGATAAAACAGCCGGAGCTATTATGGCAACCGAATTCGTCAAGATTGTCGTCAATCAAACTGCTAGATCTGCGCTGCATGTTTTGAAAAAAGCTGCAGTTGATGCGGAAACAATTTATTATTCATACGTGGTCGATGCTGATGACAAACTTATTGGTGTAGTCACCTTAAGGGACTTGTTGATTAGCGATGATGATTTGTTGATTGAAGAAATTATGAATAACCAAGTAATGTCGGTAAAAGTCGATGAAGATCAAGAAGACGTTGCTAAGACAATTCGTGACTATAACTTTTTGGCAATTCCAGTGACAGATTATGATGAAAAGATGATTGGAATTATCACAGTCGATGATATTATCGATGTTATCGATGAAGAATCTGCTGAAGATTACTCTGGACTGGCTGGTGTTGATACAGAGGAAAGTACAACTAATCCCTTTAAATCTGCTTCGAAGAGATTACCATGGCTCGTAACACTGCTTTTTTTGGGAATGTCAACTGCAACATTAATTTCGCATTATGAACAGCTAGTGAGTGAGGCAAGTATCTTGGCAGTTTTTATCTCATCTATTACGGGTACTGCGGGGAATGCAGGGACGCAAAGTTTGGCTGTTGCGGTCAGAAAACTGGCTTCTAAAGATGATAATGATGGCCTTTTCAAGACGATTATTACTGAATTATTGACTGGTCTCATAATAGGGATAATTACAGGACTAACAATTTTTTTAATTGTTGGAATTTGGAAGGGTAATTTTGTTTTAGGTTTTGTAATTGGCTTGGCTATGATGTGTGCGATTATTGTGGCCAATTTGGCTGGTGGTCTTATTCCTATGGCCATGGACAAGCTGGGCTTTGATCCAGCAGTTGCCTCCGGTCCTTTCATTTCAACGCTTAGTGATTTAACTTCTGTTTTAATTTATTTCAATATTGCGAGTCTATTTTTATCATTCATTGTAAAGAAATGACTCATTTAAAATATTTCGTAAATTTGTTATAAGCATTACAAAGAATATTAAACAGAGGACTGGTTCAAAAGTTATTTTTGAATCAGCCCTCTGTTTATTCCGTATAAACACGTGCCCGTAAGCCAAATTTTACTGGCTTATGCCACATTTTCTTTTCTTGTGTCAAAAAAGTTAATTGAAGCGCGCAAAAGAGACACAGACCCCCTCAGGTACCGGGATATCTTTTTGAAGTAGAGTAAGTGAACCATCTGTACTAGAACGTTCAAAAAGTGTAGCGTTGTCGGTGTTTTGGTTGGTAACAACCAGAAACTTTTCAGTTGAATCTAGTGCAAAGTCACGTGGGAATTCACCTTCTGTTGACGTGTAGCCAGAATGACTGAGTGTGAAATCAGGATTGACTTTGAACACAGCAATTGTATTGTGACCACGATTAGAGACATAGACGAATTTACCATCAGTTGAAATACGAACTGCCGCAACCCCGTTATTAGCTGCATCAAACGTCTCGGGAATCGTTACGAGTGTCTGAAGTAAATCAAATTTGCCAGTTTGACTGTCGTAAGACAGTGTAGATATGTGACTGCTGAGTTCACCAACAAGGTAGGCAAATTTACCATTTGGATGGAAAACGATATGACGTGGGGCGAAACCAGGAGCCGTTTCAAAGGTTGCAACCAAGCTTAATTGTCCGTTTGCACTAATATCGTAAGTATAGACTTTATCGGATCCTAGATCACAGACAACTAGACGTTTATCTGGAGTCAAATCAGTAAAATGTATTTTTGCTGTATCTTGTTCTGGTAGTGGACCATGACCAGTATGTTTAACTTCATTAACAGTTGTTAATACCCCATCTGAATCAACTTTGTAGACTGTAATTGTACCCTTATGATAGTTTGCAGCAAAGGCCAAATGATGCTCATTATCTAATCCAACATAGCAGGGAGGTGCGCCAGCAGCTGTTTGTGTATTGATAAGTTTAGGTTTCGTTTTGCCAGAAAAGCTTGCGATGCCACCCAAATCATCGTCTTTTACAACGGTAAAGACTTGACCAGCAGAATTGCTTTGCAGGTAAGTTGGATTATCTAGTTGAATAAATAATTCTGGAGTAGATAATCGCTTTTTATTTTCATCCAGAATTGCTTCATAGATACCTTTAGAAGCTTTTTTAGTGTAAGTACCAAATAGAATTTTTTGAGTCAATATACGTCCTCCTTAGAGTATTTATTATTTTCTATAAGTATATCATATCTTATAAAAACGGTAACAATTACTTAGTAAAGTTCGACTACAATGTGATACAATAAATGATAAAGACAAACACTTAGTGGAGAAGGGGTCAGTAGTATGCTAGAAGCAAAGGTTGTTGAAATTGGGCCAGAGGCTATTTCAAAAAACGATCCATTGATGATTCTTTTTGATGAAACAGCATCGGTCCAATTAAGACGAGTATCTGTGGTACAACATTTTATAAATTCAGACATTAAAAAAAGAGATATTAAGAGTTTGAAAAACATTCAGATTGATGATCAGGTTTATGAAATAAAACATATTGGGGAATTAGTTCAAAGTAATATGGAAATGATTGGTCATGCAACTTTGTTTTTTGCACCAGTTCCTGAGAACCCACAGCATAGCGGAATTTATTTAGAACCATATGAATTACCAAATATTTCTGTTGGAAGTGTTATTAAGTATTATTAGAACTAAACTTGACACAGACTTGAATGTAGAAGAAGCGTGACTCAAGATGAAAAGCGTTCGCGTGTAATTAAAAAAGGAAGCTAGGTTAAAAGTTAAATTGACCTAGCTTCCTTTTTGCTACACTTTTATTTTAAAAATACTTGTTAGATATTATCTCCATTGAAAATTGAATTTTTTACGATAACATAATCAACTTTTCTTAATGAATTCAATTCTCGACCACCAGCATAAGAGATTGACGACTGCAAATCTTCACGCATCTCGCGCAATGTGTCGGCAATAGAACCGCGGTAAGGAATTAGTACTTTCTTTCCTTCGACATTCTTGTACTGGCCCTTTTGATATTGTGATGCTGAACCAAAGTAAGTCTTGAACTTCTCACCATTTTGTTCGATGATTTCACCAGGACTTTCTTTATGACCAGCAAACAGCGAACCAATCATGCACATTGAAGCGCCAAAACGAATCGATTTTGCAATATCGCCATTGTGACGGATTCCTCCATCTGCAATGATTGGTTTACTTGCAGCCTTTCCACAGAGACGAACAGCAGCTAATTGCCAACCACCAGTACCAAAACCGGTTTTAAGTTTTGTAATGCAAACTTTACCAGGACCAATTCCAACTTTTGTTGCATCTGCACCAGCATTTTCGAGTTCACGAACACCTTCTGGAGTACCGACATTTCCAGCTATCACAAAAGTACCAGGAAGTTTTTTCTTAATATACTTGATCATTTCAATGACTGTGTCAGAGTGACCGTGGGCAACATCGATAGTAATGTATTCTGGAATAGCTCTGAGTTCAGCTAGTTCGTCTATTAATTTGTATTCATTTGATTTTACACCAACTGAAATTGAAGCAAAAAGCCCTTTGGAATGCATCATCTGTACGAAGGTTGTCCTTTTATTTTCTTCAAAGCGGTGCATGATATAAAAATAACCATTTTGGGCTAGCCAGATAGCAAGTGGTTCATCAATTATTGTTTGCATATTTGCTGGGACTACAGGAATCCTAAAAGTCATTGGACCAAACTTGACAGTGGTGTCAACTTCAGACCGACTTTTAACGATACACTTATTTGGAACTAATTGAATATCTTCATAATCGAATACAGACATTTTTAAAACCTCTCATTCTTTATTGAACACATAATTCGGTTAATTCGGTGAATACGTTTATCAAGATGACAAACACATTGTAAGTTACAGCAATATGTGATAAAAGTCAAATTTAAAATAGGAAAAGTATGATAAATATTCGTGTTTTGTTCTGAGAATGACTAAATTCTTAGTACGGGTTATAATCAATATGATGAATTATGTTGAGGAGAGTAAGTAAAATGTCAAAAAAAGAGAAAATTAAAAAAACAAATGATGAAAGAATTCTTGATCAACATCATGTAAAATATCAGGAAGTTTTTTTCAATTGGTTAGAAAAAGGAGCAGATGCGTTAGGTGAAGCCGAAGCTGTTGGAGTGCCAGCCAAAAGTATCTTGAAGACTATTGTGTTAAAAGGAAGCGATAATGAAAATGACTATCTTGTTGTCTGTTTACCATTAGAATTTGAAATCGACTTGAAGTTGATTGCTAACCAGCTGCATAAAAAGCAGGTTCATCTCGCAGATAATAAGAAACTAATTAATATTACAGGATATGTTCACGGAGCTAATACGCCAATTGGCATAAATATTCGCAAGGGTTTTCCTATTTATTTTGACGAACGTATTAAAGAATACGAAGAAATATCGGTTTCAGCTGGCAAGGTTGGGCGTTCAGTTCGTTTAAAGCAAAGGGATTTAGTTGAACTTGTTGCAGGAAAATATTTGAAGGTCCAGTAGAGTAGGGAGACGAACTTGAAAAAAATCGAGAAAAAGTTACATTTTGTTGCACAGAATATTGATATGTTTGTCTGTCCTGTTTGTAGATCGAGCTTTGTAGATACTCAACCTTATAGCGTAATCTGTAAGAATGGTCATAATTTTGATTTTTCAAAAAAAGGAACACTGTATCTCCTAACACATCAAATAACAAGCGATTACGATGACGATAGAATGTGGAATTCACGAGCAAAAATTCAGGCAGCTGGTTTTTTTGAGCCAATTGCGGAAAAAATAACATCAATTATCGGTACTGAAGAAAGGAAGCGAATATTAGATGTTGGATGTGGTGAAGGGTCAACACTTTCGTACATTGAAAATAAACGGCAGAATAGCGAAGATGTAATGATAGGTTTTGATATTTCAAAACGAGCAATAAATCTAGCAGCTAAAAGAGAAAGTGACGCATTTTATTGTATCGCAGATCTGGCAAAGCTTCCCTTTAACAAGGGGATATTCGACATTGTCATTGATATGTTTTCACCTTCATCATATAGTGAATTCAAGCGTGTACTCGCTCCAGGCGGTTCACTGATTAAAATTATTCCTAATAGTAATTATCTAATTGAATTACGACATCTTCTTTACGACGAAGGCGATAAGAACTATTCATATAGTAATCATGATGTGTTGGAATTATTTAAGGAGAACTATCCGGCTGCAGAAATCGAACAACTTAGGTATTCCTTTAAATTAACGCCGGAATTATTTGAAAATCTTGTATATATGACTCCTCTTCATTGGGGAGCAGACTCCGAGAAACTTGAACAGGCTCTGAGCAACAAATTGAATGAGATAACTATTGATGTTTCAGTTTTAGTTGTTAAAAGCTAATAAAAGTTAATTTTTTTGTAAGAAAACCTTGAAAACTTAATAGGGGCATGGTAATATAATCTCAAGAAATCGGTTTTTAGTGATTATCGAGTTTATCGTTAGTCATTACATAATTGTACTTCATTTAACGTAACTGTTCGCCGTGCCCACACCGAACAGTTACGCTTTTTTATTGTAAATTTTTTTGAATGGAGACCTATCTGAAATGACAAATCATATTGTTTTATTCGAACCATTAATGCCAGCAAATACGGGTAATATTGCCCGAACGTGTGCTGGAACAAATACAGAACTGCATCTAATTGAGCCACTTGGGTTTTCAACTGATGATAAATATCTTAAAAGAGCTGGACTTGATTATTGGGACAAGGTCAAGATTACTTATCATAAAAACTTACCAGTTTTTATGGACTCACTGGGTGAAAATGATGAACTGTATCTAGTTTCAAAATTCGCAACTAGGTCATACGCTCAGGCAGATTATTCCGACACAAACAAGGACCACTATTTTTTGTTTGGAAAAGAGACGACTGGGTTACCTGAACCATTTATGCGTGCGAACATGGAGAAATGTATTCGTATCCCGCAAAACGATAAAAATATCAGGGCCTTAAATTTATCCAATAGTGCAGCAATTGTAATTTTTGAAGTTTTAAGACAGCAAAATTTCCCTGATTTAGAGCAAACGCATCTTTATGAGAATGATAAATTGAAGTAGACAATATCTGAGCATTTGTTATGTTAGAATTGAATCAGATATATATCGAGGTGAAAAAGGTGGCACAGAGAAAAAGAAAACCAAGTATCAAGGCTAAAAAGAGAGAGTCCAATAGGATTTGTGGAGCCTTTTTTATTTTCTTTGGTGTATTTGGAATTTTTAAATTGGGGTTTTTAGGAATATTGTGCTTGAATCTCTTCCGTATCTTTCTAGGGGATGTAGCAGTAATTGGTTTAGCTGCACTTGTTGTACTTGGAGCCTATCTCCTAGTTTTTGGAACTGAGCCAAAGCTAAAGAAGAATTGGATTTGGGGATTAGGTGGTCTTATATTATCCTTGCTGTTGATCTTGCATGCGATGTTGTTTGGTAAGCTTGATTTGCATTCTCATTTTATTAATATTACGTGGCAGTATCTTCAAAATGATCTAGTAGCTGGTGATATTGGAACGAGTGTAGGTGGTGGAATGCTGGGTGCATTCTTCTATGCTCCAGCTTATTTCTTATTTTCCCAGGTAGGGACTTATATATTTGGTTCGGTCTTTGCTGTCCTTAGTTTGTGTGTTTTCTTTGAAGTATCATTTACTAAGGTTTTACAGGTAATTGGAGTTACTGCTAACTACTTCATAAAAGGCTGTAGTGTTATATTAAGAAAACTGTTTGAAACAGTTAAAAGTGGCTATAGCAAGATAAAAAGGCATAATAAGAAATCACATGAACAAAAAATTGTAAAAAACAAAAAGAACTTGCGCAGCAAAAACAACAGAGTGTTGTAGATAATACTGAGCAAGAACAGATGAAAGGGCAAGAACCTGTAACTGAGACAGAATTTGTCAAAACTAACAGTTGGAATACAGAAAAAAAAGAGACTGAAGATACAACCGGTGATGAGACTAAAGATGATAATAGTAGCGAATCGCTTATTACTGGAAATTCAGTGAATCCAGATTATAAGTTACCAGGGACAGAATTGCTACAAGATGTTGCGGCAGAAGATCAAAGCGATGAATATAAGAAAATTGAGCGTAATACTAAGGTTCTTAAGGAAACATTCAAAAGTTTTGGTGTTGATGTCGAAATAAAAAAAGCAATCTTAGGTCCCTCCGTTACCAAATATGAGTTACATCCTGCGATTGGTGTAAAAGTGAGCAAAATTGTTGGATTGACGGATGATTTGGCCTTAGCATTGGCAGCTAAAGACATTAGAATTGAAGCACCGATTCCTGGTAAATCATTGATTGGTATTGAAGTACCTAATCAGAAAGTATCAACTGTCTCGTTCAGAAGTATAATTGAGGAACAAAAGAGACAACATTCTAAATTACTCGAGGTTCCCCTAGGAAGAGATATTGCAGGCAATCTTGTTACGGCTGACTTAGGCAAAATGCCCCATTTGTTGATTGCCGGCTCTACTGGTAGCGGAAAATCAGTTGCAATTAATGGAATTATTACAAGTTTATTAATGAACTGTCCGCCACATTTAGTTAAGTTGATGCTGGTTGATCCAAAGAAAGTTGAATTGGGTGTCTATAATGGGATTCCACATTTGTTGACACCTGTTGTGACAAATCCTAAAAAAGCTGCAAAGGCTCTAAACAAGTTGGTTGAGGAAATGGAACGCCGCTATGAGCTCTTTGCAAACACGGGTCAGAGAAACATTGCTGGGTATAATGAGATGGTAGAACGGCAAAATAAGGAAATGAAGACGGCTGAACAACTGTTACCTTATATTGTAATTGTGGTTGATGAATTATCTGACTTGATGATGGTAGCTTCAAATGAAGTTGAAGATGCGATTATTAGGTTGGCACAAATGGCACGTGCTGCTGGAATTCACATGATTTTAGCGACTCAGCGTCCCTCAGTCGATGTTATTACCGGTTTGATAAAAGCAAATGTTCCTTCAAGGATGGCTTTTGCGGTTTCAAGTGGTACTGACTCACGAACAATTATTGATTCAAATGGTGCAGAAAAATTATTAGGTCGAGGAGACATGCTGTTTCTTCCAATGGGACTTAATAAGCCAATTAGGGTTCAAGGTGCATTTATTTCTGATCAAGATGTGGCAAACATAGTGGCTTTTGTAAAAGAACAACAGCCTGCAGAGTATGATGAGTCGTTAATTGTCTCAGATGAAGAAACACAGCAAAATCAAACTGATGATACAGAAGATGAATTGTTCGAGGATGCGGTTAAGTTAATTGCAAGAGAGCAATCATGCAGCATCTCAATGCTTCAGCGCCGTTTCAGGATTGGTTATAATCGTGCTGCTAGACTTGTAGATGAGTTGGAGGCTCATGGTATGGTAGGTCCATCTGAGGGCAGTAAGCCTCGTAAAGTGTTTGTGCAAAAAGATGATGATTTAACAACGAAAGAATAACAAGTTAGAAAGGTATACAAGAAACAAGATGGTTAGCTATAAATAAAGGATTGCGCCGAAGTATCTTTTGGGCAATCCTTTATTAGTTTTGAGATATGAGTGTATGTTGAAAGTAAGATTGTTTTTTGTATTTTTTTCGCTTATTATTAGGTCTATGAATATTTAGGGAGGAAAAATAAGTGCGTATAAGCTTGAATCCAGGTGTTAGTTTATCGTTGATTTCAACCAAACAATTTAAAACAACTAGAATAGCAGTGGATTTGATAACTCCATTGAAGTCTGAATCATTAACCAAACGCTTGCTTTTAGCTAGTGTTTTGGAAAACAGCAGTCAGAAGTATCCTAGTCAGAAGATATTATCAGAAGAACTTGCACGAATGTATGGTGCAGGGTTTGGTGTTTCTACAGAAAGAAAGGGAAATATTCATGCGTTAAGCTTTAACTTGGAATGCGTTAATGAACATTTTTTGAATACTAATAGTCAATTATTAGAACAAGGAATCAATTTCTTAAAGGAAATTATTTTTAAACCATTGTTAGATGGTAATCGTTTTGATCCAAAGACTTTTGAGAGACAAAAGGAAGTTCTAGCTGATTATATCAGTTCGGTCAAAGATGATAGGCAGTTATTTGCGACACTTGAATTGAATAATGCTTTTTTTGAAGATGACGGGCAAGCGCTTCCTTCATTTGGAGATGCTGAAAGTCTGGCTAAAATTACAAATGAAGAACTATACAAGTATTACATTGAATGCATTAACAATGATCAAGTCGAAATAATTATTTCTGGTGATGTGGCTGATGAAAAGTCAAGAAAAATAGCAGCCAGTCTTAATTTTTCTGATAGGTATCCTGAAAAAGTACCACTGTTTTATGTACAATCATTGCAGAATCAGATTAAGGAACGTATTCATCATCTTGAAATCAGTCAGGCTAAATTAAACCTTGGATACTCGTTGCCTGTCTATTTTCAAGAAAATAAGTATTATGCTGCTTTAGTTTTTAATGATTTATTTGGTGGTCAACCGCTTTCAAAATTGTTTGTTAATGTTCGTGAAAAAGCGAGCTTGGCGTATTATGCGAGCAGCTCATATGATAGTTTTCGTGGATTCCTATCAGTTAAAACTGGGATTGAAGCAAAAAACAAAAATCAAGTCTTACAGATTGTTAACCAACAACTAGAGGAACTAAGAGCGGGAAACTCCGCAAAAAAAGAAATAGAGACTGCAAAAAGATCTTTGATCAATAGTTATTTAAGTCAATTGGATCATCAGGGTGTCTTACTTAGTCGAGCACTGTTTAATGGTTTATTGAATAAAGAACTGCAAGAAAATGAGTGGATTGAGAAAATAAAAAGTGTGACAATTGCAGATATCGCCGAGATTGCCGGAAAGGCACATTTAGAGGCAGTCAGCTTTTTAGATGGGAAAGTAAAGAATGAAAATAATTGATTATCCTAATTTTGAAGAAAAAGTTTACCAAAAGGTATTATCTAATGGATTGACCGTTAATCTGGTCCCAAAAGTGGGATTTCATAAGACATATGCAAGCTTTACTGTAAATTATGGTTCGGTAGATTCAACGTTTGTATCATTAGATGATAATAAAATTATGAACAGACCAGACGGAGTTGCACATTTTTTGGAGCATAAGTTGTTTGAAAAACCTGACTATGATGCTTTTGAATTATTTGGACAGTTGGGTGCGGATTCAAATGCATTTACTTCATATACAAAAACAAGTTACCTTTTTTCAACTGTTGAGAATGTCAGAAAATGTCTTGAGACCTTACTTGACTTTGTACAATCTCCGTATTTTACAAAGGAATCGGTCGAGAAGGAAAAAGGAATAATTACCCAGGAAATCATGATGTACAATGATGACTATAACTGGAGATTATATAGTGGAATAGTTGAAAATTTGTATCCACACAGTCCTTTAAGCAAAGACATTGCAGGCACTGTAGAGTCGATTCAAAATATCTCAAGCAAAGACTTGTATGATTGTTATCGGACTTTCTATCAGCCTAGTAATATGGATTTGTTTGTAGTAGGTGCAATTAATCCCAATGAAGTAATCAACTGGATTGAAGAAAATCAAAGTAAAAAGCAATTCCCTAGTGCTCCTCAAATAATGCATAGTAAGACAATGATAAATGATGAATATGACATTATTCCTTATCGCACACTCAGAGTTGACACAAGTCGGCCTAAAGTTGCGGTTGGAATTCGTGGGAATATAGAATTACCAGCTGGTAAAAAGGGATTAAAGTATAAAATTGCTTTAAATATTGGGATGTACTTGTTGATGGGTGAATCGTCGGAGGCATACAATGAACTATACGATAATGGCTTGATTGATGATAGCTTTGATTACGATATTTCAGTTGGTCGAGGATATCATTTTTGTGTTATAAGTGGTGAAACCAGTAACGCTGAAAAATTTATTATGAAAGTGACAGAGTTGCTAAAGAGTGCTAATGAAACAATTAGTGGTCAAAAAGTAGAATTTGTACTGGCAAAGAAGGAATTTATCGGTAGACAAATTCAGTCAATGAATTCACTTGAAGGAATTGCAAATCGATATGAAGGAAAATTATTTGACGGTGCTATGAGTTTTGATGCGGTTAAGATTTTGAAAGAACTGAAAATGAAAGATATTTTGCAGGCGATTGATGAATTCATTGAACCTGATAATATGAGTGTGTATCAAGTCTTACCGAAAGAAGATGTTGATTAATGAGATGGGCACTGGTAGTGGGTGCATCTGGAGATATTGGTGAAAAAATTGCGGTTGATTTAGCAAAAGATGGATGGTCATTGTATTTGCATGCAAACACAGAAATCAATAAAGTAAACAAATTAATTGAAAAATTAAGATCAGAGTATCAAAAACAGGATTTTTTGCAAATTAAAGCAGATTTCAATGATTTGAAACAAGTTGAAGGCATAACGGCTCAGTTGTTTTCTTTGGATGCATTGATTTTTGCACAGGGGACAACATACTACGGATTATTTAGCCAGAGTGCGTATGACAACACTGCAGAAATCATGCAGATGCAAGTACTTAGCCCATTGAGACTGATTCAATTATTGGAAGACAAACTTGCAAAAAGTGGTTATGGAAGAATTGTTTTTCTAGGTTCAGTATATGGCGGTTCAGGTAGTGCAATGGAGGTAGCTTATAGTACAGCCAAGGGGGCATTATCGGCGTTTGTAAAAGCTTATAGTAAGGAAGTAGCCTCACTTGGAATCACTGTCAATGTAATTGCACCAGGTGCAGTTGATACAAAGATGAATTCGTTGTTTTCTGATAAGCAAAAAGAAAAAATTGATGAGCAAATTCCGATGGGAAGGTTTGCTTCTGCGGATGAAATCAGTTATTGGGTCAGGGCAGTTTTGGAAGAACACGCTAGGTATCTCACGGGTCAGACGATTTATGTAACTGGTGGTTGGTTGAAATAAGTAATTCTTAATTAATATATTTAACTGTCTATGATATACTTGATGTAGATTAGATAATTATAGATATAAGCTAATATTGGAGAGTTAAAAATGGTTGAAATTGGAAAAAGTTTACAAGCTGCAAGAATTGAAAAGGGATATACCTTAGATGATTTACAACAAATCACAAAAATTCAAAAGAGATACTTGATTGCAATTGAAGATGAACGTTTTGAAGCATTACCAGGAGATTTTTATGTCAAAGCGTTTATTAAGCAGTATGCAGAATGTGTTGATGTAGATCCAACAGAATTTTTAAGTGCATTTGAAAGCCAAAAGGCAACAGCTAGTGACGCGGTCGAGAAGACTGCAAAAACCCGAAGCGAGGTTACTCGCGAGAGTATCCAGAAATCCAATAAGGTTAATCGCTTTTTAGGCTATCTTCCCACTATCATTGTTGTTGCGGTAGTGGTAGTGATACTGGGGTCTATTTATTATGTTGCATGGAGTAAGCATCAAGAGGATGCACAAACACAGCAAATTGAGAGCAGTTCGAAGGTTTCTGTTTCTTCACAAAAGGATTCGAAGTCAAGTTCAAGTTCAACTTCAAGTTCAAGTTCATCATCTTCGAGCGAAAGTAAGAAGTCATCTTCAAAGAATTCTAAGAAGTCGAGTAGTTCGAAGACAAAAAAAGAGAAGAGCAGCAAGTCAAAAATTAGTTTAGCTTCAAGCAGTGGGTCGAAATTTGTATATACGATGACTAAACCTGCAAGTACAAACACCGTTAAATTTGCAGTTGATGGCAGCAAGGCTTGGAGTGCGGTATCTTCAAACGGCACACAGCAATGGCAAGGAACTTTAAGCAGTGGGGAAAGTCATGAAGTTAGCTTACCAAGTGGAACAACAGCAATTACTATTAACTTGGGAAATTCTGAAGCTACTACACTGACAATTAATGGTAAGAAGTTTAATTATAAGAAGGACAACAGTTCTTTGACAGTTAGGACGATTACAATTAATTTAGAGGACTAGTATTTTAAAGTACTAGTATAAAAAAGGATTGAGAGGCCTGTTTTCTAATGAATTTACCAAATAAACTTACGGTGATACGTATTATTTTAATTCCAATTTTTATGTTAATTTTGTTACTGCCACTTGACTGGGGAACAGCTTCAATTGGCGGTGCAATGATTCCTACCACACAGATTTTAGGTGCAATAATTTTTGCAGTTGCCTCAATTACAGACTTTGCTGATGGACAGATTGCTCGCAAACAGCATTTGGTAACAAATTTTGGTAAATTTGCTGATCCTTTGGCCGATAAAATGCTTGTGATGACAGCTTTTATTATTTTAGTTTCAATTGGTAAGGTACCTGCATGGGTGGCAGCGATAATTGTTTGCCGTGAGCTTGCCGTTACTGGGCTACGCTTAATCGTTGTTGAGAATGATGGTAAGGTTATTGCAGCTGCAATGCCTGGAAAAATTAAAACGACGACCCAAATGTTATCAATTATTTTTCTGTTTTTGAATAACATATTTTTTGCGGCTATAGGTATTCCTGTTGGGGAAATTTTGTTATATATTTGTTTATTCTTTACCGTATATTCAGGTATCGAATATTTTGTGAATAGTAGGGAAATATTTGCGGATTCATTTGATAAATAGTCAATAACAACTAATCCTGTATTGTTGAATACAAAGATTGGTTGTTTTTTTAAAATTTTGCGTGTATACAATTTAGTGGGAGGCATTTAATAATGCATGCAGAAATAATCGCGGTTGGAACAGAGATTCTCTTAGGACAGATTGTTAATACTAATGCTACTTTTGTTGCAAAAAGGTTGGCAGACATGGGGATTGATGTTTATTTTGAATCTGTAGTTGGAGATAATGAAGGACGTCTTTTAGGTGAGGTTAAGAGGGCTGCCTCTAGGAGTGAGCTTGTAATTTTGATAGGAGGGCTTGGACCGACAAAAGATGATTTAACAAAACAAACTGTTGCAGAGTTTTTAGGAAAAGATCTTGTTGAAGATGAAGCAGCGATGGCTAAAATTACGCGCTATTATGCTGAAACTGGAAAAACAATGACTGAGAACAACAAAATACAAGCACTTTATATTCAAGATTCTATTGCTTTAAAAAACGAAACTGGATTTGCAGTAGGAAATTATTTTAAGAATGCAAATGGAACGGATTTTTTGTTGTTGCCTGGTCCGCCTAGTGAAATGAAACCAATGTTCGCTCATCAAGCACAGCCAAGACTGCAAGAGACTTATTTTAATGATCATCGATTATTTTCAAGAGTATTACGCTTTTTCGGAATAGGTGAGTCAATGTTGGTTACAAAATTAGCTGATTTAATTGATGGACAATCTAATCCGACGATTGCACCATATGCAAAAACCAGCGAGGTTACTTTGAGGTTAACGGCAAGTAGTGAAACAGAAGCTGTTGCTAAAAAAATGTTAGATGAACTAGAGAACGAGATAAATGAACGTGTTGGTGAATTTATGTATGGATACGGCGACGATAATAGTTTGGTCGCAGTTGTAGTGGATCAATTAAAAAAAAGCAAACTGACAATTGCAGCTGCAGAGAGTCTCACTGCTGGTAAATTTCAATCTACTCTAGGAAGTGTTCCTGGTGTTTCAACTGTGTTTTATGGTGGAGTAGTCACTTATTCAAACCAAACTAAGGAACATTTGTTAGGTGTTTCTCATGAGACATTAGAAAATGAAGGAGCTGTGAGTGAACAAACAGCCAAAGAAATGGCTGATTCTGTAAGAGAAAAACTTGGAACAGATATTGGAATTTCCTTTACCGGAGTTGCGGGTCCCACAGAATTAGAAGGACAACCAGTTGGAACGGTTTGGATAGGTCTTGCAATGAAAGGTCAGAAAACAACTGCAAAGTTATATCATTTCTCAAGTAATCGCTATTTTATAAGAGAAAGAGCGGTATTATCTGGTCTTGATTACATAAGAAGGTCTCTTTAATATCGAACTTTTGTTCGTTTTTGGCTTGCTTTTTTTAGAATTAATCTGTATTATAAGACTGTAAAGAATTGTTTATACGGTATTATTAGGAGGAGTAAATTTGGCTGATGAACGACAAGCAGCTCTTGATGCTGCGTTGAAAAAGATAGAAAAGAATTTTGGCAAGGGATCGATTATGCGTATGGGCGAAAAGGCCGATACACAAATTTCAACAGTTTCAAGTGGCTCACTTGCACTTGATGAAGCTCTTGGCGTCGGCGGATATCCTCGTGGGAGAATCGTTGAAGTCTACGGACCTGAAAGCTCAGGTAAAACGACAGTGGCACTTCATGCTGTTGCCGAAGTTCAAAGTAATGGCGGTGTGGCAGCGTATATTGATGCTGAGAATGCGTTGGATCCAGCTTATGCGACAAAGCTAGGTGTCAATATTGATGAATTGCTTCTTTCACAGCCAGATACTGGTGAACAAGGATTAGAGATTGCGGACGCACTTGTTTCTTCAGGTGCGATTGACATTGTCGTTATCGATTCTGTTGCAGCTTTGGTTCCCCGTGCTGAAATTGAAGGCGAAATGGGTGATGCTCATGTTGGCTTACAAGCAAGATTGATGTCACAAGCGTTACGTAAATTGTCTGGGACTATTAACAAAACAAAAACGATTGCGATTTTTATTAACCAAATTCGTGAAAAAGTCGGAGTTATGTTTGGTAATCCAGAAATTACACCGGGTGGTCGTGCACTTAAGTTTTATTCAACTGTTCGTCTGGAAGTCAGGAGAGCTGAACAGATAAAAGATGGAACTGAAATTATAGGTAACCGTGTAAAAATAAAAGTTGTAAAGAACAAGGTTGCTCCACCCTTTAAACGTGCGGAAGTTGACATTATGTACGGTGAAGGAATTTCAAAAACTGGTGAGCTTGTTGATATGGCAGTTGAAAAAGATATTATTAAGAAAAGTGGTTCTTGGTATTCTTATGGTGAAGATCGAATTGGTCAAGGCAGAGAGAATGCAAAACAATATTTAGCAGATAACCCTGAAGTTATGCACGAAATTATGTTGAAAGTAAGACAGGCATATGGAATTGCAGATGAAGGAGAAACTGCTGAAATTTCAACTGAACTACCACTGGATAATGAATAAATCAATAAAATAAGAAAGTCAAAAGGAATTTAACGTACTATTCATTCTTGATGGATAATATGCTAAATTTCTTTTTTTGCGTAGTTATATGCAAAGTAATAGTTATTATATTAAATAAATATATATTTTTATTTAATATAATAGAATATAATCTATATAAGGGGGGATAATATGGAAAATCAGGGGCTTATGCAACAGGATAATTTAAGCTTGGTGCTTTGTGAGTTAAGGAAAAAGGAATTATTTTCGTTATTTGAAGAAGCAAGAGTACTTTCAATTTTAGAAAAATCAGTGGTATTACGGTATAAACGTGGTGAGAGATTAATATTTGATAGCAACAGGAAACAAAGATTCTTTTTTTTGACACAAGGAATAGTTAATATAAATGTGTATAGTTGCAATGGGGAGGCTGAAGGATCATTCTTCTTGGGGAAGAATGAATTCTTGCCGTTTTCGATGATTTTGAAAAGTACCTTAAGAAATTTTAATCTGGTAGCCTGTACAGATATAACAATTGTAGCAATAACGAAAAATGATTTTGAAAAAATGGTTCATAACGATATCGCAATTGAGAATTTTTTGGATGACAAAAAAAGTAATATTATTGCTGATTTCTTAAAATGTAATATGATAAATTCGTATGCTCAACCACAGATGAGGGTTATTTTGATGTTACAACATATGAGCAAAAAATTCGGTATGATAAATGAATCTTTTGAATATGTTATTCCTAGGTGGTTAACGCAGACGAAACTTGCTAATCTTGCTGGAACTACACGAGAGACTGTAGGAAAAACCTATAGAATGTTGAGAAATGAAAATTTATTAGTTGGTACAGCTGGGAAGGAACGGCTTACGTATTCTTTTTCTAGGAAATATAAAGACTATTTATAATGTGGGATAAGATTCGAAGTGATAGACTTTTTTTGCTATAATGAAACCAAAATGAATTTATGAGGTTAGTTAATATGAAAAAAGAAGTTAGACAGGCTAAAATCGAACAATTAATCACACAAAATGAGATTGGAACCCAAGAAGAATTAATGGATGTCCTAGCTCAGGAGGGTATCAAGGCAACACAGGCAACTATTTCAAGAGATATAAGAGAAATGAGAATTATTAAAGAACCAAATGGGAGTGGACGTATCCGGTATACTATTTTCAAAGGAAACTCACCTTCTGAAGAAGAGAAGATGTATGCTGCAATTTCTGATTCGGTGACAGATGTTACATTGGTACAAACAATGAATGTTGTACATACATTGCCTAGAACCGCCAATGTTTTATCTGCAATTATTGATGATCTTAAAAAAGAAGAGGTAGTTGGAACAATTGCCGGATATGATACTATTTTGGTTATCAGTAAGAACAAGGAAGACGCTAAAATCATGAATGACTTATTCAATAAATATTTGAGAATTGGAAGATCATGAGAGTAAAGCAATTTTTAATTATTTTTAACGCTTTTGTTTCAAAAATGAGCATTATTTACAAGTATGATAAAATCATAGAAATACTTGTAAAAGGATTGGATTAAAACAATGGGAAATGGTTCTTTTTTAGAAAATTTGTTGAGTAAAGTGAAGTACTTCTTCAAAAAATTTGGTAAATGGTTAAAAAATAAAATTAGAAGATATCAGTTAATTCGCTGGCTAATCATCGTTTGTTTAGCGTTATTTTTGATAATGAGTATTTACTTGGTCTTTATTGCTAAGACTGCAAATGTTGGAAATTTGAAAGATGAGTTGGAACAAACGACAGAGATATATGACCACTCGGGTAACAAAGCAGGATATTTGTACTCTCAAAAGGGCACGTGGGTGGATATGGATAATATTTCGTCCAATATTACTGATGCTGTTTTGTCAACTGAAGATCGGAACTTTTATCACGAGTATGGTTTTTCGTTCAAGGGTATCGGACGTGCGTCCTTATTGTTATTAAAAAATAAGATATTAGGCAGAAATTATATTAGCGGTGGAGGTAGTACACTTACACAACAATTAGTCAAGAATGCGTTCCTGTCACAAGAACAGACTTTTTCACGTAAAGCAAAAGAGATTTTTATCTCGATGCAGGTTGAAAATGAGTATAGCAAAAAAGAAATTTTAGAGATGTATTTAAACAGCGCCTATTTTGGAAATGGCGTCTGGGGTGTGCAAGATGCTGCAGAAAAATATTTTGGTGTTTCGGCTAAAAATGTTACTGTGGGGCAAGCTGCTACCTTAGCAGGAATGCTTACCAATCCAACGAAATATAATCCGATTGATCATCTAACAAATGCGACAGACCGACGAAATGTTGTTCTGGGGCTGATGGTCGAAAATAAAAAGATCACAGAAGCTCAAGCAAAACAGTATAAGCAGGTTGCGATGACTGTTCATGACAATTATCAATACGAATCTGGTTATAAGTATCCATACTATTTTGATGCAGTAATTAGTGAAGCAATTAGCAGGTATGGATTGAGTGAAACCGAAATTATGAATGGCGGATATAAGATTTATACTTCATTGAACCAGACATATCAGACAAAAATGCAAAACAGTTTTGCTAATTCAACACTATTTCCATACAATGCAAGCGATGGTACTAAGGCACAAGGCTCTTCAATCGCGATTGACCCAAAAACCGGAGGTGTACTGGCACTTGTTGGTGGTAGGGAAGGGTCCCATGTTTTCCGTGGATATAATAGGGCAACACAGTTGATTCGCTCACCTGGTTCTACAATTAAACCGATTGCCGTATATACACCGGCATTGGAATCAGGATACCATTATGATTCTATATTGAAAGATAAATTACGTTCTTATGGGACAAATAAATATACTCCACACAATATAGATGATGATTATGCAGGTAATATTATGATGTACAAGGCACTTGCTGAAAGTAAGAATGCTGCGACAGTTTGGTTGTTAAATAAGATAGGCGTTCAGAATGGATATAATATGGTGAAAAAATTCGGCTTAAATGTCTCAAAAAGCGATGACAATTTGAGCCTTGCCTTGGGGGGACTGACTAAAGGCGTGTCTCCATACCAGATGGCCGAGGCGTACACAACATTTGCCAATGGTGGCGTAAAAACCTCACCGTATTTGATTACAAAAATTGTAGATGCTTCTGGGAAAACAATTGTAAATAATAAGGTCTCTTCAAAACGTATAATCAGTAAGAAGACAGCAAACGAAATGACAAGCATGATGATTGATGTATTTAATGATGGAACTGGGGTAAATGCAAAACCTTATGGTTACACGATTGCTGGTAAAACGGGAACAACAAAGGCAGATTCTGGGACGGCCACAAGTGATAAGGATCATTGGTACATTGGGTATACTCCTGATGTTGTTGTAGCAACATGGGTCGGTTTTGACTCAGCAAAGTACAGTCTTGATAATGAAGGTGTTCGCGGAGGGTCGGCATTATTCAAGAATGAAATGGAGAATATTTTGCCATATACTGCTAAAACATCATTTTCAGTCAAGAGTGCTGCTACTAGGCTTGCGAATACAAAGAGTAGCAGTTCTGCAAACAGTATCTGGAATGGTTTAAAAGATGCGGGAGAAAGTGTTTCTAAGTCTGCCAATAGTTTAAAAGAGAAAGCCAGTGGATTATTTAGTGAAGGAAAAGAAAAAATCCAACAATGGTTTGGAAATTAGACTATTAAAATGTGGAGTTCTGAGGAACTAAAATGGTACAATTGGCATGGATACTAATAAAGGGGGCTATATTGTGATCAATATATATGATTCGGCAAATCAATTAGAAAAGGACTTAAGAAGTACACAGGAATACAAGGATTTAAAGGCTGCGTATGATGTAGTTAAAGCAGATGAAAGTGCTTATCAACAATTTAAAGAATTTCAAAAAGCTCAAATTGATTTTCAGAATAAACAGGTACAGGGAAATATTCAAGAATCTGACCTTAATGATATTAAGGAATTGGGAGAACAAGTTGAAAAAGTCGAAGTGATCATGAATTTGATGAATAAAGAAAGAGCGTTAGCACAATTGATTGATGAAATTAATCAAATCATGTTCAAACCAGTAAGCGAGTTATATCAAGGATAAATGTGGATATTGACTAAAACTACAGGCAAGGTGTTATTTTGTTGTGACTAACTTGAAGTTAGACGAAGAATTTTGATTTGTGGAACGAATTTATATGTAATCAACGGAGGGGATAGGACAAAATATAAATTTTGAACCTACCCCTTTTTATTGTTTGAAATTAAGAGGTGATTAATTTGAAATTTATTCATTGTGCCGATTTACATCTGGGCAGTTCCTTTGAAGGCCTAGATGGTATCGATGATTCACAATTGAAAGTCTTGATAAATTCTGGAATAAGAGCACTCACAAAAGTGATTGCTGTGGCTGTAGCAGAGAAAGTTGATTTTATAATATTTGCGGGTGATATTTTCGATGGACATCAAATTAATTTATCCTTGCAGCTTAAGCTTAAAAGCTTGTTTGAAGAACTACAAAATCATAATATTTATGTATTCATAGCATTCGGAAATCATGATTTTCAAAATTTAGATAAAGTTAATTTTTATTTTCCCGAAAATGTTTATATTTTTCCCAATCAGGTAACAACTAAAAAAATAATAATTGGAAATGACGAAATTGCTGTAACTGGATTCAGCTATGGTGAACGATGGGTAAAAAGTGAGATTGCG
Organism: Liquorilactobacillus mali KCTC 3596 = DSM 20444; assembly: GCF_000260415.1. Lineage (GTDB taxonomy): Bacteria > Bacillota > Bacilli > Lactobacillales > Lactobacillaceae > Liquorilactobacillus > Liquorilactobacillus mali. The sequence continues at coordinate 61,097 of NZ_BACP01000003.1, forward strand.
AACTATCCCCAACATCTTGATGTGAAATGGCACATTGGCATGTTGCATGGTGCTGCTGTGGAGGACGACAGTTTACAAAATTATGCACCATTTAGACTGAATGAGTTGTTAAGTAAAAATTATGATTACTGGGCTTTGGGACATATTCATAGTCGACGCATCCTTAATGAAAAACCACCAATTATATATGCTGGCTCGCTTCAAGGTAGAAATAATAAGGAAGTTGGAGCAAAAGGTTTCTACATGGTTGGAGAAATCGATGGGCGGCTTTGTCCTGAATTTAGGAAAATCGATGGGCTTAAATGGGAAAATATAGATAAGAGTATTTCAAAAGTTCAGATGTATGAGGACGTAGAGGCTGAATTAATCCAAGATATAGAGCATAAAACAAGTGGAAATAACAAATTGACAGTGATTAGTATTAATTTGAAAATAAATGCAAAAAATACTGAATTGTTGGCAAATATTCAAAATGAATATCTTTTGCGTACTTTAAGAAGAAGTGTAAACAAAGAAGTTTTCATTCGAAAAATAAATTATGAAATAGTTACAGTTGCCGAAACTATTCGCCTAGACCAAGAAATTTTGGAAAAAGTTAAAGATGATGTTTTTAATAAAGAAGTAATTAGTGATCTATTAGGTAAATTAAAGAATTTTGAATTCATTGATGATCATTTTAAAAATGAAGATGTAACCAAGGAAATTTTAGAAAAAGCAAAGTTAAATTTGATTGAGGATGTTGATGACTATGAAGATTTTAGAAGCTAACATTTACGGATATGGTCGCTTTGTTGATCGTCATTTTGATATTTCAAATGATTTTCAAGTTGTTACGGGGGAAAACGAGTCCGGTAAGTCTACATTCATGTCATTTATTAGCTCAATTTTATTTGGATTCCCAACTAAACGAGAAAAAAATGAGAGTTATGTACCCAAAAAAGGTAGTATCTATGGTGGCAATTTAGTAGTTTTACAACATGGGCAAAAGTATTTGATTGAGCGCATCAACAGTGATAAAGGCAATAATTTATCAATAGTAAACAAACAAAATGATGAAAAAATTCCAGAAAGTATATTAAAGAAATGGTTATCAGGAATCGATAAACAGCTATTCAATGAAATTTATGCTGTAAATCAAACTGGTTTACGTGCAATATTGGATTTAAAGCCTAATGAACTCGAGAGAAATTTTTACAGCATTGCAACCAGTGGCAGTCAAGAAATCTTTGAAATGCAAAAGAAGTTTTTGAAGGCAGCTGGAGAATTATATAAACCTAATGGCAGAGTCCCTAAAATTAATGTTATGCTCAAAGACTATGATAGGCAGCAAAAAAACTTACAACATTTAATTAATAGAATGGACGAGTCCAAGCAGCTTGAAGAGAAAATTGTCGAGTTGCAGGAGCAAAATTCACTGTTTCAACAGGAAAAAGGACAATATGAACAGAAAGTATTAGAGCTGCAGCAGCTAATCTCTTCATGGGATTCATATCAAGAGATGTTGAGTACCTCAAAAATGGTTACAGGTAATAAGGCAAAAATTACACTGGCAGTATTTGAACAAATACAGCTTCAAAATAATAAAATCAATGCAATTGAAGAGACACTTAACAGCTTAGAAAAACAAATGGCACATGTAAAATCACAATTAGAAGAAAAAAATTTTGCAGAATTAGATTTTTATTTACGAAATAAAGATGATTTTGATAAATTATTTGTATCATTAAGTTCTTCAAGAAATCAGTCCAAACAGGCGACGGATAATACCAAAATATTAAGTAGGAGAAATAAAAAGTCAAAAAATAGTGAAAATAATCTGATGTTTTTTGGGATACTTGGAATATCGATTTTAATATTGTTTTTTGTTTCCAACGTAGTAATAAAAAGTATTGGATTGATAGGCATTATTGTTGGAATATATGGTTTTAGCAAAACAATCAAAAAAAATTCAGATAATAAACCTGATAGTAGGCTTGAGCAGATTTCAAGGCAGAACAATTTTGATTTTTGTAAAGAAGAATTGGGACTTTCCACTGATTATCCAGAGAATTTAAAAAAAATCTTGAATTTTCAAAATCAAATTAAAGAACAACAAAATCATAAGGACGAGTACGAGGCAAAAAAAAGATTTTTGATTCAAGAGCAAAATGATAAACTATCTAAATTAAGGCAGGAACAAATCCAACTTGATACTCAACTCAAAGAATTTGGATATGATAACTTTACAGTTCTGAGGAATACATACTTTCAACAGCAAAATCAGATTGAAACAGAAAGCAAGTTGCATGGTTTGAAATCACAAATTCCAAGCAGTGTAATTGGAAAATTGAAAAAGTATTCGAGCCAAAATGAGATTGAAGAAGAGAAAGATTATGTTAGTAATGAATTTAAGTTGAAAAAGGATGATTATGATAAGCGGCTTGAACTTGTCATAAATTATAAAATTCAATTGGAAAAAATCGGGGATTCAAATGAGATAGCTGTCTTACAGCAGGAGGCAGCAAATCAAAGAGCACAGATTAATACAAAGATTGAAGAATGGTTAGCATTGTCTCTTACTGACAGATGGCTGGATGATTACTTAGGTAAGTTATCCAAAAATAGATTGCCACAGGTAATTAATCTTGCCACCAATTTTTTTGAAAGATTAACTAGGGGGCATTTTACTAGTATTATTTTAAAAGAAAGCCAATTTATTTTGCAGACCAGCGATAATCAAAGTTTTAAGGTTACAGAACTATCAAGAGCGACGGCAGAACAATTATACCTATCGATGAGACTAGCATTTGTAGTTACTTTCAACAAAAAAATTGGGTTGCCAATTATAATAGATGATGGATTCGTAAATTTTGACAGAAAGCGTAAGTTCCAAATTATTGATTTATTGTTAGAAATCAGTACTGAAACACAAATATTATGTTTTACAGTCGATATTTCTGCCATATGTGATAAGGTAAGTAACGAAGGAATTTTGGTTATTTAGAAAATAAAAGGAGGATTAAGTTTGAGTCAAAATAAAATATATGACTATGCAGTGGACGAAAGTATGGAATTATTCATGCTGATAAAGTCTGCAGATGTCCGGATTGCAAAGAATGGTAATAAATTTATTGCTTTTATGTTTGCCGATAGTTCGGGTGAAATAAGTGCAAAGTTTTGGGATGCATCTGATAATGATATTGCATCATTTGTACCAGGAAAAATAGTTTTTGTTAAGGGTAAGCGGGAAGTTTACCAAGGAAATCCTCAGGTTAAAATATTTAAGATGCGCTTGGCAAATGAACAAGAACCGAATAATGTCAATTCGTTTGTAAAAAAGGCTCCTGTTTCTGTGGATGACATGGAAGATGAGTTTAATGCTACGCTTTTTGAAATTACAAATGCAAATTGGAATCGGATTGTAAGATACCTTTTGACTGAATATCACGATCAATTTTTCAGCTATCCTGCGGCTAAGAAAAATCATCATGCATTTGCGGGAGGGCTTGCCTTTCACACAATATCAATGTTGCGTTTAGCACATGCTGTTGTTAAGGAATATGATAATATTAATGCTCCATTGCTGTATGCTGGGACAATCTTGCATGATTTGGGCAAGGTAATCGAATTATCTGGCCCCGTTGCAACACAGTATACTTTAGCAGGTAATTTGCTAGGACATATCGTACTTATTGATGAACAGATTATTAAAGCAGCTGATAAGTTGAAGATTGATCTTGAAAGTGAAGACATGATCTTACTTCGCCATATGATATTATCACATCATGGGTTATTGGAATATGGATCACCAGTTCAACCTCACATTTTAGAGGCCGAAGTATTGCATCAAATTGATCAATTGGATGCCTCTATTCAGATGTTAAAGGGAACGCTTGAGCATACTGAACCTGGCACGTTTTCTGAAAGAATTTTTGGGATGGACGGGAGAAACTTTTATCGTTCTACAGAAGATAAGAACTAACTAGTTCAGGATACCATTTTTTTAAATGAGAAGATCATGGATTCGAGTTCTAAAGGGATTTCACAATGGTTAAGGTAATAAAAGCTGATTCTTTACGTAAGTTTATGATATAGCATAGTTACTTTGTAGTTATTTTGCACTTAAAATTAAAGTCACACTTCCTATGAAGTGCCCCACAATGATAGCCTTATTATCTAATAATTGTGAGGAACTCAAAGCATGTGGCTTTTTTGTCATAGCAAACATTTTTAATGATAAGCACAAAAATGATCAAGTGTGGAGCATGATAGGGTTATAAAGAAGTATATTTTTGGTATAATAAGGGAAGCTAATGGGTTACAGCGACAAGAATACAACATAAGATATCTTACAGAAAATATGCAAACAAAAAAGTCTTAAAACGTTGGTTTTAAGGCTTTTTTGTTTGCATAAAATGCATAAAGTATGCCCTCGGCAGGAGTCGAACCTGTACTTGGAAACCCAAACAGCGACCTGAACGCTGCGCGTCTGCCAATTCCGCCACGAGGGCAATAAACAATAACACTAAAATATTATACAACAAACTTCTATTAAATAAAAGGATAAAAAACGAAACACTTGCATACTATTTGAATAACATTTAAAATTAAGTAAAGAAAACGTAACCATTTATATCTTGAAGATTAAGATTGCTTAATGAAGCAGTTAGTTAAAGTAAAAAGTTGGAATAGTGATGTTATAATGGTTGCAGGGAATAAGGGGTGAGCTCAATGGAACAAAAATATCATAGTATTCTAGTTCCCGTTGATGGTTCAAAAAATGCAGAGAAAGCGTTAAGAAGGGCAATTGAAGTAGCAAAACGAAATAATGGAAAAATCGAGATCCTGAATGTGATTGATACAAGACAATTCACAAATAACTTTGGTGGAATTGTCAGCATGTCGGGTGATATTATTTATTCTACTTTTGAGGCAGTACAGGAATATCTTGAAAAGCTAAAGAAAAGTATTATAAAGGAAGAAGGCCTTTCTCATGTTGATGTTCATGTAAGATTCGGTTCTCCAAAAGTTGTGATTGCCCATGATTTTTTAGAAGATTACCCAGTAGATTTAATTATTTTGGGAAAAACTGGTATGTCTGCGGTGGGACGCATATTCGTGGGCTCCGTGACAGATGGTGTTGTCAGGGCCGCAAGGTGTGATGTATTGGTTGTAGGCTGAAAGTGAGGTAATGATGATGTCAACACTAGAAATGATTGCTTTATTTAGTTTAATACTATTAATGGCATATAATATTAGGTTAGGTTTGATGGTGAAAAAACTACGTGATAAATTAAGTAAGGGTAAGGAAATTGAACTTACTGAATCTACTAATAAAGAAATTGTTGATGCGATAAAGACAAGAAAAAAATGGACTGTTTTGAGTCAGTGCCTATTTTGGATATCAATTGTTATGATGCTGTATGGCTCAATGGGACTATTGATTTATTTTCTAGACTTGTATACTATTGCAGTAATTTATATAAATCTGGTAAATCGGAAAGTCTTTACCGAGCTCATAAAGTTATAATTAAAGGTAAGTAAGGAAATAAAGCTGGGGTGATTTTCTTAACCTTAGCTTTTTTAGTGAAATAAATTATGTATAAGAGATATTAATTTAAGCATCAAGAAGGATAAGATGAATTGAGGAATGGAAAATGGGAAACTTTGCAAAGTATAGTAGAATTTTAATTAATAGTTTGGTATCATTTGTTATTTTATTGGCATTGGCACAATTAGTTATTCCAACTAGTTGGAAGCTAGTGCTGGATTATTATTTAATTAGCAATTTTTTATTATTAAACCCTTGTAATATGATGCATATTGGAGCGAAAGAAGATGTCAATGTCACTGCTGATACTATGAGTCGAACAAAAAGAACAGTTGAAAAAACAGAAACTCCTGAAGAGGCTGATGCGACTGACCAGATGTTAAAAAGATCAAAAAGAAGAGCAGCTCAAGAAAATGATACAAGAGATATTTTATTAAATTCTTTTTTGAGCTTTATGAAACACTGCTTTTTAATAATAGCAGCGCCAGTAATTTTTATGCAAAAATTGTTAATTAATAACTAAGGTATATATTTTTTCTATATTAACAAAAGAAACAATATGGAAAACAAACTTACTTTTATTAAGATTAAATGAGTTTTTGATAAATAAAAATTAGTTTAGTGGTTGACTTCTCTAATATTCTTGATATAATTTTATTATTTATTAATTTATTGGAGGAGTTTTAATGGGAAAATTTTTAAAGAGATTGCTTTTAAAAGAAGATCCAAATGTTTATCAAGTTAAAGATGCGCATTTGTCTCAAGTACTGACTGTCAAAGATTTTTTGGCATTAGGTGTTGGAACGATTGTTTCTACCTCAATATTCACTCTTCCAGGAGTGGTCGCAGCTACACATGCGGGCCCAGCCGTTGTTATTTCTTTTTTACTGGCAGCTGTTGTTGCAGGACTTGTGGCATTTGCATACGCTGAAATGTCTTCTGTCATGCCATTTGCAGGTTCTGCATATTCATGGATAAATGTTGTTTTTGGTGAGTTTTTTGCGTGGATTGCAGGATGGGCACTTTTAGCGGAATATTTCATTGCAGTTGCCTTTGTAGCCTCTGGGATATCTGCAAATTTTCGCGGATTAGTAGAACCACTCGGTGTCAATTTTCCAAAACAGCTTGCCAATGCTTTTGGGACTGAGGGCGGAATTATTGACTTGGTAGCCATGGTTGTAGTTTTGATAGTTGCTATTTTATTATCAAGAGGTGTTTCAGGAGCAGCACGTGTTGAGAATATTTTGGTTGTTCTTAAAGTTCTTGCAATTATTCTATTTGTAATCGTCGGAATGACTGCCTTGCATAAGGCTAATTATTCGCCATTTATTCCTAAGTATCATCTAAATGCGGATGGCTCCGCTTTTGGCGGATGGCAAGGAATATATGCCGGAATTTCAGCAATTTTTCTTTCGTATATCGGGTTTGATTCAATTGCAGCAAATTCAGCTGAAGCGAAGGATCCTCAGAAAACAATGCCACGTGGAATTTTAGGCTCACTTTTGATTGCTGTTGTATTATTTGTGGTTGTGTCATTAGTAATTGTAGGAATGTTTAAGTATACTAACTATGCTAATAATGCTGAACCAATTGGCTGGGCATTGCGTCAAAGCGGACACCCAATTGTTGCAACAGTCGTACAAACAATTGCTGTTATGGGAATGTTTACAGCTTTAATAGGAATGATGTTGGCGGGATCGCGTTTACTTTACTCATTTGGTAGAGACGGTATGCTTCCAAAATGGTTAGGAAAGTTAAACAAGGACAAATTGCCTAATAATGCAACACTTACACTTTCAACGATTGGTATTGTAATTGGTGCATTGTTTCCATTTGCATTTTTAGCACAATTGATTTCTGCGGGAACGTTGATCGCATTTATGTTCGTTTCTGTAGGGATTTACGCTGTACGTTCGCGTGAGGGTAAAGATTTACCAAAACCAAGTTTTAAAATGCCATTTTATCCAGTGTTACCAGCATTAGCCTTTCTTGGTGCTTTCGGTGTTTTTTGGGGATTAGGAAACGATGCTAAGCTATATGCGCTGTTGTGGTTCTTTATTGGATTGATAATCTATTTTTCGTATGGGATTAGAAATTCATATTTAGGAAAGAAGAACAAAGAAAACTAAATCTATTATAAAAAACAGGGGCTGGTCAAAAGTTATATTTTGATCCAGTCCCTTTATTTATTCCATATAAAAATGTTTCATAAGTCAAAATTTTCCGTCCGATTTCAAATTACCAATAACAAGCATATATATTTATTTTGTCCACATCAGGCTAGTCTACAAAGAAACTGAGTCTTGGCCATTTGACCTGCCATTTTTTATTAATAACACGTGTTTTATATTGCTCAAGTAATGTTTTATCAGATTGGAAACGCGGAGTTGGATGGATCTCAAAATTAAAGAGATGTTCCAAAGAAAATGGTGAAATGATGGTAGATTCAGCGTCATTTAAATTTAGAGCAATGCTATTACAAGTTTCGGGTACATTTTTTAGCGCTGACTCAATGTCTTTTCCGAATGGTTGTATTGATTTTGCATCATTCAAACGGATATTTTCAAGATTCCACAGATATTTGGAATATTTCTGTGAGAAAATTGCTTTTCTCGTTAAGAATTGCTCATATGATTCGCTGGAATCAGCATATAGTACATCAATGTTTTCTAAAACCAAATTGGTTTTCTGAGATGACAGGTTATTCCAAACGATTGTCCGAAGAGCTCCGCTGCAGACAAATGCAGTGCTTAAATGTTCCTTTTTCAAAATCTCAAAGATTTCGGCGAGCTCTGTATTAGTAATCAATGTATCAAGTAATTGTTTTTTGTAGTCCATTAATATCCTCCGTAAAAATTACTAAGATTAATTGTAATGTTTTTTCGTGGAGAATGAAAGGCAAAACTTGTTGAATAATTATTAAATCCGCATTAGTACTAGTGAAAAATATTTTAAAATTTGGTATATTATTATTGTGTAAGCGCTTTGAATATAATGAGGGGGAATTCCCATGTCAAAGATAATTGCAATTAATGCTGGAAGTTCGAGTTTAAAGTTTAAGCTGTTTGAAATGAACACAGAACAAGTTTTAGCACAAGGCCTTTTTGATAGGATTGGCTTAGCGCAGGGAGCAATAAAAATCAAGTATGGCGCTGATGAAGAATTTAAAACCAATGAAGAAATAAAAGATCATTCATATGCTGTTAAGCGTCTACTGGGATTAATGCTTAATCTGGAAATCATTCATGAATTCTCAGAAATAAAAGGTGTGGGCCACCGTGTTGTTGCAGGTGGTGAATACTTTAAACGGTCGGTCGCGATTAATAGTAAAGTTATCCGAAAAATTAATTCATTGGCCGAGTATGCTCCAATTCATAATCCAGCAAATTTGATGGGAATCAAAGCATTTAAGAAAATTCTTCCAACTGCAACAGCAGTAGCGGTTTTTGATACATCCTTTCATCAGACTATGCCAAAAGAAAATTACATCTTTAGCGTACCATATGAATGGTATCAAAAATATGGTGTAAGAAGGTATGGGGCACATGGGACTAGTCATCGGTATGTCGCAGATGTCGCTGCTTCAATGTTAAAGCGTCCATTAAAGGAACTCAAACTAATTAGCTGTCATCTTGGAGCAGGAGCATCAATTTGTGCTATTAAGAATGGTAAATCCTTCGATACTTCAATGGGATTTACTCCTTTAACTGGAATTACAATGGCTACTCGTTCTGGGGATACGGATGTTGCAATGATAGCATTTATGATGCAAAAATTAGATATGCATTCTATGCCTGAAGCAATTTACGATTTGAATAAGAAGTCAGGATTATTGGGTATTTCGGGAGTATCATCCGATATGCGTGATGTCATGGAAGAAAGCACTACAAATTCTCGTGCACAGCTTGCTGTTGATATTTTTGTCAAGGATATTGTTAAGTATATCGGCTCGTATACTGCTGAAATGGGTGGAGTTGATGGAATAATATTTACGGCAGGGATTGGAGAAAATTCTGCGGAAATCAGAAGTGCAGTTTTGAAAAGATTGTCCTACATGGGAATTGAGGTTGATGAAGAGAAAAATTTATTAAGGGGAGAGAACATTGTGATTTCTACAAGTAGCTCAAAAGTCAAGGCTCTTGTGATTCCAACCGATGAAGAATTAATGATTGCACGAGATGTTGACAAAATAATGAAAAAAAAGAATGTCAAAAGTGCAAAATTGGTATAGATAATTTGTGTTCAAGAAAGCAATTTTGTAACGAAATCGTAACATAAAACTGTTCACAAACATGACAAAAAGTGTTAGATTATTCAAGTCGATAAATTAACTAATTTTGGGAGGACTTTTGTCATGGGTAATAAGTTTGATATTTTACACGATTATCAAGAGACAGTTGCTAAAATTGCTGAACTTGACGAAGTTTGTACGAGGATTAGCAACTCAAAACGTGGACGCCACTTATTGAATGCTTACGATGAAAAGAAACGAAATGTTGAAGAAGAACGTGAACAACTTGAAATCATTTTAGAAGCAATGAACGCCGCAGAAGATTAATCAAAGTAAGCAAGAATAAAAAAGAGTTAATAAATTAGAAAATCTCATTAGTAGATTTTCTTTTTTTTATGATTACAAAATAAAATACGAAATAAAAAGTTTTTTTTGAGATAATTAAGGTGATATACTAGCTTAATGCGTATGAATGTACAATTATTACAAATAAAGTTCGATTTTAGCTTTGACAATTATTATATCCTTTGCTAAGCTAAGGCTGTACTTTAGGAGGGATAACGGTGAGCAAGGAAATCAGTATTATAATGGGAAGCTCTTCTGATTGGGAAACAATGAAAGAAGCGGCCAATATAATAGAACAATTTGGTGTTAGTTTTGACAAACAAGTTATTTCAGCACACAGAATGCCACAGGAAATGTTTGATTTTGCCAATAGTGCTGCAGATAATGGAATCAAAGTAATAATTGCAGGGGCTGGTGGTGCGGCACATCTTCCTGGAATGATTGCAGCAAATACGATTTTACCAGTGATTGGAGTACCCGTTCAAAGCCATGCACTTAGTGGACTTGACTCGTTATTATCTATTGTGCAAATGCCTGCTGGAATCCCAGTGGCAACGACTGCAATTGGTGTTGCTGGGGCGAAAAATGCGGCATTGTTAGCATTACAGATACTCGGGATTACTGATTCTCAGGTTGCACAAAAGCTTACAGGCTATCGTAAAGAGATGCATGATAAAGCAGTGAAGAGTGGTGAGACTCTTGTCTAAGATGATTACGCAAGGACAAACAATTGGGATTATTGGTGGAGGACAATTAGGACAGATGCTGGCATTTTCCGCTAAATCCGCAGGTTTTCGTGTACTGATCTTAGATCCTAATCCAGATTGTTCCGCAGGACAGGTTTCTGATGACCAAATTGTTGCAGAATATGAAAATATTTCTGCAATTGAGGAACTAGCGGCACGTTCAGATGTATTAACATATGAATTCGAGAACGTTGATTTAAAAGCATTAGAAGATGTTACACGGATGGTTTCAGTTCCTCAGGGAACAAAATTGTTAGCAATTACTAAAGATAGATTAAATGAAAAGACATTTTTAGCAGATAGCGGCCTGAAGGTAACCCCCTTTGCAGCAATTAACTCTATTACTGACTTAAAGGAAGCAATTCAAAAGTTCGGATATCCCGCGGTTTTAAAGACATGTCAAGGCGGCTATGATGGAAAAGCACAGCTGGTGCTGCATGATGCTGCAGATTTGGCCGAAGCACCTGAACTGATTGAACAAGGACAGTGCATACTTGAGGATTGGGTTGAGTTCTCTAAGGAAATTTCTGTAATGGTTGCAAGAAATGTTGATGGTGCAATTTCGCTATTTCCTACAAGTGAGAATATTCATAGAAATCAGATTTTGCATGAGAGTATTGTACCTGCAAGAATTTCGCATGTTCTACAAGAAAAAGCACAAAAGATGGCCGAAAAAATTGCGACCAAGATTAATCTGTGTGGTATCCTTGGTGTGGAGATGTTTGTAGGCAAAGATGGTGAACTTTATGTAAATGAACTTGCCCCACGTCCACATAATTCGGGGCATTATTCAATTGAGGCATGCAATTTTTCACAGTTTGACGTACACAACCGAGCAATTTGTAACTGGCCAATGCCAAAAATTGAATTACTAGAACCGGTTGTTATGGTCAATATCCTCGGGCAGCATGTTGCAGGAGCAGCAAAATTGGTTTCAGAAAAGCTACAGTGGCATTTTCATGATTATGGCAAGGCTGATGCTCGGCATGATAGGAAGATGGGACATGTTACAATTTTGACTAATAACGTTGAAGAAACACTTTCTGAGATCGAAAAAACAAAAGTATGGGATTAAAGGAGCAAACTAATGATTTCAAGATATTCACGACCAGAAATGGCAGCAATTTGGGAAGATCAAAAAAAATATGAATGCTGGCTTGAAGTAGAGATAGCGGCAGATGAAGCTTGGTCTAAACTTGGACATATTCCTGCTGAAGATGTTACAAAAATTCGCGAGAATGCTAAATTTGATGTTAATAGAATTTTAGAAATCGAAGAGACAACACATCATGATGTAATTGCTTTTACCCGCTGTGTGTCGGAGTCGCTTGGCGAGGAGAAAAAATGGGTTCACTATGGGCTGACTAGTACTGATGTTGTTGATACGGCTTATGGATACCAATTGAAGCAAGTTAATGAGCTATTACGAAAAGACTTGGCACATTTCAAGGAAATTGTTGCCAGTCAAGCGAAAAAATATAGGAATACTGTAATGATGGGTAGGACTCACGGAGTACATGCCGAGCCTACTACTTTTGGTCTGAAGCTTGCAAGATGGTATTCGGAAATAAACCGCGATATTGAACGCTTTGAACATGCTGCCAAGGGAGTTGAAGCTGGTAAAATCAGTGGTGCAGTGGGAACATTTGCCAACATTGATCCATTTGTTGAAAAATATGTTTGTGAGAAATTGGGAATTCGTCCCCAAGAAATCTCAAGTCAGGTTCTACCACGCGATTTGCATGCTGAATATATTGCAGTATTAGCGTTAATTGCAACAAGTCTAGAAAAATTTGCAACTGAGATTCGGGGATTGCAAAAATCTGAAACGAGAGAAGTCGAAGAGCATTTTGCAAAGGGGCAAAAGGGATCATCTGCAATGCCCCATAAACGTAATCCGATTGGCTCGGAAAATATTTGTGGATTGGCACGTGTGGTTCGCGGACATATGGTGACAGCATTCGAAGATGTTACTCTGTGGCATGAAAGAGATATTTCACATTCTTCAGCCGAAAGAATTATTTTACCTGATACGACTATTTTGATAGACTACATGCTGAATCGTTTTGGCAGAATTTTAGAGAATTTGACAGTTTTTCCAGAGAATATGCTGCGTAATATGGGTCGAACATTTGGCTTAATTTACAGTGGAAGAGTTCTTCTTAAACTGATTGACACTGGTATGAGTCGAGAAGAGGCATACGATTTAATTCAGCCCAAAACAGCTGAATCATGGGATAAACAAGTTCAGTTCCGCCCATTGCTCGAACAAGATAAGGAGATTACTAGTCGGCTTTCAAAAGAAGACTTGGATGATGCATTTGATTATCACTGGCATTTACGTCATGTGGATGAAATTTTTGAGCGTGTCGGTTTAGGTTGAATGCAAGAAATTTTTAAAGATAAACGGTAAAGAAACATTGAAGAGTGTGATGTAGGTCTGCGAAACTCAGGCATTAACTTGAGATTATGGGAATAAGAATTCGTTGTTATAAGTAATTTGAAGTTATATTAGAAATTTGAACTTATGGAACATGTCTATATGAAATTAACAGAGGCCGGATCAAAATTTAATTTTTGACCCGGTCTTTTTATTTATTACCGATAGTCATGCAATATAAGTTTTTTTTCTCTAAAAAGCAAACAATAGATATAGTAATACTTTTATGTAATGTCAAATGAATTATAATTACTTATAGTTGGTGTGCAATTTATTGTTCGGTTTAATTATATAATGAAAATATACTGTGTAATTGATTTTGCTATATTCATAAGAAAACAAACAAAATGTAAAATATTAGAAAATAAAGTTCGGATTTTACATATTGACTATTTGTTTTTTATTGTTAATCTTTAAGTGAATTAGTGACCATTTATGGCAGGAGTTGCTCTTAATATTCGCTTATAGTTGAAAGGATTGAGTTTGAAAGATGGAAAAAATGATTTATGCAGGAAAAGCCAAACAAATGTGGACAACTGCAGATGATGAGATTTTAAAGGTAGTTTACATGGATCAGGCAACGGCATTGAATGGTAAAAAGAAAGATCAGATTTCAGGTAAAGGAATTCTGAATAACCATATATCTTCCTTAATTTTTGAATATCTGACACGGCAAGGAATCGAGAATCATTTTATCAAAAGAATTTCAGATACTGAAGAACTTGTTAAGAAAGTAACTATTCTGCCACTTGAAATGGTCACGAGAAATGTAGCAGCTGGTCACTTTACGACTCGCTTTGGAGTTGAAGAGGGCAAGGTATTTGAGACACCAGTTGAGGAAACATATTTTAAAAGTGATGAACTAGATGATCCCTTTATGAATAATTCCCAAATTTTGGCACTAAAAATTGCGACAAAGAGTGAAATCGAAAAGATGTGGGATATCTCACGAAAAGTAAATAGTTTATTGACAGAATTATTTAAGAAGATGGATTTACGTTTGATTGATTTTAAGCTTGAATTCGGAAAACTAAAAGATGGTGAAATTGTTTTAGCAGATGAATTTTCTCCAGATAATTGCCGGCTTTGGGACATGAAGGATAATGCCCATATGGATAAAGATGTGTACCGCCGTGATCTTGGTGATTTGACGATTGTATATGAAGAAGTATTAAAACGACTAGAAAAAGTTCTTACGGAGGATATGTAATTATGGTGAATGTGCGTATTTTTGTGACTTATAAGCAATCAGTTTTTAATCCCCAAGGAGAGACCATTACAGATGCTATCCATAGTTTAGGCTTTTCTGCAGTAAAAAAAGTAAATGTTGGCAAGTTTTTTGATTTACAGATAGAACCTAATGATAAATCAGTCGAAGAAATTGTTAGTCAGGTTTCAGAACAATTATTAGTTAACTTTAATTTAGAAACATATCATTATGAAGTGATGGAGGAAGCGTAATGAAGATTGCTGTTGTGGTTTTTCCTGGTTCGAATTGCGATATTGACCTTTTTGAAGCACTTCATACTGTTTGTGGTGCTGCAGTAGAGTATGTTTCACATAAGAGAGACAACTTAGATGGTTTTGACGCAGTCATGTTACCAGGTGGATTTTCGTATGGTGATTATTTAAGATGTGGCGCAATTGCTCGTTTCAGTAATATCATGCCAGCAATTGTTGAATTTGCTAAGCAAGGCAAACCAGTCTTTGGAACTTGTAATGGTTTCCAGATTTTAACAGAAGCTGGGCTCTTGCCTGGGGCTTTAAAGCAAAACGATAGCTTGAAATTTATTTGTAAGACAGTCTCATTGACAGTTGAAAATAATCAGACTCTTTTTACAACACAATATAAGAAAAAAGAAACAATAGCCTTACCAATCGCACATGCCGATGGGAGCTATTATGCTGATGAAGAAACCTTGGCGGAACTTGAAGAAAATCATCAAGTCGTCTTTCGCTATGCTGGAGAAAACCCAAACGGAAGTTTAAATAATATTGCTGGTATTACAAATAAGGCGGGTAATGTTTTAGGAATGATGCCACATCCTGAAAGGGCAGTTGAAGCAATATTAGGAAATCTGGATGGTCTGCGTTTGTTCAAATCATTACTCGAAAATGGGAAAGTCACTACTGAGGAGGCTGTACGCTAATGGCTGTGAAAGTTGAAATGAGCCCTGTGGAAATAAAAAACAAAAAACCTTATCTTGAGTGGGGATTGACAGAAAAGGAGTATGACTTCATCTCTGAAAAGTTGTTGGAAAGATTGCCCAATTATACTGAGACAGGTCTTTTCTCAGTGATGTGGAGTGAGCATTGTTCTTACAAGAAATCAAAACCAGTATTGCGCGAATTTCCTAACAGAAATGAACGTGTATTGCAAGGACCTGGTGAAGGTGCCGGTATTGTTGATATTGGTGATAACCAAGCGGTTGTATTCAAGGCTGAAAGTCATAACCACCCATCTGCAGTTGAACCTTATGAAGGTGCAGCAACTGGTGTGGGAGGAATAATTCGCGATATCTTCAGTATGGGTGCGAGGCCGATTGCGATGCTTGACTCGCTGCATTTTGGTGAAATTGATAATGCACATACAAGATACTTGATTAATGAAGTGGTTGCAGGAATTGGTGGATATGGTAATTGTATGGGAATTCCAACCGTTGGCGGTGAAACAACTTTTGATGAATGTTATTCAGGTAATCCATTAGTAAATGCAATGTGTGTGGGTATTATGGATCAAAAAGACATGCAAAAAGGACAGGCAAAAGGTGTTGGCAATGCAGTTATGTACGTAGGAGCCAAGACTGGACGTGACGGAATCCATGGTGCAACCTTCGCATCGGCTGACTTTGCAGATGATAGGGAGACACAACGTTCGGCTGTTCAAGTGGGAGATCCATTTATGGAGAAACTATTGATGGAAGCATGCTTGGAATTGACTAGCCAGCATAAGAAATGGTTGGTTGGTATTCAGGACATGGGTGCGGCTGGAATCGTTTCATCGAGTTGTGAAATGGCATCTAAGGCTGGCAGCGGAATGGATTTAACGTTAGATAATGTACCGCAACGAGAAACAGAAATGTCAGCATATGAGATTATGCTAAGTGAGTCGCAAGAAAGAATGCTGTTGTGTGTTCGCGCAGGATTCGAAGAAAAGGTTAAATCTTTATTCAAAGACTATGGATTAGAGGCAGTCGTAATCGGCCGTGTTACAGACGGAAATGACTATGTTTTGAGACATCATGGTGAAATTGTTACCAATATTCCTGTTTCAAGTTTGACAGACGATGTTTTAGAAGAACCTAGTGAAGAAAGAAAACCAGAAAGAATTACACAGGCTGAGAGTTTATCTAATTGGATTCCAGAATTTACAGATGCTAAAGAGATACTACGGAAATTGTTGGTCCAACCAACAATTGCATCAAAGGAAATCTTTACGCAAACGTACGATTCACAGGTTAGAACTAATACAGTTGTTGGACCGGGTAGTGATGCTGCTGTTCTACGTATCAGAAGGACAAATAAAGCTTTAGCAATGACATCCGATGGAAATGGACGTTTCGTATACCTTGATCCTTTTGTTGGTGGACAGATTGCTGTTTTAGAAGCTGCTGCAAACTTGATTGCAAGTGGAGCACTTCCTTTAGCAATGACTGATTGCCTGAACTATGGTGACCCTAATGATCCTGAAATTTATTGGGAATTGCATCAGTCAGTTTTAGGGATGTCAGAGGCTTGTCGCGTGCTGAACACACCCGTAATTTCTGGAAATGTGTCGCTGTATAATGAGAACAATGGTGAAGCAATTTATCCTACTCCAATGGTTGGTATGGTTGGTTTAGTTAAGGATATTAATAAACATTTGACTAATATTTTCAAAAACAGTGGAGCTAAGGTGTTCTTAGTGGGTAATACACGTGCTGATTTTGCAGGCTCAGAAATTCAAAAAATGTTAACTGGTAAAATTTCTGGTATGTTGAACGCTATTGATACTGAATTTGAAAGTAAAAAACTTTTCAAATTACTGCAAGCAATTGAAGCGGGGCTGGTAGATAGTGCTCATGACTTGAGTGAAGGTGGACTTGCTGTAGGCTTGGTAGAGAGTACTTTTTCAAGTGATGTAGGATTAGATATTGAATTAAAGACAATGAAGGCACAAGATTTGTTCAGTGAGACTCCAGGTAGATTCGTTGTGAGCGTGACTCCTGAAAAGGTTGAGAAGTTTGTCGAGATAATGGAAGATGATTGTATGGAAATTGGTGAGACGACCGCAAAGCAGAAGGTACATTTGAAATGTCAAAATGCAGATTTTGAGATTCAAGTTGCGGAAGCTCAGAAAATTTGGGAGGAAGCAATACCATGCCTTATGAAATAAAAGGATTAAATGAAGAATGTGGTGTTTTTGGTGTTTTTGGTACACCAGAAGCAAGTCATCTGACATATTTTGGATTGCATAGTTTGCAACATCGAGGGCAAGAAGGTGCCGGAATTGTTGTGAGTGATGGAGAAAAATTGCAGCAATTTAGAAATCGTGGGTTATTGGCCGAAGTTTTTGCAAACAAGGAAAATTTGGATAAATTAGTTGGAATGGCTGCAATCGGGCATGTACGGTATGGAACAAGTGGAAATAATATTCTTGCGAATGTACAACCTTTTTTATTCCATTTTGGAGATGGTGATGTTGCACTAGCCCATAATGGCAATCTCACTAATGCTGAGACAATTAAGCGTGAACTTGAAAAGGATGGTGCTATCTTTCAGTCTACTTCAGATACTGAAATCTTGATTCATTTGATTCGACAAAAGAAACATATGGACTTTATTGATGCACTTAAAGCAAGTCTAAACCAGGTTCATGGTGGTTTTGCATTCTTGTTATTGCGTGAAGATAGTCTAATTGCAGCGTTAGATCCAAACGGTTTTAGACCATTGTCAATTGGGCAGCTTGCAAATGGTTCTTATGTCGTTGCCAGTGAGACATGTGCTTTGGACATGGTAGGAGCAAAATTAGTCCGGGATGTCCAGCCAGGTGAATTAATAATTATTGATAAGGATGGTCTGCATATAGATCGTTATACAGATGATACTCAATTGGCAATTTGTTCAATGGAATATATTTACTTTTCACGTCCAGATTCGATTATTCACGGTGTGACAGTACACAATGCACGTAAAAAGATGGGTAGATTGCTAGCGAGGCAAGCCCCACTTGATGTCGACATGGTAGTTGGTGTACCTAATTCTTCTTTGTCAGCTGCAAGTGGATATGCTGAAGAAAGCGGCTTACCTTACGAAATGGGATTGATAAAAAATCAATATATTGCAAGAACTTTTATTCAACCAACACAAGAACTGCGTGAGCGTGGGGTCAAAATGAAATTGTCTGCGGTTCGTGGAGTTGTTGAGGGTAAGAAAGTTGCAATTATTGATGATTCGATTGTTCGTGGGACTACAAGCAAACAAATTGTTAGGTTATTAAGGGAGGCTGGTGCTAAGGAAGTTCATATGCGAATTGCTTCACCACCTCTACGCTTCCCGTGTTTTTATGGAATTGACATTTCTACACGTTCTGAACTCATGGCGGCTAATTATTCCGTCGATGAGATGTGTAAAGAAATTGGTGCGGACTCACTTGAGTTTTTGACTATTCCGAATTTAATCAAGGCAATTGATATTCCCGATGCAAATAATGCTCCGAATGGTGGGCTATGTGTTGCTTACTTTGATGGTAAGTATCCAACTCCTTTATACGATTATGAAGAAGGTTACTTGAAGTCGCTAAAACATCAGCATGAAT
The DNA here is from genome assembly GCF_000260415.1 of Liquorilactobacillus mali KCTC 3596 = DSM 20444. GTDB lineage: Bacteria > Bacillota > Bacilli > Lactobacillales > Lactobacillaceae > Liquorilactobacillus > Liquorilactobacillus mali. Next base: position 80,186 of record NZ_BACP01000003.1, read on the forward strand.
TGGAGGTTGGTGTGAAATGAGCAGGTATCGAGATGCAGGTGTGGATGTAAATGCTGGGTATGAACTCGTAACGCGAATTAAAAATGAAGTTGCAAGTACCAAACAACCTGGTGTTCTCGGTGGACTTGGGAGTTTTGGCGGATTATTTGATTTAGGAGAATTAAATATTAAACATCCGATCTTGGTATCAGGTACCGATGGTGTTGGAACAAAATTGTTGATTGCACAAGGAGCTGATAAGCATGAGACAATTGGAATTGATTGCGTTGCAATGTGTGTTAATGACATTGTTGCACAAGGAGCAAAGCCACTATTTTTTCTAGACTATATTGCAACTGGTCATAACAATCCTGAAAAAATGGCTGCAATCGTCAAGGGAATTGCAAGTGGCTGCCGGCAAGCAAAAGTTGCATTAATTGGTGGTGAAACGGCTGAAATGCCCGATATGTATTCACCTGAAGAATATGATTTAGCGGGATATTCAACTGGCGTAGTAGAAAAAAGTCAGCTATTAACTAATGAAAAACCGCAGGCAGGGGATATTCTGATTGGCTTACCATCAAGTGGACTGCATTCTAACGGTTTTTCATTAGTAAGACAGATTCTTTTCAAGGATAATGACTTTGAACTCTCGGATAAACCAGCAATGTTCAATGGGATGTCACTTGGTGAAGTGTTACTTGAACCGACTAGAATATATGTTAAGTCTCTGTTACCATTATTAGAAGCAGCAATTGTCAACGGTATTAGTCATATTACTGGTGGTGGTCTAATCGAAAATTTACCGCGTATGTTCAACGAGAGATTGCAAGCACAAATTAGGCGGGATTCTTGGCCAATATTGCCTATTTTTGAATATCTAAAAGAACAGGGAAATTTATCAGATGAAGATTGTTTTGAGGCATTTAATATGGGATTAGGAATGATAGTTGCCGTTTCTCCTGCTAACTTAGAGAAAGCAAAATCCATTTTGGCTTCTGAAAAAGAAAAATTTTATATTATTGGTGAGTTAGCCGCTAGACCTGATAATTCTGAAAAAATTAGTTTTAAGTGAGGCAATTGATATGAGAGTTGCAATTTTTGCATCAGGCAATGGGACAAATTTTGAGATATTTGCGGACTTATTTGAGAAAAAAGAGCTTCAAGGTGAATTAGCATTATTGTTTTGTGACCATCCAGATGCTTATGTGGTTGGGCGTGCAAAAAAGCATCATGTGACTTTCGAGACATTTACCGTTAAGGAGTCTGGTGGTAAAAAGAAGTATGAAGAAAAAATTGCAAAGTTGCTTAAGAGTTATAAAATTGATTTTATAATTCTTGCAGGTTATCTAAGAGTTATTGGAGCATCGATTCTCGATAACTATGAAGGTAGAATTGTTAATCTTCATCCAGCTTATCTGCCAGAATATCCAGGTCTTCACTCAATCGAACGCGCTTTTGAAGATCACAAGAAGCAAACCGGCGTAACTGTACATTATATTGATTCAGGCTTGGATTCTGGCCCAATTATTGCACAAAAAAGAATTCCCATTTTTGAGGATGATACCGTTGAGTCTTTGGAAGCACGAATTCATGCATGTGAGCATCAGCTGTATCCTCAGGTCGTAAAATCTATTTTGAATGAATTAACTGAAAAAGGAGAATAATAAAAAATGAAGCGAGCTTTGATGAGTGTTTCTGACAAAACAGGATTGGTGTCATTTGCACAGAAATTGATTGAGAATGATTTTGAAATCATCTCTACCGGTGGTACAAAAAAGGTATTGGAAGATGCCGGTATAGAAACGATTTCAGTGGAAGATGTCACTGGTTTTCCAGAGATTCTTGATGGACGTGTAAAAACTTTAAATCCATTTATTCATGGTGGTTTACTTGGACGAAGAGACTTGCCAGAGCATGTTAAGACGATGAAAGAATTGCACATCCAGCCTATTGATTTGGTTTGTGTAAATCTTTATCCATTCAAAGAAACAATTGAAAAGCCGGATGTGACACTTTCAGATGCAATTGAGAACATTGATATTGGCGGACCTAGTATGTTGCGCAGCGCAGCAAAAAATTATCATGATGTGACTGTTGTTGTTGATAGTGCAGACTATCAGGTTGTTGCAGACGAATTGGATGAATTTGGGGACACCAAGCTAGAAACACGTGCTGGATTTGCTGCTAAGGTGTTTAGACATACGGCTGCTTATGATGCATTGATTGCAAGTTACTTAACTGACAAAGCGGGAATTGTTGCACCAGAGAAATTGACATTAACTTATGATTTAGAGGATACAATGCGTTATGGCGAAAATAGTCATCAGAAAGCATGGTTTTATAAGGATGCATTACCAAAGAGCTACGCAATAACAAATGCCAAGCAGCTGCATGGTAAGAAATTGTCTTATAACAATATCAAAGATGCCGATGCTGCTATCCGAATTGCGCGTGAATTCGCTGAACCAACTGTTGTGGCACTCAAGCACATGAACCCTTGTGGTATTGGAAGAGGGAATACTCTTGAAGAAGCTTGGGATAGAGCTTATGCAGCTGATTCTATTTCAATCTTTGGTGGTGTAATTGTTTTAAATCGTAAGGTTGATTTGGCAACGGCCAAAAAGATGCATGCCTTGTTCTTAGAGATTATCATCGCACCGGCATATGAAGATGAGGCATTTGAAGTTTTAGCTAAAAAGAAAAATATTCGTTTGCTTCAGTTAGACTTCACAAATAAGGATGAAAAACCAAATAAGGAAACTGTTTCTGTAATGGGTGGCTTACTTGTGCAGGAACAAGATGTTTTGGAAGAAGACCCTGCAAACTGGACAGTGGTAACAGAAAAGCAGCCTACGGAAGAACAACTAAAAACACTCTTGTTTGCTTGGAAAGCAGTCAAACATACTAAGAGTAACGCAATTGTTGTGACAAACGAAAACCAAACTCTAGGAATTGGGGCAGGTCAACCTAATAGAATTGATTCAACTAAAATTGCTATTAAAAATGCTGGTAATGACTTGGATGATGCAGCCGTATTAGCTAGTGATGCATTCTTCCCGATGGATGATTGTGTTGAGTACGCTGCTAAACATGGAATTAAGGCAATTGTACAACCTGGAGGCAGTATTCGTGACAAGGATTCAATTGCGATGGCTAACAAATATGGGATTACGATGCTGACAACTGGTATCCGTCATTTCAGACATTAAGCTGGGGGATGTAATTGTGAGTAAGAAACTTAATTTGTTGGTAGTCGGTTCTGGTGGACGCGAACATGCCATCTGTAAATCTTTTAATGAAAGCCAAAATGTTGTTAACGTTTATTGTGCTCCCGGAAATAGCGGGATGGAGTCTGCTGGGATTAAAACTGTGAATATTTCAGAGTTGGATTTTAGCTCTTTGGCAGATTTTGTAGTTGAGAATCAAATTGATTGGACTTTTGTTGGACCAGAAGATGCACTTGTTGCAGGTATTACCGATTATTTCAGAGGACGTGGACTTGCAATCTTTGGACCCAATAAGTTTGCGGCTCAATTAGAAGGTTCAAAGGACTTTGCCTTGAAGTTTATGGTAAGACATGATATTCCAACTGCTGATTATCAGACCTTTCAAAGTGCCAAAGAGGGCATCGCAGCACTTGAAAATTTTGATGCTCCTATCGTGGTCAAGGCAGATGGCCTTGCTGCCGGAAAAGGAGTTACGATTGCAAAGTCAAGAGAAGATGCGCAAAAGGTTATTAGTAAGATGTTTACGAATGGAGAGAGTCAGGTTGTTCTTGAAGAATTTTTAACTGGTCCAGAATATTCTTTGTTTGTTGTAGTTAATGGGACTGATTTTCAGATTTTACCGATGGCACAGGATCATAAACGTGCGTACGATAACGATGAGGGTCCTAACACTGGTGGAATGGGTGCTTACAGTCCTGTTCCGCAATTATTGAAGCAAGATTATCAAGAAATGGTTTCAAAGGTAGTTGAACCTTCGATTGCTGGTCTTAATAAAGATAACTTTGATTATCATGGTATCTTGTACATCGGCTTAATCCTGACAGACAATGGGCCAAAAGTAATTGAGTATAATGTCAGACTGGGAGATCCTGAAACGCAAGTGGTGTTACCAAGATTAAAGACGGATTTTGCGGAAATAATTGATAATTGTCTTAGTGGTATAAAAATGAATCAATTAGAAATTAGTTCGCAGGCATGTCTTGGGATAGTGTTAGCTGCTGAAGGTTATCCAGCTTTACCTGTAAAGGGACAATTGATTCCAAAGTTTGGAAAAGAAGTTGGAATTTCAATCGATTACGCTAATGTGCTTGCAAAAAATGGTCACTTATATGGTAATGGAGGCAGAATCCTTAGCGTAGTTGCACTGCAAGATACTCTTAGTGATGCGCAAAGTAAGGCATACGCATACATAGACGAACTTGAATTTAAAAATTGCTACTATCGCAAAGATATTGGGAATAAGGCGTTGATGTAACCAATATCCAAGAATTTAAAAATAATTGTAAAAAAAGAGTGTAACGAGACAAGAAACAAATCTCGTGTTACACTCCTTTTTAAAATATAATAATTTGGAAATATTGTGAAAAAACGCAGAAATGACTAGATTGCTAATGCTAAGAGCGCATTTTTAATTGTATTGCCAAGATCGATACATCCTTCTTCAATCTGTTTTTCAGTAATTCCGGTAAAATTAAGTCGAAGATGGTTTGCTTCCCTAGAAGTTGCAAATAGGGATGAACCTTCCAAGAATGCCACTCTTTTTGTCTTATTCAATAACTCACGCGCATCAAGTGGTTTAGGCAAATTTACCCAAATAAAGAAACCGCCTTGTGGTTTAGAAAAACTACATTCTACGGGAAGATTTTCTGAAAGTCCAGATAACATTGCATTCATTTTTTGCTGATAAGCAGTACGCAACTTGGTGATATGTGTTGAAATATCATTATGTTCCAAATATTCATCGATGCCTTCTAACAGAATATTTGAAGATTGGCAGTCGTAAGATAGTCTTAATGATGACAGCTGATTGACGATCTCTTTAGCGCCAATCAACCAACCACAACGAAGAGCAGGTGATAAAATTTTTGAAAAACTTCCCAAGGTAACGATATTTTCAGTTAAATCAAATGATTTAATTGAAGGAAGTGAGCTTCCAACGTAGCGCAGTTCACGATAAGGGTCATCTTCAATAACGATAACATTGTACTTTGTGGCTAATTCAGTGAGTTGTTTTCTTTTTTCGACGGACATACAATAACCTGTTGGATTTTGAAAATTTGGAATCGTATAAATAAGCTTGACGTCGTTTTCTTCGAGTGTTTCTGCCAATACATCCATATTCATACCATCATCTTCCATTGGTACTTCGTAATAAGTTGGCTTATGTTCGTTGAATGCTTCGAGCCCACCTACATATGTAGGTGCTTCAACCACAACTCCATCAAAATCATCGAGAAAGAGATCTGCTAGAAGTTTAATTCCTTGTTGTGCACCTTGTGTCAGCATAATATTTTCTGGACTGCACGTTGTTCCAGTTGTTTTAGCATAATCAGCAATTTTTTGGCGTAATGGTTCGTATCCTAGAACTGAGCGATATTGAAAAATTTCAGTAGATGCATTCTTTATTCTATTCTCAAATGCATTGTTAAGTTCCTTTTTAGGAAACAGAGCAGGATCTGGATAGCCACCCGCAAATGAAATCAAGTCAGCTCGGTCACTCAACGCGAATAATGCGTCAAGGCTAGTTGGTTCCTGATTTATGCGACTTGAAAAAGTTGGTATCATAATAAATCCTCCTCAGATATTTTTACTTGTTTTGTTAATGATTAAAGTGTACCGTTATTTCTGAATTAAGTAAAATTCATTTTTTTCAATTTAAGATGAATATAATTCATCATTAAAATATAGAGGTGTCAAATATGTCTACATTTTCGTATGAAGTTTTTAGTGAGGTTGCAAAGCGCAAGACATTTTTTGCTGCGGCAACACAATTGAATGTTACGCCTTCAGCAATCAGTCATTCGATTGCAGGTCTGGAAAAAGAACTTGGGTTTGCATTATTTATTCGCAATAGAACTGGAGTGAAACTGACTCCAGATGGGCAAAAAGTTTTGCCAGTTATTCAGGATATTTTAAATTCTGAGGCAAAACTAGCAGAAGAGGCCGCCCAAATCAATGGGTTGAATCAAGGACGAATTCGGATTGGAGCGTTCAGCAGTGTATGTATTAACTGGCTGCCAGATATTATTCAGAGTTTTAAGAAAGAATACCCGGATATTGAGTTGTCAGTTACACAAGGAAATTTTAATGAGGTTGCAGAACAGGTTCGACTAGGAACACTTGATATTGGTTTCAGTGCATTACCAATCAAAGAAAAGCTGGAAGTTTTGCCATTGCACCGTGACCCGATTTACTGTATAGCACCAGAAAGTTTTAATCCCCAGGCTGGAGTAGTTACAAAAGAAGATATCAAAAATGAAAATTTTATTTTACAGCAAATAGATTATGATCGTGATACTAAGAGGGCTTTGGACACATATGATGTTTCAGTTAATTCCATCCAATACAGTATTGATGATGCTTCAATCATTGCAATGGTCGAAAGCGGTTTGGGGTTAGGTATTTTGCCTGAACTGGCTTTACAAAAATTATCAGGCAATGTGGATCATTATCCTTTCAAGGAACACTTTTATCGCACAATTTGTTTGATTTCTCATTTTGAGACCAAACAAACACCTTCGACAAGAGCGTTTGTTAGCGAAATTCAAAAATATGTGGCAAAACGTTATCCGCAAGAGCAGATATGAGAATTTTTTTGAGATAGGGGTTCATTTGTTTTTCTCCGTATGCTAACATGATAAAATATGATTTCGTATAGTGGTATTTATCGTAAATTTTGAATGGGGGGTAAACTATTGAAGGAGCTAACTGAAGGAAGTCCGATTAAACTTATTTTAATGTTTACCATTCCATTATTAGTAGGTAATCTTTTTCAACAATTATATAGCATTTCAGATACTTTGATTGTTGGACAGACTTTGGGGGTTAATCAACTTGCGGCTGTTGGGGCAACTGGAAGTATCCAGTTTTTAATAATTGGTTTTGCTCAGGGATTAACTGCGGGACTTTCTATTATTACAGCGCAACATTTTGGTGCGGGTAATTATCGCAAAGTTCGACAAAGCTTCGCAGTCAGCATCATTATTAGTGCTATTGCAGCCGTTATTTTAACCTTTTTGAGTCTTTACTTTATTGGCGATATTTTAAATTTGATGCAAACACCCAAAGCAATTGAAGCCGATGCAAAGCTGTTTATCTCAATTATTTTTACAGGAATTTTTTCTTCCATGGCATTCAATCTTCTAGCAAATGAAATACGAGCCCTCGGAGATAGTCGAACCCCTCTTTATTTTCTGATTGTTGCGGCAGTAGTCAATATCATTCTTGAATTGATTTTTATTTTGGTATTCCACATGGGAGTTGACGGTGCAGGATATGCAACTGTTATTGCTCAAATTTTCTCCGTGGCACTATGTATTATTTACATTATGAGAAAAATTCCCTTACTGCAGGTCAAGAAAAAAGATTTTACAATTTTCACAATGAGAGATTTTAAGCAGCATCTCTATGTGGGCCTGCCAATGGCTTTCCAAGCATCAATTATTGCAATTGGTAGTATTATGGTTCAATCGGCTTTAAATGGACTAGGGACCACTGCTGTAGCTGCTACAACAGCGGCAAGCAAAATCGACCAAGTTGCAATTCAACCAATGATGTCTTTTGGAGTTGCCATGGCTACTTTTACTGCACAAAACTATGGTGCTGGAAAATATGGCAGGATTATAAAGGGTGTAAAACAGTGTCTGTTGGTTTCTGGTTTATTCAGTATTGTTGCAGGTGGCCTTGTTATCTTTTTTGGGAGAGACCTCGTTGTCTTATTTGTAGGTAACTCGGAAGAAAAAGTATTACAGTTATCACAGGTTTACTTCAATGCCAACAGCAGTCTTTACGCCATTTTGGCTACATTGTTTATTTTGCGATATACATTGCAAGGTTTAGGACGCAGTATCATTCCAACTATCGCCGGAGTCATGGAACTCGTAATGAGATGTTTAGCAGCTATCTTTTTAGCAACTACGGTTGGATATGTGGGTGCATGCTTTGCCAATCCGTTAGCCTGGATAGGTTCTTGCTGTGTATTGATTGTGTCTTATTTCAGAGCAATGCAGATGTTAAAGAAGAAACAATACGAAATAGATCAGCGAGTATTGTAATTTTTTTAAAAGCATAGTGAAAAACTAGTTTAAATTGTTGATTTGCCTATACAAATTTGATATCATGCTAAAGATTATTGAATAAAGGTAGGTAGGTCATATGGAAACAGAATTTAAAATTGGTGAAAAAGTCAAATGCAAAAAATTCGGAACATTAAGTCATGATTTTGTTGGTGCGGTGGAAAAAATTTATGAAAACTCAGCAATGGTAGCAATTGTGGAACATGATGCTACTGATGAAGTAGCCGTTAATGATTTTCATAATCGGGTAATCGTAAGACTAAAAGACATGAAGAAAGTCACTGTAAAATAATACTGACATAGAAAGTATTTTATGCTATACTACTGTTTGTTGTGCGGGTGTAGTTTAGTGGTAAAATTCCAGCTTCCCAAGCTGATGTCGCGAGTTCGATTCTCGTCACCCGCTTTTGTAGCAGTTGTATATTGTATAATTCCAATCATGAAAATTAGTAGATTAGCGGATTTTTAAGCGACCTTGGGTTGATGTAAGCCAGGGATTGAAACTAATACGAATCGTACTTTCTAGGAAGATAATTTAATAATGAGTGGATTGCTAATCAATTAGAGTGGTACCGCGGGTTTATCTCGTCTCTTACATTTTTTAATGTAAGAGTTTTTTTTATACATAAAAAAGGAGAAAATTATGGATTACAAAAAATTAGTTACAGACGCATTAGTTAAAGTTTTAGATGGTCAAATTTCAGAAGATAAAGTTTACGATTTACTTGAAAAACCCAAAAGTCTAGAGTTGGGTGATTTTGCCTTTCCAGCATTTCCTTTGGCAAAGGTTATGCATAAGGCGCCACAAATGATTGCAGCAGATATTGTTGCAGACATCAACCAGAAGGGATTTCAAAAAATAGAAGCAGTCGGCCCATATGTTAACTTCTTCTTAGATAAGAATATTTTTAGTGCAGATATTTTGCATCAAGTAATTGAAGAAGGTCCAAAATATGGTGATCAAAATATTGGTAATGCAGGAAATGTACCAATTGACATGTCTTCACCTAATATTGCAAAACCAATGTCGATGGGTCATTTACGCTCAACTGTTATAGGAAATTCAATTGCCAAGATACTGAAAAAAATTAATTATAATCCAATCAAGATTAATCATTTAGGTGATTGGGGTACACAATTTGGTAAGTTGATTGAGGCGTATAAACTTTGGGGGAGCGAAGAAGAAGTTAAGGCTGATCCAATCAATAAATTACTTGAGTATTATGTACGTTTTCACAAAGAAGATGTTGATCATCCTGAATTGGACGAAGAAGCCCGTGCATGGTTCAAAAAAATTAGAAGATGGAGACGAGGAAGCCGTTCGTTTATGGAAGTGGTTCCGCAAAGAGTCACTTAAATCGTTTATGAAAATCTACGGTGTGCTGGGTGTTGAGTTTGACTCGTATAACGGAGAAGCTTTTTACAACGACAAGATGGACGAAGTAGTTTCGATGCTTGAAGAGCGTAATTTGTTGAAAGAAAGCCAAGGAGCACAGATAGTTGATCTTGAAAAATATAATCTAAATCCTGCTTTGATCAAAAAGACAGATGGGGCAACGCTATATATTACAAGAGACTTAGCGGCAGCAATCTATCGCAAACGGACTTATGATTTTGTTCAGTCACTTTATGTTGTTGGTAATGAGCAAACAAATCATTTTAAGCAGTTAAAAGCAGTCTTGAATGAAATGGGAGAGGATTGGTCTGAAGACATCCACCATGTCCCATTTGGCTTGATCACACAAGGCGGGAAGAAGCTTTCTACTAGAGCAGGACGTGTTATCTTGCTTGAAGAAGTTTTGGATGATGCAATCAAATTGGCAGAAAAACAAATTGCTGAAAAGAACCCAGATTTGAATAACAAGGAAGAAGTTGCGAATCAAGTCGGAGTTGGTGCAGTAATATTCCACGATTTAAAGAATGAGAGAATGAACAATTTTGACTTTGACTTGGAAGAGGTTGTACGTTTCGAGGGAGAAACAGGACCATATGTGCAGTACTCACATGCTAGAGCAATGAGTATTTTACGAAAAGCAAATAATCCAAAATTAACTGCGGAAATGACATATCAATTGGATGATGAGGATTCATGGGAGGTTATTACTAAGATTGCTGCTTTTTCAGATATAATCAAACGTGCCGCTCAAGAATACGAACCGTCAGTCATTGCAAAGTATTCTTTGCATCTTGCAAAAGCATTTAATAAGTATTACGCACACACAAAAATTTTAGTTGAAGATGAACAAATGCTCTCACGTCTTGCACTAGTTAAGAGTGTTGCAACGGTGTTAAATGAATCCTTGCGTTTATTGGGGATTCAAGCACCTGAAGAAATGTAATTACCGATTTAAGCCGCAAAATAATTAATTATTTTCGATAAAGTTCTGGTAGAATCAAGTTGTCTTGACTCTGTCAGAACTTTTTTGTCTAGAGAACGAGCTTTAATATTGAAGTAGAAAACATTTGCATTATACAAAGTGGTATGTTTTATGTTGACATAACATGGTTTTACAACGTAAAATACACGTGTATGGATAAATTAAAATACATCTAAAAAGTAATGATTGTTAATTTTGTAATCATTTTTTGACGATGTGGAGGTGAAAGTTTGAATTTTACAATTATTATCCTCGCCATCGCTATTATAACTTTTAGTATTGGATTTGCTGGGGGCATCGTAGCTCATAAGAAAAGTTACGAGAAAACACTCGATATTGCTACGCAAACTGCGCAAGGAATCTTGAAGAATGCTGAAAAAGAGGCAGAGACACAAAAAAAAGAAGCTATTTTAGAAGCTAAGGATGAAAGTCATCGTTATCGTGGCGAGATAGAAAGTGAATTAAAGGAACGTAGATCTGAGATTCAAAGACAAGAAAATCGGTTACTGCAAAGAGAGGAAAACCTGGATAGAAAAGACGGAGCACTTGAGAAACGTGAGCAAGGTTTAACTCAAAAAGAAAATCACTTGGAGCGGCAGCAAAAAGAAATTGAAAAGAAACAAGAAAAAGCTGATTCACTGGTTCATGAACAAGAATTAGAGCTAGAAAAAGTTGCAGAATTGTCGCATGAGGATGCTCGCAAAATCGTGATGTCTGAAACAAAAGAGGCGCTAAGTCATGAGATGGCAGTTATGATTAAGGATAGCGAAGACGAGGCAAAGGCTAGCGCTGATCGTACTGCCAGAATTTTGATCGCACAAGCGATTGAGAGAAGTGCTGCAGATACTGTTTCGGAGACGACTGTATCGGTGGTTTCGTTGCCAAACGATGAGATGAAAGGTCGAATTATTGGACGTGAAGGGCGTAACATTCGGACATTGGAGACGTTGACTGGTATTGATTTAATTATTGATGATACTCCGGAAGCCGTTGTTTTAAGTGGCTTTGATCCAATTAGAAGAGAGATTGCTAAGATGACACTTGAAAAGCTGATTCAAGACGGTCGAATTCATCCAGCCAGAATTGAAGAAATGGTTGAAAAATCAACTAAGGAAATGGATGCAAAAGTTCGTGATATTGGTGAAGAAGCAATTTTTGAATTAGGACTGCATTCAATTCATCCTGACTTAATCAAAACAATCGGTCGTTTGAAGTTCCGTACAAGTTATGGTCAGAATGTTCTTGACCATTCGATTGAAGTAGCTAAAATAGCAGGAGTGTTGGCGGCGGAATTAGGTGAAGATGTTAATTTGGCAAAACGTGCAGGATTGTTGCATGATATTGGCAAGGCGATTGACCATGAAGTTGATGGTTCACATGTTCAGATTGGTGTCGAACTTACTAAGAAGTATCATGAGAGCGACACAGTTATCAATACAATAGCTTCACATCATGGCGATGTTGAGGCTAAGTATACGATTGCTGTCTTGGTAGCAGCCGCAGATGCGATTTCTGCAGCAAGACCAGGTGCTCGAAGTGAATCACTTGAAAGTTATATTCACCGACTTGAAAAACTTGAAGAGATTACCAATGCTTTTGATGGCGTTAAGAAGAGTTATGCAATTCAAGCTGGACGTGAAGTACGCGTAATCGTAAAACCTAATGAAGTTAGTGATTTGGAATCAACTGTGTTAGCACGAGATATTAAAAACCAAATCGAAGAAGAGATGGAGTATCCTGGACACATTAAGGTTACTGTTATTAGAGAAGTTCGTGCTATCGAATATGCCAAGTAATTGACTATTTGTTGCTTGCTGATTGTGTTATGTTAGGTTTAATAAATTTTTAAAGGTTGCAAGAAGTTATAAGTGTGACCGAATATGAAAGCTGTGACGGTGTAATGATAGTGTCGCAGCTTTTTTGATTGTTCAGATAAAATTAACAAAAAAACGTATCAAGGTGCACAACAATTCAAGAAAAATGCTAAAATTAAGATTATGAGTTTTGTAGAAAAGAGGAAAAGAATGCGAATTTTGTTCATTGGTGACGTTATGGGAAATTCTGGTCAGAATATGATTGAAGAATATCTTCCTAGATTAAAGAGAAAATTTCATCCGCAGGCAACGATTGTTAATGCTGAAAATGCAACAAGAGGAAGAGGTATTAATGAAAAAGTCTACAAAAAGATTCTGAGTTTGGGAGCAGATGTCATTACGATGGGTAATCATGTCTGGGATAATCCAGAAATAAATGAATTTATAGGCAGAGCAAAAAAAATGGTCCGTCCCGCAAATTTGCCTGCAGGTAAAGTACCAGGTGTTGGCTATACGATAATGCAAATAAATCAGCAAAAACTTGCTGTGATTAATATGCAGGGCAGAGTTTTTATGACCCCTTCCGATGATCCTTTTGCAGTTGCAACGATATTAATTAAAGAAATCAAAAAAGAAACAAACTTCATTTTTGTTGATTTTCATGCTGAGACAACAAGTGAAAAACAGGCTTTTGCTTGGTTTTTTGATGGTCAACTTTCTGCGGTAGTTGGAACTCATACGCATGTTCAAACTAATGATGCACGCGTTTTACCTCAAGGAACAGCATTCTTAGCTGACGTTGGGATGACTGGGCCGTATGATGGCATTATAGGAATGCGTCGTGAAAATGTGATTGAGAGATTTCTTAACCAGATGCCGACAAAATTTGAAGTTGACGAAGATGGAAGGCAGACTTTATCAGGATGTCTAATTGATTTGACAGCTGACGGTACCGCAAAGAAGATTCAAACCATTCAAATTAATACAGATCATCCTTTTGAAGACTAAAAAAGAGTAAAGGAGATTAGGGAATGCCGCAAAAAACAAAGAATACCCCCATGATGGAGCAGTATTTAAAGATTAAAGAACAATATTCTGATGCCTTTTTGTTCTATCGTTTGGGTGATTTTTATGAGATGTTTTATGATGACGCAATCAAAGGATCACAGTTACTAGAGCTGACTTTAACAACTCGTAATAAAAATGCTGCAGATAAAATTCCAATGTGCGGTGTTCCTCATCATGCTGCACAAAACTATATTGATATTTTAGTTGAGCAAGGTTATAAAGTTGCAATTTGTGAGCAGATGGAGGATCCAAAACTCGCACAAGGAATGGTGAAACGTGAAGTAATACAGCTTGTGACGCCCGGAACAATGATTGATAATTCTGTGAATGAAGCAAAAAAGAATAACTATCTGACTGCACTTCATCAAGAAGGAGAACTATACGGCTTCGCCTATACTGATTTATCTACAGGTGAGTTAAAGACTGCAAGTTTAAGTTCTCTTGAACAGGTAATAAATGAATTAATCAGTTTGCAAACTAAAGAATTGGTTGTGGATCAAACAGTAACAACGGCGACGCTAGAAGATTTAGCACCATTAAAAATTTTGATTTCAAAACAAAATGAGACCATCGAAAATTCTGAGTTAAATTATACGATACAGGATTTGAAGGATTCATTAGAAATTGAGACCATACGACATCTAATTAGTTATTTGAGTAATACTCAAAAACGCAGTTTGGGTCATTTACAACGTGCAATTCATTATGAGCCAAGATATTTTCTCAAAATGGATCATTATTCAAAGAGAAATCTGGAATTACTTGAGAATAGCCGTACTGGTAAAAAGGCTGGAACATTGTTGTGGCTTCTTGATGAAACTAAGACTGCAATGGGTGGTAGACTGTTAAAACAATGGATTGATCGGCCTTTATTAGAAAAAGAGAAAATTACAAGGCGTTATAATATGGTCAAGTTGTTGCTTGATCATTATTTTGAGCGCAGTGCGCTTCAAGAGGATTTGACACAAGTATATGATTTAGAACGACTTGCTGGAAGAGTGGCTTTTGGAAGTGTTAATGGCCGTGACTTGATCCAATTAAAGCAGTCCTTACAGCAAGTACCAAAAATTAAATATGTTTTAGAGACAATTAATGATGGTTCGTTAACATCCATTATTGAAGAACTTGATCCTGTTGAAGATGTTGTTGACTTGATAGAACAAGCAATTGTCGATGAGCCGCCGTTATCGGTCACAGATGGTGGTTTGATCAAAGAAGGATATAACTCTGAGCTTGATAGTTATACCGATGCTATGAAAAATGGAAAAAAATGGTTGGCACAAATGGAAAAAAAGGAGCGAGATATAACCGGTATATCAACGCTCAAAATCGGGTTCAACAGGGTTTTTGGTTATTTTATCGAAGTATCGAAGGCCAATTTAGCTAAGTTGCCAGAAGAAAGGTATCAGCGCAAACAAACACTGACAAATGCTGAAAGGTTCATTACACCAGAATTGAAAGAAAAGGAAGAATTGATTCTAGGTGCACAGGGCAAGGCAACCGATTTGGAATATCGGCTATTTGTTGATATTCGTGAACGAATTAAAGACCAAATTAAACGTCTGCAGAGGCTCGCAAAGGCGATAGCTGCATTAGATGTTGTCCAAGGATTCGCTGTAGTCAGTGAACGGCAGCATTTTGTTATGCCAAAATTAATCGAAAATGGTAACGATGTTGAGATTAAAGACGGTTGGCATCCAGTTGTCCAAGAGGTTATGGGTAAACAAAGTTACGTACCAAATGATGTAATAATGCCAAAAGATTTGAATATCTTACTAATTACTGGACCGAATATGTCTGGGAAAAGTACTTACATGAGGCAACTTGCATTAACTGTGGTTATGGCTCAAATTGGATGTTTCGTACCAGCCGATTCTGCAAAATTACCGATTTTTGATCAAATTTTTACAAGAATTGGAGCAGCTGATGATTTGATTGCAGGTCAATCAACATTTATGGTAGAGATGAAGGAGGCCAATCAAGCAATTGAACATGCGACATCAAACTCACTTATCTTGTTTGATGAGATTGGAAGAGGAACTGCAACTTACGATGGAATGGCACTTGCACAGGCGATTATTGAGTATGTACATGATCATGTTCATGCTAAGACGTTATTTTCGACGCACTATCATGAACTCACAGGTTTATCTGAATCTTTGCCTGAATTAGAAAATATTCACGTTGGAGCAATTGAGAAAAATGGTGATTTAATATTCTTGCATAAAATGCAGCCTGGACCGGCCGACAAATCATATGGTGTTCATGTTGCAAAATTAGCAGGAATGCCAGCGGTCTTATTAAAACGTGCGACCGAAATTCTTACTGCGCTTGAGAGTGATGCAAAAGATACTTCTAGGGCAGCAACTGTTTTAGATGATGTTCAATCTTCTGGACAGAAAGAAAAAGTTAAGAATGATCAAGAGACGATTGAAGAAGAGCAACTTTCGTTATTTGGGCCTCCAAAAAAGAAGTTATCAAATAGACGAGAGAAAGTTATGCATAAAATCAAGGAGGCAGATTTAATGTCATTGACTCCGCTTGACGCTCTGAATAAGTTGTATGAGTGGCAAAAAGAATTAAGAAAATAACTAGAGTAGTTGATTGGAGGCGATTGTCTTGGGGAAAATCCATGAATTAACAGATATTTTGGCTGATCAGATTGCTGCCGGTGAGGTTGTTGAGCGTCCTGCATCTGTCGTTAAAGAGTTAGTTGAGAACGCAATTGATGCCAATAGTTCACAAATTGACATTTTAGTGGAAGAAGGCGGATTGGCTAAAATTCAGGTTATCGATAATGGTGAAGGCATCGAAGACAGTGATGTGGAATTGGCTTTTAAGAGACATTCGACTAGTAAAATTTTGACAAAAAAGGATTTGTTCAAAATTAGAACACTCGGTTTTAGGGGTGAGGCTCTTCCAAGTATAGCGTCAGTAGCAGAAGTTGAATTGGAAACGGCCGCTAAGAATGCTGCTGGGACAGCCATTAAGATTAAAGGCGGACAAATCCTTGAAAAGAAAATGGCAGCACGTTCACAAGGAACAACGATAACGGTAGCTGACTTGTTTTTTAATACCCCTGCCAGACTGAAATATCTCAAGAGTATCCAAACTGAACTGGCCGCAATCAGTGATATTGTGAACCGGTTGGCTTTAAGCAACACAAATATTGCATTTTCATTTTCAAGTAATGGCAAGACTTTGCTGCAGACTGCTGGTAATGGGAATTTACAACAGACGATCAGTGCAATCTATGGTGTCAATAATGCAAGGAAGATGCTTGCTTTTACGAATGAAGATCTTGATTTTAAGATTAGCGGCTTTGTATCTTTGCCTGAATTAACAAGGGCATCCAAGAATTATATCAGTATCTTGATTAATGGCAGATATATTAAGAATTATCAACTAACGAATGCAATTATAAAAGGGTATGGATCCAAGCTGATGGTTGGCCGATATCCATTTGCTGTCCTTGCAATTTCGTTGGATCCGCTTTTGATTGATGTTAATGTGCATCCTACAAAACAAGAAGTCAGAATTAGTAAGGAAGAACAATTAGGTGGATTAATACGAGAAAGCATTGCACAAAGAATTGCACCAGAGAATTTGATTCCCGATGCACTGAAGAACCTCGAAAAAAAAGAAAAATCTGCAGTTGATTTAAAACAATTGGAGATTGATTTGAATGAGTCTTCTAGACTTTATCAAACAAAAAATGAACCCCCTGTAAGTTCACAGGAAAATAAAACCACCACTGGTTATGGGGATGCATCAGATAAGGTAAACGAAAAGACACAGGTGGATAAAGAAAGTATCCCAGATGTTTTTGTAGTTGAAAAGAGAGCCGATCTGACAACTAATTTGGCCGCGTGGGATGAAAAATACGGTAATGAAGGCAGTACGGAACAAGATAATACCCATTTTCCTGTAAACCAAGCTGATTTAGACGAGCAAAAAACAAAAAAGAGGTTTCCAGACCTAGTATATATTGGACAAATGCATGGTACATACCTCTTTGCGCAAAGTGATGATGGATTCTACATTGTTGATCAGCATGCGGCACAGGAACGTTGTAAATATGAATACTATCGTAAAAAAATCGGCGAAGTTGGGACTGGTCAACAAAGTTTGTTGGTTCCAATTGTATTGGACTATTCTACAAGCGATGTACTGCTGATAAATCAAAATCTTGATAAACTTGCTACGGTAGGAATTAATCTTGAAGAATTTGGTAGAAATAGTTATATTGTTCATCAGCATCCAACCTGGTTTAAAGCAGGACAAGAGGAATCAATTTTACGTGAATTGATTGATTATATCTTGAAAGACGGTAAGATTGATATTGCAGCCTATCGTGAAAAAACAGCAATTATGATGAGTTGCAAGAGATCGATAAAGGCAAATCATCATCTGGATGACTTGCAGGCAAAAGCTTTGTTAGAAGAACTGAAAAATTGTGAAAATCCATTTAACTGTCCTCATGGACGACCGGTACTAGTGCATTTCAGCAATTCAGATATGGAGCATATGTTTAAGCGAATTCAGGATTCACATCAGAGTCAGCGCTCGTTGGATTAAGGAAGGAACGAAAATCATGTACGAATATTTTGAAGGATTGATTACAACTGTTACTCCGTACTACATTGTTGTTGAAATTCAAGGAGTTGGTTATCAAGTTTATGTTGCAAATCCATTTAGGTATCATGTCGATTTAAAAAAACAAAAAAGGGTATATATATATCAGGCCGTTCGTGAAAACGCAATTACTTTGTATGGCTTTTGGAACCTTGCCGAGAAGAATCTTTTTTTGAAGCTGTTAAATGTTTCTGGAATCGGTCCAAAAAGTGCATTAGCTATCTTGGCAAATGATAATCATTTAGGATTAGTTGAAGCAATCAATGGCGAAAATGTTGTATACCTGACTAAGTTTCCAGGAGTGGGCAAGAAGACTGCACAACAGATCGTATTGGATTTAAAAGGAAAATTAGACGATCTTAGCGAGCAAAGTGATTTTGCTGGGCAGCAGAGCCTTGAATTCAAGGATGATGGCGTTTCTAACGGGAATCTGACTGAAGCACTCGCGGCACTTGATGCTTTAGGGTATACTAAGACGGAAACTAGAAAGATAACGAAGCAATTAAAACAAATAGATGCCGATTCAACTGATGATTATTTGCGGGCAGCACTCAAATTGCTGATGCATAATTAACTTTAGAAGAAAGGAGGACTTTTAATGGTTGATAAAGATCGCGTTGTTTCAGGAAATTCGCAATTCGAAGATGATGAGAGTGAATTATCCTTGCGACCACGCTTCTTTGCGCAATATATAGGGCAGCAGGACTTAAAGAATGAATTAGCAGTATATATTGAAGCAGCCAAAACTAGAGAAGAAGCACTTGATCATGTACTTTTGTATGGTCCTCCAGGTCTTGGTAAAACAACCCTCGCGATGGTGATTGCAAATGAGATGCAGGTTCAAATTAAAACGACAAGCGGGCCGGCAATTGAACGCCCAGGTGATTTGGTTGCACTTTTGAATGAGCTTGAAGCCGGAGATGTATTATTTATTGATGAGATTCATCGGCTTCCTAAGGTAGTTGAAGAAGTTCTCTATTCAGCTATGGAGGATTATTTTGTAGACATTGTGATAGGACAGGGTCCGACAGCACATCCGGTTCATTTTACGTTACCACCATTTACATTAATTGGGGCAACGACTCGTGCGGGCCTGCTCTCAGCACCGTTAAGAGATCGTTTTGGGATAATTGCACATATGAATTATTATTCAGAAGCGGAACTAGCACAGATTATTGTCCGTTCGGCAGGAATATTTGATTCAAAGATTACAACTGAAGGTGCAAAGAAAATTGCATTACGTTCACGTGGGACGCCACGAATTGCTAACCGTTTACTGAAACGCGTCAGGGATTTTGCACAGGTAGCTCAAAAGAAAGTTATTGAAGAAGGTATCGTCAGTTCTTCACTGGATTTGTTGCGAGTAGATGACAAAGGACTCGATGCCACGGATCGTAAGATTTTGGAAACGATGATTGATTTTTATGGCGGTGGTCCAGTCGGTGTCAATACAATCGCTGCAAATGTAGGAGAAGATGTTGAGACAATCATTGATATGATAGAACCTTACCTTCTCCAAATTGGCTTTATTAAGAGAACTCCAAGAGGACGTGTTGCGACAGCAGCAGCTTATAAGCATCTTGGAATTGCAATAGAAAAAAATAATTATTGAAAAGGGTGGCTATTTTGTCAGAGAAGCATCTAACAACAGAGGATTTTGATTATGATTTACCACAAGAATTGATTGCACAAACTCCGTTGAAGCAGCGTGATCATTCGAGAATGTTGATTTTGGACAGTAAATCTGGTGAGTATAAGGATGATATTTTCTATAATGTGATTGATCAATTGAATCCTGGTGATGCACTTGTAATGAATGATTCACGAGTTATGCCTGCACGTATTTATGGTACGAAACCTGATACAGAGGGACATCTGGAAGTGCTTTTACTTAACAATACCGAAGGAGATAACTGGGAAACATTGGTAAAACCTGCAAGAAGAGCAAAAGTCGGTACTAGAATCAACTTTGGTGATGGACAACTTAGTGCAGTGGTTACGGAAGAGTTAGAACACGGTGGACGTATGATACGATTTGAGTATGAAGGCATTTTTATGGAGATTTTGGACAAATTGGGTGAAATGCCATTGCCACCATATATTAAGGAAAAATTAGATGATCCTGAAATGTACCAAACCGTTTACTCACGAGAGGTTGGTTCAGCTGCAGCTCCAACTGCTGGACTCCACTTTACAAAGGAATTGTTGCAAAAGATTGAGGATAAGGGAATCCATTTAGTTTACTTGACGCTGCATGTAGGGTTAGGAACATTTAGGCCTGTCAGTGTTGATAACATAGAAGATCATAAAATGCACAGCGAATTTTATCGTTTGGATGCGGACGCTGCAAAGGTATTGAATGATGTCCGTAAAAATGGTGGAAAAATTGTTGCAACAGGAACTACTTCTATCAGAACGCTTGAGACGATTGGTTCCAAATTTAACGGGGAAATTAAGCCTGACAGTGGATGGACTGATATCTTTATCAGACCTGGCTATGAATGGAAAGTAGTTCAAGCATTTATCACGAATTTCCATTTACCAAAATCAACACTTGTAATGCTTGTATCTGCATTTACAGGGCGAGAGAATATCTTGAATGCATATAAGCATGCTGTTGAGGAAAAGTACCGTTTCTTTAGCTTTGGGGATGCAATGTTTATTAAATAATTAAATGTTTTTAGAAATGGAGAATTTAAATGACTGAACCGGCGATAAAGTATCGTTTAATCAAAAAAGAAAAGCATACCGGGGCGCGTTTAGGAGAAATCATAACCCCACATGGAACTTTTCCTACACCGATGTTCATGCCTGTTGGAACACAAGCATCTGTAAAATCTTTAGCTCCTGAAGAACTTGATAAAATGGGTGCTAATATAATTCTTTCTAATACGTATCATCTTTGGCTAAGACCAGGGGAAGACATCGTTGAAGAAGCTGGTGGGCTGCATCAATTCATGAACTGGAAAAAAGGAATTTTGACAGACTCAGGCGGATTTCAAGTGTTTTCACTTGCTAAGATGCGTGATATTACTGAACGAGGAGTACATTTTAAAAGTCACCTAAGTGGTGAGAAGCTCTTCTTGTCTCCTGAAAAGGCAATTCATATTCAGAATGCACTTGGGTCGGACATCATGATGAGTTTTGATGAATGTCCTCCTTTTTTTGAAAGCTATGATTATATTAAAAAATCAGTTGAACGTACAAGTCGATGGGCTGAGCGTGGTCTAAATGCGCACTTGCATCCTGATCGCCAAGGATTGTTTGGTATTGTTCAGGGTGGTGGACACAAGGAACTACGTGAGTTGAGCGCTAGACAACTGACTTCATTAGATTTTCCTGGCTATTCTATTGGAGGACTCTCTGTCGGTGAAAGCAAGGCAGAGATGAATCATGTTTTGGATTTTACGACACCGCTTCTACCGGAAAATAAGCCGCGCTATTTAATGGGAGTAGGATCTGCCGATGCATTGATTGATGGAGTGATTCGCGGAGTCGATATGTTTGATTGTGTCTTACCGACACGAATTGCACGAAATGGTACGTGTATGACTTCACATGGGCGTTTAGTGGTAAAGAATGCAGCCTATGCTCATGATTTCGGGCCTCTTGATGATAACTGTGACTGCTATACCTGCCGTAATTTTACAAGGGCTTATATCCGTCACTTGATAAAGGCAGACGAAATCTTTGGATTACGTTTAGCAAGTTATCATAATCTTTACTTCTTGTTAAATCTAATGAAGAATGTGCGTCAGGCAATTATGGATGATAATCTGCTAGAGTTTAGAGAATCTTTCTTTGAGGAATATGGTTTCAATGAAAAAAATGCTCGCAATTTTTAATTTCTTTTCAAAAAAGCTAGTAACCAACGCAAATCTTTGCTAAAGTTAAACTTAGTAAATATTAATAGGAGTGAATATAAAATGAATAGTTCAGTTTCAACTATTGTATTGTTTGTTGCAATCATAACTTTGATGTATTTCATGATGATTCGTCCGCAGAAGAAGCAACAGCAAAAACGCAAAGAAATGATGAATCAATTGAAGAAGGGTGACCGCGTAATTACTATCGGCCGCTTGCATGGTGTTATTGATAGCATTAATGATGCTGACCAAACAGTGACACTTGATTGTGATGGTATTTTTTTAACATTTGATCGTACAGCCATTGGTCGTGTTATTCCAGCTGAAAGCACTACAGAAAAAACGGCTACCAAGTCGACTACAATCATTGAGAAGCCAAAAACAGAAGACAGTTCTGAAGATGAGGCGAAATAATCAGTTCCAGAATTAAACTGCTTGATTCTTAAATGGCAGAAGAGCTTACGTTTTTCTGTGATGAGAGAGAGTATTAAGAGTAAACGTAAATATGGTGTTTATGGTTGGGGGGAGTTACTGCAGGACAATTGTTTTGTAGTGACTCTCTCTTTTCATTATTAACCTTAATAATAAATTTTCTGTAGGTACTTCAAAATATGACAAAAGTCCATTTTAAATTATTAATTTTAGATTAGAAATATATATATATAGTTCTAATAATAGAGAAAATAGTAAAAAAGGGTTTGCTTTTACTTATTTAAAAAATTATAATATCATAAGATAAAAATTAATTACACATCTGAGATAACTACCTTTAATTTGAAGTTTAGGTAGATTAATAAAAAAATAAATCTTGGCTAAACTCAGTATTTATATTTTTATATTTAAGCAAAATAAATATATATTTTGCTTAGAAGGAGCGATGTTTGACAATTTTTAGCGATTGTAATATTATTCAATCATCGAATAGTTTGATGTTCGAAATATTATTTTTAGTGAGGTGACGAATGTGGCATTCATGGATACACAAGAAATAATGGATTTGATACCCAATCGATTTCCAATAATCTACATTGATTACGTTGATGAATTGGTTGCAGGTGAAAGCATTGTGGCAACAAAAAATGTTACGATTAATGAATCCTTCTTTCGTGGACATTTTCCGGGTAATCCAGTCATGCCTGGGGTACTAATTATTGAAACATTAGCCCAAGCAGCATCAATTCTTATTTTGAAATCACCAGAATTTTTCGGAAAAACGGCGTATCTTGGAGCAATTCATAAAGCTAAGTTTCGTCGTGTTGTTAGACCAGGTGATGTTTTAAAATTACACATTACTTTGACGAAGAAAAAGGAAAACATGGGAATTGTTGAAACAAAAGCGGTTGTGAATGGTGAAAATGCATGTGTTGCAGAGTTAATGTTTGTCGTAGCTGAAAGAAATGAAAAAATATAAGCAAAAAAGTTGTTTTTTTACTCATTTATTTTGATAATCAAAGTATGAATATACAAGGAAATGGAAGCATAATGAATGAAAAAGCAAGTTAAAACAATTAATGATTCCCTAGTTAGAGTATATGGAGATATCTTGTGGATTGAGGAAAATGAGTTACGGCAGAGTCGTTTCAAGGATTTGACAATCAAGGATATGCATGCGATAAACGCGATTACAATGTATGACAAAAAAACGGCGTCACAAGTTGCTAAGGAGTTACATTTGACTCCAGGAACCTTAACTTCGACAATCAATAGGTTAGAGAAGAAAGACTATGTCAAAAGAATTCGCAGTAGCAACGATAGAAGAGTAATACGATTAGGTCTAACAAAAAAAGGACGTCTAATGTATCGTGCACATGATGCTTTTCATCGCATGATGATTGATAGCTTTCTAAAAGATGTTGAACCCGATGAAATCAAAACAATTGAAAAAGCTCTACGAAATCTTGAAAACTTTTTACGAGAACATTCATAGAGTTAAGGAGTAAAAGTTACTTTGGAAAAAATAAGAATCAATGAAGTTGCTAGTTATGTTCCTGCAAAAGTAGTTACAAACGATGACTTAGGGGAGATAATGGATACATCTGATGAGTGGATTAGCAGTCGTACTGGTATTAAGCAAAGACATATTAGTCTTAATGAAAACACGGCAGGGCTTTGCAGTAAAGTTGCAATAAAACTTCTGCAAGCCAGTTCATGGAGTCCCGAATCAATTGACCTAATCATTGTTGCAACTATGTCACCCGACAGTTATACACCAGCGACAGCTGCATTGGTTCAAGGAAAAATTAAAGCTGTTAATGCGATTGCCTTTGATGTCAGTGCAGCATGCTCAGGATTTGTATATGGAATGTCAGTTGCTGAGGGATTCTTGCTGCAAGAAGATATCAAGAGGGTAATGCTGATTGGTGGAGAGGTCCTTTCAAAGGTGATCGACTGGTCAGACCGAACAAGTGCCGTTTTGTTTGGTGACGGAGCTGCTGGGGTCTTGCTTGAGAAATCTGAGAGTGATTCTGGAATCTTGGCGAGGAACCTAAAAACTTATGGTGAATTAGGCGATAAGCTAGAAGCTGGAAAGACAGACGCAATTGCAGAGTTCCCTAGAATGGGTAAGCATGAAATTTCAGCTTTCTCAATGTCTGGCAGGGATGTATATACATTTGCAACGCATAAGGTACCACAATCAATTCAAAATGCGGCTACAAAAGCTGGAATAGAACTTGAACAGATTGATTGGTTTGTTATGCATCAAGCCAATTCACGAATAGTTACGCAGATTTCTAAGAAATTACAGCAACCCATTGAAAAGTTTCCAATGAATATTGCTGAATATGGAAATACTTCAGCAGCAAGTGTGCCGTTGCTGCTGGATGAGTTAGTGAAAAAAGGTAAAATCAAGCGTGGCCAAATAGTTGCTTTAAGCGGATTTGGTGGAGGCTTGACGGTTGGTACACAAATTATAAAATACTAAATAAATAGGAGTGTTATAAAAATGACAGAACAAGAAATTTTTGAAAAAGTACAAGGTATCGTAGTTGAACAATTGGACGTAGACGCAGCAGATGTAAAGATGGATGCTGATATTAAAGAAGATCTTGAGGCAGATAGTTTAGATGTTTTTGAAATCATGAATGAACTTGAAGACGACTTGGATATCAAGCTTGAAGCAGATGAAAATGTGAAAACAATCAAAGATGTTGTTGATTATGTCAAAAAAGAAGTTGCCACAAAATAGTTTGGAGATTCGATTATGAGAATTGGCTTTTTATTTAGTGGTCAAGGAGCACAATATTCTGAGATGGGACTGGATTTTTATCAAAACGATGAGCTTTTTCGTTCATTGATTGATGAAGTAAGTTCAAGTATCGGAATTGATTTACCTACAGTTTTTAAGAATCAAGATGATCAACTGGCACAGACCAAGTTTGTTCAACCAGCAATCGTAGCAATGAGCCTCGGAATATATCGTATGGTGCAAAGAGATTTGCCAAATTTGGATGTTCGGGGAATGCTTGGTTTGAGTCTTGGAGAATATTCTGCACTAATTGCATCTGGTGCTTTTGATGTTGCAGAAGGGTTCAATGTTTTGAAAGATCGCGCGGCCTATATGCAGGCAGATGCCGATGAAACAGACGGCGCAATGCTTGCTGTAATAAAGACTGAGCATGATATCATTGCTGGAATATGCGAACAGGCAAGTACTTCTGATGAAGTTGTTACGTTTGCAAACTATAATTCACCAAGTCAAGTTGTGATTGGCGGTCATAAAAAAGCGGTAGAGCGTGCACTTGATTTATTTAGAGAGAAAAATATAAAGAAAGTCATTCCATTGAATGTTAGCGGGGCGTTTCATACCCCGCTTTTTCAAAAGACAAGCTTTCAAATGGAAAGACGTTTGGCAGATGTTACGATCCACAAATTAACTGTTCCAGTTTACAGTAACACTACTGGTGAGCAGTTTACTGCCGATAATATTAAACAAGTACTTGCACAGCAAGTTATCTTGCCTACGCATTTTGGCGAGTGCTTGCAAAATATGATTGCAACAAATGGTATTGATACGGTTGTGGAACTTGGACCAGGCAAGACTTTATGCAAATTCACTAAGCAAATTGATAGAAAAATTAATAATTTTAATATCGAAAATATTGCAACCTATACTAAGTTTGTTACAGCAAATCATGATTAAGAGGTTAATAAAATGAATTTAAAAGGAAAAACAGTGTTTATTACTGGAAGCTCTCGCGGAATTGGAGCTGCAACTGCATTGGCTTTTGCCAAAGAGGGCAGCAAGGTTATTTTGAATGCAAGAAAAGCTATTCCGGAAGAACTGCTTTCTGAGATAAATGATTTAGGTAGCGAATATCAGATCGTGTTGGGCGATGTTTCGAAGCTTGACGATGTTAAACGAATGCAAGAAGAAATTTTTCAAGAAAATGAACAACTAGATGTCTT
Organism: Liquorilactobacillus mali KCTC 3596 = DSM 20444; assembly: GCF_000260415.1. Lineage (GTDB taxonomy): Bacteria > Bacillota > Bacilli > Lactobacillales > Lactobacillaceae > Liquorilactobacillus > Liquorilactobacillus mali. The sequence goes on from NZ_BACP01000003.1 coordinate 106,638, forward strand.
GATTAATAATGCTGGAATTACAAATGACAAATTATTGATTGGTATGAAACAAGAAGATTTCCGCAGTGTTATCGAAACTAATCTGATGGGTACATTCAACTTAACACAACCACTTTTCAGAAAAATGTTGCGCAAGCGTAGTGGTGTAATTATCAACATGGCTAGTGTAGTTGGTTTGCATGGCAATATGGGACAAGCAAATTATGCAGCTAGTAAAGCAGCAATTATTGGCCTGACAAAAACAATTGCTCGTGAAGGTGCAGTCAGACATATCAGATGTAACGCGATTGCTCCTGGAATGATCAAGAGTGATATGACAAGTGTTTTAGACCAAAAAGTGAAAGATCAGGTTTTAACAGAAATTCCATTGGGACGTTTTGGGGAAACACAGGAAATTGCGCAAACAGCTGTTTTCCTTGCACAAAACGAATACGTAACTGGTCAAGTAATTACAGTTGACGGTGGAATGACTATTTAGGAGGTTGTTTGATGAGTAGAGTTGTAATCACAGGTATGGGTGCAGTGACACCTGTTGGAAATGACGTTGAAACATTTATTGCAAATATTTTTTCTGGCAAAATCGGATTTGATAAAATTACAAAGTTTGATGCATCTGAGACAGGAATAACAATTGCTGCCGAGGTAAAGGGTTTTGACCCTACATTGAGAGTTGGCAAAAAACCTTCTAAGCGAATGGACTTGTTTTCTCAATACGCTGTTGATAGTGCTGTTGCTGCAGTTGAGCAAGCTGGAATTGATGAGACAAATACTGATTCATTTGACATGGGTGTTATCTATGGCTCTGGTATTGGTGGATTGACCACTATTCAAGAACAGGTAACCAAAATGAATGAGAAGGGTCCACAAAGAGTGTCACCACTTTTTGTTCCGACGGCAATCGTCAATATGGCAGCTGGTAATATCGCATTGCGTTTTAAGGCTAAGAATATTTGTACTGCCATTGTGACTGCATGTTCTTCTGGAACAAACGCAATTGGTGAAGCATTTCGACAGATTCGTGAGGGTCGTGCAAAGGTAATGCTGGCAGGTGGTTCCGAAGCTTCAGTTAATGAAATCGGAATTGCTGGTTTTGCTGCGCTAACAGCACTGTCAAAAGAAACGGACCCAACACGTGTCTCAATTCCTTTTGATGTTGATCGTTCTGGTTTTGTGATGGGTGAAGGAGCAGCTACCTTAGTGTTAGAGAGTTTGGAACATGCACAGGCACGCGGAGCTAAGATTTATGGCGAGGTTGTTGGTTATGGAAGTACATGTGATGCCTTTCATATGACTTCTCCGGATCCAACCGGTGAAGGAGCAGCTAGAGCAATGCAACAAGCAATTACTGAGGCAGGTGTCACACCTGATGATGTTGGCTATATTAATGCTCACGGGACTGCAACGCATGCAAATGATGTAGGAGAATCTGTTGCAATTAATCGCGTCTTTGGTGAAGACAGCAAGGTCAAGGTAAGTAGTACTAAGAGTATGACAGGACATCTGTTAGGAGCCGCAGGAGCACTTGAAGCAGTAATAACTTTGGCAGCACTTGAAAAAGGCCAATTACCAGTGAATGTTGGAATGAAGACGCAAGATCCCGAATGCCATGTTAACGTGGTTACTAAAAATCAACAAGAGGCACCAGAACTTGAATATGCAATCAGTAATTCACTAGGTTTTGGCGGCCATAATGCTGTTTTGGCATTTAGAAAATGGAGTGAGTAAGTTTGGATTTTATCGAAATACAAAAACTAATATCTGATTTTAATGATTCACCAATGCGTGAACTAGAGATTGAAACAGAAGGCTTAAAACTGAAATTAAGCAAGAATGAACTATCTACACAGATGGTTCAGCAGTTACAAACCAATGCAAAACCTCAACAAGAATCTAAAAAAGCAGAGAAAGATTCCAAGCAGATATCTCAAAATACGACAGTTCCAACCCCAGGATTAACAATTGATGCTCCTATGGTTGGGAGTGTTTATTTGCAACCAGAGCCTTCAAAACCAACTTTTGTCAAGGTGGGTTCAGCAGTCAAAAAAGGTGATGTTGTTTGTGTCATTGAGGCAATGAAGATGATGACAGAAATAAAGAGTGATGTCACTGGAATTGTTAAAGAAGTTCTTGTTAAGAATGAAGAACTTGTTGAATTTGGACAACCACTTTTTAGAATCGAGGAGAATTAAAAATGGTACTAGATATTACTGAGATTCAGAAGATTATTCCGCATCGCTACCCAATGCTTTTAATTGATCGTGTTGACGAACTGGTTCCTGGCGAATCTGCAACAGCACGAAGAAATGTTACAGCGCACGAAGAAGTTTTTAATGGTCATTTTCCTGGAAATCCGGTTATGCCGGGAGTATTAATTGTCGAAGCTCTTGCACAAACTGGAGCGGTTGCTCTGTTGTCATTACCTGAATTCAAGGGGAAGACAGCTTATTTTGGAGGAATCAAGAATGCTAAGTTCAGAAAAGTGGTTCGTCCTGGAGACACGATGATTCTTAAAGTGACGCTGGACAAGATTCGAAATAATGTCGGTCTTGGCAAGGCAATAGCAACGGTTGACGGTCAAAAAGTCTGTTCGGCTGAGCTGACTTTTATGATTGGTTAAGGTAAGGTGATTTGATGTTTAAAAAAGTCTTGGTTGCTAACCGTGGTGAAATAGCGGTACGAATAATTCGTTCATTGAAGGAAATGGGAATAAAATCGGTTGCGATTTATTCAGATGTTGATCGTGAAAGTTTGCATGTTCAATTGGCGGATGAAGCAGTTTGTGTTGGAACCGCAAAGGCTCAAAATTCATATTTGAATATGAAAAATATTTTGAGCGCCGCTGTGGGAACTGGGGCCGAGGCAATTCATCCAGGCTTTGGTTTCTTATCGGAAAATAGTAAATTTGTTGAAATGTGTGAGGCTTGTGGCATCGTGTTTATTGGACCAAAATCCGAGACAATTGATTTGATGGGCAATAAGGCGAATGCACGTGAACAGATGAGACTAAGTGGAGTTCCGGTTATTCCAGGTAGTGAAGGTTTTATATCCAATGTAGAAGAAGCCCAAGAAGTTGCTTCAAAGGTCGGATATCCTGTGATGTTAAAGGCAGCAGCAGGTGGCGGCGGTAAGGGAATTAGACGAGTTGCGAGCCCTGGTGAACTTGGCAAGGCCTTTGTAGAAGCACAACAAGAGGCTCTTGGATCATTTGGCGATAATCGGATGTACTTGGAGAAGATTATGGAAAATGTTAAGCATATTGAGGTTCAGATTTTCCGTGATCAACATGGCAACGCAGTGTTCTTTCCAGAAAGAGACTGTTCATTGCAGAGAAATAAGCAAAAGATGATCGAAGAGAGCCCCTGCGATTTGGTTTCTGCAGAGCAAAGACAGTTTTTGGGAGAAATCTCGATTAAAGCTGCCAATGCGATTGATTATATCAATACGGGTACCTTGGAATACTTAATGGACAAAGATCATAACTTTTACTTTATGGAAATGAACACACGTATCCAGGTTGAACATACTGTGACTGAGATGGTGACGGGTGTAGACTTGGTTAAAGTTCAATTACAGGTTGCTGCTGGAGAAAAGTTGCCATTTGAACAGAGTGATATTAAGTGTCTTGGACATGCGATTGAATGCCGTATTAATGCTGAGGATCCAGCAAATGGATTTGCACCTTCAGTTGGTAAAGTTACGTATTTGTATTTTCCAGTTGGAAATCTTGGAATGAGAATTGACTCTGCACTTTATGCTGGGGCAATGATTTCTCCCTTTTATGATTCAATGATAGCCAAAGTTATTGCACATGGTAAAGATCGAAATGAAGCAATCGCTAAGATGAAACGTTTGCTAAATGAATTGGTTCTAGATGGAATTAAGACAAACCAGCAATTTCACTTGGCAGTGTTGTCAGATAAAAGCTTTGTGCAAAACCAATTTACAACGGAATATTTGGAGAAAGAGTTTATGACTGTATGGAAGGAGGGCATGTAGCCTATGCAACTGTTCAATGAATTAAAAACACTGGGTCAGAAGCATATCAAGGCGGATAAAAAGGCCAATGAACGTGTTCCTTCTGGATTATGGATAGCATGCCCTAAGTGTCACCAGTCCTTATATCACAAAGATCTTGGAATATTTCAAGTCTGCCCGAATTGTGAATATGGTTTTAGAATTACAGCAAGAGAAAGAGTCGCTTGGCTGGTTGATGATTTTGAGGAACTCGATGCGGATATGAAAACTACTGATCCGCTGAATTTCCCTGATTACGATAAAAAGCTAGAAAAAAGTCGCAAAAATACGGGACTAAATGATTCTATCTTGACAGGAATTGCAAAAATTCAAGCAGAAGAGTTTGCACTGGGAATTATGGATCCTAACTTTATAATGGGTTCTATGGGAACTGTTACTGGTGAGAAAATCACGCGTCTGTTTGAATATGCATTGGAAAAGAGGTTACCTGTTGTCTTATTTACTGCTTCAGGTGGTGCAAGGATGCAGGAAGGAATTCTTTCATTGATGCAAATGGCGAAGATTTCTGCTGCTGTGAAGCAGCATTCTAAGGCAGGCCTGTTTTATATTACTGTGTTGACTGATCCAACGACTGGTGGTGTAACTGCTAGTTTTGCGATGCAAGGTGATATAATTTTGTCTGAGCCTAGGGCTTTGATTGGATTTGCTGGAAAAAGGGTAATTGAGCAGACAATTCATCAGAAAGTTCCAAATAACCTGCAGGATGCAGAAACGGTTTTGGAACGAGGATTTATTGATGCAATTGTCCAAAGAAAAGACTTGAAGCAAAAATTAGAATGGTTACTAGGTTCCCACACTAAAGGGGGATTGGTTGATGGTTAATATCTTGGACAGGAAAAAGACTGCCGCACAAATAGTTGCAGGTGCACGCAATCAGGAAAAAATGTCTGCATATGAGTTAATCAATGGTATTTTTGAGGATTTCTTTGAATTACATGGCGATCGTCTTTCAGGTGATGATGCGGCAATTGTCGGTGGAATCGCCACGTTGGCCGGTAAACCTGTTACAGTTATTTCAACCAACAAAGGTGAAAGTGCGCAGGAGCGAATGCTGACACATTTTGGTTGTCCTCAACCATCGGGATACCGCAAGGCGTTACGCTTAATAAAACAAGCTGAGAAATTTGGACGAACTGTTTTTATTTTTGTGAATACAGCCGGTGCATATCCTGGAAAATCAGCTGAAGAAAATGGTCAGGGTGAGGCACTTGCACGTAACTTGTTAGAAATTAGTGATGTAAAAGTGCCAATCGTTTCAGTGATTTATGGTGAAGGTGGCAGTGGTGGTGCTCTTGCATTAGCCTGTGGAGATTCAGTATGGATGGTCGAAAATAGCATGTATTCAGTGTTGTCTCCGGAAGGATTTGCTGCAATTTTATGGAAAGACAGTAAACGTGCCGATGAGGCTGCAGAAGTTATGCAACTTACTCCTGAAAAACTGTTGGCACAAAAAGTTATTGAGGGTATCATTCCAGAGTCTCATTCACACAAAAGAGTGTGTCGGGCCATTAAGAAAACAATTGAACAAGAAATGAAAGAACTAGTAAAATTGTCGTCAGATGAATTGCTTATGAGAAGATATAAGAGATTTAGAAAATTTTAGATGGTGAGTGGAGGCATAAAATTGGAAAAGTTACTTAGTGGGAAAAAAATATTAATAATGGGAGTAGCAAACAAACGCAGCATTGCGTGGGGATGTGCTCAGGCAATGCTTGATAATGGAGCAGAATTGATATTTACATATCAAAATGCACGTCTTAAGAAGAGCATTTTGCGACTTGTACCGGATGAAGAACGCTTGGTTGAGTGTGATGTTTCAAGTGATGATAGTATCAAGAGTGCTTTTGCGGCAATCAAAGAGAAATTTGGTAAAATCGATGGAATTGTTCACGCCATTGCATACGCAAACAAGGATGAACTTGCTGGCGATATCATGAATTCCAGTCGTGAAGGTTATGCACTCGCACAAGATATTTCGGCATTTTCATTGATTGCTGTAGCAAAATATGGAATTGAAATCCTTAATGACCCTGCAAGTATTGTTACATTGACATACTTTGGTTCAGAACGTGCTATTCCTAATTATAATGTGATGGGTGTTGCCAAGGCAGCTCTTGAAGCTAATGTACGTTATCTTGCACGTGATATGGCTAAGTACGGTGTTCGTGTCAACGCAATTTCAGCAGGTGCAATCAAGACACTTGCTGTTACAGGGGTAAAGGATCATGGTGATTTGTTACGTATTTCCGAAGAAAGAACTGTTGACGGAAAATCCGTAACTACTAATGAAGTTGGAGGGGCCGCAGCATTTTTGGTTAGTGACCTTTCAACGGGCGTAGTTGGAGACATTATTTATGTTGATAAGGGAGTACATCTCATTTAGTTTACTAATCTAAAAAGTTGCTGAACACTTGTTTTATCAAAAAAATGCAAGTACACTAATAAGAGAATTCAACAAGTATAGATGAAAGCGGTGCTAGCTATTATGGAAACGGAACAAAAGGCGCTCTTTATTATTTTTGGTGGAACAGGTGATCTTGCCAAACGCAAGCTCTATCCTTCTCTTTTTCAATTATATAAAAAAGGAATATTAAAGGATAACTTTGCAGTGATTGGTACTGCTAGACGACCATGGACTGATGAACATTTACAAGAAGTTGTCAAAGACTCGATTATAAATGATGGTGCACCGCGGGATCAAATAGATGAATTTGCAGGGCATTTCTATTATCAATCACACAATGTTAATGATACGGAACATTATGTGACCTTACGTAAGTTAGCAGAAAAACTTGATTCGAAGTATCAAATTAAGGGCAATCGCTTATTTTATTTGGCAATGTCGCCACGTTTTTTTGGAACAATTGCAAAGCACCTGAAATCACAGAACATTGTGACAGATGAAGGATATAATCGCGTAATAGTTGAAAAACCATTTGGACGTGATTTTGAGTCTGCAAAAGAGTTAAATGATTCAATTAGCAAGTATTTTCCTGAAGAATCATTCTTTAGAATAGATCATTATTTAGGTAAGGAAATGATTCAGAATATAATGGCACTTCGTTTTAGCAATAATTTATTCAGGGCTGTGTGGAATAACCGTTATATTGATAACATTCAAATTACACTGAGTGAGGCTTTAGGTGTCGAAGAACGTGCCGGATATTACGAAACTGCAGGAGCATTAAGGGATATGGTGCAAAACCATATTCTTCAAATTGTTTCTTTGCTCACGATGAATATGCCTGCATCTTACTCAGAGTCCGATATTCGACGTGAAAAGATATATGCTCTTAAGTCACTAAAGAAGTATTCTCCAGCAAAGGTTGCTGAGAACTTTGTGAGAGCTCAGTATATTGCCAGTGATGGACGAGTTGGATATTTACAAGAAAATGAAATTGCCGATGATTCGACCACGGAAACATTCGTTGCTGGTAAGCTATTTGTCAACAATGAAAATTTCTCGGGTGTTCCTATTTACATTAGAACTGGTAAGAGGCTTACTCGGAAGACAACCAGAATTGATATTTCCTTCAAAGAAATGGAGACAAGCTTCTTTGATTCCAAAAAACTTGGACGAAATATTTTGACGATCAATGTTGAACCAGAGGGGCAGGTTTTCTTGCAGACTAATATTAAAAAGATTGGTCAAGGCTTTGATTTAGAACCTAGCCGGATGAATCTACAACTTAACAATGAGCATGAGGTCGTTCCAGAAGCGTATGAAAAGCTATTATTGGATGCATTACTTGGAGATGCAACTAACTTTGCTCATTGGGAAGAAGTTGCTTTTGCATGGAAATTCGTTGATTCTATTCGGGAAGCTTGGGATGCTGGTAATGGAAAATTATCAGAATATGAATGCGGTTCGATGGGGCCAAAAGAGTCGGAAGTTTTATTAGAACATGATGGAAATCATTGGGTATTTACCGGTGAATGAAAAGGTTAAGAAGAGTATGAGATAGTGTTGCAATGAAAACTTTGAATGCTAATATCTATTTATGAATACAGCACATTTTTCGTTGTGTATAATTGGAAGTTGGCAAGTGAATTTCAGCTTATGGAGTACGTTTATACGAAACCGATAAGGGAACTGAATCAAAACCATGATTCGGTTCCTTTTTGATTTTTTGAAAATTTGAGTTGAAATTTAATTTTAAGTGTGCAAGAAGCGAATATTGGATGATACATTCTTTTATTTGAAATCGAACGTCTGTTCCTGTATTATTTTATAGTGAGATGATGAAGGAAAGCAGGCTTGATTTATGGCTGAGAAGCGAAAAATAATTCATGTTGATATGGATGCCTTTTATGCATCTATTGAGATGAGAGATAATCCCAAAATCAAAGAAAAAGCTGTTGTTATTGCCAAAAATCCAAGACATACGGGTGGAAAAGGCGTTGTTGCAACTGCTAATTATATTGCACGAAGCAAGGGTATACATTCGGCAATGAGTGCACAAAAGGCAATGGAATTATGTCCTGATGCTGTATTTGTAACACCTAATTTTAAAAAATACCGAGCAGTTTCGGCTCAAATTCATGAGATATTTCATGAATATACGGATATAATTGAGCCTATTGCATTTGATGAAGCCTATCTTGATGTAACACAAAACAAAAAGGAAATTCATAGTCCTTTGATTATTGCAAGAATGCTGCAGCAAGAGATATTTTCAAAGACGGGATTAACATCATCCACGGGTATTTCGCACAATAAATTTCTTGCAAAAATGGCCTCGGATTATCACAAACCTATTGGAACAACTTTAATTCGAGAAGAAGATATATTGTCCTTTTTAGCACCTCTACCAATTGAAAAGTTTCGTGGTGTTGGAGTCAAGACAGCTGAAAAGATGCACGAGTTGAATATTAATACTGGTTTGGATTTGTTGAAAAAAAGCGAACTTGAATTAATTGCTAGTTTTGGCAAGATGGGTGAAATATTTTATCAACATGTACGTGGAATAGATGAACGCCCAGTTGAGTGGAAGAGAGAGCGAAAGTCAATGGGCAATGAAAGAACCTTTGCTCAAGCATTAAAGAGCACTACCGAAGTTGAAGAAATGTTTAATTATTTGGCAGGTCTCCTAATTGGTCAACTAATTAAACGCCAACTGCATGGTAAGACGATCGTAATAAAAGTTCGAAATAGTAATTTTGAAACGGTCACTAAGAGGCGGACACTGGATAATTTTTATCAAAATAATCAAGAGACCCTTGTTTTTCATGCATTACAACTGTTCGACGAGGTTCAAAGTAAAATTGATGTTCGCCTATTGGGTCTGACGATGACAAACTTAGCATCACTTCAGTTTGAGAATATTGAATTACCATTATGGCAAAGGTGACTCGCTTTGTATTTATCTTATTTTATCGGTATACTAGAGGTATTAAAATATTTTTTGATAAGGGGAAATAATGTATGCAGATTGTATGGCATGGGCATTCTATTATTGAAATAGTTACAGCAGACAAAACAAACATTTTAATTGATCCTTTTATTACTGGAAACAACTTAACAGACTTGAAAGTTACCGATTGTCATCCTGATTATATTCTAGTCACACATGCACACTATGATCATGTTGGCGATACCATTGAGATTGCTAAAAAGACTAATGCCAAGGTGATTGCAATCACAGACTTAGCAAGTTATTTGAATGAGCAAGGAGTTGCGGCAGAGGGATTGAATTTTGGCGGATCTTATCAGACTAATTTTGGAAAATTAAAGTTAGTACCTGCTTGGCATACTGCTGCACTTCCAATTGAAGGTTCAATTCCGCGGACATTAGGGGTTGCTGCAGGCTTTGAGATGCACATAGATGGTAAAGTTTTATATGATGCTGGTGATACAGCATTATTTTCGGATATGAAGCTGATTAATCATGGCAAGGGTGTAGACCTAGCCTTCCTCCCAATTGGTGATCATTTCACGATGGGAATCGAGGATGCTGTGATTGCTGCTGATTTTGTACAAGCAAAGCATGTTTTACCAATTCATTTCAATACATTTCCCGCCATTAAGCAGGATCCAATAGCATATCTTGAGCAATTAGAAGACGGTGTTGGAATCTCTGTTTCGATTGGCGAAAGTTTTGAAATTTAAGGAGAATTAGAATGGCAGTAGAACAGAAAATATTAGCAAAAATCAAGGAATTTGATACGATTATTATTCATCGGCATCAAAGACCTGACCCAGATGCATATGGATCACAATGTGGTTTGGCAGCTATTTTAAGAGCAAACTTTCCACAAAAGAAGATTTATCAGGTTGGAGAAAAAGTCCATGGCTTGGCATGGATTGCTGAACCGGAAGAGGTTGCTGACGAGCTATACCGAGATGCATTGGTAATTGTTACTGATACTGCAAATCAACCAAGAGTTGACGACCAGCGTTATTTAAATGGGAAAGCTTTAGTCAAGATTGACCATCATCCTAATGAGGATCCTTATGGGGAACCTTGCTGGGTTAAGACGGATGCTTCAAGTTGTTCAGAAATTATTGTCGATTTTGCAAATGTGAATGACTTGGTGATTCCAGATGACGCGGCAAGGATGCTCTATGCAGGAATAATTGGTGATACCGGACGGTTTATGTATGAAGCAACAACTGCGCATACTCTAAATGTTGCTGCCCAATTGATTGAGCACGATTTTGATGCCGCACAGATCAATCGTAGACTTGATAGTATTGAACTACCTGTTGCCAGATTAGCAGCTTATGTTTATGAACATATGGAATTTACTGAAAACGGAGCCGCTTATATTATTTTGACTAGTGAAGTTATGAAACAGTTCAATTTGAAGGATGCAAGTACTGCACCAATCGTTCCGTTGATTGGTAAAGTCGTTGGTGTAAAGTGTTGGACGATATTTGTGCAGCAAAAGGATGGCTCATTCAGACTGCGGATTCGTTCTAAGGCACCTGTTATCAACGAATTAGCAAAAGAATATGGTGGTGGCGGTCACCCGCTTGCGAGCGGAGCATTTATGCATGATGACCAGCAAATTCCTGATTATATAAAGAAGCTTGATGCAATTGCAGCAAGTTACACAGGAGAAGATTAATGAAGGAAACATTTGAACAATTTGGTTTTAATGACTATATCAATAAAGCCTTGAAAAAAATAAATTTTGATACCCCAACAGAGGTCCAGCAACGTTTAATACCAGTAATCAAAGATGGTAGAAGTGTTGTAGGCCAATCGCAAACGGGGAGCGGGAAAACACATACTTTTTTGTTACCAATTATTAATGCAATTGATCCCTCTGTTGAAGAAGTTCAGGCTGTAATTACGACACCAAGTCGTGAACTGGCTTATCAGATATATGAAGCAGCAAGACAAATTGTAGAAGAATATCCCGCACAAGAGCTAACTGCAGCCAATTATGTCGGTGGGACTGATAAACAACGGCAGATCGACAAGTTGAAGCACCGTCAGCCGCAAATTGTAATTGGAACACCAGGACGCGTACTTGATTTGGTAAAAAATGGTGCGTTAGACATCCATAAGGCACATTTTCTTGTAGTGGATGAAGCTGATATGACACTTGATTTAGGCTTCTTAAAAGAAGTCGATGCAATTGCTTCAACACTGCCCAATGATTTACAGATGCTGGTCTTTTCAGCAACTATTCCGGAAAAATTAAAGCCATTCTTGAAAAAATATATGCAGTCGCCCGTTGTAGAAGTTGTCGAAAACAAAAACATAATCAGCCCAACAATCGATAATTGGTTATTGTCGACGAAAGGTCGGGATCGTAATGGCTTGATCTACAAGTTGTTGACGATGGGACAACCTTATCTGGCATTGATTTTCACCAACACTAAAACAAGAGCCGATGAATTAACTGATTATTTAAGAGCCCAAGGTTTAAAGGTAGCTAAGATTCATGGCGGAATCGAACCGCGTGAGAGAAAACGTGTGATGAGAGACGTACAAAAACTTGATTATCAGTATGTTGTTGCAACTGATCTTGCATCGCGTGGAATTGATATTGAAGGGGTATCACATATTATTAATGATGATCTCCCTGATGATCTTGAATTCTTTATTCATCGTGTCGGAAGAACCGGACGAAATGGGATGAGTGGAATCGCGATTACCTTGTACGCTCCGAGTGATGATGAAAAGATTGCTGAACTCGAAGAGATGGGTATAAAATTCAAACCCAAAGCAATTAAGAATGATGAGATTGTTGATTCCTACGATCGAGATCGTCGTGAAAAACGTCATGTTAAGAGGGAACGACTTGATGGCAAACTTGTTGGAATGGTTAAGAAAGAAAAGAAGAAGAGAAAACCAGGATATAAAAATAAGATCAAGCGCGCAATTAAACGACAAGAGCAGCAGGACCGTAAGATTAACAGAAGACAAGAAACGCGTAATGAGCGTAAGAAACACTAATTGACTTTTTTTCACAGATTGGCTATACTTTTAATGTTTCAGGATATATTCATAATTATTTTAGTTTTTAGAGAGGGTTTGTTTTAGGTGGAAGAACCCAGCTAGTAGTTTGGATGCTCCCTGATGGGTATGTTCAGTATATAGTTACGTTAGCTCAACGTTATCGAGTCTAAAGAGGTAAACGACAAACATCGTTGCAAGTAAGGTGGTACCGCGCTAAGAAGCGTCCTTACTAGCAACGGTGTTTTTATTGTTTTTTTGAAAGGAAAGGGAAGAAATGAAGCAATTATCAAGTGCACAAATTCGACAAATGTATTTAGATTTCTTTAAGAGTAAGGGACATGAGGTAATGCAGAGTGCACCGCTTGTACCACATGATGATCCCACCTTACTATGGATTAACTCTGGTGTTGCTACAATGAAGAAGTTCTTCGATGGTTCTGTAGTACCAGACAATCCAAGAATTACCAGTTCGCAAAAGAGTATTCGTACAAATGATATTGAAAATGTTGGACATACTGCTAGACATCATACTTTGTTTGAAATGCTTGGCAATTTTTCGGTTGGAGATTATTTTAAGGAAGAAGCAATTACATGGGCTTGGGAATTGTTGACTAGTCCAAAATGGTTTGGGATGGATCCAGACAAGTTATATGTTACTGTTTATCCAAAGGATACTGAAGCAAAACGTATTTGGTTGGAAGAAGTTAAGCTTCCCAAGGACCATATTTATGAAGTTGAAGATAATTTTTGGGATATTGGTGAAGGACCTAGTGGACCTGATTCAGAAATCTTCTATGATCGTGGACAGAAATTTAATAATCTTTCGGAAGACGATCCGGAAAGCTATCCTGGGGGTGAAAATGAACGCTACCTTGAAATCTGGAACATCGTTTTCTCTGAGTTCAATCATAAACCAGATGGCACGTACGAACCATTACCACATAAGAATATTGATACGGGTATGGGGTTAGAGCGTGTTGTTTCTGTTTTCCAGAATGCACGCACTAATTTTGAAACAGATTTATTTTTACCATTGATTAAGAAGGCTGAAGAATTAGGGAATGGCGTAAAATATGGTGATTCTCCTGCAACGGATGTCTCATTTAAGGTTGTTGCCGATCATATTCGTGCCGTAACTTTTGCTATTGGCGATGGTGCTTTGCCTTCAAATGAAGGTCGCGGCTACGTTATCAGAAGATTGATCAGACGAGCAGTAATGCATGGACAGAAACTTGGAATTGATAAAGCATTTCTCTATCTTTTGGTACCGATTGTTGGGCAGATTATGAAATCGCATTATCCAGAAGTTCTTGAGCAATCTGAGTACATTGCTAAGGTAGTGAGAATGGAAGAAGATCGTTTTAATGAAACACTGAAAGATGGTCTACAGTTATTGAATGAGATGATTGCTGATGCAAAAGAAAAGGGTTCAAACAAACTCTCGGGTAAGCTCGCTTTTAAACTCTATGATACTTATGGTTTTCCATTTGAATTAACGACTGAATACGTGCAAGAACAGAATTTTACAGTTGATGAGGCTGAGTTTGATGAACAGATGAAGCAACAAAAGGAACGTGCACGTGCTGCTCGTAGTAATGCTAAATCAATGGGTGTTCAAAACGGACTTTTGACGGATATTAAGACGGAAAGCAAGTATGTCGGCTACGAGAAACTGGTTACTGTAGGAACACTGAAGGACATTATTGTTGATAATCAATTAGTTGATAATGTTTCTGCAGGGACCGCTGATTTGATTTTCAGTGAAACGCCTTTTTATGCTGAAATGGGTGGTCAAGTTGCAGATCAAGGCGTAATCATGGATAAAGCTGGTAATGTGGTTGCGAAAGTCACAAATGTACAACATGCGCCAAATGGGCAAAACATGCATACAGTCGAAGTTCTCAGTCCACTAACGATCAATCAAGGTTACAAGTTGGTTGTTGATGAGATGTTCCATAACAAGGTACGCAAGAACCATACGGCAACTCATCTGTTGGATCAGGCATTGCGCGATGTTTTAGGAGAACACACTCACCAGGCTGGTTCTTTGGTCGAACCAACTTATTTACGTTTTGATTTTACAAATCTTGGTTCTGTGACTCCTGAAGATTTACACAAGGTCGAACAGATTGTTAATGAAAAGATTTGGGCTAACCTCGAAGTCAATACAGTTGAAACGGACATAGAATCGGCCAAAAAGATGGGGGCGATCGCACTATTCTCTGAGAAATATGGTGATGTAGTTCGTGTCGTAAAAATTGGTGATTACTCAATGGAATTTTGTGGAGGTAATCATGCTGTTAATACCGGTGAACTTGGACTATTCAAAATAGTTGCTGAATCTGGTGTTGGTGCAGGGGTTCGCCGGATTGAAGCTGTAACTTCAAGAGAAGCTTTTGAATTTCTAGAGGAAAAAGGCAACTTGTTACAAGATGTTGCTAACCAATTGAAGGTAACACAGATTAAGGAAGTTCAACGAAAAGTTGAAGCTCTACAATCTGAAATCAAAGACTTAGAGCAGCAAAAAAGTTCTTTAGAGGCTAAGTTTGCAAACCAACAGGCAGCTGATATCTTTAATAGAAGTGAAAAAATTGGTGATCTGACACTGATTGCGTCGCAAGTTAAGGTGTCAGGGATGGATCAATTACGTCAGTTAGCGGACCAATGGAAAGAAAAGAATATTTCCGATGTTCTCGTCTTGGCAACGGCTACTGCTGAAAATAAAGTCAACTTGATTGTTGCAACTTCTCCAGTCGCTATTAAAGCAGGTGTAAAAGCGGGTGACTTGATCAAATCGATCTCACCTCTCGTAGGCGGTGGCGGTGGCGGACGACCTGATATGGCCCAAGCCGGTGGGAAGAAGCCAGAGGGAATTAGCAAGGCTTTGGAAGCAGCAAAAAAATATTTATTAAAGTAGAAAAAGCAAGTTTGCTGCAGGTTTTATTTTTCTTGAATTATTGATCTTAAATCCGCTACCAAGTTTGATTGCTAAAAATACATTGCGTCG
Source organism: Liquorilactobacillus mali KCTC 3596 = DSM 20444 (assembly GCF_000260415.1). Taxonomy (GTDB): domain Bacteria; phylum Bacillota; class Bacilli; order Lactobacillales; family Lactobacillaceae; genus Liquorilactobacillus; species Liquorilactobacillus mali. Next base: position 122,094 of record NZ_BACP01000003.1, read on the forward strand.
TTGAGATTTTAGATGAAAATAGCAGGAAGTTGTTAATTTTCTGTTTATAATAAAAAGGACTTTCACAGTGATGTGTGTCTTCAGAAGTTTTTCCGACTTTGAAGACAGCTCCTGGATAGTCCTTTTATTTGTATATTACATGAATTACCACGATTTTGAAGAGAGGTGACATAGGCCGATATAATTTAACTTTTGGTTCAGTCTTAAGTGTTTGATAAAAAATTAAATTCCTGGATAAGCATACTCTAAGCGAGTGTTATTCTTAAGTTTCTTGATATTAGTTACCCCAGCAAGAAGCATTGTATTTAGTAGTTCAGTACGAAGTTGTTCTAAAACCGAGGTTACTCCTTTAGAACCACCAAAATGAAGCCCATAAAGAGGTGCACGACCAATTGCTACTAGATCAGCTCCAAGTGCAAGAGCTTTGAAGACTTGTTGACCACGTCTAATACCACTATCAAATATGATAGGAACACGCTTGTTTACTGCCTCGGCGATTTCTGGAAGAGCCTTGATGGTTGAACGAATTCCATCCAGCTGACGACCTCCCGTATTTGAAATCCAGATGCCATCTGCTCCATTTTCGATTGCACGAATTGCATCTTCACCAGATTGGATTCCTTTAATTAAAACAGGTAAACCAGTTTGCTTTTTGATCTTAGCGATTTCATCTGGGTTGATATCTCGTTTACGGTTGTTGACTTTTAAAATATCAAGTCCGGTGGGATATTCGGGAAATGCGGCAAGCTGACGGAAAGGTAAATCAGGATCAAAATCAAAATGATTACGAATATCACGTTCACGACGGCCAAAACTTGCTCCAAAAACACCGACAACAATAGCTTTCGCACCTTGTTGAACAGCTTCATTTAGCAAAAAGTCGTTCAGATGTTGATTCTGGTCAAAACTGAATTGATAAAACCAAGGAGCCGCTGGAGTTGATCCATGAATTGTTTTGAGTAGCTGATTACTGAAAGTTGAAATGGTCATTAAACTACCAGCATTAAAAGTGCCTTTGAGTGTTCCTGATTCAGCTGAAGAGTGTACCAGACCATGTGCAGCACTTGGTGAAACAATAATTGGGGTCTTTAATTTTATGCCCAGAATTTCTGAGGTGGTATTACCTTTACTTTCATCAAGTCCATGTATAACACTTGGGACAATTTCCCAGTTGTCAAAATCACTGATATTATGATGAAGTGTATGCTCAGCACCGGCACCACCAACAATAAAGTCAGCTTCTTTTTCATGTGCAGCAGCTGCCATTGACTTTTCGAATTCTCTTTCTAAATCTGGAATATTAATAATCTCAAGTTCTTTTTCGACTGAGCTTGTATTGTATGACATATTGACAACTCCTTTTTGATTTTAATTAGTAATTGTATTATTGAAGATGATGTACTTAATAAAGATAAGACACCTAAAAATGAAAATAAATGGCAAGACTATAGAGTTCAAGTGATGCATATTCAATCGTTATGTATGTTTTGCAAACTAAGTATTAACATCCATAATCTCTCTGGATAGATTCTAGTAAGACATAAAAACGCCCCTTGCTTATGCAAGGGACGTTCTACCGTGGTACCACCCATATTCGTAATAAAATAAATATACTACCTCAAGACACAAAAATGCCCGAGATTATAACGTATCTCAACGTATTTTGAGCTTGCACTCTCAATATGACTCCGGATTCATCTTCAAGAGTTCGTTTAATCTGTCCTCACACTATACGACAGTCGCTTGAATTTACTAGAACGGTCTACTCTTTCCATTTGCGTCTAAAATATTAAAATTACTAATTTATCATGAGCTTATATTATATAAAAAAAAATGTCAAATAAATCTTTAAAATAAGAATAATGAGTTTTGTGAGTATTGAATTAATGAAATAAAGATGAAAACGGTAATTATTTTATGCTGGATTCTAAGGGTAAAAAATTGTAAAAGAGCAAGTGGCTAGTTTTTTTAATTTTTTTCTTGACAAAAATAAAGATTCGATTAGAATGATACCTATAGTGTTAATAATCGAATGAAAACATCTTGAAGAGTAGAGTACAGAATTGAGTTTCTAAGAGAGCTTCTGGTTGGTGTGAAGAAGTGAAACAAGATATTTTGGAAGATGGACTCGGAATGGTGACGGTGAGTGTTGAGCCGTTGACGTGGTTGCAGACGTTACAATTGCAGGATTGTTGTATAGTTTTCTAGAGGCTGTGCAGCGGTTCGCTGAGGTGATAATCTATTATCACAAACTAAGGTGGTACCACGACTAGCTCGTCCTTTTTATAGGACGAGTTTTTTTATTTCGATTAAAAAATTACTGTGGGGGATAGAAAACAGAAAGCAAAAAAGTGAAGAAAGACTGCATAATAAAAAAGTGTAAAAAATGAGGAGTGTATTCAATTATGAAAAAGAAAAATATTATTATTTGGGCAATCGTAGCAATTATAATTATTATCGCGGGGTATTTTAGTTTTGGTGGGGGACAAAAGAAAGCCTCTAGTAAGACAGTCACTATTGGAATCATGTCAGGTGTTAAACAAGATGATGCAATTTGGAAGACAGTTGCTAAAACGGCTAAGTCAAAATACAATATTACTTTGAAATTCAAGAAGTTTACTGATTACTCACAACCTAACAAGGCTTTGACAAATGGTGATGTTGATCTCAATGCTTTCCAACATTATGCATTCTTAAATGCATGGAACAAAGCTAACAAAACGAATATCGTAGCAATCGGTAAAACGTTCATTACACCAATTCGTTTATATTCTAATAAGGTAAAAAGTGTTAAAGATATTCCAGATGGTGCAACAATTGCAGTACCTAACGATGCAACAAATGAGTCAAGAGCTTTGTATCTCTTAAAGAATGCAGGTTTGATCACCTTAAAGAATGATACTGACTTGGCAACAATTAAGACAATTGCTAAGAACCCAAAAAATTTGCAAATCAAAGAATTAGATGCTAGTCAGACAGCACGTTCATTATCAGATGTAACTGCAGCAGTTATCAATACCAACTATGCACAGGCGGCAAAAATTGATTACAAATCTGCAATTTATGTAGAACCAGTTAATAAGGACTCAGAACAATGGATTAATGTTATTGCAGCAAATAAGAAAGACAAGAACAACAAGGAGTACAAAGAAGTTGTTAAATCTTTCCAAACAGCAGAGGTAAAGAAAGCAATCAAGGCTCAATATGGTACAGCTGAAATTGCTGCATGGGATATTAAATTAAAATAAGTACAATTTGTTCATAGGCAGGAGGCTAAGAGTATATGGCTGTTGAAGCGATTAGATTAGAAAAAGTAAATGTTACGTTCACGCAAAAAAATGAGAAAGTTGATGCCGTAAAGGATGTGACTCTGCATGTTGAAAAGGGAGATATATATGGAATTGTGGGCTATTCAGGTGCAGGTAAGTCAACCTTAGTTCGGGTAATCAACTTGTTACAGCGTCCTACTTCTGGAAAGGTCGAAGTAAACGGTGAGATCTTGTATAAGAAAGATGTTTCTGGTGAGAAGATTATCAGTAATAAAAAGTTGCGTGCAAGAAGACGAAAAATAGGAATGATTTTTCAACACTTCAATCTGCTTAATGAACAAACTGTAATACAAAATGTTGCTTTTGCATTGAAGCACAGTAATTTGAAAGAAAAACATATTTTGGAAAAGGCAAATAAATTATTGGATCTTGTTGGTTTGAGTGATAAAGCAGATGTATATCCCGCACAGCTTTCAGGGGGACAACAGCAACGAGTTGCTATCGCAAGATCATTGGCAAACGATCCGGATATTCTGATTTCAGATGAAGGCACTTCAGCACTTGATCCCAAAAATACAATTCAAATTCTTGATTTGTTAAAAGAAATTAATGAAAAATTGGGATTAACAGTCGTTTTAATTACCCATGAGATGGATGCTG
>NZ_BACP01000002.1 GCF_000260415.1 Liquorilactobacillus mali KCTC 3596 = DSM 20444
AGCCCCTTTTTAGATTATATTAGTAACCATAATGGGAAGGAGAACTTGAAGAATAGGTACCATAAGTAGTACCAGTCCCTGATGAATAAGTAGAACCATAGCCGGAGCTTGAACTGTAGCTAGAACTTGAACCATACGAACTATATATTTGACCAGTAAAAGTAGCAGTTGAAGGATTCAATCCTAATTCTGAACGAATCTTATTAGAAATTTTACGTTTTTCATCTGCAGTGGCAACTTGGTATGATAAACCGCCAATTGTTGCATCCTCACCTTGAAGTACATAAGATTTTATAGTCCCTGCCGCATCTTTATAGTTAGTTTCAATTGTCATCATATCATTGAAAGTCAAGTCAGTTTGCATATTATCTTTAACTGTATTCAATATCTTTTGGAAATTGGATATGGAAGAAATTGTCAGTAGCTTAGAAACAATAGCTTCAATTACCTGTTTTTGACGTTTCTGACGTCCATAATCACCATCTGGATCAGAGTAGCGCATTCTTGAATATGCGAGGGCCTCATTACCATTTAAAGTTACGGTTTTGCCCTTAGTAACATTGGCATAACTATAATGGAAGGTCAATAGAGGATCAATTGAAACTCCACCAACTGCATTAACCAATTTTGATAATCCTCCCATATTAACCAGTAGATAGAAATCAATCGGAATATGAAGTGTTTTTTGCACGGTTGAAATTGCAGCAGACGTTCCTCCAATTGTATATGCCGAATTGATTTTGTCATAAGCATTAGATGAACCAGTGATCTTAACTTGAGTATCACGAGGAATACTTGTCAAGGTTGCTTTTTTGGTTTGTGGATTGATGGTAGCAACAATGATAGTATCGGTACGTCCCTTGTCAGTTCTTCCTAGATCACCAGTGTCAGTTCCTAGAAGTAAAATTGAGAAAGGTTTTTTCTTTTTTAAAATTTGAGAGACATTCCTTAGTTTCTTAACTTTGGTTTTTTGATATGTTTTATCAAGAGTTTGTTGGGCCGCCCCCAGCAGACTACGAGCATAAATACCAGCTCCATAAAATAAAACCAATACCACAATAAGTCCAATCAAACTTAACATTCTGCGTTTTTTATGCGGTTGTTTTTTGCGATGGTCATGACTATCTTCCCTTCTTAGTGGAGAAGATGTGGAAAATTCATTATTATTGTTATTCATCAGTAACTCCTTAATCAACATTATTACAAGAATTATACTACTAAGAGTTGTAGATTGAGTAGCATAACTTAAAATTAAATTTTTTTAAACTATTTTGGATATTTAAATGGAATAATCTAATTAAAAACCAAAGGAAATTTTGTAATAAATTGTGATATACTGGTGAATGTTTATATATGAAAGAATGAAGAGAAAGAGATGAGAATATGAGGGTTTTTGAGCACAGCATTTCTGGTGTGCTGGTAATATTAGTGATGATAATACTGGGATATATTTTAGCAGAACGTGGCTGGTTTGGTGAAAAATCAACTAAATTAATAGCTAGATTAGTAACACAAATTGCGTTACCATGCTACATGGTATCCACTATCACGATGAGGTTTAGTGCCAATGATCTATCTGGAATGTTGCCAGATTTAAGGTTTCCGGTCATCTCAATGGTAATACTGATGGCGCTTGCATTTGCAATTGTAAAAATATTTAGAATCCGCAAAAGTCACGCAGGCTTGTTTTCATCGATGTTTTTTAACTCGAATACAGTCTTTGTTGGGTTGCCAATTAACACGGCGCTTTTTGGAGCAGATAGCATACCTTACGTATTGATTTATTATATGGCAAATACTACCATTTTTTGGACGTTGGGTACATACTTAATACAGCGAGACGGTGGACTGAAGAGTCAATTGGACTGGAAAAAAACGCTAAGTAAGATTTTTTCACCGCCACTTATGGGTTTTGTAGTGGGTGTTATCTTAGTCTTATTAAAGGTTCAATTACCAGTATTTGTTAAATCTGATTTGGATTATATTGGTAACTTAACCGTACCACTTTCAATGTTGTTCATTGGTATCTCTGTTTCGCATGCTGGTCTTAACCATCTTGCTTTGCATAAAGATAATATTCTAGTACTAATGGGGCGTTTCTTATTTGCGCCAGCGTTAATGTGCTTGCTAGTTATACCAGCAGATATGCCGGTTTTGATGAAGCAAGTTTTTATACTTCAATCGGCTATGCCTGTAATGACTAATGCTCCGGTTGTTGCGAATTTATATGGTGCAGACTCTGACTACGCTGCGGTGATGGTCACGGAGACGACATTGATGTCATTAGCAGTTGTACCAATTTTAATGTTAGTTACACAAAGTATTTAAAAAGAGGGGTAGTTGTGAAAAAGACAATAGTTTATGTCCTAATATCAACATTTATGTTCAGTTCAATGGAAATAGCGCTAAAGGTAGCTGGTGCCACTTTTAATCCAATCCAATTGAATCTTATTCGTTTCTTTATTGGTGCCTTGGTGTTGCTGCCGTTTGCAAATAAAGCATTGAAAGTAAGTAAGAGAAAGCTGAGAAAAGAAGATTGGTACCTTTTCTGTCTTACAGGATTTCTCTGTGTAATTGTCAGCATGTCGCTTTTTCAGTTGGCAGTTGTTGCAACAAAGGCTTCAACAGTGGCAGTTTTATTTAGTTGTAATCCAGTATTTGCGTTAATCTTTGCTTTTATTATTTTGCGAGAACGCTTAGGAAGAGCAAATTTAATTGCTGTTGTGATATCTATCTTAGGCCTGATTGTAATCATTGACCCACTTCATCTTACTAAACCAATGGGAATCATCTTAGGTGTCTTGGCAGCAATAACATTTGGTTTTTATTCAATTATTTCACGCTATGGTTCTACTAAAAGAGGACTCAATGGGATTGTTATGACATGCTACACATTCATAGCTGGAACAGTTGAATTGTTTGTACTTTCACTAATTACACATATACCATTTGTTGCTGATGCTTTAGGAAGCATTCCAAGTTTAAAATCTTTTCAATACCTGCCAATATTGCAGAATATAACAATTGGTTCTTTGCCAATGTTACTCTATTTAGGGATCTGTGTTACAGGTGGTGGCTTTGCTTTTTATTTTCTTGCAATGGAGAATTCAAATGTTTCCACTGCTTCCCTAGTGTTTTTTATAAAACCAGGGTTGGCTCCAATTTTAGCAGCAATCTTGATTGGAGAGAAAGTAACAACATTGACAATTATTGGAATTATAATTATTTTGTTGGGTTCCGTTGTCACATTTGTGGGTAATCGAGTCAAAGAAGAAACGATCATACCAAAAAATTTACCCAAAAATTAATTATTACTTGACTTATATATTTCAAATTTGGAAGGGAATTGCTGCTTTAAGCAACAAAAATCCCTCCTTTTTTATTGTTTTTAACTAATTAATTCCACTAAGAGAATCGTTATAATAATAAAAAGTATGAATTTTGTAAATTTTGTTGGAATATGCGAATAAAAAGAGCAAAAATGCTCTAGATTTCTATTTGTAATTTTTGAAATCTTAATGTAATAAAAGTGCTTGAAATTGCCATTCTTGAGCAGATTTTGTAAATATAATGTAATGCTCATTATTGTGCAAGCGTGGTAGAATTACTCTTGTAGTTAAATTGTACGTAAAAAATTAAAAAAGATATTTAATCGAATGTCAGAGGTGTAAGTCAGTGAAACATAATTTAATTTCAAAAACTGTACTCGTAGTTGCTTCACTTGTAACAGTTGTCAGCTTAGGAACACACGTTTCAGCTTCAGATACTGCAACACAAATTAACGAGGTTAATCAAAAGATTTCTGATACTCAGAAATTGGTAAATGAAAGTCAAAAAAAGCTTTCAAAGTTACAAGATCAGCAATATTCCGATTCAGTTGAGATTGCTTCATTGACGAAGAACATTAACGCAAGGAAATCCCATTTAGCTGAGCAAGCACGTTCGGCTCAACAAAATGATACAGGGAGCTTAATAGAATTCTTAACAGATTCAAAAAGCTTTAGTGATGCAATTGATCGTGTTGCTACAGTTGCAACTATGATCCAAGCAAATAATCAAACTTTGCAAGATCAGAAAAATGACCAAGAAAAAGTTGCAGCTGACAAGAAGCAAGTTGATGAATCTGTAGCAGCTCAAAAGAAAACTAGTGAAAAATTGAGAAATGATATGGCTGACTTAGCTGTTCAAAAGATACAATTAAAAGTTAAAAAAACTAAAGAAGATGCCGCAAAGCAAAAAGCAGAAGCAGCTTTAGCAGCGGCCCAAAAAGCGGCTGCAGCTGTCAAGGCAGCTAAGAGTAGTGCAGATGCTAACAAGGCTTTAGCAACAGCTACAAAGGCTGTAACAGCAGCCTCCACCACTAATACAAATAGTGGTACGACTACTTCGAATACTTCTACAAATAGTTCCAACAATTCTAACAACAGTAGCACAAGTAGTTCAGCAACTGTAACTCAGACCGCATATTCGACCGCATCAACCACGTCAACTGCGACTGCTTTATCGAGTTCGAGTGTGGATACAAGTTCAGTTGTTGCAGCTGCATTATCCTTGACGAAAATGAACATTCCTTATGTTTGGGGCGGTGAGTCTCTATCAGGGATGGATTGCTCAGGTTTGACCGCATATGTCTATGCTAAGTTTGGAGTATCGTTGCCACATAATACTGTTGCGCAAGAGGGATATGTTACATATGAATCTGTTTCGCAAGCACAGCCAGGCGATTTATTATTTTGGGGTAGCAAAGGGGCATCATATCATGTAGCAATTTATATTGGAAATGGCCAATATGTACATGCGCCAAGAACTGGTCAAACGGTTCGTGTTGGATCAGTTTCAGGATATGCACCTTCATTTGCAGGGCGTTTAAAGTAAAAATGTTCTGATTTAGTTAAACTGACATTTGATTAATGAAACAATTTAAGATTAGATCTAGTTCAAGTAACTGATTAATGAAATACTTTATTAATTCAGTCTCGCTGACTAGATTTTTTTAGTTGCACTGGAAATGAAGTTAAAAAGTGTAACATAAGTCGGAGAGATTTGATTTATAGAACATTTTTATAAAAAATAACAGGTGAGTTAGGTCATAAATTAAATTTTGACTTGGTTTTTTTTGCTTTGAATAAACTATTCTAGATTAAAAAAGTCTGATATGATAAAGACATTAGGCAAGACTATCAGAGGGGACAAAAGATATGGTTAAATTAGTTTTACTAAGACATGGACAAAGCACAGCAAATTTGGCAAATGAATATACTGGTTGGTCAGATTCACCATTAACTGCAGAAGGAGAACAGCAGGCAATAAAGGCTGGGAAGCTCTTAGATGAAGAGAAAATTATTTTTACTGACTTGCACACATCCGTCCTTACACGTGCAATTAAGACCGCTAATATTGTACTCGATTGTATTAATCAAAATAGTGTCCCAATAAAAAAAACATGGCGTCTAAATGAGAGGCATTACGGAGCTTTACGTGGCTTAAACAAGCAATGGACGGTGGAAACTTATGGAAAAAAAGAAGTTGCATTGTGGAGAAGGAGCTTTACCACTGTACCTCCTAAAATGGATAAACCTGACGAAGATAGACGATATTCTGCCTATCCAAAGACAATTTTACCTTTGGCGGAAAGCTTAAAGGATGCGTCTGATAGAATTATTCCGTATTGGCTGGATAGCATTGCTCCCAATTTAATTCATCAAAAAAATCAGATCATCGTGGCACATGGTAGTACTCTGAGGGCTTTAATCAAGTATATTGAGGGAATCAGTGATTCAGCAATTGACGGAGTTGAAGTCGAAAATGCGGTCCCAATTGTCTATGAGCTCGATAGCAGGTTAAAGATTATTTCCAAAAGGGAATTAAGATAGGTTATGTAAAAAATGAAGCGAAAGTCAGACATAAGTCGGTAAAATTTGCGGTTAGTTGAGGTACATTATTTTGTATCACACACTTATCTGAATAAATAGAGGAGTCAGTCAAAGGTTAATTTTTGACTGACTCCTCTTTACTAATTAAAACCATATTTTTTTGTAAGTAAAGCCTTATCTAACATTGAGTTTCTCTAACTTATGCTAAAGCACCCATTGGATCCCAAGGAGCGAGTACTTTTGGTTCTTCATTGAGGACTTCTTGTAATTTTTCAGAAAGAAATTTCTTGTTAACGACAATTTGATAGCAATATTCATTCATCCAGTCGTTACTCATAACGAAAAATCCATCAGTACCAACTTTTTTACCCCATGAATTTTCAACTTTCCATTTGGTTGGCTCACCATCAACAAGATCAACTCCAGTTAAAACCATAGCATGTGTCATTAGACTTTCGCCGTAATCCAATCTTTCAGCTTTAGAAATACTTAAATCAATATCAAAAAGTTCATCTTTGTGATATAACTCAGTATCCATGATTCCCTTTTGGCGGTCGGAAGATTGACCTACATCACAGCCAAACCATACACTTTCACCACTTTGAAGCTGCTTTACTGCAACATCGCGGAATGTTGCCATGTCAACGTTCAAGTGACGAACTTGACGACCGTCCACAACATTACCAAGCATTTCAACAGTATACATATGGTTGAATGGTTTGTCAGCAGTTGGGCCGTTGATGATTGAAACATAATCATCCAAGTTCCAGCCAACATACTTGTTAAAGAAATCGATAGGTGTAATGTTACGGTCAATATGATATTTTTTGTCTGAATCGCGATACTCAAAGTCAAAGTGAGCAGGTGGTTCACCAAAGCTATAAGCTAGCATGCGGTATGCATCATCTAACATTTTTTCTTTTGTATCCTCAAGCTCTTTTTCGGATGCTCCGTTTGCAACTAAATTACGTAACGTTACGGCGTCCTTGCGTAATTTTAAGTCAAAAGTGCTGTTAAATTCACGTGAAGCAGAAGAATTGAATGTTTCAGGCATAGCTGATTGAGGAACTACACCATATTTTTCAATAATTGCCACGATCATATCCCACTGACCACCGTCTTGTTGAGGTGTCGTCATCAGGAAGGAAACTTTACGATCTGATGTTGGCAAGGAAGCTGTGTTGATCACATTTTCATAGAAGTAATTAGCTTTTTCAAGCTTATCCCAGAAAAATGTATAATTTTGTGAAAGCTCGAAATCTTTTGGCATATTGAATTTATTTTTCATATCATGACGCATTGTATTTAATGCGGCAAACATCCAACAACGGCCGGATTGCTTCTGATTAGCAACATCTCCTGTATCCAAGTCGATAGAAAAAACAGGTGTCATATTAACTTCAGAACGATAATCTGCAGAAGTTGTATAGATTCCGTTTTTTGTAACTGCACGCTCAAGGACCTTATGATTTGCGCGGTTTTCTAGAGAATTTTTAAATTTTGATAATTGTTGGTGCTCAATAGCTTTACTCACTATCTGTCACTCTCCTTAAAAAGATATAACAACATTATATGATAAATAAAGTAACACGTAAACCTTGTTGCTGATTAACGAGCCTCGAGAACTTTAGGCCCACTGGTGTAACCGACGATAACAGTGTTGACAGTATTCAAGAAGAGACCGTGCTCAACGACACCAACTTGTGCTTTTAAATAATCAGCAAGTTTGAACGGATCTGTTATTTGTTCCAAATGCAGATCAATTATATAGTTATCAGAATCAGTTCGTAATTTTGAACCATCAGCAGCCAATCTGAAAGTTGGGTGGAATTTCCTAGAATCAAAACGTTCAAAAATTTTTTTGCTACCGTAGGGAATCACTTCGACTGGAAGTGGAAAGCTTCCTAATTTATTTACTAACTTACTTTGATCCACAATCCAGATATTCTTTTTCGAGTTAGTTGCCACTATTTTTTCGAACAAAAGTGCGGCTCCACCACCCTTTATACCTTGGAAGTCGGCACTAACCTCATCGGCTCCATCAATCGTAAGATCAATGTGATCAACTTCATCAACTGACTTTAGGGGGATTCCCAGTGAAGTTGCCTGCTTGGCTGTTTCTGCGGATGTGACAATACCTGTAATCGACAGATTTTCTTTCTGAATTTTTTTTGCAAGGGCCTCTATCATATATTTAACCGTTGAACCTGTTCCTAAGCCAATGGTCATATTATCAAAAACCCAATCAACTGCTTTTTTTCCAACAAGAGCCTTTAACTCATTTTGATTCACCATATTCACCTCATTAATTATTTTCTTCTTTGAGTAGATGCTGATACTCAGCGTGGTTTTCAAAGAATTTCTTTGTGTAGGGACACAACGGGATAACTTTCTTGGAATCTTCAGTTACCTTGGCAAGAAAATCTTTTGTAATTTTCCCTGCTAATCCGGTTCCACGGGCACTTTCATCTACCCAAGTGTGTTCAACTAAGTATGTTTGAGAGTTGTCAAGCAATGAAAAACCAATATGTGCTACAGGTTTTTTATCACTTTCTGAACGATAATAATCAAAGGAATTTTCTGTGAATTTAGTAATCATATAAAACACCTCTTTTTGTTTAATTATAGCATATGAGAAGGTACTGTATCTGTTTGTTGATTAATGATAGAATAGTAGAATAAATTAGGGAAAGAGTGATATTTTGAAAAGAGGATTCGAGGTAGTAAAGCGGTTTAAAAAAGAAGAGATCACACTTCCAACGCGTGCTACAAAAAATGCGGCAGGGTATGATTTTTATGCGGCACAGGATTTTGTGTTGCCATCAATATGGAAACTTAATTTTTTAAGAATTTTATGGAGTATTACAAAAAAACAAAAGAATACAGATATTGATTATGAAAAGGCCAACAAGGTCCTTAAGCCATTCTTAGTTCCGACAGGCATCAAAGCATATATGGGAGCCGAAGAATTTCTGATGCTTGCCAATCGTTCTAGCAATCCATTAAAAAGAAACTTGATTTTACCAAATGGGGTAGGAATTGTTGATGCTGATTATTATGGCAATGCTGGTAATGATGGAGAGATATTCTTTCAACTCATGAATTTTGGTATCAGGGATGTAGTAATCAAGAAAAATGAACGTATTGGACAGGGTATCTTTATTCCTTTTCTAACGATTGACAGTGAAGAGGGGCCATTAAAGAAACGAACAGGAGGGTTTGGATCATCAGGTAGGTAAAAAAAGTTAAAGAATGAAGGAAATATGCTTAAAAACAAGCAAACATGCTATGATAAATTCAATAAGCGAAAGAAGGCTAGCAAGTGGTCAAGATTAAAACACAGTTTGTGTGTCAAGATTGTGGGTATTCTTCACCCCGATATTTGGGTCGCTGTCCAAATTGTGGTGCCTGGAATACTCTGGTTGAAGAGGTTGAGAAATCGAATAAAACTGATAAAAAAACGAGGGTTAGTTTTAGCGGTAACAGTCCTAAACCACAATTAATTGATGAAGTAAATGTGCAAGATAATCCGCGAACAACGACTGCATCAGTTGAACTTGATCGAGTTTTAGGCGGGGGGATCGTGCCGGGTTCGCTTATCCTAATAGGCGGTGATCCTGGAATTGGTAAGTCTACGCTATTGCTTCAACTTTCGGGTCAGTTGGCAAGACAGGAATTAACAGTCTTGTATGTGTCTGGAGAAGAAAGCGCAATGCAGATCAAACTGCGGGCACAGCGCTTGGGAGTAAAAGGGCAGCAATTTTATTTATATCCAGAGACTGATATGACAAGCATTCACCAATACATTGATAAGTTAAAACCCAATTTTGTAGTTATCGACTCAGTTCAGACCATGCAGGAACCTGAAATGTCTTCTGCAGTTGGGAGTGTGGCACAGATCAGGGAGGTTACAGCCGAGTTAATGCAGATTGCAAAGACTAATGGCATAACAATTTTCATAGTTGGTCATGTCACCAAGGGTGGAGCGATTGCTGGTCCCAAAATACTGGAACATATGGTTGATACGGTCCTATATTTTGAGGGAGACTTGCACCACGCTTATCGAATTCTTAGAGCTGTAAAAAATAGATTTGGCTCGACAAATGAAATTGGAATTTTCGAAATGAAAGAAGGAGGGCTGTACGAAGTTCAAAACCCTTCTGAGATTTTTTTGGAAGAACGACTCAGTGGAGCGACCGGCTCTGCCATTGTTGTCTCTCTGGAAGGAACACGCCCAATTTTAGTTGAAATTCAGGCACTTGTTACACCAACTGCTTTTGGAAATGCTAAGCGAACTACAACGGGATTAGATCACAACCGGATCTCTTTGATTATGGCCGTTCTTGAGAAACGTGCGGGATTGCTTTTACAAAATCAAGATGCGTATTTAAAGGCCGCCGGCGGGGTGAAGCTAGATGAACCAGCCATCGACTTGGCGATTGCAGTGAGCATTGTTTCAAGTTATCGCGATGCTCAATCGCAAGCAACTGACTGTTTTATTGGAGAACTCGGATTGACCGGTGAAATCAGAAGAGTTAATCGGATTGAGCAAAGAGTTGCTGAGGCGGCTAAACTGGGGTTTAAAAGAGTAATTTTGCCTAAAAATAATTTGGCTGGATGGACTCCCCCAAGAAACATAAAAGTTGTCGGTGTTTCGACTCTAAGTGAGGCACTGAAAGTAACTTTTAACTAATAATTCAGGAAGGAGAAGGAAATGAGAAAAATAATGATAAAAGTTGTACTCGCAGTATTAGGAGTTGGTGCAGGGTACACCTTTATGCCGCCAATTTGGTTATTGGTAGGTCTCTCAGATCATATGTGGGTTAATAATTTTGCTGTAAATATTTTGATCGGGTTGGCAGTGATGCACATCGTCTCGATATTTGTGACTGAACCATTGGAAAGATTAATAAAGAGACTAGAGAACAACTTGGCACAGCAAAATCCATATGTAATAATTTCAACAAGTCTTTCGGTTGTCGTAGGCTTAATGATAGCTGCTTTGATATCTACTTTAGTTTCACGTTCACAGGTATTTTTATTGAATACAGTGATTCCAATTGTTTTAATGGTCATATTTGGTTATTTAGGATATTTCGTAGGGAAAAATCATTTAGATTTCTTTAAAAAGCTTATGAACAGCAGAAAATTACGAACAGAAAAAAAAGCTGAGAGTGCTGATAATGCCAGCGTTTTGGAGCGAAAGACCGGTGATAATTTTCATCGCTTAAAACTCTTGGATACGAACATCTTGATTGATGGCCGAATTTATGATTTGGTTAATACTGGATTTATTGAGGGAACGCTGATTGTGCCTAATTTTGTTTTGTATGAACTGCAGTATATTGCAGATTCTGCGGACAGTATCAAGAGGGTTCGTGGTAGACGTGGCCTTGATATTCTCAATAAGCTGCGAGATGAAAAGAAAGTTCCTGTTGAGATGTATGAGGGCGATTTTGATGATATTCAAGAGGTTGATAGCAAGTTAATTAAATTGGCTAAACTCTTGGATGCAGTGATTGTTACAAATGATTATAATTTAAACAAGGTTAGTGAATTTCAGAATGTTGAAGTATTAAATGTTAATGCATTGGCAAAGGCTCTAAAGCCTAGGGTAGTACCTGGGGAGAAACTCACGGTTACAGTTATCAAGAAGGGTACAGAAAGACAGCAAGGTGTTGCATACTTAGATGATGGAACGATGATTGTTGTTGAGGATGGAAGATTTTATTTGAATAATCCAATTGAAGTGGTAGTGACAAGTGCATTGCAAACAGATGCGGGGAGAATGATCTTTGCTAAACCTGTACATTCAACAAGAGGAATAAAAGAAAATAATTAAATTGGAAATTTTTATCTGGTTGGTTTATTTTTCTGCATATTCATTGTAAAATTACTGGTGTATCGATTATTTTGACTATGAAATTTAGTTTGATTAATCAATTCAGAAAAAGGAAGAGGCGCTATAATTGGTAGATAAAAAAATTCGTGTGCGTTATGCTCCAAGTCCAACAGGGCATTTGCATATAGGGAATGCACGAACTGCATTGTTTAACTATTTGTTTGCAAGACATAATAACGGAACTATGGTTATAAGAATTGAAGATACCGATTCTAAAAGAAACATTGCAGACGGTGAAAGAAGTCAGTTAGAGAATTTAACATGGTTGGGAATTGACTGGGATGAGGGTCCTGATAAACCAGGAGATTTTGGCCCATACCGCCAGTCCGAAAGACAAGCAATTTATTTACCTTTGATTAAGCAATTATTAGATAAGGGCCTTGCCTATGAATCTTATATGACTGAAGATGAACTGAATGCACAACGTGAAGAACAAAAGGCAAATGGCGAAGCACCTAGATATATCTATGAATATGAAGGTATGTCTGATGAAGAAATTTCAAAAAAGCAAGCAGAAGCACGTGCTGCCGGACTAAAGCCGGTCGTAAGAATTAGAGTACCAGAAAACAAAACCTATGAATTCGATGACATGGTCAAGGGCCACATTAGCTTTGACTCGAACACAATTGGTGGGGATTTTGTTATTCAAAAGCGTGATGGTGTACCTACATATAACTTTGCAGTTGTTGTAGATGATCATATGATGGAAATCACTCATGTGTTGCGTGGTGATGATCATATCGCCAATACACCAAAACAGTTGGTTGTATATGAAGCATTTGCCTGGGAACCACCAGTGTTCGGACATATGACATTAATCATTAATACTGAAACCGGTAAAAAGTTGAGTAAGCGTGATGAAAGTGTGCTTCAATTTATTGAGCAATACCGTGCATTAGGATATTTACCAGACGCAATGTTCAATTTTATTACATTATTGGGATGGTCTCCGGTGGGAGAAAAAGAAATCTTCAATCGCAAAGAACTAATTAATATGTTTGATCCAAAACGTTTGAGTCGTTCACCTGCATCGTTTGATGGTAAGAAACTTGAATGGATCAATAATCAATATGTTAAAAATGCCAAAGAAGACGGTGTTGTTGATTCTGCACTTAAGCAGCTTATTAAGGCGGGCAAGGTCGAGAAGAATCCCGATCCTAAAACAATTGAATGGGCTCGCAAATTGATTAGTTTGTTTAAGCAACAAATGTCTTATACGGGTGAAATTGTAAAATTATCAGAAATATTCTTCGACGAACCACCAAAACTGGATGAAGCAGCAATGAAAGAATTGAGTGACGAGAGTGCGAAGACAGTGCTGAATGAATTTGCAAAAAATGTAGCAGAATTGCCACTTTTCGATGCTACCGAGATTCAAAATACTATTTATGCGATTCAAAAAGAAACTGGGATTAGGGGTAGAAAACTTTATATGCCTATTAGAATTGCAACCACGCGTGAAACGCACGGCCCAGAACTTGCAGCTTCGATCGAACTGTTGGGTAAAGAGAAAGCTTTGAAGCATCTTGAAAAGACATTAGCTGAGATGTAGTCGTATTCTTAGTTGTGTATATTTTTGAAGAAGATTAATTTTAGGCACATTTATTTGTAATTTTGTACAGAGGGCTGGGTCAAAAGTTGAATTTTGATCTAGTCCTTTTATTGATTTTTGGATAAACGTGTTTCATAAGTTAAACTCCTCTATCAAACTTTAAATTACTTATGCAAAAAATGATATGGTCGTAATTTTGTGTTGTTAGGTTTTACCGACTCATGCCATGTATCCTTTTTATATCTTACAAGAGACTTGAGGAGTTTCTACCACTTTATTGGATAATCGTATATAATTAAGAGTAAAAAAGGAGAAGCAGTGAATGATTCAACTTTATAATACGCTCACAAATGAAAAAGAAAATTTCATCCCCCTTAATCCGGGGCGGATTACAATGTATGTATGTGGTCCAACTGTATATAACTACATCCATATTGGAAATGCGCGAAGTGCAATTGCTTTTGATACAATTCGGCGATATTTTGAGTATCGTGGGTTCCAGGTTAATTATGTTTCAAATTTCACGGATGTTGATGATAAAATCATTGCTGCTAGCAAGAAACTCAAGATTACTCCACGTGAGGTTTCTGATAAATATATTAAAGCTTTCTATGAAGATACAGATGCACTTAATATTAAGCGAGCAACTTTGAATCCACGAGTAATGGATACAATGGATGATATTATTAATTTTATTCAGGTATTAATTGCTAAGGGATATGCGTATGAATCACAGGGAGACGTTTATTATCGAGCTCGTAAATTTGCTAATTATGGCCAACTTTCTGGGCAATCGATTGATGAACTGGAGCAAGGAGCAAGTCAGCGACTCAATGATGATGAAATTCAAAAAAAGGAAGATCCTTTAGATTTTGCCCTTTGGAAGTCTGCAAAAGAAGGTGAAATCTTCTGGAAATCATCTTGGGGAAAAGGACGGCCAGGTTGGCACATTGAGTGCTCAGTCATGGCGACAAAGTTTTTGGGTGATACAATCGATATACATGCCGGTGGACAAGACTTAGAGTTTCCGCATCATGAAAATGAGATTGCACAAAGTGAGGCTAAGACGGGTAAGAAATTTGCAAACTACTGGTTGCATAATGGCTTTGTTACAATTGGTGAAGACGAGGAAAAAATGAGTAAATCATTGGGCAATTTCATTACTGTCCACGATATTGTCAAAAAAGTCAATCCGCAAGTTTTAAGATTTTTCATGGCAACGACTCAGTATCGGCGGCCAATTAAGTACAGCCAGGCTAACTTAGAAGACGCGGCTGCAAATTTAAAAAAACTGCAAGGAGCATACGATAATGCTGCTTATCGCCTAAAAGATGCTGTAGAGATCCAAATTGATGATGAAAGAAAAAAATATTTAGCGCAGCAAAAAATTGATTTTGAAGCTGCAATGGACGATGATTTCAATGTTCAAAATGCAATTACGGTTGTCTATGATTTAGCTAAGAGGCTGAATGTTTACAGCTCTGAAACTCAAGTAATAAAAAGTGTTTTGGAAGAGTTCATGGCAACGTTAGTTGAAGAACTGAATATTTTTGGTGTTTTTTTGAATGTTCATAAAGAAGTAGATGTTGATGTAAAAGAAATCGAGGAACTAATTAAGCAACGTAATGAAGCGCGTAAGAATCGCGACTTTGAAAAGAGCGATACAATTAGGGATTTGTTAAAGGAAAAGGGCATTATATTGGAAGATACTGCACAAGGAACAAGGTGGAAGAAAGATGAATGAAAAAAATAATTTCGAACAAGTAAATGGGATTGCACTAGCTTATATGGGCGATGCAATTTATGAGGTATATGTCCGTAAACATTTACTTGCTAAGGGATTAACAAAACCAAACCATCTTCACAAGACCGCCACTCATTATGTTTCAGCAAAGGCGCAATCATTTTTGGCTGAAAAAATGCAGAAACAAAATATTTTGAATAAAACGGAATTAGAATATTTTAGACGCGGAAGAAATGCCAAGAGTCATACTTCAGCAAAGAATACGGCAGTAATTACTTACCGTATTTCAACTGGTTTTGAGGCATTGTTCGGTTATTTGTTTTTAAGTAATCAGGAAAGCCGAGTTACTGAACTAGCTCAATGGTGTATTGAAATGATTGAAAAGGAGCAAAAATAATTTGGTCAATACAAATAAAGATACTGAGTTCGTTATAGGACGGCACCCAGCAATCGAAACGCTCAAAAGCAATCAGGATATTAACAAGGTTTTCATACAGGAAGAATTAAAGTCGGATGCCATTCGCGATATTATTACACTAGCTCAGAAAAAGAAGATTATTGTCTCGAAGGTTCCTAAAAGCAAGCTGGATTTATTGTCTGATGGGCAAAACCATCAAGGAGTGGTAGTTGCTATTGCTGCCTATAAGTATGCTGAGATCGATGATCTATTCAAGGTTGCCGCCAGCAAGAATGAAGATCCTTTTTTCTTGATTTTAGATGGAATTGAAGATCCGCATAATTTAGGCTCAATCATGCGAACTGCTGATGCTGCTGGAGTACACGGTATCATTATTCCTAAAAGACGCGCTGTTCAGCTAACTTCAACGGTAGCAAAGACATCGACGGGGGCAATTGAGCATGTTCCTGTTGCACGGGTTACTAATTTAGTACAGCTTGTCAAGGAGCTCAAGAAGAGAAATGTTTGGGTCTTTGGAACTGATATGAATGGAACCGACTTTCGAAAGTGGAATGCAACTGGAGCTGTTGCATTAGTAATTGGTAATGAAGGCAAGGGAATTTCACCTCTCCTGAAGAAAGAGTGTGATGAGATGTTAACCATACCAATGATTGGGCATGTACAAAGTCTAAATGCGAGTGTAGCAGCAAGCTTGTTGATATATCAAGGATTTTCTTCACGGGGTAATTAAAGATGAAGAAGAATATTCTAATTGTCGATGCTTATAATATGATTGGCAATTGGCCTCAATTAAATAAACTGAAATTATCAGGACATTTGGAAGAGGCACGTGATACGTTGCTGCATGTTTTGTCTAATTATAAAAAACAAAGAAACTATCATATCATTGTTGTTTTTGATGCGATGTACGTTCCCGGTCTGAGCAAGAGTTATCAACAATACGGGTTAGAGATTATCTGGACTGCAGAGGAGCAAACTGCTGATTCATATATTGAATCGTTGGCAAAAAAACTGCAGACCAGGTTGACACAAGTAACTGTCGCAACGAGTGATCAGGCAGAGCAATGGACAATTTTTTCTCAAGGAGCATTACGTATACCAGCTTGGGAATTGTATCAAGATATTGGCAGAGCCAAGAAGGATGTCAAGAAGCAGGCAAAAAAATATCAAGATGAAGCTGCAGTCAGAAGAGTGCCATGGAATGAAGAGCAGCTGTCACGCTTAGCCGACTTGCGAGACAATATGTCTAAGGATAAAAACGATAATTGACAGAAAAAGGATTATCATGGTAGAGTTAGTCTGATAATCGATAGGAGAAACATTATGGCGCAGAAGAAAATAGCTTTAGCTTGTTCAGAGTGTGGTTCGCGTAATTACACTATTGCTGCTAATCCAGCCAGACAGGAACGACTAGAGGTTAAGAAGTTTTGTAAATATTGTAATAAACATACTTTGCACCGAGAGACGCGGTAAGGAGGACTTTCAGTGAAATTTATTAAAAGTGTTTTTAAAACCATGAAAGACACTACATGGCCGACTAAGAAAGAGGCTACCAGCGATACAACAACAGTTATATCAACTGCAGTAATGTTTGCAGTCTTTTTTGCCATTGTTGATTTTCTCGTACAGTGGGTAGTAAGCTTTGTTGCATAATAATTTTTAAAAGAGCTACGATATAGTAGATAATTCTTAACTTTTTATGATATACTAATTCTCGTAGGGAAAACTTCGAATGTTCGAGGTTTTTTTATTTTGTTTTTTAATTAATTTAGGAGGATAATCTGATGGCAGAATCATTTGAAAAAAATTGGTATGTATTGCACACATACTCAGGATATGAGAATAAAGTAAGGACAAACTTAGAATCACGTGCACAATCAATGGGGATGGAAGACTATATTTTTAGAGTTGTGGTCCCAGAAGAGGAAGAAACTGAGACGACCAAGTCAGGAAAAGATAAGGTTGAGACTAAAAAAACATTTCCAGGATATGTTTTAGTTGAAATGGTAATGACAGATCGTTCATGGTATGTTGCACGTAATACTCCTGGTGTAACAGGTTTTGTTGGATCTCATGGGGCAGGCAGCAAGCCAGCACCACTGCTTTCAGATGAAGTAGAATTAATACTGCGCAGATTAGGAATGAGCTCGAGACATCAAGACTTTGATGTTGAGGTCGGCGATTCAGTCACAATTATCGAAGGAGCATTTAAAGGACTAGTTGGTAAAATAACCGAAGTTGATAAGGAAAAAATGAAGTTGCGTGTCAATATCGATATGTTTGGTCGAGAAACTGCAACTGAATTAAATTATGATCAGGTTGACAAATTAGTTTAGTCTATTTGAAGAAAGTGATACGATGGGCAAAGGGCTTAACGAACCGATTGTTTTTGTACATGGTTATGCTGGAGGATTTTGGTCTTTTTTTAGTATGATACATAAATTAAAGAAAAGACGATTTATTTCGAATCGGATTATTATTACGGTTTCACACAAAGGAATTATCAAGATTCGCAATAAGAAAATCGCGAAGGATTCTGGGATTCAGATAATTTTCAGAAACGATAAACAAAGTGTTGAGCAACAAGCAATATGGCTGGGTGAAATATTTAGCAAGTTGAAGGCAGATTATAGTATTAAACAGCTTGATATTATTGCACATTCTATGGGTGCAGTTAGTGCGCTGTATTTGTTAACAAATTTGAAGATCAAGAATCTGCCGAAAATAAAGAAAATGGTAATGCTTGGTGCTCCGTTTGCGGATGTCGAACCAGGTGCTGATTCTGCGAGAGTTGAGAATATTCAACTATCCGGGGAAGGAATTCCCTTAAGGCAAACAAATAGATATAAATTATTAAAAAAGGGTAGTAAAAACCTTGATGACGATATTGAGATTTTTAATATCATAGGTGACAGTGATTCTGGCTTTTCTGATGGAAAGGTATCTATTTCTTCTGCAAAGTCCTTACGATATTTACTGGAGAATATTGGATATTATCGTGAAAAGATAGTAAGAAATAGAAAAGTAAATCATCGTAGATTGCACGAAGATAATAATATTTTTAAGCAGATTATAGATTTTTTACTAAATTAACTTGAATAAGATTAAGTAACATGATACGATACAATAGTATGTTTTGCATACGAGTGGGAGGCCAAATTAAGCTGGCCATCCGTACCACACACGGACTTTAAGGAGGTATGTACCGTGGCTAAAAAAGTAATTAATGTTGTTAAACTACAAATCCCTGCTGGGAAGGCAACTCCAGCTCCACCAGTTGGACCTGCTTTAGGTCAAGCTGGTATTAATATCATGGGATTTACAAAGGAATTTAATGCACGTACAGCCGATCAGGCTGGGATGCTTATCCCTGTTGTGATTTCAGTGTTCGAAGATCGTTCATTCGAATTCGTTACAAAGACACCACCTGCAGCGGTTTTGTTAAAGAAAGCTGCTGGTGTTGAACATGGTTCTGGCGAGCCTAACACTAAGAAAGTTGCTACAGTTACAAAGGCACAAGTGAAAGAAATCGCTGAAACAAAAATGCAAGATCTAAACGCTGCAGATGTTGAAGCTGCAATGCGCATGATTGAAGGTACTGCACGAAGCATGGGCTTTGTTGTAGAAGACTAATTTTTCTACGGCCACGCTTCTCAGTCGGGCACTCTATGAAAGTAGATGTGCCAAGTGGGAGGTATATCCGTTACACCACATTTGCAAGGAGGAAAACACAAATGGCTAAAAAGAGTAAAAAATATATTGAGGCTTTAAAACAAGTTGAAGCCAACAAAGTTTCTAATGCTGCAGAAGCAATTGCTTTGGTAAAGAAAATTGATTTCGCAAACTTTGATGCAACAATCGAAGTAGCTTACAATTTGAATCTTGATACGAAACAGGCTGACCAACAATTACGTGGGGCTGTTGTTTTACCAAATGGTACTGGTAAAGATCAAACAGTTATCGTTTTTGCTAAAGGCGACAAAGCTAAGGAAGCAAAAGCTGCTGGTGCAGATGTTGTCGGCGACGATGACCTGGTTCAGCGTATTTCTGATGGTTGGTTGGACTTTGATATTGCAATTGCAACACCTGATATGATGGCTAAAGTAGGTCGTCTTGGTCGTGTGTTAGGGCCAAAAGGCTTAATGCCTAACCCTAAGACAGGGACAGTTACAATGGATGTTACGAAGGCTGTTTCAGAATCTAAAGCCGGCAAGGTAACTTATCGTACAGATAAAGCTGGTAACGTCCATGTTCCTATCGGAAAAGCTTCATTTACAGAAGATGCTCTAGTTGGCAACTTCAACACAATTCATGAAGTAATTGCAAAGGCACGTCCTGCTTCTGTTAGAGGACAATACATCAAACACGCTTCATTTGCTTCAACATTTGGACCAAGTGTAACTGTTGATGTTGCAAGTCTTTAATTAGTTTGCAAGTTATAGTTGACTTTAATTAGTTTATGCGATAAACTGATTAAGGTCAATTTTTTATAATGATTCTACCTAAGACTCAGGTGGCGAAAGCCTTAATACATTGCCTGCCGAGGATTTTAAGTGAAACTATATTTTACTTTGAAATTTTCTCTATGTCTTGGTTGGACATAGGGTTTTTTATTTAAACCCTGACACAATGACTAGGAGGTGAATCAAATGAATAAAGAAATTATCACTAAGAAGGCTGCGGTTGTTGCAGGTGTTGTTGAAAAATTCAATGATGCTGTTTCATGTGTGGTTGTCGATTATCGTGGACTCACGGTTGAACAAGTGACTGAATTGCGTAAGGAATTACGTGAAGCAGGTGTTGAGATGCGTGTTATTAAGAACACATATCTTAAGCGTGCTGCTGATGAGGCTGGTTATGAAGGCTTAGATGATGTTTTCGCTGGTCCTACAGCTGTAGCATTTTCTAAAGAAGATGTTGTTGCGCCTGCACGTATTCTTGCAAAATTCGCAAAGGATGTCGACGCATTGAAGATTAAGGGTGGTATGATTGAGGGTAAGGTTGCAACTTTAGAAGAAATCAACGCTCTTTCAACATTACCAAGTCGCGAAGGATTGCTTTCAATGTTACTTTCAGTATTGCAAGCACCTGTGCGCAATGTTGCTTATGCTGTTAAGGCTGTTGCCGAAAGCAAAGATGGCGACGCAGCTTAATTGTCAATTTAAAAAAATATATTAATTTAATGGAGGATATTAACAATGGCATTAGATACAGAAAAAATCATTGCTGATTTAAAAGAAGCTAGCATTCTTGAATTAAACGATTTAGTTAAAGCTATCGAAGAAGAATTTGGTGTTTCAGCAGCAGCTCCAGTTGCTGCTGCAGGTGCAGCTGCTGGCGAAGCTGCTGCAGAAAAGGATTCATTCGATGTTGAATTAACAGAATCTGGCGACCAAAAGATTAAAGCAATCAAGGCTGTTCGTGAGATTACAGGTCTTGGCTTGAAAGACGCTAAAGGTGTGGTTGATGGTGTACCTTCAATCGTTAAAGAAGGCGTTTCTAAGGATGAAGCCGAAGAAATCAAGACTAAACTTGAAGCTGTTGGTGGCGTAGTTACTCTTAAGTAATTACAACTGATGCAAAAAGATTCACTCAGTAGATGAGTGAATCTTTTTTTTAGCAAATCTCTTAAATTTGTGAGTTTAAAAAGGTAGATTATTGATAGGTGTGTCATAATAGTTAAAGGTTCTTGAATTGGGAGTTGGGGAAAATGAAAAATGGATTTTCAAAGATTATCTCTTTTATTGAAAAACGATGGTCTTTAATTAAGGGGTTATTTGTTTTTTCAGTACTATGGTTTGTTGTCTTTGAAGTTGGACGGATTCTTAAAGGGATATCCTGGGAGCAGGTTAGTTCCAATCTAAGTTCGCAATCTCTGGGTAACATTGGAGTTATGGTGGTAGCTGGATTTGTTGCTGTTTTACCAATGCTAGTATATGATTTTGTGATCATTTCATTTCTTCCAGGAGAGTATTCTATCCGTGAAATCTTGCGAAGTGGCTGGATTACAAACACATTCACAAACATAGCCGGCTTTGGTGGCTTTTTGGGGGCTACGCTGCGCGCAAATTTTTATGGTAAAAATGCTTCAAAAAAGCAGGTAGTTTTTGCTTTATCCAAAATTGCTTTATTTTTATTGTCCGGATTATCATTATTTTGCATGGTTTCTCTGGTTATGATCTTTGGCTTTGGCTATGATCATAAATTTGATCAATACAGTATTTGGTTAATTGGCGGAGCGTTATATTTTCCCGGGATCATTATTTTTACAAGATTGACAGATTCTGGTTTTTTCAACGATCTTTCATGGAAGAAAGAGCTAGCATTAGTATTAGGTTCTGTCCTTGAATGGGGTTCAGCAGCAGGGATGTTCCTGCTGATTGGAATTCTGATGGGTGTTAAGTTTAATATTGGTGAAGTCATGGTGCTATATTTTATAGCATCAATTATTGGTGTAGTTTCACTGGTTCCCGGTGGACTAGGATCATTTGACGTATTCATGTTGATTGGTTTGTTTAACTTGGGTGTTGTTAATGGAAAAGGAGTAGCATGGCTGTTATTCTTTCGACTATTTTATTACATACTGCCATTTTTTGTTGGGATATTTCTATTTGTCAGGGATGCTGGGAAACGACTTAATCATTTTTTGGATGGAATTCCAAAGTCGATTATTCAAAAAACAGCACATGGTATTTTGACATTATTCTTGTATGTATCCGGTAGCTTAATATTGCT
Organism: Liquorilactobacillus mali KCTC 3596 = DSM 20444; assembly: GCF_000260415.1. Lineage (GTDB taxonomy): Bacteria > Bacillota > Bacilli > Lactobacillales > Lactobacillaceae > Liquorilactobacillus > Liquorilactobacillus mali. The sequence goes on from NZ_BACP01000002.1 coordinate 22,225, forward strand.
CGAGTCAACTGTACCTAATTTTGTTTTTAGTAATTCTGTGTTTGTTAAACTATATCCGTATACCTTTTTCTTTTTGAGTCAATTATCAAGTACTGTCTTTGCCTTTTTGCTGATAGGAGTTGCTAGAGGCATCGAGGCAAAAGTAAAAAAAGCATATTGGCCAACGTTATGTGTATTGTTAATCGGAATTATAAATACCCTATGGCGCAGCTTCTCAATTGGTACGGCAGTCTTTTTAATCTTTGTCACTTTTGTGGTTGCTGTCTCGCGAAAAGAATTATATCGTGAAAATCTAACCTATTCGTTTAACAGGGTAGTAGTGGATATTGGAATGTTTATTACAGTCTTCGGTCTGTATGCCACAGTGGGAATTATAAATTCCCCACAACATCATATAAGACATGCGATCCCAACTGCACTGCTTTTTCCATCAGAAAAAATTTGGTTTTCAGGCTTTCTCGGAATGGTGATTGCGGCGGTCATACTGATTATTATTTTTAGATATTTTACAGCTAATAAGTCAATTTTTTCGAATATAGATTTTCCAGAGGAGAGAATAAAAAATGTTGTTGAAAAATATGGTGGCAATGAAACAAGTCATTTAGCATATTTAAGAGACAAGCAATTTTATTTCTTCCAAAAGAATGAAGAAGATCAGTTATTTTTTATGTATAGGAAGAAAGCTGATAAAATTATAGTAATGGGAGAACCAGTAGGTAATCGTGAATATCTGAGGGAAGCTGTCACACAGCTAATGGTCGATGCTGATGTACAGGGATATCAGCTTGTCTTTTACGAGATAGGAAATGAATTGACACTGTTACTACATGACCTAGGGTTTGATTTCTTAAAGACTGGTGAAGAAGGTTTTGTTAAACTTGATTCTTTTACACTAGCTGGGAAAAAACAACGTGCTCAGCGAGCGTTAATGAATAAATTTGAGAGAGAGAATTATTCCTTTTCTTTTGAAATGCCGCCATTTTCAAAGGAAAAATTAGCGGAATTTAAGAAAATCTCAGATGAATGGCTAGATGGGCAGATTGAGAAAGGATTCTCTCTTGGATTTTTTGATGAATACTATCTTAACCAGGCACCAATTGCTGTAATACGCGATTCTGAGGGCAATGCCGTAGCATTCGCTTCAATGATGCCTACAGGTGGTAAAAGAGTTTTATCAATTGATTTAATGCGCCATAAAAAGGACGCCCCATCTGGAATAATGGATAAGATCTTTATAAGTTTGTTTAAATATGGGCGCGAAGAGCATTATGAGTATTTCAATTTAGGAATGGCTCCTCTAGCGAATGTGGGGAAATCTTCGTATAGTTTCATTGAAGAAAGAGCAGCCCACTTAATTTATGAATATGGATATCGAATTTACGGATTCCAAGGCTTGAGAGCATACAAAGAGAAATATGTTACAAATTGGTATCCAAAATACACTGCCTATAGGCGTAGAAGTTCTGTTATGATTACAATGGCAGAAGTAGCTAGCGTGGTAAATCAGTCTTCAAAGGGAAGAAAGGGATTTTTTGCACGCGCTACATTCTTTAATAAGTAATAATGAAACTCATTAATCGATATGCATAGTGACACAGCAAATGAACTGAGACTTCAAACGATGTATTAAGGTTTGTTTTATAAAAATAAAAAGGCTATAAGCGAAAAAGTAATAATTTTCGCTTATAGCCTTTTTTATGAATTAGTAATGAGTCTATTCTAATTTATAATCCAATATTATAATCTTCATCAGACATTGGTTCAACGTCACCTAAAAGATAACCATTGCCAACCTGGGAGAAGAAATCATGATTGGAAGTAGAAGTAGAGATTCCATTCATAACCACGGGGTCGACATCGTCAACTGTATCAGGAAAAAGAGCATCCAAACCTAAGTTCATCAATGCTTTGTTTGCATTGTATCTTAAAAAAGCAAGTACTTTTTCTGTCCAACCAACGGTATCATATAATTCATGAGTATACTTTTCTTCATTGTCGTACAAATCATAAAGTAATTCATAGACCCAAGAAAGCAGCTTACTTTGCTGCTCTTCATCAAGTTCGTTGAAACCAAGCTGAAATTTATATCCAATGTAGGTTCCATGGACAGATTCATCACGCAAAATCAACTTAATGATTTCTCCAACGTTGGCTAGCTTATTGTGGCCCAGCCAATAAAGAGGAGTATAGAAACCAGAATAGAAGAGGAAGGTTTCAAGAAAGACCGATGCAACCTTTTTCTCTAATGGGGTTCCTGTGCGATAGATACTAGCAATCTTTTTAGCCTTATATTGTAAATATTTGTTGGTATGAGTCCAATCAAATATTGCTTCGATTTCTCTAGGGGTATTTAAAGTTGAGAATATAGAAGAATAGCTTTTTGCGTGAACCGATTCCATAAATTGGATATTGTTTAAAACAGCCCGTTCATGTTGAGTCCTGATATCTTTCATAAGAGAGTCCATGCCATCTTGTGACTGAACAGTATCTAACAGTGTCAAGCCTCCAAAAACATGTGCCACAACTTCTTTGTTTTCATCGTTGAATTTACGCCAATCGGGTAAATCATTCGACAGTGGAATTCTTGTGTCTAACCAGAACTGTTCTGTCAATTTTTCCCAAGTTGCTTTATCAATCTGATCTTCAAGTTTATTCCAATTAATTGCTCGATAGAAATCTTTCATTATTTATTCATGCTCCTTAACTATTAGATAACGCAACTTTCACATTCGTTTGCGCCAACTTCATTTTGATCATCTGTAAATGTTCGAACATAATAAACTGACTTAATGCCCTTAGCATGTGCGTAGTTACGCAAAATTGATAGATCACGCGTGGTCATCTTGTTGGTTTTTCCATTTTTCCATTCGTACATGCCTTCAGGAATAGTGGAGCGCATAAACAGTGTCATACTCATACCTTGATCAATATGTTGCTGTGCAGCAGCATATACATCAATAACTTTGCGCATATCTGTATCGTATGCAGATTGATAGTATGGAATCGTATCATTTGAAAGGTAGGGAGCTGGATAGTAAATCTTACCGATTTTGCGTTCCTGTCGTTCTTCAATACGATTGATTATTGGGTGTAAGCTAGCGGTTGTATCATTAATATACGAGATTGAACCATTAGGAGCAACAGCAAGTCTGTTTTGATGATAGAGTCCATCTTTCATAACAGCTTCTTTAAGACTATCCCAATCTTGTTTCGAGGGAATAAAAATATCTTTAAAAATCTCTTGAACTTTTGCTGTCTTTGGTTGGAAATTACCCTCCAAATATTTATTGAAGTATGAACCATCAGCATAAGAACTCTTTTCAAAGCCATTAAAGACAACGCCGCGTTCTTTGGCAATATGATTTGAAGACTGCAAAGTCCAGTAGTTTAATAGCATAAAGTAAATATTTGTAAAGTCAATTGATTCTTCAGACCCATAGAAGATATGGTTTTTAGCAAAGAAAGCATGCAGCCCCATTGCACCCAGCCCGATAGTATGTGCAAGATGATTACCGTTTTGAATTGAAGGAACTACATCAATTTCTGAGTGATCAGTAACATAAGTAAGTGCACGCACCATTGCATCAACAGAATTTCCAAAATCAGGCGATGCCATTAAATTAACGATATTGGTTGAACCTAAGTTGCAGCTAATGTCTGTACCAAGTTCGTCAAAGTTCTGAGTATTGTTGACAATCGATGGTTTTTGAACTTGCAAAATTTCAGTACAAAGATTACTCATAATGATTTTGCCATCAATTGGGTTTTCACGATTGGCAGTATCAATATTGATAATGTAAGGATAACCAGACTCTTGCTGTAATTTGCTGATCTCGGTTTCGAGATCGCGTGCTAAGACTTTTTTCTTAGGAATATTAGGATTAGCGATAAGATTGTCGTATTCTTTTGTGATATCAATATAGGAAAACGGTTTGCCATACTCACGTTCTACGCCCCAAGGATCGAAAAGATACATTTCCTCATTATTACGTGCAAGCTCATAAAACTTATCAGGTACTACCAAACCCAAAGAAAGCGTCTTAACACGAATTTTTTCATCGGCATTCTCTTTTTTTGCAGATAAGAAAGCAACAACATCTGGATGGAAGATGTTTAAGTAAACAACTCCAGCACCTTGACGCTGACCTAGCTGGTTTGAATAAGAAAAGCTGTCTTCAAGAAGTTTCATAACTGGTACAACACCGGAAGCAGCACCTTGAATGTTCTTGATGGGTGCACCAGCACCACGCAAATTACTAAGCGTAATCCCAACACCGCCACCAATTCGTGATAATTGAAGCGCAGAGTTTATCCCACGTCCAATAGAGTTCATATCATCCGTAACTTGAATCAAAAAGCAAGAAACAAGTTCGCCACGCCGTTTACGGCCAGCGTTCAAGAATGAAGGGGTGGCTGGTTGATAACGTTGATGAACAATTTCATCGGCCAATGCCATGGCTAACTTTTCATCTCCATCAGCAAAAAACAGTGCATTTGCGGCGACACGATCGATGAAGCTTTCAAGATACAATGCATTGTCATTTGTCTTAAGTGCATATTGAGCATAAAATTTATATGCAGCCATAAAAGTTTTGAAGGTAAAGTTCTGAGCCGATAAGAATGAATACAGCTTTTTGATAAATTGAAAATCATATTTTTCGATGAATTCTTTTTCTAGATAATCATTTTCGATCAAGTAACTGAAACGTTCCTCTAAAGAAGAAAACTTCATTGAATTCGGTTCAATATTTTCTTTCAAGAAAGCAGCAAGCGCTTCTTTGTCTTTATTTAGTGGAATTTGTCCATTTACTGGAATATTAATTTCATTATTTAAATCATAGTAGGTTACTTTAGCACTATCTAACTGTTTTAATGTCAATTTCATTCACCACTTTCTTAAAATTTGCAACATCTTTAGGGGTCCCACTAAATTCGAACGAATATACTAAGGGTACTTGATATTCGCGCGCTATGTCTTTTGCGGTAAAAATAAAAAGTTCGGCAAAATTTCGATTACCTGTGCCTGCAACTCCAAGCAAATTTTGCCGATTAAAGCTATAATTAAGAAAATCTTCTACGAATTCTGTTATTTCTTTTTCATAGGTAGGAACCACAAGTATGTAAGGTTCATTTACCGCAAGGAAGGGATCCGTTGGTGTGATCTCAACACTTGAAAAATCTAATTTATTTACGAATCTGCGTGTTTGACCGGTAACACTGAAAAAAACAATTTTCATTGTGTGACCAAATTTCTTAAAAGATCAGGACGAAAACCGTTGATGATTGGATCATCATTGTCTTCAATAACTGGAACAGAACGAAAACCTTTCTCCTTAAGATAATCAATATACTGCGGTTCGGTATTTATATTGTGTTCTTCAAAAGAAATATTGTGCTCACTTAAGAACTTTTTAGTCATCTTGCATTGAATGCAATTATTTTTTGTGTAAATGGATAAACTCATAACTAGCACCTCGCATTAATTTGTTGTATGATTAGTATACATCATTTATCAGAATAAGCAAGAAACAAATACTATATATTGTGTTTGTTTCTTTTACTAATATACGATATATAGTGCTTTTTCTAAAGGCTAAAAGATTGATAGAATTATAATGTTTCAAAAACTTTGAACAATTATTGAAAAGGTAGGAATAAATGGGAAATTATTATTATTCAAAAAACCCTGAGGTAGTGCACGAAGAGAAAAGATGGGGTTTTGATATTTTGGGGAATAAAATTAGTTTTGTGACAGATAATGGTGTTTTCTCGAAAAAAAACTGTTGACTATGGTTCAAGGGCACTGATTAACAACTTAAAAATCGAGACAATGCAAGAAGGCAGAATTTTGGACCTTGGCTGTGGCTATGGGCCAATCGGTTTAGGAATAGCAAAAAGCAATTCAAAATTAATTGTTGATATGGTAGATGTTAATGAACTTGCACTTTCATTAGCAAAAAAGAATGCGGAATTAAACGGGCTTAAGAATGTAAATATTTGGGAGTCTAATGTGTATGACAAGATTGAACGTACAGATTATAATCTGATTTTATCGAATCCACCTATTCGTGCAGGGAAAAAAATTGTTTCGCAAATTCTGGCAGAAGCAATTAGCCATCTTAGCATTGGCGGTAGGCTAGTTGTGGTAATTCAAAAAAAACAAGGTGCGCCCTCAGCAAAGAAACTAATGGAAACAGTTTTTAATAATTGTGAGGTAGTGGCAAGAGATAAGGGTTATTTTATTTTAGAGAGCATCAAACTCGTCTAAAGCGGAGGTGAATTTAGATTTTAAATAATCTTCAGAAGAATTTTTTCATGAAAGAAGCTATCTATGAGGCACAAAAGGCTGCTGAAGTTGGTGAAGTACCGATTGGATGCGTAGTTGTAGTTGACGGTAAGATTGTTGGTCGGGGTCATAACCTTAGGGAGCATTCGCAAGATGCGACTATGCACGCTGAGATATTGGCAATTCAAGAAGCAAATGCTTTTTGCAAAAGCTGGCGCCTACCTGAAGCTCAACTGTTCGTGACGTTAGAGCCTTGCCCAATGTGCAGTGGTGCAATTCTTAATTCAAGAATTGAGCGTGTCTATTATGGAGCGATGGATCCCAAAGCAGGGACAGTCGGATCGCTGATGAACTTGTTGGATGATAATAGATTTAATCATCAAGTAATTGTTGAAAAATGTTGCATGGAGGCTGAATGCGGACAGCTGCTTAAGGATTTTTTTAGGAATATTAGACTAAAAAAGAAGAAATCAAAGCGAAAGGACTAGCATTTTTTCGATATTTCATGTATCATAGAATATGCCGCAAGGCCTTGGGACAATGTTGTCCTTGTGAACCGTGTCAGGTCCGGAAGGAAGCAGCACTAAGCTCGGTTCGGCATGTGTCTCAAGTTAATATGACATTTATCTCCCGACCGTCTTGTGGTCGGGAGTTTTTTAAATTGCAAAAGATAGGAGTGTTAGCATGGGATATCAGGCCCTATATCGTGTCTGGCGACCGCAAAAATTTGTTGATTTAGTTGGTCAAAAGATGATAACGCAAACTTTACAAAATGCAATTATGACTCAGCAAACAAGTCATGCTTATCTTTTTACAGGGCCGCGTGGTACTGGTAAAACTTCGGCGGCAAAGATTTTTGCAAAAGCGATTAATTGTCATAACCAAAAGGATGGGGAACCTTGTAATGAGTGTGCAACCTGTCGGGCAATCACTGAAGGACGATTAAATGATGTAATTGAAATTGATGCTGCATCTAATAATAGTGTAGATGAAATTCGTGATATCAGAGATAAGGTCAAGTATGCTCCGACACAGGCCGATTACAAGGTATACATTATTGACGAAGTTCATATGCTTTCGACAGGGGCATTTAATGCATTACTGAAGACCCTTGAAGAGCCTCCTAGTAATGTAGTATTTATTCTGGCAACGACTGAGCCACACAAAATTCCAGCTACAATAATATCAAGAACTCAAAGGTTTGATTTTAAGAGAATCACTAATGACGATATTATTGCAAGAATGCAGTATATTTTAGCAGAAAAGAATTTCAAGTATGAAGAAAAAGCTTTGAGAGTCGTTGCAAAAGCATCTGCTGGTGGGATGAGAGATGCACTAAGTATTCTAGATCAAGTACTTTCTTTTGGGAATGATGTTGTAACGCTTGAAAATGCACTGCTTGTAACAGGCAGTGTCAAGCATGAGCAGCTTAATCTTTATCTCAAACTAGTTTTTGAGGGCGAAACGGCTCAAGCTTTGCAAGCCCTGCAAGAGATAATGTCTGAGGGAAAAGATGCAAATCGCTTGGTAGAAGATGTTATCGATTATTGTAGGAACCTGCTGTTATATCAAGCTTCTCCAAGTATTGTCGAGCAAAATAGTTTGTTGGATATAGATGATGATTTTAAAGGATTAGCAAGTAAGACGACAGTTCAATCATTATATGAAGCAATTGATATCTTAAATGAACAACAGCAAAATATGCGCTTTTCTACACATTCAGACATCTATCTCGAAGTTTTAACTGTCAAATTGTCACAATTGGTAAATAAAGTGCAGACTAACAAGCAGGATAATGAAGAGCTATCGGATGCGTCTCAAGAAGAAATCACAAAATTAAAGTTACAAATTAAAGAATTAAAACAGGCTGTTAATAATCTACAAAAAGGTACGGTAAAGCGGGTTGAAACGGCAAAAGAAAAGAAAGTACCTGTAAGAAAGAAGAGCAATACAACAGTTGATTTAAAAAAGGTATATCCTATTCTTGCTGAGGCAACAAGAAGTGATTTGGTAAAATTAAAGGACATATGGCCAGATCTAATGAATATGTTATCAATTACTCAACGTGCTATTATGAATGTTAGTAAACCTGTAGCAGCTAGTGCAAAGGGTGTAATTGTTAGTTTTGATTATGATTTTTTGTATGAGAAAGCTGATGGAAACGATTCACTGAAAGATAGTTTAACTCAGGGGCTGGAACGGCTAATAGGGCAAGATTATAAACTGGTATTTATGCCCAAGGAAAAATGGCCTGAGATCAGGGAAAAATATCTTACAGAACATCGAGAAAATTCTGAAAAAGAATCAAAGCCTGATGTCGAAGAAAAAAAGAAACAACAGAAGATCCACAAATTACAGCTGCAAAGCAGTTTTTTGGTGAAGGCTTCAGTCAGATAGTTAAAATAAAAGAAGATTAAGGAGAAGATTAATTATGATGCGTGGAATGGGAAATATGCAAGGTATGATGAAACAAATGCAAAAGATGCAGAAGAATATGAAGAAAGAACAGGAAGAACTTGAGAAAAAAGAGTTTACTGGAAACTCAGCAAATGACTTAGTGGTTGTAACATTTGATGGGAAAAAGGAAATGAAAGATATTCAAATTAAACCTGAAGCCGTAGATCCTGATGATATTGATATGCTCCAAGATTTAGTAATAATGGCAGTGAATGACGCAATTACGAAGATCGACAAGCAGACTCAACAAACAATGGGTAAATACACACAAAATATTCCAGGATTTTAAAATACAAACCAGGCAGAGAGGAATGTTAATATGCAATATCCAGAACCCATTGCCAAATTAATTGATAGTTACTTAAAATTACCTGGAATTGGGGAGAAAACTGCAACACGCTTAGCTTTCTTTACGATTGATATGCAAGAAGAGGATGTAACAGCTTTTGCACAATCATTGATAACCGCAAAAAAGGATTTGCATTACTGCAGTATCTGCGGAAATATAACTGAAAGTGACCCATGTATTATCTGTGCTGATAAGCAGCGAGATCAGACAAAAGTTATAGTTGTCGAACAGCCTAAAGATGTAATGTCGCTTGAAAGAATGCGCGAATATCATGGACTATATCATGTTTTGCATGGTGTTTTATCTCCTATGGAAGGCAAAGGACCAGAAGATATTAATATCACTGGTTTGGTCAGAAGACTGCAGAAAAATTCAGATTTGACAGAAGTAATTATTGCTACTAATGCAACTCCGGAAGGTGAAGCAACCGCAATGTACATTTCACGACTGATCAAGCCGGCACACATAAAGGTGACAAGATTGGCTCATGGATTAGCAGTAGGCAGTGATATTGAGTATGCAGATGAGATGACGCTGTTTAAAGCAATTGAAGGTCGGCAAGAAATTTAGGGAGGATGATTGAGATGCTTGGCAGGAAGAAACAAAAATTGAGAAAAGAATATGATGAAAAACTGCTTGATACGATTGATTTATCAGCCGCTCAATGGGAGCACGCTAAGCAGACTCAAAGGGCGGTCAGAGAAGAAGACAGCGAGTTGATTGCTCAAACCATGCTTGAAGGTGCGAAATACGCATTTTTATATGCGGAAGCGCGCAGGAGGAAAGTTCATGGTCATATGCAGTCTTCAATAATTGAACATTAAGTTTTGAGTTAAGATTGTTAGACAGCTAGGGATTAGTAAAGTAAAATAGAACTATGAGTAAGTTAGTGAGGTCAAGTGTGTGAGTGGAAAATTTGTAACTTTTGAAGGTCCAGAAGGCTCTGGGAAAACTAGTGTTTTGAAGGGAATAGTTAGCCTGTTAAAGGAGAATAACAAGGAATATCTATTAACGAGAGAACCTGGGGGCAATCGAATATCTGAAGAGATTCGTAATATAATTTTAGATACAAGATTGGTCGAAATGGATGCACGAACTGAGGCGTTACTTTATGCGGCAGCGCGAAGACAGCATTTAATTGAAAGTGTTTTACCAGCTTTAAAACAGGGAAAATTAGTTCTTTGTGATCGCTATGTAGATAGTTCAGTCGTTTATCAGGGAGCCGGACGGGGCTTGGGTGAAGAAGAAGTCTTGCAAATGAATCTTTTTGCCACAGAAGGACTTACTCCAGATTTTACTTTTTATTTTGATTTATTACCGGAAATTGGATTGAATCGTATTAAAAAGCACAGGCAAAATGAAATAAACCGACTTGATGAAGAGTCTTTGGATTTCCATAACACTGTGCATGATGCCTACTTAAAACTTGCGCATGATAATCCTGAACGGATCATTGTGATCGATGCTTCTCTTCCTTTGAGCGAAGTTATCAAGCTCACGGTTAATCAAATGAAAATAAAATTACCAGATCTTTTCAAATAAGGATTCAAAGATGGAGGAAAAGAAAATGAAAATGATCATTGCGATTGTCCAAGACAAAGATAGTAATCGGTTAAGTAATTTGTTTATAGAATCTAATATTCGTGCAACAAAATTATCAACAACTGGTGGTTTTCTAAAATCAGGTAATACAACATTTATGATTGGGATTGAAGAAGAACGGATTGAAGAAGTGCTAGATCTTATTCGTGAAACGTCTAGAACACGTAAACAATTTATGACACCTCCAATTAATTTGGATGCTTCAATGGATTCGTCCGCTGCTTATCCAGTAGAGGTTCAAGTTGGAGGAGCGACTGTCTTCGTGTTACCAATCGATTCCTTCCAACAATTTTAGGTTTGTAAGTTATGAGTGATAATAATGAAATACGGAAGCAGCAAACAGTTTTAACTGATTATTTTGCTAATATGATAGACCAGGGTCATCTAGCGCATGCATATTTACTAACTGGTCCAAAAGGAATAGGTAAGCGCGCACTTGCATTATGGATTACTCAGGGAATTTTCTGCAAAAATAAGATTGCGGGTAACCCATGTTTGGATTGTGAAGAATGCAGGAGAATTGAGAGTGGCAATCATCCTGATGTAGTTCATGTTGTACCTGATGGTTTGTCGATAAAAGTCGATCAAATTCGTTTTTTGAAGTCAGAGTTTAGTAAAAGCGGGGTTGAAGGCAATCGGAAGGCCTTTATTATTGAAGATGCTGATAAGATGACGATAAGTGCTGCTAACAGTCTGTTGAAGTTTCTCGAGGAGCCCAGTGGTGATGTTGTTGCTTTTTTACTGACAGAAACAGTCAATCGAATTTTACCAACAATAGTTTCACGCTGCCAACTGTTCGAACTTGCGAAACCTTCTAGTGCCCAGTTGATTGCAATGTTAAAGAAAAAAGGAATTACGACGGATAAGGCAGTTATTTTAGGTAATTTGACAGATAGTTTGGCTGAATCTGAAAAAATAGCAGCAAATGAAAATTTTGATAAACTTGTCCGGAATATATGTGTGTGGTATTTACATATTTTACAAGAGGACGCAAGGTGTTTTGTGGAAGTTCAAATGAGCTTATTGCCCCTAATAAATAACAAAGATGATGAAGTTATCTTGTTGAATTTAATAATCTTACTTGTTAAAAATTCAATATCTGTATATTATGGTAAGAAGGATAATATTTTTGTGAAATTTCAAGCAGAGTTCACAGGATTAATAGAAAGATTGACCGCCGACAAAATTACGCAAGCTGTTGAACTAGTTCTAGAGACAAGAAAAAAGTTGGCAGTAAATGTCTCGTTCCAGAATGTTATTGAAGCATTGACGATTGATTTGAGTCAGTGTTACCACGTATAGATGAAGGTGATTTTTTGAACAAGCGGGAATTATACGATGGATTCTCCGATTTGGGTGCAGAAGCTCAGAAGATGATTGAAAAAATCGAGCTCATAAAGTCAGAGATGACAAAAGTTATTGAAAAAAATGCAGAATTAGAGATTGAGAATCAGCATTTGCGAGCTCACCTTAAAGAATTAGAAGAACAAAAACAATCTGATGAACAAGGCGGATTGTCTAAATCACGCAAAAATTTGGAGATGTTGTACGAGGAAGGTTTCCATGTGTGCAATGTTGATAGTATGTATGGAACAAGACGAATTAACGATGAACCTTGTGTCTTCTGCCAGGATGTAATTTATGGGGAGAGACGACAATGACATTAAAGAAGATGAGCAGTTATCGGCGAGAAGATCGATTGGGCGTACTTTACTTGGTGCCGACACCGATAGGCAATTTGGGAGATATGACGTATAGAGCAGTCGGTGTGCTTAAAGAAGTTGACCTAATTGCAGCAGAAGATACGCGCAATACTCAAAAATTATTGAATCATTTTGAAATAAAGACACCTCAGATTAGTTTTCATGAACACAACACACAGGCAAGAATTCCACAGCTAATAAAGAAATTAACCGAAGGAATTAATATTGCGCAAGTTAGTGATGCAGGGACGCCTTCAATTAGTGATCCTGGGCACGAATTGGTTGTGGCATGTGTTGAAGCAGGTATTTCAGTCATTCCATTACCTGGGGCAAATGCCGGATTGAGTGCATTGATAGCTTCAGGATTGAATCCTCAGCCTTTTACATTCATTGGTTTTATTTCAAGGCGAAAAAAAGAAAAAGAAGAACAGCTGAAGTTTCTTGCTAAGAAACAAGAAACACTAATTTTTTACGAAGCACCACACCGCCTGAAAAAAACATTGGAGTCCTTTCAGGCTTTTTTTGGTGGAACAAGGAAAATTGTTCTGTGTAGGGAACTTACCAAAAGATATGAAGAATTTATCAGAGGAACAGTTGCTGAAGCACTTGAATGGGCCAAAGAAGAGCAGGTACGTGGTGAATTTTGTATCATTCTGGAAGGTAATCCAGATAGTTCTTCAGAAGAAGATAATGCAGAGACGGAGAATGTCTTACCATTAGAAGAACAAGTTGATAATTTGATTAACAAGGAAAATTATCGACCAAATGATGCAATTAAAGAAGTTGCAAAGAAAAACAATTTAAAAAAGCAAGTAGTTTACAATATTTTTCATCATATTGATGTGTAGGAAAGACGGCGGTTTTTTGAAAGAAAATATTTTTAGCGAGTCCCACAAAATTTTGTTTTACGAGACTGATCGTACTAAAAAGACAACGATAGGGATGCTGGTTAATATCTTGATGTTGGCTTCACAAGACCAAAGCATTCAATTAGGTTTAACTGAAGAAAAGTTAAATGAAAGAGGATATGGCTGGGTAATTACACAGCATGTCTTGAAGGTTGAAAGATTACCCATTTTTGGTGAAAATATTAAGATATGTACCAAGGCGGATTCATATAATCGATATTTTTGTTATCGTGATTTTTGGATCGAAGATGAAGAAGGCAAGATTATTGTGAAAATGCATAGTATATTTGTACTGATGGATCACAAGAAAAGAAAGATTGCACGGTTGCTTCCAGAATTCATCGAGCCATATGAAAGTGAATATACCAATAAGATCGAACGTGTGGCTGATCCTAAGGGTGATCCTAAAAGTCGATTGGTTTCAGAAAAAAATTACCGAGTACGTTTTATGGATATCGATTCAAATCAGCATGTTAATAATGTCCATTATTTTGATTGGATGATAGATGGTTTAACTGAGGAGTTCTTGTTAACACATACGCTTGCAGAAATGAATATTAAATATAAGCGTGAAGTGCATTATGGTGAAATGGTTAACAGTGAAACAAGGATGGCAGAAAATCAGTTGGTAACATACCATTTAATTAAAGCTGGTGAAGAAGAGAGCTGTTATGCTTGTTGTACGTGGAGATCTAAATAATATCAACATAGAGAAATTCTGTCTTTAAAAATAAAAAGTATTAGTATGAAGGGCAAAATCAGCATTTTACCTAGCATACTAATACTTTTTTGTAATAAATTTATTTTTAGCAGAAAAGTTTTGCATTTATGAAACAGCATCACTTAAAAAGTCAGTTAGTTCAGTAGTTGATAGATTAGCGCTGAGACCAACTAATAATTTAATGCGAGCCTTTTGTCCATTTAAACCATGACAGAATGTGATTCCCAAGTTGCTTAATTGGATTCCACCGCCATTATATGAATAGACTTCTTGAGCAATTCCGTTGAAACAGCGTGATACTAACACAATCGGTATTTTACGAGCAAGTAATTTCTTGATTGCAGGAAGAACGCGTGGAGGCAGGTTACCGGCACCCAAAGCCTCGATTACAATTCCATTTGTTTCTTCATTATCCATAAACTCCAGTATTTCTGGATCCATCCCAGCGTAAGCCTTTATGAGATAGACATGATTTACAACATGCTCAATTGGATGATAATCATTGAGCAACAACTGCTCATAGAAGAGAACACGATTTTTAGTCACTAGTCCAATTGGACCGAATGTGGGTGTGCGGAAAGTTGCGACATTAGTAGTATGAGTCTTTGTAACATAACGGGCAGTGTGGATCTCGTCATTCATTACAACCAAGACACCTTTATTTTTTGCTTCGTCACTTGCTGCAGTTTGAATTGCAGTTTGAAAATTATGAAGTCCGTCAGATCCAATTTCATTTGCAGAACGCATTGCGCCTGTCACAACTACAGGAAAGTCGTTTGGAACAGTCAGATCAAGAAAATATGCGGTTTCTTCAAGTGTATCTGTTCCGTGTGTAACGACAACACCATCAATGTTTTCGGATGCAGCCTGCAGTATTCTTTTTTCTAGTATTAGCATTTCAGCAGGACCAATATGAGGAGAGGGTAGATTAAACACATCCTCTGTAATCAGATTGAGTTTACCAATAAAGGGATTTTTAAATGTATCTAGTGGATTAGCACTATTAGGAGCAACACCACCATCTTCATTTTGTGACATTGCAATCGTACCACCAGTATGTAATATGAGTATTGTTTTCATTACCGGAGACCTCCTATAAGAATTAACTTTTCTATTATATACACTTAGTGAATTAAATGCTAGCTGCAAAAATAATTTAAGATAGTTGCTATAATCGTATAGATGTAAGAACCTAATTATTTAGAAAAAAGAAAGTTGTATTCATGATAAATTATATCGTTATTCCTTGGAGTAATGATTTTTGTTTAGCCCAGAGCATTGACTCTGTTCTGTAGTTTCGCGTTAGGGTTCAAATTTTATCGACCTATGTCATCTCTTCTTAGTGAAGCTACTACTTAATTGAAGTATTTTTTTGATGAGTTATGGGATGAGTTAAAAAAGCAGTTTCATTATATTTTTCAATAATGTAATGCCCATTTTGCTCAACGACTTGTGATAAAGATAGATTTGAAAGTCCACCAAGATAGATATTATTAGTCAAACGTTGAATACCTAGCTGACTGATTGCACCATGTGAGACAATAAGAATAGTCTGATTATCATCCATTTTTTCGGTGATATCTTTAATTGACTTACAAAATCTTTTTTGAGCACTTAAAAAGGATTCGACTCCTAATTTCTGAAGACGAATATCATCTGTTCTGGAAGACAATAAATCAAATTCGACAGGATAGTCTGTTAGTAAATTTTCTTTTTTAAGTCCTTCAAAAGAACCAAAAGAAATTTCTGCCAAACCAGGATCAGTAATCACTTGAATATCTGCAGAAATTTGTGAAGAAAGTAATGATGCTGTTTTATATGCTCGTTTGAGCGGGCTGGAGTAGACAGTCGAAATGTTAAATAGTTTCAAATAAGCAGCGAGTGCCTTTAAATCAGATTGAATTTCTGCAGTATATATAAGAGGACTGTCACCATGCGCACCTTGTAGACGTCCCTCAACATTCCATGCTGTTTTGCCGTGACGGACAAAAATAATTCTTTTATTCATTATTTGACTTTACCTACCGTATCTCCACGAAGACCTGTGCGCAAAGTTTCTAGGGAAATTGCATCGGTAGACGCAATATTACCTAAATTGACTTGAGGTCCAAACTTTAAAATTAAGTCCACTTGTTGCTTTTTCAAGGGCGCTTCAAATATAAGTTTATCAGTCCCAATTTCTGCTAAAATATCAAGTTCTTGTGAAATGATATTGCCGCTTTCATCATAAATACCAATATTTTTACCTGCTTCGCGGGCTTCGATAATTACAAAGTTCGACCCAGAGGCAATATCAGAATGGATTTGGGAGACACGGGTTTCAATACTGATTTTGTGATCCAACAATGGATTTTTCTTGCCAACTTCGGAAACAACAAAAAATCCCTTCTCACGTGCTAAGAAAATGACATTGTCCCGAATTTTTTTAGATAGTGACGTTGATCCATCACTTACCTCAATTGCATTAAAACCTAGGCGAGAGGTTTCTTTGAAAAAAAGATCCAGTTTCTTTTCTTGGATTGCAATTTCTAGCAAGGTTCCGCCAGGATAAGTCAATATTTTATTGTCATGATATATCTTGTTTTTTTTGATTACTAAATCAGATTCGACTGTAGCCGCAGTTCCCCAACCGAATTTAATGAAGTCAATGTATTCACCAGCACTTTGAACTAAGTCAGATGCATTATTTAAGCCTAATCCTTTATCTAGAATCATACTTAAACCAGTTGAACTTGTCTTAGAATGTGGAACTTTATTTAAAAATTCATATGCATGCATGAAAAAACCACCTTTTTAATTTTATTAGTTACAAAAGTCAGCTCTAAGAAATTCTTGAATAGAGAGGAACTTTTATACTAGATTAACTTTAACTAAAGAAAGTGTGAATAAAGTATGGAAACTAACGCGAAATCACTAATATAGTAGCACATTTCCTTACTAAGAATGATTTGAGGTTAGCTTTAGAAATTCAACTTATGCCACACTTTAATCGGAATAATAAAGAGGCTAGATCAAATGTTAACTTTTGACCTAGTCCCCAATAATCCAATAAAATAATTAATTTTTGTAAGCTTCTCCAGTGAGTTTCTCGACTTGCTTGAAACAATCACGGAAAGATTTTTCAAGCAAATCGCTGCTGTTATTTTTCTCGTAGAAATATGCGAGTGTGAATTGAACAAAGGGTAGGTACAAGCACCCACCGATTATTCCAACGATTGGTCCACCATAAATCATAATTGGTTCCCAAATGTAAAATCCAAAATAGGTGACTACGCTCCAGATTGCAATCCAAACGGCTACTGGAATACTCAGACCAATTAATAACAATAGGTATTTGAAACGTAAATTTTTGATAAATCTTTTACTTGCTTTTAAGGCGTAACGCTGGGATTGACCAAGAAACTGTGGCTGATTTTCCCTATATAAGAAGATTGCCTGTGAATAATCAATTCCCTTCCAAAGGACTACAACAAAAAATAGGAATTGTAAAATATATGTTACAATCTCAATCTTACTAGTGAACATATGAATCACAAGCAGAGGTAGTAGCCATAAGAAAATGAACAATGCCAAGTAGCAGAATAAACGAAGTACTTGATTTTTGTTTAATTGCTTAAACTTTTTAAAAACACTGGAGAAAGAAACTTTAGCGAGCTCATTTTTTAGAGTATCTTGAATAGCATATTGAATAATGACTCGAATAAAAAAGCAAAGTAGCGCAATTATGAAGAACAAGATAATACTGCCAATTATTTCTAAAAGATTAATGAAAATCAGATAACTTTGTCCATACAATAAAAGCGTGACACTTGTAGAAATTGATGAAACACCTACTGCGAAAAGTTCATAATCTAGCAAAAATAGTACACCTGCTACGAAAATAAGCAAAACATACAGTATACCAGCTAAAAGCCAGTTTTTTTTGAAGATAGTTTTATTCTCTCCAAAGTAGGATTTTAATGAATTAGAAAAATTTTTTATCACAACATGTAACCTCATCTCATAAATTATTATTGTTCCATAAGTCGATGGTAACACTAATTTAGTATCAAATGCGTAAAGAAAGTAAATATTCAAAAAGATATTACATGAATTTCACAAAAAAAACGTTTTTCAAATGCCTAAAAGAATTGCATTTGACATCTTATTAACCAGCAGATTCAGTGTAAATAACAGATATTTTAATATATGGATGAGGGCATTATGAAGTGTAAAAATATTTAAGACGTGAAATGGTCAGTTTATTTTATGCAGGAAAGGGAGTGTGACAGAAGTCGGTAAAATTTGAGTACTAACAAGAAATTACGAACATAGCGAGTAATTTACTATGAGTTATTCGAGGTTAGATGGAAAATTTTGATTTATGGAACACGTTTAACCGGAATAAGTAGGGGGACTAGGTTAAAATTTCACTTTTGGCTCAACCCCTATTTTTTAGTGACACAAATATTATTTTATTCTGAGGAAAATGATAACAACTAGTTGAGTATTTGTGATACACTATTTTAAGTACGCAGAGTACAAATTTCGGGGTAGGAAATAAAGCGTCAAGTGCTGGAAGGACGGAATGTGTCTTCCAGACGAAAGGTTAACACCTGCGGTTTTATTTTCGCATTCGCCGCATTTTTTTTGTGGCAACTCCAAAAGGGAGATGTCTTATATGAATAGTAGTTTTGTTTCACGTTTGTCGGTACGCAACATTGTGTTGATGGGTTTATTGATTGCCCTAAATATTGTTGTAGCCAAGTTTTTGTCATTTGGTATCTGGTCTGTGAGGATTAGTTTTACCTTCGTCGTTGTGTTTTTTATGGCATATTGGTTTGGCCCGTTATTAGGAGCAATTGGGGCAGCATGTGCAGATGTTGTTGGGACCTTGATTTTTGGAGGCCTTGGAGGATATTTTGCAGGTTTTACACTTTCCGCCTTTTTAGGGGCCTTTGTCTATGGTATTTTGTTCTATAAGAAGGATGTTACACTCGTGAGAGTTATTATCGCGGTATTGATTAACATTTTTCTTGTGGATGCATTGATGAATACCTATTGGATAACTCTTTTATATCATACAGATTTTGAGGCGATTTTCCCAGCGAGATTTATTAAGGAGTTGTTAATGGTTCCTGTCCAAATTATTTTGTTGTATGCTCTTGGAAGGAACAAAGCACTGGCTGGGTTAGTCAAACGAATTGATTGATTTGTAACAGTAAATATAAAAATTAATATTAATGATGGGGTAATCTATTACTTCCATCATTTTTTTGAGTGTAAAATAAGAAGGATACTAAATATTCTAGAATTGTTCTTAAGAAAATATTACAATGATTAAAAAATTAGCATACGGGCTTGTTTATACTATAATTGTGTTAGTATTATTCATGGAATTTAAAGATGAATTGGAGCGGTAAAAAAATGAATGTATTGGCGATTGATACTTCAAATCAACCTTTGAGTATAGCAATATTGAAAGATAAAGAGCTAATAGCGACAGTAACTACAAATGAATCAAAAAATCATAGTGTGACGTTAATGCCACAAATTGCTAATCTATTGAATAGTGTCGGGATGAAACCAATAGATATTGATAGATTTGTGGTTGCAAAAGGTCCAGGTTCGTACACCGGGTTACGAATAGGAGTCACAACTGCTAAGACATTTGCATTTACGCTTTCGAAAGAACTAGTGGGTGTTTCAAGTCTGGCAGTTTTAGCGGACGCGGTTAATGAAGAAGAAACAATAATAATTCCACTTTTTGATGCGAGACGAAGCAATGTTTTTGCGGGGGGATATGTCAAGGATGGTACTGGACTCACAAATGTAATTCCAGACCAGCACGTGTCTTTGGATGAGTTACTTGAAAAAATTAAAAATTATAAGCACATTTTTTTGTTGGAAGTGACAGTCATAAGTTTGAAGAACAGATCTTAGAGAAGATGGGTAAAAAGCAGCAGGTTGCTTTTTCGAGTAATGAAGATGATTATCCACAAGCGTATCATCTGGGCTTGTTGGGAATAGAAGAAAAACCAGTTGAGATTCATAGTTTCGTACCAGAGTATCTGAGATTAACGCAAGCAGAAAGTCAGTGGTTAGAAAATCATCAGGAGAGAGTAGATGAAACATTTGTTGAGAAAATTTAACAAAATTTTGGATTATTGCTTTAATTATTTTGAAGATACCTCATTAACTTTTGATAATAAAAGGGTTGTAATACATGATAACGAGTACCTTTTATGCAGGGCTGTGGTCCCTGACATAGCTGAGATGCTTCAGCTGCAGAAGTTAGTCTATGCGGATGATAATTCATGGGATGAGTCAGTTTTTGAGAGTGAGTTACGTAATGAAAAAAGCAAGTTGTATTTAATAATGCGGCAAAATGATCGTCTTATTGCTTTTATTGGTGCTTCATTCAAACAAAAAAACAAGGATGTACACATCTCAAATGTTGCAGTGCATCCAGATTTTCAAAATCGAGGGTTGGGTAAATTTCTGATTAGAACGATGATTAATTGTGCAAAATATAATGACTATTTATCACTTTCTCTTGAAACACGACTGAGCAATGTGCGTGCTCAAAAACTTTATAGTACAATTGGATTTAAAAATATGGGATTAAAAAAATCCTATTATCAGTCTAACCATGAAGATGCTGTAGATATGCGCCTATCAATAAAAAGCAAGAAGGAAACGGTAAATGAGTAATAAGAAAAGAGAATTGATCTTAGCTTTTGAGTCGAGTTGTGATGAAACAAGTGTCGCAGTTATTGAAAATGGAAATAAAATTTTGTCAAACATTATCGCAACTCAAATTAAAAGTCATAAAAGATTCGGAGGAGTTGTACCGGAAGTTGCGAGCAGACATCATATTGAACAAGTCACAATGTGTTTGGAAGACGCAATGATAGAAGCAAATGTAACGTATGATGATCTTTCTGCAGTTGCAGTTACATATGGACCGGGATTAGTGGGGGCGCTGCTTGTTGGAGTTGCATGCGCCAAGGTAGTTGCATTTTCACATAACTTGCCGTTAATTCCAGTGAACCATATGGCAGGACATATCTATGCCGCAAGATTTACAAGTGAGATTAAATTTCCAGCGATGGCTTTGCTAGTATCAGGCGGGCATACTGAATTGGTTTATTTGCCTAAAGAAAATGTGTATCAGATTATTGGTGAGACACGCGATGATGCAGCAGGTGAGGCTTATGACAAAGTTGGACGTGTTTTGGGATTAACATACCCTGCTGGGAAACAGATTGATGAGATGGCCCACAGGGGTAAGGATACCTTTTCATTTCCAAGGGCAATGTTCAAAGAAGATAATTTTGATTTTAGTTTCAGTGGTCTTAAGAGTGCATTCATTAATACTGTCCACCATGCAGACCAAATTGGAGAAAAACTAAGCTCCGATAATTTGGCTGCAAGTTTTCAACAGAGTGTGATTGATGTGTTATTGCACAAAACAGAACATGCACTTAACACATTCCAAATTAAGCAATTAATTTTAGCAGGTGGTGTTGCAGCGAATCAAGGACTAAGGGATGGATTAGTCCAACTAATAAGCAAACATGCCGGTGTTGAATTACTCAAGGCACCATTGAAATTATGTGGTGATAATGCTGCAATGATTGGTGCAGCTGGGTATGTTGCATGGAAAAATGGAGAGGTTGCAGACTTATCATTAAACGCGGATCCAAGTTTGGAATTTGAATGGCTTAAAGGAGAGCTAAAATAGCAGTGGCGCAAAAAATGAAGTTAAATAATTAAATTTATAGGCAATCAGTTATCATCCTGATTTGGATGGTAGCTGGTTGCCTAGTTTTATCTGAATACAGACTATTATGCAAAAAATTAAAATAAATTTAATTATAAAGGCACGATTCAAATTAGACTATTCGTATTTTTTATCCAGTACTAATGTGTTGAGTAAAGGCTGGAGATAGTCTACCAGATGACTTTTATTTTTTTACAAAAATCAGTGATACTTTCATTGTTTAGATTAACGGATAGCAGATTTTGCAGTTCCGGTGATCTATTCATACTTGATAAAACATTCGTATGTTTCTGGAATAAGTTTTTAATATCAGGCCAACTCTTCTCCAAATTAACACAAAAAATAATTGCCGTATATTTCATATGCGAATCAGTCTTTAAATATGTTGGAGTTAATTTATTTTTAGGCACACTTATTCCAATTTCTTCATTTATTTCTCTATAAATACTATCTTGAAGGTTGAACTTATTTTCTTCTAAGTCATTGGCATCAATATTACCACCTATGCACTGAATTCGATTAGGACTTGAGGTGTTCGTTCCCATTTTACCTAGGATGATCTTGTTATCATTTGTTAACAAAACCGCGGATGTAAATATGATTTTGCAATCTTCTTCTTGTAAATTATGATTACTGCTATATAAATAGTGGGCATAATCAGTCCTGCTTACCGAAAAAGTAATTTCATTTTGGGTACTGCAAATCTGATTAACAGTGTATATATCACCATTAAAATATCTTTTTTTATTATTTATAAAATTCCAATTGCTGGTAATTTTTCTTTGATTTTCGATGGACAAAACGGTGCTAGTACCTGAGTAGGTAACGGAAATTTTTTTCTTGACCTTCTGTATTCTTAAATTATTCATGTTTTTCTCCAAGCATAGAAGGATACCCATTATTTGTGAACAAGCATAAATTATTGGAAATTAAATTCTTTAATATTTTACTATTTCAAAATTTAGGTATCAGTGTAATTTGTTATTTAATAATAATCTGTGATTTCGTAATTATTATGGTTGTGATTAAAAATAGTCATAATAATAGTTTAAACAAATATGACTTGTATGCAATTTTTTCATGTGGAAAAGGTGCTTAGAAAATATAGTAGTTACTTTTGATTTTTTGTTAATTTACAGTAGCAATAGGAAATAATATTAATCGAGATTTTCAAGTTTCATACTTTTTTCTTCCCAGGAATCTTCCAGATTAGTGACTTTATCTTGTGTCTTCTTTAGTAATTCTTGTAATTCAGTACTTTTTTGAGGATCGGAATAGACTTCTGGAAGAGTCATCTGCTTTTGGATTTCTTCTTCTTCTGTATTGAGTTTCTCAAGTTGATTTTCGATTTCTTCAATTTCACGACGTAATTTTCGTTCCTTGCGCTGCTGTTCTTTATTAAGCTGATAGTTGTTTTTTTCAGGTTTCTCAGCAACTGTAACTTCACTTTGCCCTTTTTCTTGCGCAAGCAAAAACTGTTCTTCTTTTTTATCGACGTAATAATCATAATCACCTAAGTAGAGTTGACTGCCATTCTCAGATATTTCTAGAACATTGGTCGCAACCTTGTTGATGAAATAACGATCATGTGAGATGAAGAGTATGGTTCCATCATAGTCCAAAAGAGCCTTTTCAAGTACTTCTTTACTATCAATATCCAAATGGTTAGTTGGCTCATCAAAAATTAGGAAGTTATCGTGGTTGAATGCAAGTTTTGTCAGCAATAAGCGAGCTTTTTCACCACCCGAAAGATTGTGAACCACTTTCTTTACATCATCTCCAGAAAAAAGGAAACTTCCTAAAATTGATCTGATATCTTTTTCAGGGGTAGTAGGATGTTCATCCCATAATTCATTTAATACACTCTTATTAGCATGCAGGTTTTTTAACTCCTGATCGTAGTACCCAGTGTCAACATTTGCCCCAAATGAATACTCACCACTGATCAGAGGAATTTTATTGAGGATACTTTTCAATAAAGTTGACTTTCCAACCCCATTGCTACCAACAATCGCCATCCTTTGATGTTTTCGCAAATCAATATCAATTGGCCCTGATATTGGATCACTTTCATATCCAATAAAAGCATTGTTAACAGTTAAAACAATATTTCCACTCTGACGGTTTGAAATGAATTGAAAATGTGGCCCCTGTTGGCCATTAGTTGGTCGTTCAAGCCGATCTATTTTTTCAAGTTGCTTCCGCCGACTTTGAGCCCTTTTTGTTGTTGATGCCCGCACAATGTTACGCGCAACGAAATCTTCAAGCTTTTCGATTTCTTCTTGCTGTTTTTCATATTGTTTCATTTTTTGTTGAAAGCGTTTAGCCTTTTCTTCAATATAGAAAGAATAATTTCCTTGATAATGTTCTGTTCCACTTGAGGTAAGTTCATAAACTTCCTTAGCAATTTTATCAAGAAAATAGCGGTCATGTGAAATAATTAGAAGGGCACCTGAGTATGATTGCAAGTAACCTTCTAGCCAGCTTAAAGTCTGAATGTCTAAATGATTTGTAGGTTCATCCAGTATTAATAAGTCATTTTTTTCTAATAACAGTTTTGCAAGGGCTAATCGAGTTTTTTGTCCACCTGATAGTGTTCCGATAATGGTAGTGAAATCTTTCTCATAGAATTTAAAGCCATGCAAAACAGCTCGAATTTCTGACTCATAACCATAACCATTCGCTTCTTTGAAATTGTGTGATAATTGGTCATAGTTGCTAAGAAGAGCTTCATACTTTGACTGTGGTTGAATAGAGTGATCAAAGGATGAAATCTCATTTTCTAGTTTGTGAATCTTTACTTCCATCTTCTTCAAATCATCAAAGACAGTAAGCATTTCATCATAGATGCTTCTTGTAGAATTTAGACCGTTGTCTTGTGCTAAGTAGCCAATTGTCATATTTTTATTTTTAGTAATTTGACCATTATCAGGAGATTGCAAACCAACAATCATTTTAATCAAGGTTGATTTGCCAACCCCGTTTCGCCCAACAAGGGCAATTCTAGAGTTATCTTGAACGTCAAGGTTAACTTTTTCAAATAGAACGTCGCTTCCAAATAGACGCTCGACATTTTGTGCTTGAAGTAAAATCATAAAAACACCTCTTAAATATTAAAATATGAAAATTAAGGCAGTTACAAACCTTGTGAAATTTAGCAAGTAATTGTATGCTCTATTGCATGTGAATGTAATTTAGTGTAGCATAAACACGGTAAAATATAGTGTACAACATTAATGATTGTGAAGATAGTTAAACACATAGCTTCACAAGGAGTATGTTATACTATGTAAAAAGCCTGAATTATTTATTAGCGAAAGGAGCTAAAACATGGTAACATCAAAAATTCCTCATGCGACAGCTAAAAGACTGCCAATCTATTATCGTTATTTGCACTTCTTATCAGATGCAGGTAAACAAAGAATTTCATCAACCGAACTTGCAGATGCTGTTAAGGTTGATTCTGCAACAATTAGAAGAGACTTCTCGTATTTCGGTGCCCTAGGAAAACGAGGGTATGGTTATGATGTAGACAGCCTGCTTGCTTTCTTCAAAAAGACTTTAAATCAAGATCAGCTAACAAACGTAGCGCTGATTGGAGTCGGTAATCTAGGTCATGCACTTTTGAATTATAATTTTCATCAGAGTAATAATGTACGTATTAGTGCGGCTTTTGATATTAATCAGGATATTACCGGAACGATTCAAAGTAGTGTTCCAGTTTATGATATGGCCGATATGAAGGAACAGTTAACAGTTCAACAAATTGAAATCGTAATTTTGACCGTTCCTTCTAGTGTTGCTCAAAAAGTTACGAATGAGCTTGTTGATGTCGGGATTAAGGGAATACTTAATTTTACACCGCTTAGGATCACTGTACCTAATACTGTTAGAGTCCAAAACGTTGACTTAACAAATGAATTACAAACACTGATTTATTTCTTAAACAAGTTCGGTGATAAAGATGAAACTTTATTAGACTAACATCCTGCTTTACCAAAGTTTTTACTGAGGTAAAGCTTTTTTTATTTTAACTGCAATACAACAACAAAAAGATTCATAAGTATATGAGCAATTATTGGTGCTTTAATATCGTGCGCCTTGTAGTATATAAAGCTCAAAACCAGTCCTAAACAAGCGTAGGTTAGGTAATGCTCATCAGCATGTGCAATGCTGAAAAGAACACTCGAAAAGAGCGCGGCTCCCATTGGATTGATGAAGGTTGAAAGATTACCAAAGAACACCTTGCGAAAAATAAATTCTTCCATCACCGGTGCAGCAACTATCACGTATATTAAATAATAGGGATAGTGAGCAATAATCGTCATTATTTGGCTCGTATTTTCAGAGACAGCTGATTGATGCAGAAGATAAATTTCAGCAAGCATTGTCACTTTTTGGATAACAAAGACTAAAATTGTTCCTAAAAGGCCTAACAATAGTACCGAAGTCAACGAAGTTTGTTTTGACTCAATGTTGTTTTTAAACGGAAATTTTCGATTGAGGTAGAACATAAAAAATATTCCTGCAGTTCCCATGATACTAGTTGCGATAAACAACAGTGGGTTACTTTTGATTACTGTAAAAAAAATGTTTGGAAATAGCATAACAACAAGATATGTTATGAGCAGTGCTAAAGAATTTTTTCTGATATCCATGAGTTACTCCATTCACTTTAATAATAAACTCAGTATAACATACATTAATTAGCACTCTCGTAGGTAGAGTGATAAAAAACTTGCATTTTTGGTGCGAATTGATTATAGTAATAGTTGTGATTAGCACTTGAATTAGTAGAGTGCTAAAAACAAAACAATATTGGAGGGATATACAGTGCTTAAACCTTTAGGAGATCGTGTTATTTTGGAAGTTCAAAAAGATGAGGAACAAACTGTTGGCGGCATAGTAATTGCTAGCAATGCTCAAGAAAAGCCACAAACAGGAAAAGTGGTTGCAGTTGGTGCAGGCCGAGTTTTAGATAACGGTGAAAAGGTTGCTTTATCAGTTAAAGTCGGCGAAACGGTTTTGTTTGATAAATATGCTGGCACAGAGGTCAAATACGAAGAAAAAGAGTATTTGGTTGTTCATGAAAAAGATATTGTTGCAATTGTAGACTAAATATTATTATATAAATCGACTATGAGGTGAATTATTGATGGCAAAGGAAATTAAATTTTCAGAAGATGCTCGTTCAAAGATGCTTGCAGGTGTTGACAAGTTAGCAAATACAGTTAAATCAACAATTGGTCCAAAAGGAAGAAATGTTGTTTTGGAACAATCTTACGGTTCACCAACAATCACAAATGATGGTGTAACTATTGCAAAAGCAATCGAGCTTGAAGATCATTTTGAAAATATGGGAGCAAAACTTGTTGCGGAAGTTGCTTCAAAGACAAATGATATTGCAGGTGATGGTACTACAACTGCTACCGTATTAGCACAGGCGATTGTTACAGAAGGAATGAAGAATGTGACTGCTGGTGCAAATCCTGTGGGCATTCGTCGCGGTATTGAATTAGCAACGAAAGCTGCAGTTGATGAATTGCATGAGATGTCAAATAAAGTTGAATCAAAGAGTGATATTGCTCAAGTTGCTTCAATTTCTTCAGCTAATGAAGAGGTTGGTAAGTTGATTGCCGATGCAATGGAGAAAGTTGGAAACGATGGTGTTATCACAATTGAGGAATCAAAAGGTATTGATACTTCATTGGATGTTGTAGAAGGAATGCAATTTGATCGTGGATATCTTTCACAATATATGGTTACAGATAATGATAAGATGGAAGCTGATATGGATAATCCATACGTCTTGATTACTGATAAAAAGATTTCAAATATCCAAGAGATTCTCAATCTTTTACAATCAATTGTAGAGCAAGGCCGTCCATTATTGATTATTGCTGATGATGTTGATGGTGAAGCATTGCCTACTCTCGTTTTGAACAAGATTCGTGGAACATTCAATGTCGTTGCCGTTAAGGCTCCTGGCTTTGGTGATCGTCGTAAGGAAATGCTCCAAGATATTGCTACGTTGACTGGTGCAACAGTTATTACAGAGGACTTGGGTCTACAATTGAAGGACACAACGGTTGATCAGCTCGGTTCTGCAAGCAAGATTACTGTCACAAAAGAAAAGACAACTATTGTTGAGGGTGCTGGCAACAAGTCAGAAATTGCTGAGCGTGTAAACGTAATCAAGAAGCAAATTGCTGAAACAACTTCAGATTTTGATCGTGAAAAGTTACAAGAACGTCTTGCTAAACTTGCTGGAGGTGTGGCTGTAATCAAAGTTGGTGCAGCAACCGAAACAGAATTAAAGGAACGTAAGTACCGCATTGAAGATGCATTAAATGCTACTAGAGCTGCTGTTGAAGAAGGATTTGTTTCTGGTGGTGGTACAGCATTAGTTAATGTCATTGGTAAAGTGGCTGAATTAAAGGAAACAGGCGATGTTCAAACAGGTATCAATATTGTTAAACGTGCTTTGGAAGAACCTGTTCGTCAAATTGCTGCAAACGCGGGTCTTGAAGGATCTGTAATTGTTGAAAAGCTGAAATCACAGAAACAAGGTATTGGTTACAACGCCGCTACTGGTGAATGGGTTGACATGGTAAAGGCAGGAATAGTCGATCCAACTAAGGTAACACGCTCTGCTTTGCAAAATGCGGCAAGTGTATCTGCTTTGTTGCTGACTACAGAAGCTGTTGTTGCTGATGTACCAGCACCTGAGGCACCTGCTGCTCCCGCACCTGCTGCACCAGGCATGGGCGGAATGATGTAATAAATACATTATTAAATAATAAATAACGGAGCTAGGTTAAAAGTTAACTTTTGACCTAGCTCCGTTGTTTATTACGTGCAGAATTGTTTCATAAGCCAAAATTTTTCATCTAATCTTGACTTACTGGTAGGAAATCATCCACACACAATGTTTGTAATTCCTTGTTAGCACTTAAATTTTTCCGACATCCGACATATGTTACATTACTAATTTCTATTGTGAAAAACGAATTTTGGTATATTTATTTTTGAAATAATTAAGTAAAGTTTTATTGAGTAAAATACTAAATCTGTACCGAGTTCTTGCTTGCTAGAGTAGTTAAAAATGGAAAATAAAGCGTATAAGAAAGAATACTAATTTATTTATTGATGCATCTGAAAGTATGCTCAAATTCAGATTGGTATTGATTTTAAGGTGCAACTGAATGTAAAGTGTGATAAATTGTTTTAATAGGGAATTAGCAGATAGTAAAATGATGCTATTTCATAGAATTTGATTATCTTAGTCATCAAAGAGGGGAAATTAAATGTGGCACTATTTAAAACGATTATTAATTGGAAAGCCTTTAAAAACAACGGATGAAGGTAATCAACAGCTGACAAAATTCAAGGCTTTGGCTCTGTTATCTTCCGATGCATTGTCTTCAGTGGCTTACGGAACTGAACAAATTACAGCGGTTCTAGTAGTTTTGTCTGCTGCAGCTACATGGTATGCTTTACCAGCTGCTGGAATTGTCCTGATTCTATTGTTTGCAATAACCTTGTCGTATAGACAGATTATCCATGCTTATCCATCCGGTGGTGGGGCATATATTGTTGCAACAAAAAACTGGGGAACACCTGTTGGTCTAGTTGCAGGTGGTTCGCTGCTGGTTGATTATATGCTGACTGTTGCCGTTTCTGTAACTTCTGGGACTGAGGCTATTACATCAGCTATTCCATACTTAAGGGAGCACAGCATCGCAATTTCAATTATCATTGTTTTGTTTATTATGACTTTGAATTTGCGTGGCATGCGTGAGTCGGCTTCTTTTTTGACGTTCCCAGTTTATTTGTTCATTACCATTCTGGTTTCGATGCTAGCATGGGGACTATTCAATATTGTTACAAATAAAATTCAATACAATGCTGCTGCACCGATAGGCGGGGCTGTTCCAGGAATGTCTTTGATTCTATTTCTCAAAGCGTTTTCTGCTGGATCATCTTCCTTGACAGGTGTTGAAGCTATTAGTAATGCAGTCCCGAACTTTAAAAAACCGAAAAGAAGAAATGCCGCTAATACATTAGCTTTGATGGCATTGATTTTAGGTGTATTTTTCACAGGAGTTACGTTCCTTAGTTATTACTTGGGTGTACTTCCCAGTACTAAAGAAACTGTTCTGTCTCAAATTGGGATAGCAGTTTTTGGTAAGGGAATCTTCTATTATTTACTGCAATTCTCAACAGCTATGATACTGGCAGTCGCTGCCAATACTGGTTTTTCGGCCTTTCCAATATTGGCTTATAATTTGGCAAAGGACAAATTTATGCCTCACATGTACATGGATAAGGGAGACCGTTTAGCATATTCAAATGGAATTATTTCGCTTGCAGTTGGAGCGATTGTCTTAATATTGATTTTTCATGGGCAGACTAACTTGCTGATTCCATTGTATGCAGTTGGTGTTTTTGTACCGTTCACACTTTCTCAATCAGGAATGATAATCCATTGGTTTAGGGAAAAAGGAAAAAATTGGATTTTGAACGCACTCGTGAATTTGTTAGGAACAATCATTTCATTTCTTTTAGTTGTATTCTTGTTCTTGCTGCATTTTCAAAATGTATGGCCATATTTGATAATTATGCCAGTTCTGTTATTTGCATTTCAAAAAATTCACAGTCATTACATCATGGTTGCTTCTCAATTACGTTTGAGTGAAGAGGCTACACTCCATGATTATGATGGCTCAACTGTAATTGTCCTTGTAAGTTCAGTAACGCATGTAACGACGGGAGCTATCAATTATGCAAGGTCAATAGGTGATTATGTAATTGCAATGCATGTTTCATTTGATGAGAATCCAAAAAAAGAACATGAAACTGCAAAGGAGTTCAAGGAGTCATTTCCAGATGTACGTTTTGTTGATTTGCATTCTTCATATCGCTCGGTAGCAACA
This sequence comes from Liquorilactobacillus mali KCTC 3596 = DSM 20444, assembly GCF_000260415.1. Lineage (GTDB taxonomy): Bacteria > Bacillota > Bacilli > Lactobacillales > Lactobacillaceae > Liquorilactobacillus > Liquorilactobacillus mali. Next base: position 52,952 of record NZ_BACP01000002.1, read on the forward strand.
CCTGTTTTACGCTTCTGTGATGTTATTGCTAAAAACTCAGCTGAAAAGAATTATTCAATGACAGTCCTAGTGCCGCAATTTGTACCGCGTAAACCATGGCAAAACATTTTACACAATCAGACCAGTTTAAGGTTGCGTGCTGTGTTGAATTCGCGTGAAAATATTATTGTGTCAACGTATAGTTATCATCTAAAAAAGTAGACTTTATGTGACTCTATTAAAGCTATATGGGTTTATGTTATAATGACCGAGAGTGGTTCTATAATTTTAGTAGATAATTAAGCTCTTCTTTAATTTATTAAAGAAAAAGAAAGAGGACGGCGTATGTATATAGTTGTTGCGTCTTTTTTGGCAACACTGGCATTTTCGTTTTTTTTGACACCAATTATTAGACGATTGGCTTTCAAAATAGGCGCGGTTGATAATCCGAATGCTAGGCGTGTCAACAAAACACCAATGCCGACAATGGGGGGCCTTGCAGTTTTTTTGGCCTTTAATATAACAAATATATTTATTTTAAGAAAAGAATATCCTAGTAGTCAATTTTGGCCACTTCTAGCAGCTGAATGTGTAATAATTTTGACAGGTATAATCGATGATATTTTTGAACTTAAGCCCAAACAGAAGATATTGGGGATAACAATTGCGGGGTTAGTGATTTATTTTTTTGCGAATATCAGAATGACGACACTGACACTCCCTTTTTTGGGTACGCTCGATTTAGGAATTCTAAGTCTGCCGGTTACTTTAATCTGGATTTTAGCTATTACTAATGCGGTCAATTTGATTGATGGTCTTGATGGGCTTGCTACCGGAGTATCAGTGATTGCTCTGTTTACGACGGGGATTACAGGCTTTTTCTTCTTGACGGTTACAAGTACGTATGTTTCAGTTTGGATTTTTATGCTGGTGGCAGCCTTATTAGGCTTCTTACCATATAATTTCCATCCGGCTAAAATTTATCTTGGAGATACTGGAGCTCTTTTTATTGGGTTTATGATTTCGACTTTTTCTCTTTATGGGCTCAAGAATGCAACTTTTATTTCAATAATTATTCCAGTGATAATACTTGGCGTTCCAATTACCGATACTGTTTTTGCAATATTGCGCCGCTTTTTGAATAAAAAACCAATTGCGCAGGCTGATAAGCACCATTTGCACCACAGATTAATGGAAATGGGACTATCGCATACACAGACAGTTCTGGTAATATATGGGATAGCACTTATCTTTTCGATGATTTCACTGCTTTATCCGCTTTCTAACTTGGGGGGGTCAATCTTGTTGACCATTGCAACATTGTTGGGACTCGAATTGTTTGTGGAATCAATCGGGCTAGTCGGACCTGAGAGAAGACCTGTATTGAATTGGATAGGAAAAATCTTGAAGATAGAAGGACACAAGTTTTCATCTAAAAAAAAGAAATGATAATTATCGTTAAAAAATAGGAGTCTTTGGCAAGGAGAAATACTTTGTCCAAGATTCCCTTTTTATTTGTTTTGTGGTATTTCAATATATTTTGTTCCGTTTGGTCTGAATGTGACCTGGCCATTAAGCAAGTCTTTTATTTTGGATAAATTTGTAGATGTTTCAGAAGGTTCTGTTAAGAAAGAAAGCTGAATGTTTTCTTGATAAGAAATAGAATCAATAACTAATTGATTTTCGGCAGCAAAATTTTGAAAGCGCCCAAGTTGGGAATAGCTGATTGTTATTTCAGTAATATTTTGTGGTTTTATCAAAACAATTGCGTTGTTAAGTGCCAATGTCGTTGCTTGTCCATATGCTCTAATTAATCCACCAGTTCCAAGTTTTATACCGCCAAAATATCTTGTTACTACAGCAGTTGTATTTCGAACATTTGTCTTTAGAAGTACGTTTAAAATTGGAACACCAGCAGTTCCTGAAGGTTCTCCGTTGTCACTTTGTCTTTGAACATCATTTTTGGAACCAATTACATAGGCAAAACAATTGTGGTTTGCTTTTGGGTTAAGTTTTTTGATTTTTTCGATAAATTTTTGTGCATCCTGCTCAGTATCTGTGCGCGCAACACTACAGATAAAAGTGGATTTCTTGATTATTAAGTCAGCAGAATTTTCTTGCCCAATTGTTAAGTAACTTTCGATGTTAATCGACTCCTTTGCGTATTTATTTTTTGATGAGGGGTGAGGTAATGCAGAAAAAAGATTTCTTTGGAAGATGGGTAGCATTAAGGGAAACAAATCAAGTTATAGTTGAGGGCGGAGATTTGTTTACCAAAAAAGCTGCATTAGAAGTACAAAAGGATATAATAATTTGTAATAGATGCGGACAGAAAACTCCAAAGGAACGAGCTTTTTTACCTAATCAACAATACTATTGTCCTGCATGCATAATGTTGGGAAGACTTACAACACAACATATATTATACACGATAGAGGAACCAAATCTTTTTTTGGATATCTCTGATCCATTGACTTGGAAGGGAGAACTGTCTAAAAATCAATTGAGATGTTCGAATAAAATAGTTCAGATTCAACGAGACAACAAGGATTTTTTATTATGGGCGGTAACTGGTGCTGGGAAAACCGAAATACTCTTTGCGAGTTTAGCCGATGCTTTTAAGAAACGCAAAAGAGTTTGTATTGCCTCACCGCGCGTTGATGTTTGCAATGAACTGCATCCAAGATTAAAAGCAGCGTTTGAATGTGTGACAATGGTTCTTTTACATGGCTATCAGGCTGAAAAATACGAATATACACAATTGGTAATTTGTACTACACATCAGTTATTACGTTTTAAAGGTGCATTTGATATGCTCATTATTGACGAGGTTGATGCTTTCCCATTTAAAAACGATGTGATGCTAATGAATGCAGTTAACTCAGCTAGAAAATCTGTAAGTTCACTAATTATGCTAACAGCAACTCCTACTCATTCATTAATGAAACAAGTTCGGCGGAAAAAGTTAGAAGTTGGTTATCTGCCTTCAAGATACCACGGACACGAGCTGCCTGTTCCAAAGATAATTATAAGAGCAAATTGGATGAAGGAATTACAAAGTGGAAAAATTTGTAATAAGCTCAAGAAGATTATAAATTCTTGGACTGATAATAAAGAACCGTTTCTAATCTTTGTTTCGCAAATTGATTTTTTAAGGGATGTGATTGTGGTAATTAAAAAATTTATTAATGGCAGGTGTGAAGGAGAAACAGTTTTTTCAGCTGATAAGGAACGAATTGAAAAAGTTCAAAAGATGAGAGATGGGACATTTCAATATTTAGTAACTACAACTATTCTTGAGCGTGGTGTGACTTTCGCTGGTTTGAATATTTTAGTATTGGGTGCAGATGATGAGTTGTTTAACAGTGCATCTCTTGTCCAAATTGCTGGAAGAGTTGGCAGAAGTGCACAAGAACCTGATGGTGACGCAATTTTTCTATGTAGTCGTAAAAAAAAGACCGTTGTTAATGCGAAAAAACAGATTATTTTGCTTAACCTGAAAGGGAGGAAAATAAAAAATGAGTTACTGTTTGATGTGCCAGAATAGAATTAATGAGTATTTTGATCTTGAATGGGTACTTTCCCTACAGCAGCTAAAGAAAAAATTTCTTTGCAAAAATTGCCAAAATAACCTTGTTGAATTAATCAATTATCCTAGATGCCCTGGTTGTGGAAGAAAAATGAACAAAGAAGACACCTGTATTGACTGCAGAAAATGGGGAAGCGAATATAGTGACTTATTAGGAAATATTGCATTGTATGAGTATAACGAGTTGATGAAGAAATATTTTGAAAAATTTAAATTTATGGGAGACTACTATTATTCAAATATTTTTAATGGAGAATTAAAAGAAATCGTTCAAAAGAAATATGGTAAAGGATGGTTGTTTGTACCAGTCCCACTTTCTAAACAAAGTTTTCAGATAAGGATGTTTAATCAAGTAGAAGCATTGTTTTCAGGTTTAACGTTTACGGAACTGCTTGCAGTTAGAAATGATGAGAAAATAAAGCAATCAAAACTGAATAGACGAGAACGTTTACGGAGAAGACAGCCCTTTGTACTGAATAGCAATAAACGGGTAGAAATAGAAGCGGCAAACATATTGTTGCTTGACGATATCTATACAACAGGGGGTACCTTGTATCATGCCGCAAGAATAATGAAGGATGCAGGTGCCAAAAAAATAAAATCAATTACACTTGCAAGATAGTTAGAGATAATATTTGTTAATTGTAACGTTTTCTTTTATAATAAAGTTAGCATATCTTTGTTCGTTGATGTATTTTAGCGAGTAATGGTGCTGAGTTGTGAAAGGAGAGGTTTGTTATGCTTAAGTACAATATTCGTGGAGAAAATATCGAAGTCACAGAGGCAATCAGAAGTTATGTTCAAAAGAAACTAACTAAATTAGAAAAGTATTTTGAAGATACTTCTAACTCGACAGCTCATGTAAATTTGAAGGTCTATTCCGATAAGACCGCCAAGGTTGAGGTTACCATCCCATTACCATATCTTGTACTGAGAGCCGAGGAGACATCGCCTGACATGTACGCCAGTGTTGACTTAGTGACAGATAAGCTAGAACGTCAAATTCGCAAGCATAAAACTAAAATTAATCGCAAGTCACGTGAAAAAGGATTCAATAATAATGTCCAAGAAAAAAATGATACTGAGGAAACTGAGAATGGTTTTGACATTGTTCGTTCCAAACATTTCTCATTAAAACCAATGGATAGCGAAGAGGCTGTCCTCCAGATGAATATGCTAGGACATGACTTCTTTATTTATGAAGATGCAGAAACAGATGGAGTTAATATTGTTTACCGTAGAAAAGATGGTAGATATGGTTTGATTGAATCTACAGAAGATTAACCAAAGAAGGCGAGCGTTTCTCTTTTAGAGACAGGCTCGTTTTTTTGTGAGAATTGAAAATCTACTGTAATTGTTTCAAATTAGAGTAATTGATGATAAAATACAAAGTGATATACTGTTTTTTAGAATAACAGAATAAATTTTTATATTGAGTTTTTTGGAAAGGAAATATGACATGGCAAATGTCCTAAGAAAATGGGTTGAAAGTGACAATAGAGAATTAAAACGCTTGGGAAAAATTGCTGATAAAGTTGAAGCATACGCCGATGACATGGCGGCCTTAAGTGATGAAGAATTACAAGCAAAGACACCAGAATTAAAGGCAAAATTTGTGGCAGGAGCATCTTTGGATGATTTGCTGCCAGAAGCTTTTGCAGTTGTTCGCGAAGGTGCAAAAAGAGTTCTTGGATTATATCCATTCAGGGTTCAAATCTTTGGTGGAATAGTTTTACATGAGGGTAATATTGCTGAGATGAAGACTGGTGAAGGTAAAACTTTAACTGCCACTATGCCGGTTTATTTAAATGCCCTTGCTGGAAAAGGCGTTCATGTTGTAACCGTTAATGAATATCTTTCGGAACGTGATGCAAGAGAAATGGGTGAGTTATATTCTTGGCTTGGACTTTCAGTTGGATTAAATATTTCAAGTTTATCACCAGATGAGAAACGTGCTGCATATAAATGTGATATCACATATTCAACAAATAGTGAGCTGGGATTTGATTATCTTCGCGATAACATGGTTGTTTATCGTGAAGATATGGTTCAAAGACCACTTAATTTTGTAATAGTTGATGAAGTTGATTCAATTTTGATTGATGAAGCCAGAACACCTTTGATTATTTCGGGGCAGGCTGAAAAATCTACAACTTTGTATACTAGAACAGATCGTTTTGCTAAGACTTTGACGGAAGAGACTGATTTCAAGATTGATCTTGAATCAAAAACGGTTTCTCTAAGTGAAGAGGGTATCAAGAAAGCTGAAAAGTATTTTGGACTTGAGAACTTATATGATCCTGACAATACAGCATTAACACATCATTTGGACAATGCTTTGCGCGCAAACTTTATTATGTTGCGTGATAAAGACTACGTTGTTTCTGATGGTGAGGTTTTGATTGTTGATCAGTTTACAGGGCGTATCATGGAAGGACGTCGTTATTCAGATGGACTTCATCAGGCAATTGAAGCTAAAGAACACGTCGAGATTCAACAAGAAACGACGACAATGGCCAACATAACTTACCAGAACTTCTTTAGGATGTACAAAAAAATTGCCGGTATGACAGGTACTGCTAAAACTGAACAAGAAGAATTTCGTGAGATTTACAATATGGAAGTTATCTCTATTCCTACTAACAAACCTGTTTTGCGTGAGGATCGCCCAGATTTGTTATACCCTACATTAAAGAGTAAGTTCACAGCTGTTATTGAAGATATCAAGGAACGTCACGAAAAAGGTCAACCAATCCTTGTTGGTACTGTTGCAGTTGAGACTTCAGAATTGTTATCAGAACTTCTGGACAAAGCAGGAATTGCGCATGCTGTCTTGAATGCTAAAAATCATGCTAAAGAAGCCGAAATTATTATGAATGCCGGCCAACGTGGTGCTGTGACAATTGCTACCAATATGGCTGGACGTGGAACGGATATTAAATTAGGACCAGGTGTTCGTGAAGTTGGTGGGTTAGCCGTTATTGGGACTGAACGCCATGAATCTCGACGCATTGATAATCAGTTGCGAGGACGTTCAGGACGACAAGGTGATCCAGGACTAACACAATTCTATCTTTCATTAGAAGATGATTTGATGCTCCGTTTTGGTTCAGAAAGAGTAAAAGCGATTCTTGAGCGCTTCAAAGTTGCGGACGAGAATGCTGTTATACAAAGTAAAATGATTTCACGTCAAGTTGAATCCGCACAAAAACGTGTAGAAGGTAATAACTATGATACACGTAAGCAAGTGCTGCAATATGATGATGTAATGCGTGAACAGCGTGAAGTTATCTATGCTCAAAGGCAACAAGTAATAATGGAAGAAAAATCTCTTAAACCAATTATTTTAGCAATGATCAAGCGAACTGTTGAACATTTTGTACAAATGCATACACAAGGTGAGCAAAAAGATTGGAATCTACAAGCAATTCTCGATTTTGCGATTGGTGCTATGGTTAATGAAGATAGTATTACGATTAAGGATCTGCAAGGTAAAAAACCTGAGGAGATTGTTAATTACTTGATGGATTGCGCCAATGCTAATTACGCAACGAAAGAAAAACAACTGTATGATGCTTCGCAAATGCTTGAGTTTGAGAAAGTTGTTGTCCTACGAGTAGTTGATTCAAGATGGACGGATCATATTGATGAAATGGATCAATTACGTCAATCCATCGGACTGCGTGGTTATGGACAGCTGAACCCATTAGTTGAGTATCAAACTGATGGATTTAGAATGTTTGAACAGATGATCGGAGATATCGAATATGATATTACTCGCTTGTTCCTGAAGGCTGAAATCAGACAAGATATCAAGCGCTAATAATTTGGATATTATTTTTATGAGTCTTAACATGTTCAGTTTTACTGGAATATGTTGAGACTCTTTAGTTAATAAATAAAAAGGAGTATACAGATGGAAATAAGTGATTATAAACGAATTATCGAAAAAATGAATGAACAAGTCACAGACTTTAGGGGGTCTCTTTGACTTAGATGCATTGAATATTAGAATTTCTGAAAATGAAGCACAAATGTCTAATCCGGATTTTTGGAATAATCAGAAGGAAGCCCAGAAATTAATCGAAGAAACTAATGAATTGAAAATTAAACATGATAATTTCAAAAAATTGGCTGATAAACTTGATGAACTTGAAGTTCTTCTGGAATTAGTAAAAATTGAGCCAGACAAAGAGATAATTGCCGAATTGGATGAAAAAATTGAAAGTGCACAAAAGAAAATGAACAGTTATCAGCTAACACTCTTGTTAAATGGTAAGTATGATAAGAGCAATGCTATTTTAGAAATACATCCAGGTGCTGGTGGAACTGAATCTCAAGATTGGGGCTCAATGTTGCTGCGAATGTATGATCGCTGGGCACAGCAGCATAATTTCTCTGTGGAAGTTTTAGATTATCAAGCTGGGGATGAGGCAGGAATCAAGAGTGTCTCCCTAATGATTAAAGGGACTAATGCCTATGGATATTTGCGCAGTGAAAAAGGAGTTCATAGACTAGTGCGAATCTCACCCTTTGATGCCGCTGGAAGGCGACATACTTCGTTTGCATCAATCAATGTAATGCCTGAATTAGGAGATGACGTTGAGGTTGAGCTTAGACCTGAAGATATCAAGATGGAAGTATTCCGTGCTAGCGGTGCAGGTGGACAACATATCAATAAGACTTCTTCTGCGGTTCGTTTAATCCATATTCCTACAGGAATAGTAGTATCGAGTCAAGCTCAACGTTCACAATTTCAAAACCGTGCTACTGCTGAAAGCATGTTGAGGTCTAAACTATATCAACTAAAATTAGAAGAACAGGAAAAGAAAAGAGCTGAGATTCAAGGCCAACAACTTGAGATTGGCTGGGGCTCACAGATTAGATCTTATGTTTTCCATCCTTACTCATTAGTAAAAGATCATCGGACGAACTACGAGACGGGAAATGCACAAAGTGTTATGGACGGGGATTTAGATGGATTTATAAATGCATTTTTACAGTATGAATTGCAATTGAGAAATCCACAATAAACTAATTGAAACTAAATTGTAACGTTGTTGCAATATTGCATTTAGTATTAATGATATAATACTTGGGGTGTATCAAAATATAAGGAGGAAAATCCTTTTGATTGAATTTAAACATGTGTTTAAAAAGTACCCCAATGAAATCTTGGCGGCTAATGATTTTAACGTTAAGATTCGACAGGGTGAATTTATTTATGTGATTGGTCCCAGTGGAGCTGGAAAATCAACATTTATAAAAATGATGTACCGTGAAGAACGTCCTACTTCTGGTGAAATCAAGGTTAATGATTACGAATTACAAAAGATAAAGAATAGTGAGATTCCATTTTTAAGGCGCGAATTAGGGATTGTTTTCCAAGATTTCAAGTTATTGCCGAAGCTCACTATTTTTGAAAATGTTGCCTATGCACTTCAAGTTATTGAAAAAGACCCTGAGACAATTGCAACAAGAGTGAATTATGTCTTGGATTTGGTAGGATTGAAGCATAAAGTAGATGCATTTCCAAATGAGCTCTCAGGTGGTGAACAGCAAAGAATTTCGATAGCACGTGCTATTGCTAATAAACCCGAAGTTGTAATTGCTGATGAACCAACTGGTAATTTGGACCCGGATACTGCAGCTGGAATAATGGAAATTCTTGAACGAATTAATGGTGAGGGAACAACTGTTGTAATGGCTACTCATAATAGTCAAATTGTTGATCAATATAAGCACCGTGTTCTAGAGATAGAAGATGGAAAAATTGTTCGTGATCAGACTGAAGGAGGATTTTTCCAAGATGAAGATTAGTACGTTTAAGAGACATGTAGTTGAAAGCTTAAAAAGCTTAAAACGTAATGGTTGGATGTCTGTCGCTGCGCTTAGTGCGGTTACGGTGACCCTTCTTTTAGTGGGTATTTTATTTTCAATTCTAATGAATGTTAATAAAGTTGCTTCTGATATCGAAAATGATGTTCAGGTCAGGGTACTTATTGATCGTGGAACAAATAAGAAACAAGAAGCAAAACTTAAACAGGATTTAGCAAAACTTCATTCTGTCAGTAAGATTAAATTTTCTAGTAAAGAACAAGAGCTTAAAAATGTAATTGGAAGTTACGGAAAAGAGTTCAAGCTTTTCGGCGGCGATGATAATCCGTTAAACGATGTCTTTGTTGTGAGTGCAAAGAAACCGGAACAAACTGTAACAATTGCTAAAGAAGCAAAAAAAATGAAGCATGTTTATGATGCAAAGTATGGTGGGGCTTCTGCAAAGAAGTTGTTCAACATTGTTGATAATATTCAAAAATGGGGTATCGCCATAAGTTTCTTATTGCTTTTTGTTGCAGTCTTCCTAATTTCTAACACGATTAGGATCACGATTCTATCACGCAAAAATGAAATTTCAATTATGCGTTTAGTTGGTGCGACAAATGGTTTTATCAGGTGGCCTTTTATTCTTGAAGGAGCTTGGACGGGATTGTTTGGTGCAATCATCCCAATAATTATTGTTGATTTCGGATACGTATGGCTTTATGGAATTATTTCAAATTCTCTTGCCAGCACTGGATATAGCCTACTGACTCCAGGGGTCTTTTTATTCCAGATTGATACTTTACTAATTTTGATTGGTATTGTAATCGGAGCAATTGGTTCTGGAATTTCAATGAGACGTTTTCTCAGAATTTAGTGGTAAAAGAAGATTTTAACTAGTATGACGATATGTTAGAGAAATTTTGTATAAAATAGGTTGTGTTTTGATTAATAGAAGGGGCTGGGTCATAAGTTAAATTTTGACTCGGCCCTTATTTATTGCATATAAATGTACACTATAAGTCATAAGTCAAAATTTTCTGTCTTACCTTGAATTACTTTAACTTCGGATTACCTTATAGTAGGGAACATGCTATATTTGTAATTTTACGTTAGTACTCAAGTTTTGCCGCTTTATATAATTTATTACTTTTTTGTGATAATCATGATATATTGCTATACTATAAACGTGGATAAATTAAGTAGTTTGGGAGGATGATTAAGATGGGGCTTATGGCTTTTTTAGCGCTGCTTATTTTAAATCCGGTTGTTTTGTGCGGCCTGCTCGTAATTTTTTTGAGTTATTTGAGAAGAATAAAACATGAGAGAAAACACTTTAGGACAGCAATAAATAATGATTTTTTTGAGGGACGCTATTATATAAAAAATGCACTCAAACTAGGATTTTTAAGCTCAGTTATTACCACTTTATTAGGATTAGAGCTGACAAAACAGTGGATTTTTGTTTATATGGGAATCACATTTGTTGGCATTGTTTTGTCCCTATACATAGATTTGAACACTGCTTTTTTATTGATCTTTACTGGAAGCAGCATAGGAATAGTTAGTTTACAACTGTTTAGTGATAAATTAATTGTTCCTACGAGTCTGAAACCTTTTTTTGATGTCAAGCCGGGCATTGTTTTTTCTATCTTAGCAATTTTTTATTTGGCGAAATTATTAATGTTAAGGGGCTACCATCAGGACTCTTTTCAACCTAAAATATATAATGGAAAAAGGGGCAGGAGATTAATCAGGTATTCTTTGAAGGACCAAACGGTTTTGCCACTGATTGTTCTTGTACCGGGCAATTATATACACAGTCTCATTTCCTTTTGGCCGGTTTTTAGCTTTGGCGGACAATCATTTGCGTTATTTGTTTTACCACTATGGGTTTCTTGGACATTAAGACTTTGGCGAAATACGGTTGAGTCAGAGTTAAAAAATGCAAAAGTTAATACACAACAGGAGCTGACCATTGCTATAGTTGGAACCATCCTAGGATTTTTGATCCCAATCACTGGAATCTTTGTATTTGCTGTATTACTTTTATTGGTTATCTTGCGCTTTGTACAAAGGTATGCAAAGATGAAGAGAAAGGGCAAGTGGTATGCTGAAACGCATGATGGAATCAGGGTTGTCGCAATTCAACCTGAAACACCTGCTGCAAAGATGAACCTGGAAATCGGGGATGTAATAATCATGTGCAATGGAGTTTCTGTTACAACGGAGTCAGAGTTTTACGAAGCATTGCAAAGAAATTCAGCATACTGTAAATTAAAAGTTAGAACATATGAAGGGCAGCTGAAGTTAGCAGAGAGCGCAATTTTTGCAAATTCACCACACGAAATAGGCGTAATATTGTTTCATTAATTCTTTGGAGGAAATGCAGTGAAAAAAATACTTGTAGTTGATGACGAAATGTCTATAGTAACATTATTGAAATACAATCTGGAACAGGCTGGGTATGAGGTTGATACTGCACTTGACGGCCAGACTGGTTTTGATAAGGGCCGTAATTTTAAATTTGATTTTATATTATTGGATTTAATGCTGCCAAGGATGGACGGATTGGAAATTACTAAAAGGTTAAGGCAAGAAAAAGTAAAAACACCAATTATGATTTTGACAGCAAAGGGTGAAGAATATGATAAGGTCATTGGACTTGAACTAGGTGCTGATGACTATCTGACTAAGCCATTTTCACCACGAGAGGTGATTGCACGAATAAAGGCGATTGCTAGGAGAACAGAGGAGATGCCTGCTGATAGCCTTAGTGCAAAAGATATTACGGAAAATGAAACAGAAACAGAAGAAGTTTATCGTTTCCCTGATTTTTCGGTCGACTTAGTAAACTATTCTGTTACAAAAAATGGTAAAAAGGTTAAGTTGACACCTAAGGAATTTGAATTACTTGCATACTTTATTAAAAGAAAGCATCGTGTATTAAGCCGTGATAAATTGCTAAATGGTGTCTGGGGATTTGACTATGTTGGACAAACTAGAATGGTAGATATGCATGTAAGTCACTTGCGGGAAAAAATTGAGCAAGACCCTAAAAATCCAAGTTATATAGAAACTGTCAGGGGATTTGGTTACCGATTTGAAGGTGAAAGCAATTAAGATAATTAGAGCTTTTATTATTGATTTTATTATAATAATTTCAGTTATATATATACTGCTTTCGATTCTTACGACTGAAAATGGCACAAGTTTAAAGGAAATTTTAGGGGCCAGTGAAGGTATTTTGATTGTTATTTCTGCAGTTTTATTGGCTGGAGCGGAGGTAGGTTATAGATATATCAGATATAGATATAACAAGCGTGAGCTGGATCTGCTTTCACAGAAGTTAAATGATATTACCGAAGGAAAGAAACCTGGGCATATCTTACTTGAGCCGAGTGATCCGCTATATGGAATTTCTCGAACAATTAACAGGCTTGAGAATAAGCAACATGATTTTACCAAGAATTTTACGATTCAGCAGAGAGGGTACTTTTCATTGATTGAGTACCTGACAATCGGTGTAATGATCCTTGATCAGGATAGAAAAATCTATTTGAGCAATCATGCTATGAGCGATCTGATGGGTCGTGAGATGAATTTGCAGGGGCAAATTTATATTAATGAAATCAGAACGTACGATTTGAGCCGTTTGATTGAAGCAGCATTTTCTTCGCAAGAAGATCAACACAGTGAAATTCGGCTTGATTTAACCAATAAGGTCGTTGATGCTCACGTTGTTTATGTTCCAGTCAGCAAGCATCGGTTGCTAGTAATGGTATTATTGTATGATATTACAGAGCTAAAAGAAATTGAAAGAATGCAGCTGGACTTTGTCGGAAATGTCAGCCATGAGTTGAAAACACCGATTACAGCGATAACTGGTTTTAGTGAAACCTTGCTACAAGGTGCAATGAATGATAAGAAGGCCTTGCCAGAGTTTTTGGCGATTATTCATAAGGAAAGTCTGAAATTGACAGATTTAGTTGAGGATATTTTATCCTTATCGAGGATTGATGCAAGTCCAGAATTGAATTTGAAAGAAATCAATCTGAGAATCTATATAACTGAGCTTTTGAAGACGTTCAAACCGCAGTTGGAAAAAAAGAAAATCAAAGTTTTTCTTGAGATATCTGAAGACTACGTAGTTAATATGGATCAAAATAAATTGAGACATGTTATTGATAATTTAATTCAGAATGCCATCAAGTATAATAATTTCCAAGGAAAAATTTGGATTGATGGTTCAGTTGATGAAACGAGTTGGAATATCAGTATCCGAGATAATGGTTATGGAATTCCACAAGATAAACAAGAACGGATTTTTGAGCGGTTTTATAGAATTGATACTTCGCGTTCGCGTGATAGTGGAGGAACTGGACTGGGATTATCTGTCGTTAAGGAGTATGTCGCAGCGATGAACGGTGAAATTATATTAGAGAGTCAAGTTGGTGTGGGATCCAAATTCATAATAAAATTTCCAATGGAGCAAGACATACAAAAGTCACAAAAGGAATCCTTATAATTCGGGTTCAGTCTAGCATCATTCCAGAGACTGTCACAAAAAGTTGTTTTGTGCTACAGTCTTTTTTTGTAGTATGAATTATTGATAAGGATTGCGAATGATTTGATAAAAGTATAGAATCTAACCTAATAAATAGTTAGAATATTTTCTCCGATAAAGATTATTAGAAAGAGGAGGTGGTAGTGTGCGTAAAACATTTAATGATGAGTTAAACAAGTTACACGTTAGGTTTGCGGAACTAGGCATGATGGTCAATGAGGCGATACTTCGCGCAACTAAGGCTTTCATGAATCATGATAAGATTCTTGCAGAGTCTGTAATTGAAAAGGATCCCGTGATAAACAATTGTGAGAATGATTTAGAGAAGATGACCCTTGAGCTAATTGCACTGTATCAGCCTGTAACTGAAGATTTAAGAGATGTCATTACTATTTTGAAAGCAAGTTCTGACATTGAGAGGATTGGAGATCATGCGGTAAGCATCAGTCATGCTACCGTGAATATGAAGGGCAGTCAAAGGATTGCCGAAATTGAAATTGAAATTGCGAAGATGGGTAAATATGTATGCCAAATGTTTCAGAGTGTGCTTGATGCCTATATGAAGAAAAATGAAGAAAGGGCTCTAAAAATCGCAAAGGACGATTTGTTTTTGGATGAAGAGCTTAGGAAAATCAGGAAGAGATGTGTTACGATAATGCAGGAGGATTCGGAATCGGTTATCAGTGGTTCATACTATTCCTCGGTTGCTGCTTACTTGGAGCGCATTGGTGATTACGTAACTAATGTTTGCGAATGGATTGTTTTTCTCAAAAAAGGAGAAATTGTTGAGTTGAATCCAAACACTAGAAAATATTAAAATTTATTTTTTATTAAATTTAGTGGCTCCTTTTTTACATAATTTGCTAAACACTCTGTGACACTGTAAAATTCTGATTAAGGATATATTTATTTGTTGGGAGGAAAAGCAACTATGAAATCTGATAAAAAAATGAGACGATCAAATAATCGGATTATTTCTGGAGTATGTGGTGGTATAGCTGATTATTTTGGTATTAATCCGTGGATTATCAGGGGAATTTTTATTATTTTGGCAGTAATACCGCACATTACATTTTTGGTTATAAGTATTTATGTAATGTGTATTGTCCTAATTCCATCTGAGGAAAGTAGCTTTTTTTCTATGTTATTTAAAAAGAAAAATCAAGATTATACACATGAAAAAAGAAAAAGTTCACGGAAGATTCTTAAAGATGTTCATGAAAAGGATATTCGTTAAATTAAAATTATGGAGGAATTATAAATGTCTTTTTGGCGCAGAGCCTTGGTTAATGCAATAATATTTATTTCAGCGGCTGGTTTTTTCCCACAAGCATTTCATGTATCTAGCATTTGGATATCGCTTCTTGCCGCGGTTATATTGGGTCTGCTTAATATGTTTGTAAAACCAATATTACTGCTTTTTTCATTGCCTATTACTTTTATGACTCTGGGGCTATTTTACTTTGTTATTAATGGTTTCATGCTTGAGTTGACTTCTTATTTAGTTGGCAGTTCATTTGCCTTTGCGAATTTCGGTGCTGCCTTTTTGTTAGCTTTGATTCTTAGTTTGGTAAATATTGTAATAACGAACTATTTCAGGCGTTAGAGAAAGCTTTTTGATTAGAAGAATTAAATTTGGGAGGGGCTTTTTAAGTGAGTGATATGGTAAGTGTTGAGAGCTTGGTTAGAGCAACAGGAATGAAGGTATTTTCAGGTGGTAAATATTTAAGTACAAAAATGATAACTACAAGTGATATATCAAGACCTGGTCTTGAATTGACAGGTTACTTTGATTACTATCCAGCAGAACGAATTCAACTTTTTGGGATGACAGAAGTTTCATTTGCCAGGAAGATGGATAAGCAAAAACGTAGGAAAATTATGGAGCGGATGTGTGTAGAAGATGTTACACCTTGCTTTGTGATTTCCCGTTATCTGCCTGTACCGGAGGAATTGGATGAAGCAGCCAAGACACACGGTATACCTGTTTTACGTTCGAAACTACCAACCACTCGCCTATCTTCCAAAGTTACGGATTTTTTAGAGACACAGTTGGCAGAAAGAAAGTCGCTGCATGGTGTCTTAGTCGATATTTATGGTTTGGGTGTTTTAATTACGGGTGATTCTGGTGTTGGTAAGTCCGAAACAGCTTTGGATTTAATTAAAAGAGGTCATCGACTGATTGCTGATGATCGAGTAGATGTTTATCAAAAAGATGAGCAAACAATTATTGGTGAGGCTCCCAAGATTCTTAGACATTTACTGGAAATTCGCGGCATTGGTATTATTGATGTCATGAATCTTTTTGGAGCGGGTGCTGTTAGGACTGAGACTGATATCTCACTGATTGTTCATTTAGAAAATTGGGGTCCTGATAAGCAATTCGACCGGTTAGGAACGGGTGAACAGAAGTTAAGAGTCTTTGACGTAGATATTCCTAAAATCTCAATACCGGTAAAAATCGGTCGTAATTTGGCGATTATCATTGAGGCAGCAGCGATGAACTATCGTGCAAAGACGATGGGTTATGATGCTACAAAGCTGTTTGAGAAAAATTTGAATAGTCTGATTCAAGAGAATTCAGATTAAGTAAGGATGTGTTTTTTTATTTATGCCAATTTTGGGTGCGTTAAATCCGGTTGCCTTTTCTTTAGGTTCAATTGAGGTCAGGTGGTATGGAATTATTATTGCTAGTGCAGTGGTGATTGCTACTTATCTTTCTGTGAGAGAGGGCAAAAAAAGAGGAATCGTTGAAGATGATATTTATGATCTAATTCTCTGGGGGCTTCCAGTAGCAATAATTTGTGCACGAATTTATTATGTGGTTTTTGAGTGGGGCTATTATTCACAAAACCTAAGCCAAATTTATCGTATCTGGGATGGCGGAATAGCAATATATGGTGGTTTGATTGGTGCTGTAATAGTTTTAGTCATTTTATGCAAAAAAAGAAATATTTCATCATGGCTGATGCTCGATGTAGCTGCACCTACTGTGATTATGGCGCAAGGAATAGGTCGCTGGGGCAACTTTATGAATCAGGAAGCACACGGCCGAGCAACAACCCTGTCTTTCTTACGTGAATTACATTTACCGGATTTTATAATCAAACAGATGAACATAGCGGGAACATATTATCAACCAACTTTTTTATATGAATCGGTTTGGGATTTGACGGGTTTTGTACTTTTGATGTTGCTGAGACATCAAGAGCATTTGTTTAAGCGCGGAGAGGTTTTCTTTGCCTATGTTATCTGGTATTCTTTTGGAAGATTCTTTATTGAGGGAATGCGTACAGACAGTCTTATGCTGGGACCGTTGAGAGTTTCACAGTGGTTATCAGTTGTATTGTTCTTAGGTGCCATAATTTGGTTGGCAACGCGTCGTTATTGGAGACCGTTGAATCCATGGTATTTGGACGGTACAGATGAAACTTATCATAAATAGGAGTGGTTTTTTTGTGTAAAAAGGTTGCAGTCATTGGAGCAGGTTCTTGGGGCAGTGTTCTTGCAAATATTTTAGTTATGAACGGGGAAAAAGTAAAAATTTGGTCAAGAAGACAAGAACAAGTCGATGAACTTAATCTGGAGCATACTAATAAGGCATATCTTTCAGATGTTAAGCTGTCTGAGAAGCTAGTTGCATCTAACAACTTGGAAGAAGTTTTAAAGGAATCAGAGTTGGTCTTACTGGCAGTTCCAACCAAGGCTATGAGAGAAATGTCTCATAAAGTTGGATTATTAATTGAAAAGTTGGATCTTCATCCGGTTATTGTTCATGCTAGCAAGGGATTAGAATTAGAAACACATAAGCGTATTTCTGAAATTATTTCAGAAGAAATATCACAAGAATATGCTGCTGGAATTGTGGCGTTGTCTGGTCCTAGCCATGCTGAAGAAGTGGCATGCCATGATCTAACATTGATTACTGCTGCATCATCTGACTTACAGGCGGCAAAAAGTGTTCAAAAAATATTTATGAATAGCTACTTCCGTGTATACACAAATAGTGACATTATTGGAGTTGAACTCGGTGCGGCATTTAAGAATATTATTGCACTAGGAGCGGGAGCTTTGAATGGTTTAGGTTATGGTGATGATGCTAAAGCTGCTTTGATGACTAGAGGATTGGCTGAAATAGCGCGTTTGGGAATTGCATTAGGTGCTGATCCATTAACGTTTATCGGATTGTCGGGTGTAGGAGACCTAATTGTTACTTGTACAAGCGTTCATTCAAGAAATTGGCGTGCTGGCAATCAGTTAGGTAAGGGTGCAAAGGTCGAAGACGTTGTCAATAACATGGGAATGGTCATTGAAGGATTGACGACGGTTAAGGCAGCGTATGAATTGGCAAAAAGCCGTAAAATTGAGATGCCGATTACTGAAGCTATTTATCAAGTTGTTTATCAAGGAGAAGAGATAAAGACTGCGATAGAAGATTTGATGACACGTGAAGGAAAATCTGAAGAGGAAACATTTTAGTGGAATGCTTATTAAAAGTAAGCTATAATATATATATATGATTTAAAGTGGGAGAAGGTAAAAAATTGACTAAAAAATATGATGTGGTTGTGATTGGTGCAGGTCCTGGTGGAATGACTGCAGCACTATACGCTTCTAGGGCTAACTTGTCAGTACTAATGCTCGATCGTGGAATATATGGTGGGCAAATGAATAATACAGCGGAGGTTGAAAATTACCCAGGATTCAAGTCGATTTTGGGACCAGATTTGGCAAAAGAAATGTATGAAAGTTCAACACAATTTAATGCTGAATATGCCTATGGTAATGTTGAAGAAGTAACCGTTGCTGACGACGGATTGAAAACAATTAAGACTGATAGTGACACATTTGAAACTTATGCGCTAATAATAGCAACAGGTTCTCAATATAAAAAATTGGGTGTTACAGGAGAACAGGAATACAGTGGCCGTGGAGTCTCCTATTGTGCGGTTTGTGATGGCGCCTTTTTCCGCGATCGTGATGTTGTGGTAGTAGGTGGTGGTGACTCTGCAATTGAAGAAAGTTCATATCTTTCTAAATTGGTTAAAGAGGTTAATGTAGTCCACCGTCGTGATGAACTACGTGCACAGAAAATCTTGCAGGATCGTGCATTTGAGAATCCTAAAATCCAGTTTACTTGGGATACTGTGCTAACAAGCATTGAAGGTGATGGTAAGAAGGTCACAGGGGTTAAGACATTGAATAAGAAAACTGGTGATGAATCCGTTGTTCCTACTGATGGGGTCTTTATCTATGTCGGTTTAGTTCCAATGACAGAACCTTTTGAAAGCCTTAGTGTAACAGACGAGCAAGGCTGGATTGTCACTGATGAAAAGATGCAAACAAAAATTCCAGGAATATTCGCAATTGGTGATGTGAGAAAAAAGGAATTACGTCAGATTGCGACAGCAGTTGGTGATGGTGGAATTGCTGGACAAGGGGCATATAATTATTTGGAGACATTGAAAGATTAGAAGTTAAAAGATTGTTAAGTTAATAATTATAGGAAAAGTTGTGATGGATAATAAATCGCAGCTTTTTTGTATTTGAGTTGAATTTAAGGGGATAGTTAGTGGTATTTGTTAAGAAACAGGAAAAATAATTGAAGATTTTTGCTGTTTCATGCGTAAAAAAGCTGTTAGTATAGTATACTAATTTTAGAAAAACAATGGGAGTGATTTTGTGAGTTGGAAAGAAACTTATCAAACATGGATTAACTATCCTGAGTTAGACAAGGAATTAGAACAAGAGTTAAAGGAAAATAAGGATAATGCCGAATTACTTGAAGATGCTTTTTATGCACCTCTCGAATTTGGTACTGCAGGAATGCGTGGAGTAATTGGAGCAGGGATAAACAGAATGAATATTTATACTGTTCGTCAAGCTACAGAAGGACTTGCTTTGTTGATGGATACACTTGATGAAGCAACTAAAAAGCGAGGAGTTGCAATAAGTTTTGATTCTCGTCACCATTCAGAAGATTTTGCACATGAGGCCGCACGTGTTTTAGGTGCACATGGAATTGCTAGCTTTGTTTTTGAAAGCCTTCGTCCAACTCCAGAATTGTCCTTTACAGTGCGTCATTTAAATACTTACGCTGGAATTATGATTACGGCTAGCCATAATCCTAAGGAATACAATGGGTATAAGATTTATGGTGAAGATGGTGGACAGATGCCGCCAAAGGAATCTGATATGATCACTGAATTTGTGAGACAGGCACAAGATTTGTTTGCTATAAAAGTTGCCGATGAATCTGAAATTATTGAAAACGGTTTAATGAAAATTATTGGTGCTGAAGTTGACAATGCTTATTTAGCAGAAGTTAAAAAAGTTACTATTAATTCTGAGTTAGTTAAAAAAGAAGGGAAAACACTTAAATTAATTTTTTCTCCGCTACACGGAACGGGTGCAATACTAGGTGAAAAAGCATTAAAAGGTGCAGGATTTACGAACTTTACAATGGTTTCTGAACAGGCAACGCCAGATCCAGATTTTTCAACAGTCAAAAAACCCAATCCTGAAGACGCGGCTGCATTTGACTTGGCTATTAAGCATGGCAAAGAAGAAGATGCGGATCTTTTGATTGCTGTTGATCCAGATGCAGATCGATTAGGAGCGGCTGTACGTCAGCCATCAGGTGAGTATCAATTACTGACAGGTAATCAAATAGCGGCAATTATGCTTGATTATATTTTAACAGCACGGAAAAATGCGGGAACATTGCCTGCAAACGCAGCTGTAGTTAAATCTATTGTTTCAAGTGAATTTGCTACGGCGATTGCCAAGAGTTATAACGTTGAGATGATTAACGTTTTAACGGGATTCAAGTTTATTGCAGAGCAGATTAAACTTTTTGAAAAAACTAATAAGCACAGTTTCATGTTCGGCTTTGAAGAAAGCTATGGTTATTTGATTCGTCCATTTGTGAGAGACAAAGATGCTATTCAGTCGCTCGTAATGCTAGCCGAAGTTGCTGCCTATTATAAGAGTAAGGGAAAGAATCTTTATGATGGACTGCAAGAACTATTTACTAAATTTGGTTATTTCGCTGAAAAAACAGTTGCATTAACATTTGATGGTGTTGAAGGTGCAGAGCAAATTAAGAATTTAATGACCAAATTTAGGGAAGCCGCACCAAAGGATTTTGCTGGGATTAAAGTTGCCACCATGGAAGATTTTGCTAATTCGAAAAAGACGACAGCTTCTGGCGATGTCTCAATTATTGAGCTACCTAAATCAAATGTTCTAAAATATTTGCTAGAAGACGGATCATGGATTGCTGTGAGACCCTCAGGAACAGAGCCAAAGATTAAGTTTTATATTGGCACACAAGACAGCACACAGGAAAAGTCACTGCAAAAGCGTCAAGCCTTTGAGGATGATATCAGGAGTTTTATAGAGAAATAATTAGCTGTTTTCAAAACTTAAGCAGGTATCAAAAAAAACAAATTGAAGGCAAGACTGAATCCAGTTTAATTAGGTTCAATCAGTTAATGAGTAAAAAACATTCATGTGTAAGGTGTAAGCATGAGGCTGCTGCAAAATCTTTATTTTGTCACAGTCTTTTGTTTTTCTAGACAAAAAAACAGGTGATGAGATTGAAGAATAGTAATGTACGAAGACGCGTTAGTATAAGAGACGATGTATTGAATTCTGATTTAATAAGTGCGACAGTCCTAGCTGCAAAGTATGGGGTTTCACGTCAAACAATTGTGGGTGACATTGCTTTACTTAGAGCAAAGGGCGAGCCAATTATTTCTACTGTTAATGGATATAAATATCAGAAAAAAGAATCGCGCTACCATGGTTTGATAGCTTGCCAGCATACAATTGAAGAAACCCGTTTGGAACTAGAAACAATTGTCAACATGGGTGGAGAGATTGAAGATGTTATTGTTGATCATAGCCTGTATGGACAATTAGTCGGAACACTTGGAATTTCAACATTGCATGACATCAATGATTTTATGAGCCGAGCTGAAAAGGGCAATCACCTGTTACTTTCTAGTCTGACCCAGGGCATCCATTTACACAATATAGCCTGTAACGGAGAAGCAGAGTTTCTTGAAATTAAAAAGAAATTATCAGAATTAGGATTAATTTATCTTGGTTAGCCGGGTGTCTTGACATCTTATCGGAAAAGGGTTATTTTCTAGATACTGGCTTTCAAAGAGCAGACAGATGTAAATTATAATAAGACGAGACCACAACATAGGTCGATAAAAGTTAAGCATTGATTTGAAATTATAAGCATAGCGGGTTTATTGCTATGTCTGGTTCAAAGCTAAATGGAAATTTTGACTTAATTCCGTCTTGTCAAGTTGGGAGAAAAATAATGGAACAGCGAAACTTGACCTTGTTAATGGATTTGTATGAACTAACAATGGCCAATGGCTTTTTTAAAGAGGAGCCAAGCAAGATAGGTTATTTTGACTTGTATTTCAGAAAAGTACCGGATAAAGGTGGACTTGTTATCTATGCTGGTCTGGCGCAGGTCATCAAATATTTAAAAGAGTTGAAATTCACGGATTCAGACATAGAGTATTTACAAACACTAGGGATTTTTGCACCGGAATTTTTGGAATATTTACGTACATTTGAATTCGAGTGTGATGTATGGTCTGTTAAAGAAGGAACACCTGTTTTTCCAAATGAACCACTAATAATAGTGAGAGGTCCGCTTATTCAAACACAATTATTAGAAACAATGTTGTTAAACATCATTAACCATGAGTCACTAATTGCTACTAAGGCTAGACGGATATGTATGGTTGCTAAGGGAAGACCAGTAATGGAATTCGGGTCCCGTCGCGCTCAGGGGGCTGACGCTGCAACATTTGGAGCTCGAGCAGCCGTGATTGGTGGTTGTATTGGTACTGCAAATGTATTAAGTGCGAAGCTTTTTGGTTTGACACCGCTAGGAACTATGGCACATAGCTGGATTCAGTCTTTTAAATCTGAACAAGCGGCTTTTGAGGCATGGTATCGGATCTATCCAAATAATTGTCTGCTACTGGTGGATACTTATGATGTGCTAAATTCAGGGGTACCACATGCAATTGAGATTTTTAACAAATTGAAGGCTAGAGGAGTTACAGAGCACATTGGAATTAGAATTGATTCAGGTGATATCACGTTCTTGACGAAAGCGGCCAGAAAAATGTTGGATGAAGCTGGTTTTGAGAACGCAACAATCACGGTTTCAAATGCCTTGGATGAGGATGTTATTCAGAATGTCTTAGAGGAAGGGGCCGCAATTGATAGCTTTGGTGTTGGTGAGAAATTAATAACAGCGTCGTCTGATCCAGTATTAAGCGGTGTCTATAAGCTTGTTGCTACGCAAGTTGATGGCAAAATCACACCAAAAATCAAGTTGAGCAATACGATTGAGAAGACAACGATTCCCGGATTTAAAAGGCTGTATCGCTTATATAATAATAATGGCAAAGCCGTTGGAGATTTGTTAGGATTATTCGATGAAATTAGGTTAAATGAAGGTAGCGTGTACAATTCTGATCCAAATAAAACGCAACAAAAGAGGAAAATCAATAACTTTAGGTTAGATCCATTGATGACACAGATTTTCGATAAAGGTAAGTTGGTTTATCGCGAACCTACTACGAATGAAGTTAAAGATTTTTCAAAAGCAATGACCGAATCTTTGCCAGAAGCTTGCTTACGTTTGAAAAACCCGGATTTATATAATGTTTTTTGGACGAAAGCACTGAAAATAATGAGAACAGATATGATAGAGAAATATTCAGAAATGAATTCTTAAAAGTGTACGAAAGTATGTTCGATATGTTAGAATGAATAGGCGTGATGGTGGACAATAAAAACCACTATCTACGCCTTTTTCATTTATTAATTAGGGGGTAGGATGAATGATTGAACGACAAGACAATCATCAATTTGAACTAGTTTCTGCGTATAAGCCTACGGGCGATCAGCCTAAAGCAATTGAAGAACTCACTTCTGGAATTTTGGCAGGAGAAAAGGCTCAGATCCTTTTGGGAGCAACAGGAACAGGTAAGACATTTACGATCTCAAATGTAATAAAAAACGTTAATAAACCTACCCTTGTTTTGGCTCATAATAAAACATTAGCTGGACAATTGTATAGTGAATTTAAGGAATTCTTTCCAAACAATGCAGTTGAATACTTTGTCAGTTACTATGATTATTATCAACCTGAAGCATATGTACCTTCAAGCGATACTTATATTGAAAAGGACTCAAGTATTAATGACGAAATTGATAAATTACGGCATTCGGCAACCAGTTCTTTGCTAGAACGAAATGATGTAATTGTTGTTGCTTCTGTCTCTTCTATCTTTGGATTAGGTGACCCTAACGAATACCAAAAGCACACATTGTCATTGCGGGTAGGACAAGAACTAGAACGAGATGCATTATTGCGACAATTAATTGATATACAATTTGAGCGAAATGATATCGATTTTCAACGTGGAAGATTCCGGGTACACGGTGATATTGTCGAGATTTTTCCTGCTTCACGCGATGAACGAGCACTGCGTATCGAGTTTTTTGGAGATGAGATTGATCGCATTCGTGAAGTTGATGCACTTACAGGAGAAATTGTCGCAGAAAGAGAACATGTATCGATTTTTCCTGCTACCCATTTTATGACAAATGAAGATATTATGGAGAAGGCTATTGATGGAATTCAAGAAGAATTAAAGGCTCGTCTGGCCGAATTAAAAGATCAAAATAAATTATTAGAAGCGCAGCGCCTGGAGCAAAGAACAACATACGATATTGAAATGCTGCGTGAGATGGGATATTGTTCTGGCATTGAGAATTATTCACGGCACATGGATGGGCGAAAACCTGGTGAACCGCCATACACATTGTTGGACTTTTTCCCAAAGGACTTTTTAATGGTGGTAGATGAGTCACACGTGACAATGCCACAGGTACGAGGAATGTACAATGGTGATCGTGCGCGCAAGCAGATGTTGGTTGATTACGGCTTTAGATTACCAAGTGCTATTGATAATCGACCATTGACACTGCAAGAATTTGAAAAACATGTGAATCAGATTGTTTACATGTCGGCTACACCAGGACCCTACGAGCAAGAGCAGACAAATAAAATTGTACAGCAAATCATTAGGCCAACAGGGTTATTGGATCCAATAATTGAAGTTAGACCGATTATGGGACAGATGGATGATTTGGTCGGTGAAATTAACAAGCGGGTAGAACGGAATGAAAGAGTTTTTGTAACTACCTTGACTAAAAAGATGGCAGAAGATTTATCGGATTATCTTAAAGAACTACAGATTAAGGGAAAATATCTGCATTCAGATATAAAAACCTTAGAGCGTACAAAAATTGTCAGGGATCTACGGTTGGGTGTCTTTGATGTTTTGGTAGGTATCAATCTATTGCGAGAGGGTATCGATGTTCCTGAAGTTTCTTTGGTTGCAATACTGGATGCCGATAAAGAAGGCTTTCTAAGAAGTGAACGCTCATTAGTTCAGACAATTGGACGTGCTGCACGAAACGAGAACGGACGAGTTATCATGTATGCTGATAAAATTACGGATTCAATGCAGGCAGCAATTGATAAAACCCAAAGAAGACGTACCATTCAGGAGAAGTATAATGAAGAACATCATATTACTCCAAAGACTATCAAGAAAAAGGTTCGCGATTTGATTTCAATTACCAAGCCTGCAGAAGGCGGTAAGAAGAAGCAATCATTTACAGAACTTGAATTTTATGATATGGAAAAAGAAGACCAAAAAGAGATGCTGGCTAAATTAGAAGAACAGATGAGATCCGCAGCTAAGCAGCTTGATTTTGAACAAGCTGCGACATTGAGAGATACCATTATTGAATTAAAGGCTCGCATAAAATAGAAAAGGGGATAATACTTTGGCACAAAATAAGATTGTTATTCACGGTGCGAGAGCCCACAATCTGAAGAATATTGATGTGACAATTCCTAAGGACAAGCTGGTTGTTATTACAGGATTATCTGGTTCAGGGAAAAGTTCACTTGCATTTGATACATTATATGCTGAGGGACAAAGACGATACGTTGAGAGTCTGTCTGCCTACGCTCGTCAGTTTTTGGGGCAAATGGATAAACCAGATGTTGATTCAATTGATGGTTTATCACCTGCAATTTCAATTGATCAAAAAACAACTTCAAAGAATCCTCGTTCAACGGTAGGAACTGTAACAGAAATTAACGATTATCTGCGTCTTTTGTGGGCACGTGTCGGGACACCGTATTGCCCAAATGATGGTCATGAGATTACAAGTCAATCCCCAGAGCAAATGGTAGATAAGATATTATCACTGCCTGAAAGAACAAAAGTACAGATTTTGTCACCGATCATTCGTGAAAAAAAGGGACAGCATAAAAAAATATTTGAGAAGATTAAGCGTGATGGTTTCGTAAGGGTTCGTGTTGATGGGGAGATCTTGGATATCGGTGATAAGATCGAACTTGACAAGAACAAAAAACACACTATCGAAGTGGTTGTAGATCGTGTAATTGTTAAGGATGGAATTAGGTCGCGACTATTCGATTCTTTCGAGGCAGCGCTGCGCTTGTCAGATGGTTATGCCAGTGCTGACATTGGTGACAGTAAGCTACTGCAGTTCTCCGAAAACTTTGCGTGTCCTTACTGTGGCTTTACTATTGGAGAATTAGAGCCAAGATTGTTTTCATTTAATGCTCCTTTTGGTGCTTGTCCAGAATGTGATGGCCTGGGAGTGAAACTTGAGGTAGATCTTGATTTAGTAATTCCAGATAGTTCAAAAACACTTAGAGAAGGTGCAATTGAGCCCTGGAACCCGATAAGTTCACAATATTATCCAATGATGCTGGAACAAATGTGTCAGGCATTTAACATTGAGATGGATGTACCATTTAACAAGCTTCCTAAAAAGGATCAAGAAACTGTATTATATGGAGCAGGTGAGAAAACTTTTCATTTTCATTATGAAAATGATTTTGGAGGAGTTAGGGATGTTGATGCTAAGTTTGAAGGTGTCATTCCGAATATCGATCGCCGTTATCACGAAACAAATAGTGATTTTACGAGAGATGTGATGCGTAAATATATGACAAGTTTGACTTGTCAGGCTTGTCAAGGATATCGTTTAAATCGAAAGGCACTTGCTGTACAGATCAATGGGAAACATATCGGACAAGTGTCTGAATACAACATTGGAGCAGCACTAGACTTTTTCAAAAATTTAGAATTTAGTGAGCAAGATAGCGCAATTGCTAAGCCAATTTTAAAAGAAATTAAGGACCGCCTAACTTTCTTGATCAACGTGGGTCTTGCATATTTGACGCTTAGTCGCTCGGCTCGTACGCTTTCTGGTGGTGAGGCTCAGCGAATCAGGTTGGCGACGCAGATTGGTTCAAATTTATCAGGTGTTTTGTATATTCTTGATGAACCTTCAATCGGTTTGCATCAAAGAGATAATGACCGCTTAATTGATTCGTTGAAGAAAATGAGAGATTTAGGGAACACACTAATAGTTGTTGAGCATGATGAAGACACAATGAGGGCTGCAGATTATCTGATTGATATTGGTCCAGGTGCGGGCAGCAATGGTGGACAAGTGATGGCAGCAGGCACACCAAAGCAGGTTGCTAGATCTGCTAAATCATTGACCGGCCAGTATTTGTCAGGTAAAAAACATATTCCGGTGCCGAAGCAAAGGCGTGTAGGCAACGGGAAAAAGATTACGATAAAGGGTGCTAGTGAAAATAATTTAAAAAATATTGACGTTGATTTTCCATTAGGTACTTTTATCGCTGTTACAGGTGTATCTGGTTCTGGTAAGTCAACACTAGTTAACATGATTTTAAAAAGAGCTTTGGCGCAGAAACTAAATAACAACTCTGAAAAACCAGGTAAATATAACGAAATTATTGGGACAGAGGCTCTCGAAAAAGTTATCAATATTGATCAAAGCCCAATTGGCAGAACGCCGCGTAGTAATCCTGCTACTTATACAAGTGTCTTTGATGATGTTCGTGGTTTGTTTGCACAAACAAATGCTGCTAAAGTTCACGGCTACAGCAAGGGACGATTTAGTTTTAATGTCAAGGGTGGACGCTGCGAGGCTTGCAAGGGTGATGGAATCATCAAAATTGAAATGAATTTCTTGCCTGATGTGTACGTTCCATGCGAGGTTTGTCATGGAGCACGCTATAATTCTGAAACGCTTGAGGTCGAATATAAGGGCAAAAATATTGCACAAGTATTGGATATGACGGTTGAAGAAGCTCTTGAGTTCTTTAGTGCGATCCCCAAAATCAAAAGAAAATTACAGACAATTGTTGATGTTGGACTGGGTTATGTTAAATTAGGACAACCAGCGACGACTTTATCCGGAGGCGAGGCGCAGAGGATGAAGCTTGCATCGGAGCTGCATCGTAAGTCGGATGGCAAGACATTCTATATTTTGGACGAACCGACTACTGGTTTACATACCGATGATATTAAGAACTTGTTGCGTGTCTTAGTACGCCTGGTAAATTCAGGAAATACTGTTCTAGTAATTGAGCATAATTTGGATGTTATAAAAACAGCGGATTACCTAATAGATCTTGGACCTGAAGGCGGCGAAGGCGGTGGTACAATTATTGGTACCGGTACACCTGAGAAACTCGCAGAGAATCCTGCAAGTTACACAGGTAAATATCTTAAAATGGTATTAAACAGATACAACGACCAATAGGTATTGATTTTTACTAACAAAATGCTAGAGTTAAAGTGTAATCATAATTAGATTGGAGTGTTTAATGATGGCAAAAGTTGAAAGCTTTACGCTAGATCATACAGCTGTTAAGGCACCTTACGTGCGCTTAATTACAGTTGAAGAAGGCAAGAAAGGTGATAAGATTTCAAATTATGACTTGCGCTTGGTACAACCAAATGAAAATGCTATTCCAACTGCAGGATTGCATACAATAGAGCATATGTTAGCAGGATATTTGCGCGATCGTATGGATGGTGTGATTGATTGTTCCCCATTTGGATGCCGGACAGGTTTTCATCTTATTGTTTGGGGTGAACAAGACACAGCAGATGTTGCAAGAGCGTTGAAGGGCTCACTTGCACAGATTGTTGACTCTACTTGGGATGATGTTCAAGGTACTGATATCACTAGTTGTGGCAACTATCGTGACCATTCACTTTTTTCTGCTAAAGAATGGTGTAAGAAAATTCTTGCTGAAGGTATTTCATCAGATGCTTTTGAGCGCAAGGTGGTTTAGTTTAAGAATATAAAGTTGAAAAGCAGACGGTAACAGATTGTTGAATTTGTTGCTGTCTGTTTTTTTAAGATGAATGTTTAGCAAGCAAGTAGAATTGATAAAAAGTCGCTATGACATACCCGGTATGTTATAATGGCGAAAGGTTAATTAATGGAGGTTTGGATGAATGAAAGAGCCATTAAAACTTGTTGTAATAACTGGGATGAGCGGTGCCGGTAAGACTGTAGCGGTACAAAGTTTTGAAGATTTAGGATACTTTTGTATCGATAATATGCCTCCCTCTTTATTACCTAAGTTCTGGGAGTTAGTTCGTGAATCAGGTAAAATTAATAAAGTTGCACTTGTGATTGATTTAAGATCACGAGCATTTTATGATGAGATAATTGAGTTATTAAGAAACTTGGGCAGTGACAATGCCATAGACACAAAGATTCTTTTTTTGGATGCGTCTGACGAAGAGTTGGTTGCACGGTATAAGGAAACGAGACGTTCTCATCCACTTGCTATGGAAGGTAGATTGATGGATGGAATCAATCTTGAAAGAGATCTTCTACGAGATATGCGGATGAAGGCTCAACTTGTGGTAGATACTAGTAAGCTTACACCTAGACAACTGCGTGAAGAAATCTTCCATAATTTTGAAACTAGTTCGGAAACAGCTTTTCATATCGAAATTATGTCATTCGGATTTAAATATGGCGTACCCATAGATGCAGATATTGTTATGGATGTGAGATTCCTACCAAATCCATATTACATTGATGCTTTAAAGAAAAAGACAGGGCTTGATAAAGATGTCTACGATTATGTAATGAGTTCAGATAAAACGGAAGTATTTTATACGCAATTTATTACGTTGCTTCATACAATCATTCCTGGTTACAAAGATGAAGGAAAAACAAGTTTGACAGTTGCAATTGGATGTACAGGTGGGCAACATCGCTCAGTAGCTTTATCAAAAAGAATTGGAGAAGAGTTGGAGAAAAGCTATCCTGTGAGAATCTCACATCGCGATATTGCACGGCGGAAGGAGACAGTCAATCGCTCATGACGAAACACTTATTAAGAAAACAGCGTCCAAGTATTGTTGTTATTGGTGGTGGAACTGGTCTTCCAGTAATTTTAAAAGCTTTAAGAAGAAAAAATGCAGATATCACTGCAGTTGTAACGGTGGCTGATGATGGTGGATCATCTGGTATTATTAGGGATTATATTAATGTAGTTCCTCCTGGCGATATACGTAATGTTTTAGTAGCCTTGTCTGATCTACCCGAAATCTATAAGAATATTTTTCAGTATAGGTTTGATTCTAAGGATCAATTTTTTTCAGGACACGCAATTGGTAACTTGATAATTGCTGCGTTATCAGAAATGAATGATAGTGGGATTTTTAATGCTGTCCAAGAACTCACAAGTTTGATGAAGGTAGAAGGACATGTTTATCCTGCATCAAATTATCCTTTAGTTCTTAATGCAAGGTTTAAAGACGGTTCGATAATATCTGGAGAATCGGAAATCTCAGCCGCAGGAAAAACAATTGATAAAGTTTGGGTTTCTAGATCAAATGATGAGCTCCCAGAAGCGGTTCCTGAAGTAATCGACGCTATAATGGATGCAGATCAAATTGTTTTGGGACCAGGTAGCCTATTTACCAGTATTTTGCCAAATCTAATGATTTCAAATGTTGGTAAGGCTGTGTGCAAAACAAATGCAGAGGTAATTTATATCTGCAATATTATGACACAAAAAGGTGAAACGGAGCATTTTACAGATGCAGATCATGTGCGCGTTTTACATCGACATTTAGGAATGAATTTTATTGATACGGTTCTTGTCAATACAGAGCCTGTACCAAATGATTATATGGATCAACAAAGATATGATGAATACCTATATCAGGTCAAGCATGATTTTAATGGATTGCGAGATTTAGGGTGCAGAGTAGTTTCCAATAACTTTTTGGAACTCAGGAATCATGGTGTCTTCCATAATGGCAGTCAGGTCGTTGATGAATTGCTTGGTTTAACGAGTCGTCCGTTGTCTTGGATGGATAGCGAGTTGAATTAGAAAGTATAGAAGGGGGTGGTTGCGTGTCTTATGCTAGTGATGTAAAGAAGGAACTAACCACACTTGAGGTTCACTTTGGAAATGCAAAGGCTGAATTAATGGCGTTAATTCGAATGAATGGCTCTCTAAGTCTCGTAGACCATCATTTTGTATTAAATGTTCAAACTGAGAACCCAGCTATTGCGCGTCGAATATACCAGCTTCTGAAAAAGTTTTATGATGTTGAAAGTGAATTATTAGTAAGAAGAAAAATGAAGCTAAAGAAAAATAATTTATATATTGTTCGTTTGAAAACGGGTAGCGAACAAGTATTGAGAGATCTTGATATACTTGACGGCTTTCAGTTGAAAACGGGTGTCCCCCTTGATTTTTTAGAAGACGATGCAAAAGTTAGGTCATACTTAAGAGGTGCTTTTTTAGCAGCAGGTTCGGTTAATAACCCAGAAACAAGTCGCTATCATTTGGAGGTTTATTCACTATATGAAGAACAAAATGATGTGATTTGCGATTTAATGAATCGTTATGGATTAAATGCACGAAAAACCGAAAGACGCAGCGGCTATATCACTTACTTGAAAGAAGCGGAGAAAATTGCCGATTTCTTATCACTAATTGGTGCTACGAGTGCAATGCTCAAGTTTGAGGACATTAGAATTGTGCGTGATATGCGTAATTCTGTCAATCGAATTGTTAATTGTGAGAATGCCAATATGAATAAAGTTGCTGATGCAGCAAAACATCAAATTGAGAACATTGAATTTATTGATACTAATTATGGGATTAACAAGTTGCCGCCTAAAATTCAAGATATCGCCCGTGCAAGACTAGCACATCCAGAAGTCAGTTTAAAAGAATTGGGTGATTTAGTTGAGAACGGTCCAATTTCTAAATCAGGGGTTAATCATCGATTACGGAAAATAAATGAAATAGCTGATCGATTAAGGAATGGTAATGAAATATTAAATTAGCAAAAATATAATGTTGGTCTATAGATTTTGAATGTTAACTACAAGGGTTTTTGTAGTTTAACAAAACTATAAACGACATAGTCAAAGTAGCACATGAATGATAAAAAATAGGGCTAAGTCAAAAGTTAAATTTCGACCCAGTCCTATTTTTTACTATTTGAGATTCTTTTTGTTTTCCATGATTCCGTCAATCAAACCATAATCAACAGCTTGTTGAGCAGTCATAAAGTTATCACGTTCAGTGTCACGATTAATCGTCTTAATATCTTGACCAGAACCATCTGCTAAAATCTTGTTGATTAATTTCCGAGTCTTCAAGATATGTTCAGCAGCAATATTAATATCGGTTGCCTGACCTTGCGCTCCACCAAGTGGCTGGTGAATCATAATTTCTGAGTTAGGCAATGCAAAACGTTTGCCCTTTGTTCCAGCAGTCGAAAGGACACTTGCCATAGAAGCAGCCATGCCCATAACGATAGTTTGAACATCTGCTTTAACGAAGTTCATCGTATCGTAGATTGCCAACCCAGCAGATACGCTACCACCTGGTGAGTTAATATAAATGTAAATATCTTTTTCTGAATCTTGTGCATCCAAGAATAGCAATTGTGCAATGATGGCATTGGCCATATCATCATTAACTTCTCCAGAAAGCATGACAATGCGATCTTTTAAAAGTCTTGAATAAATATCATATGCACGTTCGCCTTGTGCTGATTGTTCAATAACAGTAGGTACTAAATTCATTGAACGACGACCCCCTCAAACTATAATTTAACATTTTAAGTGTAGCACTCAAACGTTTGTATTGCTAGTTTAACCTAATGGTCAAAAAAGGTCAAATAGAAAGACAGATATTTAAACAACTAACATTATTTTTCAATAATAATAAACTATTAAGCAGCAAAAAAGAACAGTTTCATAAGAAAGTAAAAGATGAAATTTGATTCAGAATCAAATAATTGATAGGGTAAAAAAAGAGTCATGTCACAGTAACTCTCTGGCATGGCTTCTTCAGTAGGTTTATATAGATTTTAATAAATTAAGGTTCGCGATTGGGCAGCTAATTACTTGTGGCAAAGTGGTAACTTTATGAGTAATTCAAGGCAATGCCAAGTTTTAGCAATCTATTTCAGATACTTCCTTATTCTCTAAATAGTTGTTTTGTAAGCGGTAAACACTTATAATCACCAATAGATAATATGCGCCACGTGGGTTTTGTACCCTCAGTATTTAAATTGCTGTTATATAAGCAATTTTATATCTTTTTTGCATGTTGTGACTCATTATTGACTCACTTTCTAAAAATCTACATAATTTTTAAATTTGTTAATTGTATCTTTTTTTGCATATTTAGTTACGTGAGTATATATGTTTAATGTTGTTTGAACATCTGCATGTCCAAGCTGTGTTTGTACCTGTTTGATAGTTGCACCAGCTTCAAAGGCTATACTGGCAAAAGTATGGCGTAATCCGTGAACTCCAATGTGTTTTAAATTATATTTATTTATTACATGATCTAGCCACTTGTTTGCCTTAGTCGTAGCAAGTAGGCTATTTTTATTATTTGGAAATATTAATTGAGTAGGTAAAGAGGTATCAAAACCACCAATCAGAAACATTTCTTCTTTTTGGAGTTTTTTCCAACTTATTAAAATTTCAAATGTCCTTTTATCTAAGTCTAACGTACGATACGAATTTTTAGTCTTAGGCGTACCCACTATCATTTTATTGTCCACAGCACGTGTTACAGTTTTATTAATACTTATTGTATGAGCAGTTTCATCGATATCATTCCAACATAGGGCTAAAGCCTCGCCTTTTCTCATTCCAGTAAATGCTAGTAGTCTAAAAAAGGTTACAGCCTTCATATTTTTATCCCCATATTCTTGTTTCAAACAGTCAAAGAACAATTTTAATTCATCTTTATCCCAAAAGTTTTCAAATTTTTCTTCGCCAATTTTTACAGCCTTTTTTGGTAAGGTCACAAGCTCCATTGGATTATCATAAATAATTTTCAATCGTCTAGCTTCTTTAAATACTAGACCAGCATAATTTTTTATTTTACGAAAATCAACTAATTCATTAGACCACCTATTAACGATATTTTGACACATAGGAGTAGTTATATCTTTAATTGGATACTTTCCCAATGCAGGCAGTACATGATGCTTAAAAATGCCGAGAACACGATTTAAAGTAGATTCCTTAACAGTATTCTTGTAAGACTTAATAAAATACTCATAGACGTCTTTGTATTTTAAATTTCTTTTTTCAGCATATCCATGGTTTTCAACATTCATTAGTTCATGTCTTAATGCGGATTCAGCCTCACGTTTAGTTTTAAAGCCACGTTTTGAAGTCCTAATTGACTTACCTGTGATTGGATCAGTACCAACAGAATATTGACATCGCCATAACTTTTTGCCTGATTTAGTTGTGTATTGTGTTATAGACGCCATAGTATATACCTCAGTCTCGATTATTTATCTTGCTAATTTCAATTATAAGCGAATCGAATGCTTTACGAGTCTCATTAAGAATTGTTTTATCTTTTTTACTAATAGAAAAACTAATCAAACTTAAAAGGGATCCTATTTTTGTCGAAAAGATAGGATTTTTGGTTTTATCAGCAGTAAATAATAAAATAGCCATACTGTGTGCTAGAACAAGCTCTGAACTTGAAAGATTTCTAAGATTATCAGCATCAAACACACTACTAATATCATTAATTGTCTTTTCGTAAAATTTAAGACTAACCTCTTTTAATTCAGCTGCAGAATCTTTAGCTGCTATTTTATCTTTTTCACTGAGTTCTGATGGAGAATGAACAAATTTATTTTCCAATGTCTCAATATCTTTTAAAGATAGTCCAGTACCATGCAATAAATAATTTACTGATACATCACCTAATTCCGCAATTTTCTTTAAACGTTTTTTATTGGGAGCATTTTTTCCCATTTCCCAGTTAGCGATTGTCCCACTTTTAGCACTACTATCGATTTTTTTGGCAAATTCATCCATAGTTAAACCCAATCCCACTCTAATTGATTTAACTCGATTTCCCACTTTTCTTTTTTCATTTTCATTCATATATGTAACCTCCATAGCCTAAGACTAAAGCAAATTGTATTTATTTGCAAAGAAAATCTAAGAAAATCATTGCAATTTATACAAAATTAAAGTACACTATATTTGTGCTAAGAAAATCTAAGAAACTTGGCGCGATTTTTTTAAATTTCATACTAAGAATTTCTAAGAAAAAGGAGATGGAAATATGAAAAACGAATTACCCCGCTTTATGAATTACGGTCAAGCACTAAAGTTCTTCAATATCGGAAGTTACAATACACTTTACAAGTTTATTGAGATGGGTTTGCCAGTAGTTAAAGTTGGCACACTAAAACGTATAGATCAGCAAGTAGCAGAAGAGTGGTTTGAAAAACAGACTATTAAGTAAGGAGTTGGTCTTATGTTAGAAAAGATTCACGAATATTTAGCAATACCAGAGGGAGTACAAGGATTTTGGTTTGATGTGTTCTTAGGATATATGTTCATTATGACAGTTGCTGGTGTGATTGTGTCATTTATTTAGAAAAGGAGAAGTGAGTATGAAGGTTGAAACAATTTATCCACCACTTGTTGAGCAGATGTATGCTGGAATGAAAAATAGTGGTGTTACAGGTATCGACAAGGCACTTATCTATAAAGAAATGGTTGAAGACAAAATGATTGATGCAAATGGTACTCCAACAAAAAAGGCACTAGATGAAGGGCTTGTAACTGATGCCACTGAAAGAAGTAATATGACCTTACTGGAGTTTAAGAAAATTTATCCAATATTCAAAAATTTTCCAGCGAAAGAGTTTGCTAAATATGATGGTTGCTGGTATGTATCAGACAAGATTCTTGATTTTTTAGTTGATTTTGACGAAAGAGCTTCATTTGATGAACGAGCAGAAATTAGTGCATACCTTACTCAAAGAAACTATGAGAACCCACAAACAATCGGGGAGTTAAAAGGAACGATACCTGCATACAGAGATGTTGATGATTCACATTTCCATGAAACAAGTGATGGTGTACTAGTTGATATTGCAGCAGCAAAGGAACAATGCAAAAAGGTTATTTCTGGTCAACTGCCAGGGGATATAGAAGCAGCTAAAGAGATCTTAGACAAATTTAAAAATTACTAGTAGAGGTAGTTAATTATGGGTGTAAATACAAAAAAGCCTTGCTTAAACCTACCAAAGTTTAGAAAGCAAGACAGACAAAATGTATTTATACCTCTAGTTTAACAAAATTTGGAGGTTATTGAAATGGAAAAGCAAGTATTTATCGATAAAAAAGTAGTTACAGCGGAATATTTACAACAGAAAGCATCAGAAATTGTAAACTTGCAGCAAGAATTAAAAGTTACAGTTGATTATTTAAGTGTCATTAACTACTTAGCCATAAAGAAAGATGAGTTCGCAACATCATATTTCATTAAAAATGGTTCATTGAGTAATCTTACAGATTCTTTGGAGAACTTAGAAAAAGCTCTCAATCAGATATCAAGTGATATATGCCCCGATATGTAAGGGGGTAATTAAATGATTGATTTGCAATGTGAATTACCAGCATTTCATTTGTTGGATAGAGGTTTTCAAGTATTTCCACTTAGTCAAAACAGCAAAGTACCATTAAAAGACACTCATGGTTATTTATCAGCAACGAGTGAACATGAAAATCTATTTGATTGGATAGTCAGAGAACCCAAGATGAATTTAGGTTTGAGATTAGATACCAGTAATTTACTGGTTGTTGATGTTGATTTACATGGTGATAACAACGGACGTGAGAGTCTTATAAAGTTATCTAAGCAAGGAATGGTAATGCCTAGTGACACTTATATAGAACGCACACCGAATAACGGATTACATTACTTCTTTAAATACCAAGGTAAAGCAACACGTAAAGTTAATGTGCTTACTGGAATAGATATATTAACAGATTTTGTTATTGTGTCGCCAAGTGAAATAAATGGCAAGCGGTATAAGGCAGTTGACCAGCGGACTTTTGAAGATGTAAAGCCAGCGCCTGATTGGCTGGTTGAGATGATGAAACCAAATGAGAAACCTATACAGGTTGATTTTCAGTTACCTAAGAGAAAGAAATATATGGGAAAGCTAATTGATGAACTCATGACTGGCACGGAGACAGGCAATCGTAACGATTGGCTAACACAAATGGCAGGTAAATTATTTTGGACTGGTGCAGATCCGAAGGCAATTTATAACTTACTAACAATTGCCAATAATAATTTAACAGAGCCTTTGAATGACAAAGAAGTGAATGTGATTTTTAGATCAATCATGAGGCAAGAGAGGCAGGCGGTTAATTAATGGCATTAAAGGAAATTCCAAAAGACTTACAGCCATTAGCAGAAGAGTATAGGAAAAAAATAACGGTACTTTCTAAAAAAAATGATTGGCAAGACCTGCTCAAAATGAATAGTGAAGGTGGAGTTAAGACCAGGTCAGTATTTAATATTGAGCTATTTATTAAACATGATGATTTGTTGAAAGACTTAATCGTTTATGATGAATTTTCAGATCAGATTGTTAAACAGAAAAGTGTACCTAGTTTAAAAATTGAAAAAGGATACTGGACTGATGCAGATGATGCAATCTTGCGTGTATATCTTGAACAAAGGCATAATCTTTTGTTTGGTAAAGATAATATTACAGATGCAGTCGTTTCAATTTCAAGACAGCAAACAATTAATCCAGTTAAGGCACGAAT
The DNA here is from genome assembly GCF_000260415.1 of Liquorilactobacillus mali KCTC 3596 = DSM 20444. Lineage (GTDB taxonomy): Bacteria > Bacillota > Bacilli > Lactobacillales > Lactobacillaceae > Liquorilactobacillus > Liquorilactobacillus mali. Next base: position 91,009 of record NZ_BACP01000002.1, read on the forward strand.
CGAAAGTGTTAAATGGGACAAAGTAAAACGGGCAGATTCATTTTTTATAGATTATTTGGGTGCGGAAGATAGTCATTACACCAGAGCGGTTACTAAAGCGTGGTTTACTGGTTTAATCGGTCGAGTATACAAACCAGGCATTAAATTTGAAGTAGTACCTATACTTGAAGGAAAGCAGGGATTGGGTAAGAGTACGGCTGTAAGTATACTTTACCCAGATAAATTCAACGATACTATTGATAGTTTAGGAAAACAAAAAGACGATTATCAGCAACTCCAAGGCAGTTGGATCTTAGAAATAGCTGAACTGTCGGCTATGAAAAAAACAGACGTTGAAAAAGTAAAAAATTTCATTAGTGCACAAGTTGACAATTACAGAAACAGTTATGGCAGATATTCAACACCACATCCGAGAAAATGTGTATTTATTGGCACAACTAATCAAACTGATTATTTAAAAGATGCCACTGGTGAAAGACGTTTTTTTCCAATTAAGTGTGGAATTAATAAACCAAGTAAAAATGTATGGAAACCAGATCAGGCCGATATTTTGCAGATATTAGCAGAGGCTAAGGTGTGGTTTGGCAACAATGAACCATTATATCTGGATTATGACACAATGCGAGAGGCTAAGAAATATCAAGCAGCAGCGGAAAGTGTAGATCCAATGAAAGAGGCTATTGAAGATTTTGTTTCAATGAAAGTTCCTACAAATTGGGATCTGTTACCTTTAAATGTTAAACAGCAGTACTTTAGACAACACAATACTGATTTGTCTGATTGGGTAAGTAATCAATTATCTAATGAACGTGAATTGTTGCCAAAAACCACTACAAGAGAAATCTTAGAGGTCGTTTTTAATAAGACAGTAGATAAATATTTAATGGGTAGAACAAATTCAGAGGCTAAAAAAGTAAAGTTGATTATGGATAACATGCAAGGCTGGTTTTCACAAAGAATCAGGATTAATGGTAAACAAACGAGAGGATATGTTAGGGAATAATAATAAGTTCTAAAATAACGTGTCACACCCGTCACCGTGTCACAGACGGTGATATAACAGTATTTTTGAATATAGGGACGTGTCACAGAACGTGTCACACAAAAATAAGATGTGACGGGTTAGTAAAAAAATGTGACAGGTATTAGTGGTTATAAACGTTGATATAACAGCTTTGTGACATAAGTGACGCGTGTGACGGGTTAAATGAAAACTTTCTTAAAACTAGGAGGAGCCATTAAAAATGGAAATAAAAAAGGAATCATTGCATGGTAAAGGTACTGCCTGGGTAATAAGTCATGGAACAGATCTAGACGATATGATTGAGGAAATACGAGAAAAGTTAGAAGAAGATTTCTATTGTAAGTCAGTAGATATTAAATATTTGAACAATGAATATGTAGTTGTTGCACATTACTTGGGTAAATTTAGATATGAATAGGAGTGTAAATTATGATTGAGATTAAAACAGTATTTGCTGATAACGGCGATGATATGCTTAAAAAGACTACTAAGCTTAACAATCAGATGTATAGCAAATATGCATATGATACAGAATTTGAACTAGTAAAGTCTCATCTTGATATTCATAAGATTAGCGATAGTAAAGTTCTG
>NZ_BACP01000001.1 GCF_000260415.1 Liquorilactobacillus mali KCTC 3596 = DSM 20444
AATGGCTCAGAATTTGTTGATAACCGGGATAACTGATTATTTTCAGTTTCTGAGTTTTTTGTTAGCGAAATCGGTTGTATTTTGTTGAGCGACCCGTTGGTCAAGTGGTTAAGACACCGCCCTTTCACGGCGGTAACATGGGTTCAAATCCCGTACGGGTCATCGAAATGCCGGCTTAGCTCAGCTGGTAGAGCATCGGTATCGTAAACCGAGGGTCACAGGTTCAAATCCTGCAGCCGGCATAATATATACCTTATTTTACGAGACTTTAAGCAGTTTCATTGCAACATTATTGTATTAATTGCCAGTTTTTCTAGAACTGGTTTTTTTTTGCCCAATTTTATCTGATGAGTTTTTAATTTGCTGTTTAATTTTTTTATATTTTTCAATCAAATGTGTATGTAGTTTTTCTATATATGACAACTAAGTTCATATTCAAATTTTATTGAGTACTTTGCAAGCATTTTATATTTATTATATACAACAGTATAAAGCAGTTAGTAGTGTAATATAATGATATAATTTACCTATAAATATGAATGCTATATTTTTTGTAAATAGAGATATATAATTAATAGACTAGTTTGATTATAAAGGGGAGCTTAAACTTGAGACATTAAAGTATTAAACGATATAAGAGAATTACAAATGCTTCTAGTGTAGGAGTCGTTGCAACAGCATTTTTATTGGTGCATGGATTTGTCAAAAATCAGAAGTAAAATGCAGATGCTGACTAGGTTAAATACGAAGTAGTAACAGTTAGCAGTTCTGCTGGATCAAGTAGTGATACACAAGAATCAAATACTAAAACCGATTATATAGGACAAACCTCAGATACACAGCATTATGTTGGAACCAGCACTGAGGGTGAAAGTTCTATTACTGTAAATAGTAGTTACGGAGAATCTAATGGCGCTGATTTTAAATGATTTATTAAATTAACATTTAAATATCAGATAAAAATTTATCAAATAGTGGAAGAAATTCTACTTATTCATTAATCTTTATCATGAATATATGATTAAATTAAATAAGGGAATAGAATGATGTGTAGTTTATGTGATAAGCAACTTCGAAAATCAGTCTATACATGATAAATAAATGCAGTGAACCAAACGATATTAAATATGAGAGATATAAACGATAACGTGAAAATCTTAATTAAACCTATCATGGCAGTTACAAGGAATATTTTGTGAGTAAATGTTGGAGGAACAATGAAAATAAGGTGATAAGATAAAATTGTGTTTCTTATTTATAATTTTGGTGACACTTTTGTATGGTTTTTTTATCATAAATATGGAAACGCTTTGACTACTTATGTGTTAAATTATAATGATAGAACAACGTTATTTGTAATTTTATTTTACATATGATGTAACAATACGCGTAATTAAAAAAATTCTTTAATTACTATATAGGACAAAGTACTAATCAAAGATTGGGAGGAATTTATTAATGGATAAAAAAACGATGGATGTAATGTTTTTGGGACATCCGCGAGGATTATCCACACTTTTTTTCACAGAAATGTGGGAACGATTTAGCTATTATGGCATGAGAGCGATATTACTTTATTATATGTACTACGCCGTCGATGTTGGTGGGCTTGGCTTTAGCAAATCACTTGCATTATCTATAATGTCGATTTATGGGGCGCTTGTTTATCTATCTAGTGTCTTGGGAGGTTTTATCAGTGATAGAGTCTGGGGCAGTCGCAGAACAGTATTTGTGGGCGGAATTTTAATAATGTTGGGTCATACAGTATTAGCTACTCCATTTGGCAAACTGGCACTTTTTATTTCAATTGCGTTAATTGTCATAGGAACTGGGCTCTTAAAACCAAATGTTTCGGAGATGGTTGGTGAATTATATCAAAAAGATGATGCAAGAAGGGATACAGGCTTTAACATTTTTGTTTTTGGAATTAATTTAGGAGCATTTATTGCTCCAATTATTGTGGGATATTTGGGTCAAAAGGTAAATTTTCACTTAGGTTTCTCACTAGCAGCAGTTGGAATGTTAGTAGGTTTAATCCAATACTATTTTGATGGTAATAAATATCTATCAAAGGATAGTCTGTATCCAAATGATCCAATCGATCCAAGCGAATTACGGACAATTATTAAGAAGATACTTCTTTTTGTCATAGTAATTACTCTGACTCTTATTATTATGTATTTATTTAATCTGCTAACAATTAGCAATGTTATTTTATTGATAACGGTTATTGCTGTATTGATTCCAATCTATTATTTTGTAGTAATGCTGAACAGCAGAAAGATAACTAAAAGTGAAAGGTCACATGTATGGGCATATGTTCCATTATTTATTGCAAGCATATTATTCTGGTCAATTGAGGAACAAGGTGCTGTTGTATTAGCAATATTTGCCAATGAGCAAACCCGACTAGAGTTTTTTGGATATTCATTTCCATCTAGCTGGTTTCAAAGCATGAATCCATTATTTATCATGATATATGCACCAATTTTTGCAATAATTTGGACTACATTAGGAAGTAAACAGCCGTCTGCTCCATCCAAGTTTTCATACGGTCTTTTTTTTGCTGGCCTGTCCTTTCTATGGATGATGCTTCCGGGAATTTTATTCAGTACCGATACAAAAGTCGGTCCTTTGTGGTTAATAACGAGTTGGGCCCTAGTAATAATTGGTGAAATGCTAATTTCTCCGATTGGACTCTCCGCTACAACTAAATTAGCTCCTAAAGCATTTGAATCACAAATGATGAGCTTATGGTTTATCAGTGATGCGGTTGCACAGGCATTTAATTCACAATTAGTAAGATTCTATAATGGACAAAATGAAGTTGCTTATTTTGGAATAGTCGGTGCTGTTACCATACTTTTTGGAGTTATATTATTGATGTTTTCTTCAAAAATAAAGAAATTGATGAAGGGTATCGAATAAAAATTCAAAAAACACTTGCACAAGATAGTGAAAAATAGTATTATTATTAGGTCGGATATGACAACGGTAATGCTACGGAAGGGTAGCGAAGTCTGGCTAAACGCGGCGGACTGTAAATCCGCTCCTTCGGGTTCGGTGGTTCGAATCCACTCCCTTCCACCATACTGGGCTATAGCCAAGCGGTAAGGCAACGGGTTTTGATCCCGTGACGCGCTGGTTCGAATCCAGCTAGCCCAATTAAGAATAGAAGATAGAGGACGAAATAATTTTTTTCGTTCTTTTTTTGTCTTTTTTTATTTTATATCGAAAAAGATGAAACAAGAGTGATTGACTTTTTAAATAAAAATGATACATTCAGTACATTGGTATATATCATTTTCAAGTGGAGGTTGGCAAATGAAAATTGGATTTATCGGTGTTGGAAATATGGCCAAGTCAATAATTACGGGTTGGTTGACGAAAAAGGTTTTTGAACCTGGGGATATCCTTGTACATAGTGCACATCGGAATAATTATGAGGAATACGCACAAAAAACAGGAGTTATTGCATGTACTAGTAATGCTGCCGTGGTTGAGAAAGCAGACATTGTTTTATTAGCTGTAAAACCGTTTGTGTTAGCTAGTGTGATCGATGAAATAAGAGATGTAACAACTGGGAAAAAACTTATTATTTCTATGGCTAGTGGTGTTTCATTGGAAGAAATAGCTACACAATTTAAAAGTAAGAAAATACCTACAATTAGAATCATGCCTAATGTAAATGTCGAAATCAATGAAGGAATGACAGCGTTTGTTAGGAATGATGCTGTATCTGATATCATTTATGGACAGACTAAGAGCTTGTTTGACAGTTTGGGCCGGACATTAGAGATTCCTGAGAAGGATTTTAGTATTTTTGTAGCATTGGCAGGAAGTTCGCCTGCATACATCTATTATTTTATAGACGCAATGGCTCGTTCAGGTGTTAAGTATGGTCTCACTAAGAAACAGGCAACAGAAATATCTGCTCAAGCAGTTTTAGGCAGTGCCCAAAAAGTTTTAGCAGGAACAAAATCACCTATGGATATGGTCGATGATGTGTGTTCTCCAGGTGGAACGACAATAGCTGGATTATTGGCAATGGAGGAAGCAGGTTTCATGACGGCAGTTGTCAAGGGCATAGATGCAACAGTTTTGAAGGACCAGGCAACACACTAAGAAGGAGACGAAAATATTATGACAAAAGTTTTAAAACACGCTGATATTTTTACTGGTACAGAGGAAATTAAAGATGGGTACATTCGTTTTTCTGAAAAAATCGAAGATGTTGGACCGATGGCACAGTTTGTTGCTAGGGGGGAAGACACGGAGGTTGTTGATCTTGAGGGCAAGCTCATTGTTCCTGGTTTTATTGATGTTCACAGCCATGGTGGTTATAGCTTTGATGCGATGGATGGAAATGCTGACCAAATCGATGAGATGGTGACAGACATGATTCATGAAGGCATTACGAGCTATTTCGCAACGACAATGACACAATCGCATGAAAATATAGCGAAGGCTATGGTCGGAATCAAGGAAGCGGCAAAGAGAAATCGTGTAATTCAAGGTATCCATTTGGAAGGCCCATTCATTTCACCTGTTTTTAAAGGGGCTCAACCGGAAAAATATATCCAATCACCAGATGTTGAGTTATTTGATCACTGGAATAAACTTTCGGGTCATTTGGTAAGGCTGGTTACTTTTGCTCCCGAGCACGAAACTTCAGCAAAGTTTGAGGATTATTGTCTGCAAAATGGAATTGTACCTTCAATTGGTCACAGTAATGCTTTAAGAGAGCAGCTTAAGCATTCAAAAGCGAGCCATGTTACACATTTATATAATGCACAGCGTGAATTCAAGCATCGTCAACCTGGTGTAACGGGACATGCATTGCTTGAAGATAATATTTATTGTGAAATGATTGCAGACGGATTTCACGTTGTTCCAGATATGATTAAGCTGGCATACGAGATAAAGGGACCAGAGCGAATTGAGCTAGTTACTGATTCGATGAGAGCCAAAGGAATGCCTGAAGGTGTTTCTGAACTAGGAGGACAAAAAGTTATTGTTAAAGATCGTCAGGCACGGCTAGAAACTGGAAATTTAGCTGGATCGGTATTGCAATTTCAGGAAGCATTCCGTAATATTATTGCATATACTGGTTGTGGAATTAAAGAGGCGGTTTTAATGTCATCTGTTAATCAGTCACGCGAATTTGGTCTTACTACCAAAGGAACTCTAGAAATCGGGAAAGATGCTGATCTGAACATTTTGACTGGTGAATTAAAATTAATAGAAACGTACAGTTATGGGACTTGTTACAAAAATTAAACACGAAAGAGGGAATATTAATGTCATCACCTATTTATATTCAGATTCACAATGAAATTAAGCGTTCAATTGAGTCTGGGAGGTGGAAGGTAGGCGAGCGTATTCCCTCAGAGCGTGAGATGGCTGTAACCTTTGGTGTGAGTCGAATGACGCTACGACAAGCTGTAAAAACCCTTGTTGATGAAGGAATTCTCGAAAGGCATGTAGGTTCTGGAACATTTGTTGCTAGGCAAAAAGTTCAAGAAAAAATGTCATCTGGTGTAACTAGTTTTTCTGAATTGATGAGAGCGCAAGGGAAAAAGCCATCTAGTAAAACAATTTCTTATCATATTGCAACTCCATCTTTGAGTGAAATGGAGAAACTGAATTTGGTGGAAAAAGATCTGGTTTTGAGAATGGAAAGAATCAGGTATGCTGACGGTGTGCCAATTTGTTTCGAAGTTGCTACAATCCCTCATGAATTAGTAAAACATTATAGTAAAGAAGAAGTCACAAGTTCTTTGTATCATGTGCTTGAAGAGAGTGGGCATATAATTGGGCATGCACAACAAACGGTCTCTGCAATGTTGGCTTCAGAACAGATAGCAGAATATTTAGGGATTCGCAGAGGTGAGGCTGTATTACGATTACGTCAGATCACTAATCTAGAAGATGGAAAGCCATTTGAATATGTCAGGACGCAATATGTTGGCGAGAGATTCGAGTTTTATTTGGAAAAATAGTTTGTTATTTTGCTAATAATGAAATTTTGACTTACGGAACACGTTTATACGGAATAAATAGAAAAGCCGATTCAAAATATAACTTTTGAACCAGCTTTTTTTATCTTATAATAATTTAAGTCAGTTTTTAAGCAGACCAAATTTTTCCAAATAAACCATGATTAAGTATTTGGGCAAAGCTAGCATCCTCCAAAATCTAGATGGTTCTTGGAATAAACGATATAACCATTCAATATGATGCTTTTGCCAAAAAAGTGGAGCACGTTTGACAGTTCCTGCTAGAACATCAAAACTACCACCGACTCCCATCCAGATGGAAGCAGTTAGCTGACGATATTGGGCAATAAAGAATTCCTGTTTTGGAAAACCCAGTGCAACAAAGACAAAATCTGGGTTGCTTACTTTAATTTCAGCTGTGACTTCTTGTGCGTCTTTAAAATAGCCATCATGATATCCTGCAATTTTCAAAGCAGGATATTCATGACGAACTTTAGCAATTGTTTTTTTGATTGTTTCAGGCTTAGCTCCTAAGAAATAAACACTTTTTTGTTCTTTATCAGCAAATTCCAATAAAGAACAGAGTGTATCAAAGCCAGTTACCCTTTCAGGTAAAGGGGTCTTCAATATATTAGCACCTTTAATAATCCCAATTCCATCGGCAGTTGTGTAGTCAGCTGATTTGATTATTGCTAAATACTCTGGATTATCCCGTGCGTACAAAACGATTTCAGGGTTAGCTGTGATTACGAAACGATTTGAATGATTCAAGCTATCTGTCTTTAATTGTTCCAGTAGTTCTCTATTTGTAATTTTAGTAAAATTGACACCAAGGACAGCTACTTTTTCATATTTATCTGACATAAAATACCTCTTTTTCAAAATGACTAGCCATAGTATAACAGAAATGACGTGATTATGAAAAAGTGTTATTATAGTGCAATAGACATTGCATAAAGGGAAAGCGTTACAGCTTTTATTTTTTTGTGTAAATATAATTACAAATAATAATGTTGCTCAGCTTAGCTGAGAAGGAGTAGAAAAGATGGAAATGAATTATCCAGACGATAGTTATGCTTTACATACTGATGAATATCAGATCAATATGATTCAAACTTATTGGTTGAAGGGAATTGACCAAAGAAAAGCAGTTTTCGAACTTTATTTTCGAAAAATTCCTTTTCAAAATGGGTATGCTATCTTTGCTGGTTTAGAACGTGTAATTGATTATCTTAATAAATTACATTTTACAAAAAGTGATCTTGAATATTTAAAAGAGACTGGTAATTTTTCTGATGATTTTTTGGAATACTTAAGAAATTTCAAGTTTTCAGCAACATTAAGAGCTGTTGTTGAAGGAGAAGTTGTCTTCAATAATGAACCAATCTTGCAAGTAGAAGGTCCTCTTGCGGATTGTCAACTTGTTGAAACAGCAATTCTGAATGTAGTCAACTATCAAACATTGATTGCAACAAAGGCAGCTCGTGTGAGATCAGTTGTCCACGATGATGCTATCATGGAGTTTGGAACAAGAAGAGCTCAAGAATTTGATGCAGCTATTTGGGGAACTCGGGCGGCTTATATTGGTGGCTTTGATGCAACGAGTAACGTAAGGGCCAGCAAAATTTTTGGGATCCCAGCTAGTGGGACTCATGCGCATGCGCTTGTTCAAGCATATCGTGATGATTATGAGGCGTTCAAGGCATATGCTACTACACACAAGGATTGTGTATTTCTTGTTGATACTTATGACACCTTAAGGAGTGGGGTTCCTAATGCAATCAGGGTTGCAAAGGAATTAGGTGATAAGATAAATTTCTTGGGTGTGCGAATTGACTCTGGAGATATGGCGTATATTTCTAAACGTGTTAGGGAACAGCTGGATGAGGCGGGCTTTTCAAGCGCTAAAATATATGCTTCAAATGATCTTGATGAAAAGACAATCACAAACCTAAAAATGCAAGGGGCAAAGATCGATGTGTGGGGAGTTGGAACAAAGCTGATCACAGCATACGATCAGCCGGCACTTGGCGCAGTCTATAAGATGGTAGCAATTGAGAATAGCGACGGAATTCTTGAGGATACGATCAAATTATCAAGTAACGCAGAAAAAGTTTCAACACCTGGGAAGAAACAGGTATGGCGCATTACTAAGAAGGCCGATGGTAAATCTGAGGGTGATTACATTGCTTTGTGGGATGAAAAACCCGCAGAAGAAAAATCATTGTACATGTTTCATCCACAATACACATACATTAATAAGAATATAACAGATTTTGATGCACGCCCGCTTTTAAAGGATATTTTTGTAAATGGAACACAGGTTTATCAAGTTCCTAGTCTAATAGAAATCAAAGAATATGCGCATGAGCGGCTCGACAGTCTCTGGGAAGAATATAAACGTGACCTTAATCCACAAGACTATCCAGTTGATTTGTCTGAAGCATGCTACAATAATAAAATGAAGATAATTAAAGAAATTCGTGAAAGTATCAATAAAAAAGCGTAAAATGATGGTAGAAAACATCACATATAACTATGTGTGGCACTCAAGGAGGATTTCTAGATGAGAGAGTTACAAAAAAAAATTATCAGTGAATTGTGTGTTAGTTCTGTTTTTGATCCAAAGGCTGAGATTCGAAAAAGTGTTGACTTTATGAAGGAGTATCTAAAAAAACATGATTTTCTGAAGACACTTGTTTTGGGAATATCGGGTGGACAAGATTCTACTTTGACCGGTGCGTTAAGCCAGTTAGCAATCAAGGAATTACGAACAGAAACCGGCGATAATGAATATCAATTTATTGCTGTACGACTACCATATGGTAACCAAGCCGATGAACAAGATGCGATGGATGCAATCGAATTTATGAAGGCTGATAAAATAGTTCGTGTTAATATCAAGCCGGCAACAGATGCGATGGTAGAGAGTATTGCAGAAAATGGCTTGGAGGTCAGTGATTTCAATCGTGGGAATATCAAAGCACGTGAACGAATGATTGCTCAATATGGAATTGCAGCTGCTAACAAAGGGGCTGTGGTTGGCACGGATCATGCTGCTGAAGCAGTAACTGGGTTTTATACAAAATTTGGTGATGGCGGCGCAGATATTACTCCACTATGGCGCTTAGATAAACGACAGGGCAAGGCAATGCTCGAGATTCTTGGGGCACCAGAACACTTATATAAGAAGAAACCAACTGCGGACTTAGAAGATAATCGTCCAGCGTTACCAGATGAAGTAGCTTTAGGAGTTACCTATGATGATATCGATAATTATTTAGAAGGCCATGATATTGATAGTGCCGCAGCAGAAAAGATTGAAGCATGGTATTTAAAGACACAGCATAAACGGCATTCACCAATTACTGTTTATGATGAGTTTTGGAAATAAAAAAATTAGTGTGGTTAAACCATAATCTGAAGTGAATCATCAACTTGGAGGTTTAACTATGCTATTTTTTTTAAAGGAGAATGATAGTGAGTAATCTGATATTAGATAAAATTGCAAAACAGCTTAATTTAAAGTATAAGCAAGTACAAGCGACTGCAGAAATGTATGATGAAGGTGCAACCGTTCCATTTATGGCAAGGTACCGAAAAGAAAGAACCGGTAATCTGGACGAAGTAAAAATTCGTGAAATTCTTAATAGTAAACAATTATTAGAGAAGATTGAAAAAAGGCGTGCAGATGTTCAGGCTGCAATTGAAAAACAAGAAAAATTGACTCCAGTTTTGAAGAGAAAACTTGAAGCAGCTGATTCTTTACAGACAATCGAGGATTTGTATTTACCTTTTAAGAAAAAAAGAAGAACAAGGGCGATGGTTGCAAGAGAAGCGGGAATTGAACCATTTGCTAAATGGTTAATGACGGTAAATGCAAAGGCAGCAAAGAACTATGCTGAGAAGTTTGTAAATCCAGCACAAGATGTTCTTGATGCACAGCAGGTTATTTCAGGAGCATGTGACATTATTGCGGAAGAAGTAAGCGAGAATGCCTTATATCGTACTAGAATTCGTCAAATTACTAAGCAGCTAGGTAAAATAACGACTAAGCCTAAGAAAACAGAAGAGGATGAGCAGCAAGTTTTTAAAAACTATTATGATTTCGTAATGGCATACAAAAAAATTGCCAATCACCAAGTTTTGGCAATTAATCGTGCAGAAAGGCTTGGAATCATCGGTGTTAGTATTCAGGTGGATGAGGCTCAGATTCTAGACTATTTAGCAGTAAGAATTATAAAAAATAAAACACCAGAGATTATTAAAATTTTACAGGCTGCAATTGCTGATGGATATAAAAGACTGATTAAACCAGCAATTGAAAGAGAGCTCCGCACTGAATTGACACAGAAAGCCAGTGAACATGCAATTGAAGTTTTTGGGAATAATTTATACCACCTATTAATGCAATCCCCTCTAAAGGGCAAGTGTGTGTTAGGATTTGATCCTGCGTATCGTACGGGGTGCAAATTAGCAGTGGTGGATGAGACGGGGAGATTTAAGAGTAAGGCAATTATATATCCGCATAAGCAAAAAAATTCGCAAAAAGATGATGCAAATTGGAATAAAGCGATGAATCAATTTGTGGAAATACTTGAAAAAAACAAGGTAGATGTTGTCGCGATAGGTAATGGAACAGCAAGCCGCGAGTCTGAATCTTTTGTTGCTGAGGCTGTTGAGAAAACAGAGCGCCATGTTGTTTATGCAATTGTGAATGAAGCTGGTGCGTCGGTTTATTCGGCAAGTAAAATTGCGCGGGATGAATTTCCAGACTTTCATGTAGAGGAACGTTCTGCGGTAAGCATTGCAAGGCGCTTGCAGGATCCTCTGGCAGAGTTGGTAAAAATTGATCCGCAAGCAATTGGTGTTGGACAATATCAGCATGATTTACCGCAAAAAGAACTTAGTAATAAACTAGATGCTGTGATTGAAACTGCGGTCAACCAAGTTGGGATTGACTTGAATACAGCAAGTCCACAGCTTTTACAAAATATTTCTGGCTTATCAAGTACAACAGCAGCAAATATTGTTGCTTATCGTAATGAAGTTGGAATGTTTACCCAAAGAAATGAGTTAAAAAATGTACCTAGACTTGGACTCAAAGCATATGAGCAGTCTGCTGGTTTCTTGAGAATAATCGGAGGTAAGAATTTCTTAGACAATACTGATATTCATCCTGAGAGTTACCATGTAGCCAAAAATCTGTTAGAGAAACGTAAGATTATCACTTCGGATATTGGAACAAGTAAGGTCACCGCAAACTTGAAAAATGTAGATATTCAGGCAGTTGCTAATGAACTTGGTGTTGGAACAGCGACACTAGCAGATATTGTTAAAAGTTTAATTAAACCTGGTAGAGATATCAGATCCGATTTACCTCCAATACTGTTACGAAGTGATGTTTTAAAAATATCGGATTTAAAAGTGGGAATGAAACTCAAAGGTACGGTGCGTAATGTTATTGATTTTGGTGCTTTTGTGGATATTGGAGTAAAACAAGATGGGTTGGTTCATCTATCCCAATTAAGAAAAGGATTCGTAAAAAATCCTAATGATGTTGTAGCAGTGGGTGACATTGTTGATGTATGGGTTTTGAGTGTTGATGAGCAGAGGAAGAGAATCCAGCTAACGATGATTTCTCCAGAAAAGAGATGAGTTATTTTGAATAATGCAGCCTTGCAAAAACTTGTTGAAAAAATATCGGTGGAGTCATTTGGACAGAGTTTTAATTATAATGTAACGTTTAATACGCGTTTACGCACAACTGGTGGGAGATATGATCTTAGGACACATAACATTGATATAAACCCAAAGATGTTAACTGAACATGGTGTAGAGACTTTGCAAGGTGTGATTAAGCATGAATTATGTCACTATCATCTGCATCTTAATAATAAGGGATATAGGCATAGAGATTGTGATTTTAAGAAGTTATTGGCCAAAGTAGAAGGTTTAAGATTTGCACCTTTAAACAGTAACAGTTCAGCACATGCGTATAATTATGTCTGTACAGAATGCGGTCAACTTTATGTGAGAAAACGTAGGATAGATTTAAAAAAGTATGTCTGTTCGAGGTGCCATGGCAGATTGAAATTACAAAAAGAAGTAATGTATAAATAAAAAAGGCTTGCTCTCACGCAGAGTATTTGGTATAATTATTTCTGTTGTTGCGGGTATGGCGGAATTGGCAGACGCGTCAGACTAAGGATCTGGTGGGCGTTACAGCCCGTGATGGTTCGAATCCATTTACCCGCATCATATGGGCTATTCCAAAATTATTGTTTTGGTATGGCTTTTTTATTTATGTATAAGTAAAATAAATGTATCGCAGATTTGTATAAAGAAGTCGACCAATGATTCGATATAGGAGAATATATAAGATGCCTAGAGCCGTAAAAATAGAAGCCAGTGCACATTATGTGCCAGAACGTGTAGTGACTAATGCTGAACTATCTAAGTATATGGATACTTCAGATGAATGGATTCAAAAGCATACTGGAATAAAAACGCGACATTATGCTATTAATGAGAATACATCAGATCTTTGTGCAAAGGTGGCAAAAAAATTATTAACTGAGGCTAAGGTTGAAGCCAGTGAAATTGATTTAATCATAGTAGCCACAATCAGTCCGGATTCAATTACACCGGCCACTGCATCACTAGTTCAGCAAAAAATTGATGCAGTGAAGGCGTTCTCTTTTGATATAAGTGTCGCCTGTGCAGGCTTTATCTTTGCATTAAGCACAGCAGAAAAGTTTTTGCGTCACGGAAATTATAATAAGGCAATTGTGATTGCTGGTGAAGTAAATTCCAAAATGATGGATTTTTCTGATCGAACATCTGCTGTTTTCTTTGGTGATGGAGCTGGTGGAGTATTGTTGACGGCAAGTGATAATCCAGATGATGAAATATTCATAGCGGAAAAACTCGAAACAAGTCCAGCACCTGACATAATTCATAGCGGAAGAATTGCTCCCTTAAGCGAGATATCTAGAGATAGTTATCCAAAGATGGATGCTTTTTATCAAGATGGACGTGCAGTTTATGAATTTGTAACATCGATAGTTCCAGAACATATTACTAATTTACTTGAACAAAATGGTTATACAAACTCTGAATTGGAATTGATCGTGACGCATCAAGCCAATCTAAGGTTAATTGAAAATATTGCGCTCGGTATTAATGTGCCATTGAGTAAGTTTGAAACAAATGTTGAATTTTATGGTAACACGTCTTCAGCTGGAATAGCGATTGGCCTGGATCGAGCACTGAAGCGTGGTGAAAGGCCCCATGTTGCACTAATATCGGGTTTTGGAGCAGGGTTGTCATATGGCAGTATGCTGTTGGATCTATCTAGAATATAAAATAGCACGAGGTGTAAAGCCTGAGTTAACGTGAGGTTATGAAATTTGTAAGTATATTTTTCGCTGTGGGTTAATGCGAAGCCAATGGATAGAAAATCAAAAAAA